>JALZAQ010000008.1 GCA_030948255.1 Gemmatimonadota bacterium
AACTTGACCCCTTGATCCGGGTCGAATTTCTTGACGGCCTTCAGCAGACCTTCGTTGCCGATGGCCACCAGCTCGCTCAGGTCGAGTCCGTGCCCCTGATATTTCTTGACGTAGGAAATGACGAAGCGAAGGTTGGCCGTGACCAGCCGCTCGGCGGCCTTCTCGTCGCCCTTCTGCGCCCGGCGAGCGAGACGTCGCTCTTCCTCGGGATCGCTGATGAGGGGAAGCTTCTGAATGTCCTGGAGGTACTGATCGAAAGCGGTAGAGGGGGAAGAGCGGAAGAATCCTTTGGACCTGCTCTCGGTCACATGCTCCATACACGCCCCTCACATCGTAAGCGGTAGGATTCTGCGGGGCGGAGAAGTACCGCGTAACCACACGCCCGCCAGGGACGCGCAGGATAACCGCCGCTCGAAAAGAGGTCAACAGCCACTTTTCGTGCCAGCCAGGCAACCTTCGCTGCCGATCTGACACGGCCTTACCCGACAACAACTTGGCCGCATCCAGGGTCATTTTCCTGGACGCGGCAGCTGAACGCGACGTCGGGCGTTTGGGCGTCCCTTCTGCCGCCGTCAGGTCGTCGGCGGGTCCTTCATCTTCGTGCGGCTCGTCGCGGAGAGAATCCCCAGTCCGATCGCGACGATCACACCGATGCCGATCCAGAGCGGCGGAGCGCCGAGCATGAAAGCGCCGATTGCCAATCCGATCACGAGAATGAAGAAGCCGATCAGGTACGTGCCGAAAGAAGACATGGAGCCTCGCCTCTGTGATGTGGGCCAGTTCCGGGGTGGCAATAGTGGGGCCGCACTCAGGTCGTCGCCAGCGGCTCTACCTCGCGACCACAGAAGCGACAGAGCTTCGCCTTGGCCAGAATGTGCTCGGCACAGAAGGGACACTCGCGCTCCTCTCGGCCCGGCGTCGCGATCCCGGCCGGCGACAGCCCTCCTTCGTGACCGCCGCGTCCCTCGAGCATCGCGATCTGCCCCTGCACCTGCTTCCGGAATTCGAGCGGTCGCGCGATGTTGCGGAAATTCTCGTGCGTCCCCCCCGTTCCGGTGACGGTGATGCTTCCGTAACCGAACAGACGCGCCGCCAGACCCTGATCCACGCCCACGTTCTCGATCTTGCTGAGGAGCATCTCGAGCGTGCGGCGTTTGAGCCACCCGGTCTTGATGATCACCCGCTTGGTGGTGACCCCGAACTCCGACGACCGGTAGGCGATGTGCGCGATCGCCGCGACCAGAGCCGTGAGAATCAGAAAGAAGATGGCGATGGGGCGGGAGTCCGAGACCAGGCTGACGATGAGACCGGTGAGCGGAAGCAGCGCCGGCAGGTAGAGCCGCCAGTGCGGTCGCGCCCGATAGACGACAGTTTCACCAGGCACCAGCTCGGAATCGAGATAGCTCATCCGCTCCTCGGCAGAGATTCGCGCGGTGGGAGATTGCAGCCGTCAGGCGGACGGGGTCAAGCCAGGATCTCCATGACGACGGCATCATCCACCCGGTAGCTCCAGCTTCCCGGGCCGCTCCCGATCGTGCCGAGCCGGGTCGGCAGGGCGACCTCGATGCCGCCGGCGCGCGACTTCTTGTCGGTGCGCATCGAGCGCAGCAGCGCATCGGAGGCCAGTCCGTCCGGGCGCACGACCGGCAGACCCGCCCGGCGGAGGATCCGCGCCAGCTCGCTGGCCGTGCCGGCCTCGGTCACGCCCATCCGCTCACCCAGCCTCGCTTCCAGCACCATCCCGATCGCGATCGCCTCGCCATGGAGGAGACGGAAGCGACTCTCGGACTCGAGCGCGTGTCCGATGGTGTGTCCGAAGTTGAGGATCCGTCGCCGGCCGCGCTCTCGCTCATCGGAAGCCACGACTTCCGTCTTGATGGCGATGCTGCGATCGATCAGCATCCGCATCGCCGCACCGGTGGGAGCCGCGAGCAGCTCGGGCACGCGGACATCGATCCACCCCAGATAATCCGCATCGACGATCGCGCCGTGCTTGATCGCTTCGGCCATTCCCGACCGCAGCTGGGGCTCAGGGAGCGAGGACAGCACATCCGGATCGGCGATCACCGCCGAAGGCTGGTGAAACGCTCCCACCAGATTCTTTCCCGCCGGAGTGTCTACCCCCGTCTTGCCGCCGATCGACGCGTCGATCATGGCGAGCAGCGTGGTGGGAATCTGCAGGAAGGGAATGCCGCGCAGGTAGGTCGCGGCCACGAAGCCCGTCAGGTCGCCCACCACGCCGCCTCCGAGCGCGAGGAGCGCTGAGTCCCGGCCCAGTCCGAGGGCGAGAAGCTGGTCGGTGAGCCCCATCCAGCTCTGCCGAGTCTTGTGCTCTTCGCCCGGCGGAATGGTCAGAGTGACGATGTCCGCGCTTCCGAATGAGCGAGCCACTCGATCCGCGTACAGCGCGCGGACGGTGGTGTCGGTGACGATGGCGTAGCGGTGGGCGGGCGCGGCGGCCAGGGCGATCGACCCCACGGCATTCAGCGCTCCGGACGCGACCGTGATCTGGCCGGGGGTGGCCGCGCCCACGGTCACCAGGTGACCTCACCTTCCCCCGACCGCCTGTTCGCGACGCGCGCCAGAACGAACAGGAGGTCTGAGAGCCGATTGAGGTAGATGACGGCGATGGCCGGCACCTCCACCTGGCTGCGGAGCGTGATCACCCGCCGTTCGGCGCGGCGGCAGACCGTGCGCGCCACGTGGAGGGTGGCCGCCTTCCGGCTGCCTGCGGGAAGAATAAACGCCTCGAGCGGCTCGAGCTCCGACTCGCCGTCATCGATCGCGCTCTCGAGCTGGGCGATACGCTGGTCGTCGATCCTCGCCTTCTCGAGCTGCTGGCGCACCTTCTCGGGACGCGGCGTGGCGAGCAGCGCGCCGAGCGAGAAGAGGTCGCGCTGGATGGACAGGAGCAGAACGTCGATGCGCGGAAGTGGCTCGGTCGCGCGCGCGAGCCCGAGCACGGCGTTCAGCTCGTCCACATCGCCGTAGGCTTCGACTCGGGGATCGTTCTTCGGCACGCGCCCGCCGCCGAAGAGGCCCGTGTCTCCGCCATCGCCGGTGCGGGTGTAGATCTTCATCCGGGTACGCTACCGCGGCGGCGGAAGCGGGGAAAGGAGCGAGCCACGGCTCCCGGGACCTGCGGCCGCCGGGCGGTACTCGATGCTAGGGAGTGGTATCGGAAAGCGCGAAGGCTTTCACAGCTACCGGTGCGTCATCCCTAGCACCGAGTATCCTTCGCCTGGGAGCGACTCATGACCGGAGGAGTCGCGACATCCAGCCGCGCGTCCCGTTCTTACGCCCCGAAGGAAAGGCGGAGAAGGTCGTCTGGGGCCCGCTGATGGAGCGAAGCTTGTAGGTCGCCGGGAAGATCGTGGCGAGATGCTCCTGCAGTCGGTCGGGGGAGGGAACGACGGTCTGGGCCTCCGCCCACCGGTCGAGCGCCTTCCCCATCACCGCCGCCGTCGGACGGCGCGACGGATCGCGGGCGAGCGCCCGGGTGAGCACGTCCTCGAGCGGCGCCGGGATGTCGGGCACGATGTCGCGCACGCTCGGGAGCGGCTTCACCGTCACCTCGTCAATGGCCAGCTCGGTGACATCCTCGGCGAACAGAGGCTGCAGCGAGAGCAGCTCGAACAACACGACCCCCATCGAGAAGACGTCGCTGCGCGCGTCGGTGTCGAGAGCGAGGATCTGCTCCGGGCTCATGTAGTGCTTCTTGCCGATCATCATCGGTGAGCCGGCAGCCGGGTCCGCCGAGGTGGAGGCTTTGGCGATTCCGAAGTCGGCGAGCTTGATGTGCCCGTCCCAGGTCGCCATCACGTTACCGGGCGAGACATCCCGGTGGACGATGTCGAGCCGCCGGCCGTCGGGCCCGACGAAGTTGTGGGCGAAGTCGAGCGCCCGGCAGACACGGCTGGCGACGTAGGCGGCGATCGAAGTCGGGATGGGAGTGCCCAGCTCGCGGTGCCGGTCTATCACCATGCGGAGCGTCGGACCCTGAATGTACTCCATGGCGATGTAGTACTGCCCGTCGACCTCTCCCAGCTGATAGATCTGCACGATGTTTCCGTGCACGAGGTTGGCGGAGAGCTTGGCTTCATCAATGAAAAGACGCAGCCACTGGGTCACCCGGCCGTAGCGCGGGTGAATGACCTTGAGGGCGACGCGCTTGGCGAAGCCCGCCGGCCCGAGGAGCTCGGCCTCGTACACGGTCGCCATCCCTCCGACCGCGATCTTGCGAACGAGGCGATAGGCGCCGGAGTATTCGAGGGTGTGATCGCCGTTTTGTGTCATTACATTTTTTCCGAGTCGGACATCCGTCCGACGGCTTCCGTTCACCACGCGCTCATGCCGCACGACCTCACGGACATCACGATCATCGGCGGAGGGCCCACCGGGCTCTTCGCGTCCTTCTATGCCGGCATGCGGGGCGTCCGCTCCCGCATCGTCGATGCACTCCCCGAGCTCGGCGGACAGCTGACCGCCCTGTACCCGGAGAAGTTCATCTTCGACGTCGGCGGCTTTCCCAAGATTCTCGCGAAGGACCTCGTGCGCGGCCTGGCCGAACAGGCCGCCCAGTTCGCGCCCGGGATCCATCTCAGCGAGCGCGTCATCGCTCTGGAAGAAGACGACGGAGTGTTCACTCTGGTGACTGAGCGGCAGCGGCTGCCGAGCCGGGTTCTGCTCATCGCCGCTGGAATCGGGGCGTTCACCCCCCGCCGGCTGCCGCAACCGACCGCGCAGCCCTGGTATGACCGTGGGATCTTCGATCGGGTCACGAACCCCGAGCTCTTCCGTGGCCAACGCGTGCTCATCATCGGCGGCGGCGACACGGCATTCGACTGGGCACACCAGCTTCTGGATCGAGCCGCTCACGTGACGCTGGTGCACCGGAGCGACCGCTACCGCGCCCATGGCGCCACCGTGACCGCCGTGAGTGACGCCGCGGCGGCCGGTCGCGCGAAGCTGCTCCCCTTCCACGAGCTGCACGAGGTGCATGGGGAAGGGGACAAGATCACCGGCGTCACGCTCAGGGACGTGAAGGCCAAGTCGCTGACGCGGCACGAGTACGACGTCATCCTGCCCATGCTTGGCTTCGTCAGCGACATGGGCTGCATCGCGGACTGGGGACTCGACATCCAGAACGACGAGATCGCCGTTTCCAGCACCATGGAGACGGGGCGCGCCGGCATCTACGCCGCGGGCGACGTGACCAGCTATCCGGGGAAGCTCAAGCTGATCGCCACCGGATTCGCCGAGGCGGCCACCGCGGTGAACCAGGCGGTGCACTGGATCTACCCGGAGAAGAAGATCAATCCCGGGCACAGCTCGAACATGGCCGTGTTCGGGCAGAAGGACGATTAGCCGGGGGTTGACGCCTCCGCCCGCATCTCCTAGTGTAGCCTAAGGTTCTTAGGCTACACTTTCGGCAGGAGACCGCATGCCGGCGTCCGGGGATCTCGACCTTCTGCGCGGCACGCTCGACCTGCTCGTGCTCAGGACACTCTCCTGGGGACCTGCCCATGGTCTGGCAGTGCTCCGGTGGATCGAGCGCGTGACCGAGAACCGCCTCCAGATCGAGGAAGGCGCGTTGTATCCGGCGCTGCATCGGCTCGAGGAGAAGGGCTGGCTGGCGGCCGACTGGGGCGCCACCGAGCAGAACCGCAAGGCGAAATTCTATCGCCTCACCGCCCGCGGCCGCCGCCAGCTTACCGCCGAGCTCTCGAAGTGGTCCCGATACACCCAGGCGGTGGATCTCCTTCTCGCGGCCGACGGCTCGCGATGAGCCCGGATCCTGACGCTCCGCTCCGGCGCGTCTTCCGTCTTCCCGCCGCCCGCAGCCGGGTGCGCGACAGCGTGGATGCCGAGTTCCGCTTCCACCTCGAGGGGCGGATCGATGAGCTCGTGGCGCAAGGCTTCTCGCCCCAGGACGCCGAACGAGAGGCGCGGCGGCGCTTCGGCATCTCGACGACTATCGCCGGCAGGCGTGTTCCATCGATGAACACATCATCAGGGAGCAGCGACGCATGGACCTCTTCGATACGCTGGCCCGCGAGTCCCGACAGGCGCTCCGCACCCTCTCGCGCAGCCCCGGCTTCACGCTCATCGCGATCCTCACCCTCGCCATCGGCATCGGAGCGACGACTGCCATCTTCACACTGCTCGATGCGGTGGTGCTCCAGCCGCTACCGTACGCTCATGCCGACCGGCTGGTGAGGCTCACGTCTCCCGTGCCCGGCGTGAAGCCGGACGCGCGGTGGAATCTTGCGACCGGTGAATTCTTCTACTTCCGCAAGAACAGTCACAGCTTCGACGCGCTGGGGCTCTGGATTGCGACGCCGCTCACCGTCATGGGCGACCGCAGCGGCCAGCCCGCCGAGCGAGCGATGGCGGCGCTCGTGAGCGCGTCCGTCTTCGACGTGTTGGGCCTGCATCCGGAGCTCGGCCGGCTGTTCACCTCCGACGACAACCTGCCGAAGGAGCCCGCGGTGGTCGTGCTCGCACACGACTACTGGGAGCGGCGCTTCGGGGGCGATCCTTCCATTGTCGGCCGCACCATCGACGTCATGGGAGCATCCGTGCGTGTGGCGGGGGTGCTCTCTCCCGGTGCGGGGCTGCCGGGTCTCCACATCGATCTCTGGGGAGCTCTGCACCTGGACCCGGCCGACGAGGCGCACAACCAGCACACCTATCACGCCCTCGGCCGCTTGCGGCCCGGCGTCACGGCGAAGCAGGCCGAGGCCGAGCTCGCTCCCCTCACCGCTCGCCTCCCCGACGCACTGCCCAGCGCGTACCCCCCATCGTTCATGAAGGGTACCGGCTTCTCCACCGCCGTCGTGCCGTTGCGCGACGACCTGGTTGGCGAGCCGGTGGCGCGCGCTCTGTGGATCCTCTTTTCCTCCGTCGCGCTGGTTTTGATGATCGCCGTCGCCAACGTCGCCAATCTGTTTCTCGTGCGAATCGATGCCCGGAGGCGCGAGATGGCGGTGCGCGGCGCGCTGGGCGCCAGCAGAGTGCATCTGGCGCTGCATTCTCTCACGCAGAGCATCCTCCTCTGCTCGCTCGCGGGACTGTGCGCCGTTGGCCTCGCCTACGCGATGCTGAAGGTCATGATCGGGCTGGCGCCCCATGACCTTCCGCGACTGACGGAGATCCACCTCGGCTGGCCTTCGATCCTGTTCGCCGTCGCGTTGTCGCTCGGCGCCGGCGCCCTCTTCGGGCTGCTCCCGCTGGCTTACAGCAGTATGGACATCAGCGCTCTGCGTGACGGCTCGCGCGGCATGACATCATCGCGCCACCGGCGTGCGGTACGCAGCACTTTGGTGACGGCCCAGGTGAGCCTCGCTCTCGTGCTGCTCGCGGCCGCCGGGCTGATGCTGAGAAGCTTTCAGCGGCTGCGCGAAGTGCGCCCCGGCTTCGATCCCCGGGGCGTCGTCACGATGTCCGTGGCGCTGCCGTACAACAGCTACCCGAAATACGAGAACGTCAATGCGTTCTACGAGCGCCTCGCCGCGGAGATCCGGGCACTTCCCGGCGTGACCGCAGTCGGGATGACGCAGGTTCTTCCCCTCGATGGCAACGACGGGTGCAGCTCGGTGTTCACCGATACTCCCCCGACGAGCAGCTTCGAGAGGGCAGCCTGCGTGCCGGTGGGCCAGGTGACGCCCGGATATTTCGAGGCGATGGGCATCCCGGTGGAGGGCCATGCTCCTGATTGGCTGGAGAATGACGCGCGGACCGGAGGGGTGGTCGTGAGTCGTGCCCTGGCGCAGCGCTTCTGGCCGGGCCAGAGCGCGATTGGCAAGGGGATCAAGGGGAATGGCAGTCACCCGCCGTTTTTTCCCATCGTCGGCATCGCCGGGGACGTGCGCGCGGAAGGACTCGACCGACCGGCGGTCGAGATGGTGTACTTCCCCATGTTTCCGATACCCGGCGCCTACCTCTGGAGCCCTCCCAACGAGATGAAGATCGTGGTGCGCACTCGCGGGATCGAGCCGATCTCGCTCACCCCCGCGATTCGCGCCAGGCTCTCGGAGATCGATCCCCAGGTTCCGCTCGCCGCCGTCGAGTCAATGGAGGTGCTGGTCGCGAGCTCCATGGCGCGCACTTCCTTCACGATGCTGCTGCTGGGGATCGCCGGAGCGATGGCGCTCCTGCTCAGCGCGGTCGGGATCTACGGCGTCATCTCCTATCTGGTGGGGCAGCGGCGCACCGAGATCGGAATCCGCATGGCGCTCGGAGCCCGCGTCTCGCAGGTCAGCGCGCAGATCGTCAAGGAGTCGCTGCGCATGGCGGCACTGGGGGTCGTCGTGGGCGTTGTTGCCGCTGTCGGGCTCATGCGCCTGTTGGGCTCGCTACTCTATGCTGTGAGCCCTACCGACCCGGTTTCGCTCGGCGGTGCGGCAGCATTGCTGCTCGCGATCGCCCTGGCAGCGAGCTACGCTCCAGCGCGGCGCGCAGCGCGCGTGGATCCGGTGCAGGCGCTCCGGTCGGATTGACTGCCGCGGATTTTTGGGGGGCGCCGTTCACGTTGGGGGGCGGTCCGCGGCCTTAGTCGGCGCCACACGTTCAAGCGCCTGGTCCCCTCCTCCAATCACTCGATGAGGAGGATGCGACACCAACGGCCGTCGCTCTTTCCCCCAGATCCTGCCCCTCGCCCGGCGCTCGCCACTCAGCCCCCCCACTGAGCGATCCGCGTCGCGCTTCGCCGCGAGAATCCGCGGCCGCCGTTCGCGTTGAATTTTCCCCTGAGCGGGGTGCAGCGGCCGCCGAATGCGATCATCATCTCGGATGCAGCCCATCAGTCATACGCCACGCGAGGATCGCTCGCCGCGTACGCCAGATCCGTCAACAGGTTCACGAGCACGAACACCACGCTCATGAACAGGATCGCGCCCTGGATGGCCGGAAGGTCGCGTCGTGAGATGGCGTTGACGACGTAGCGCCCCAGCCCTGGCCACCCGAACACGGTCTCCGTCAGGATGCTACCCGTGAGGTAGTAGCCGAAATCCAGGCCGAGGACGGTGATCACCGGGATGAGCGCGTTTCGCAGGGCGTGGCGCAAGAGCACCATTCGCTCGCTCACTCCCTTGGCTCGTGCCGTGCGCACGTAGTCGGCGCCGAGCACTTCGAGCATCGCCGAGCGGGTCATCCGCGCGAGGAAGGCGATGGAGCGCGACCCGAGGGCGACCGTTGGCAGGATGAGATATTGCGGCCGGCCGTACCCCGATGCCGGCAGCCATCTCAACACCACCGCGAAGATGAAGATCAGGATGATCCCCACCCAGTACACGGGAAAGGAGACGCCGAGGTACGCCAACCCGAGTGACAGACGGTCCACCCATCCACCGGGGCGGCGTGCGGCCAGGATGCCGAGAGTGATTCCGGTGAGCGCCGCGAGGAGCATGGCGGCGGCGGCGAGCTGGAGCGTCTTGGGGAAGCGCTCACGAATGTCCTGCGCGATCGGCCGGTTGGTGATGTAGGACCGCCCGAGATCGCCGCGGATGACGCCGCCGGCATAGAACGCGAACTGTCGGCCCACCGACTCATCGAGGTGAAGCTCGCCGCGCAGCCGGGCGATCGTCGCCTCGTCGGCACGCTCTCCCACCATCTCCATCACCGGGTCGCCCGGCGCGACGTAGAGGAGCAGAAAGGTGACGATCAGCACGCCCGCGAGCGTCGGAATCGCGAGCAGGATGCGGCGGGCGATGAAGCGGATCACGGACGATGGCGCTCAGCGGCCGCTGATGCTGACGCCCGTCATGCGCTGTCCGTTGAAGATGGCAGGGACGTGGAATCCTTTCACCCAGGGTTGCACCGCGTCGAGCTCGTTGTAGAAGAAGAGATAGAGCATCGGCGCGTCGGCGAACGCGAGGGAGTCGGCCTGTCGGTACAGCGTCGCGCGCTTCGCCTGGTCCTGCTCGGCGTGCGAGCGGCTGACCAGCGAGTCGACACCGGGGTTCGAGTAGAACGAGATGTTCCCTCCCGGACCAAAGCTCGAGCTGGTGAGAAGAGGGGAGAGAAAGCTCTCCGCGTCGGGGTAATCCGCCCACCAGTCCTTGAGGATGAGGTCGGCGTGACCCTTCCTCGCTGCCTCGCGCGCGGATGCGGCGTCACGCTGGACGATCTTCGCGCGGATGTTCGCGGCCGCGAGATAGCTCTGGATCGCCTGGCCCACGCGGGAGAAGGTGGGATCGGTGGAGTGCCAGAGCTCGATGTCGATGCCGTTGGGAAATCCTGCTTCGGCGAGCAGACGCCGGGCCGCCGCGGGGTCGTAGGCGTAAGGCCGGCGCGTGGCATCGAACCCCTCGAGCGAGGGCGGGATCACGCCAGCGGCGAGGGTGCCGCGCCCGGCGACCAGCTGGCGGAGGATCGTCCCGCCATCCACCGCGTGATTGATCGCGCGGCGAACGCGAGCGTCGCGGAGGGGACCGCGCGTCGTGTTGATGCCGACATACCAGAGCCGGAGTGCCGGCGCGGACTCGAGCATCCCCTTCTTCTCGTCCGTTCGCTCCCAGTTCCGCGTCTCGGCTTCGGGGATATATAGCAGGTCCACGTTCCCGCTCTCGAATTCCGCGACTGCGGTGCTGGGCTCGGGAATGATCCGCGTCATCAGCGAGTCCACCTGTGGAGCACCGCCGAAATAACTGCCGTTCCTGGCGTACAGAAGGTAGTCGTCGTGCTTCCACTCGACGAGCTTCCACGGTCCGGTGCCAATGGGGTGCTGGCCGAAATCCGGACCTGCGGAGTCGGGGACGATGGACGCGACCGGCATCGCGAGAAGCTTGGGGAAGATGGATAGCGCCGCGTCGAGCGTGATGCGAAGCGTGCTGTCGTCCACCACCTGGATGCCGGTGATCGTGCGCGCCTTTCCGGCCGCGTAGGCGCGCGCACCCGCGATCGGATACAGCGGCTCACCGCGCCCGCCATGGACCTCCGGATCGAGAACGCGCTGGAAGCTCGCGACGACGTTCGCGGCTCGAAATGGATGTCCGTCGTGGAAGCGCACACCCCGGCGCAGATGGAAAGTGTAGACGCGCCCGTCCGGAGAGACGTCCCAGTGTGTGGCCAGCGCCGGCTCGACGCGCGCATCGGCGGTGAACCGCGTGAGGCCATCGAACAGATAGGCGACTGCCCGCCCGGTTGGCACGTCGGTGGAGAGCGCCGGATCGAGGGAGCGCGGATCGTAGCGATCGCGCGAATCGATGAGGGTTCGACGCTGCGGCGCCGAGTGGCTACCACGGCACGCTGCGGCCAGAAGAAGCGCCGGGAGCAGGGCGGGAAGGGTGCGTCCTGGCATCGGAAAAACTGATTGACTTCCACTGCGGAGCGGGTGAACTTACCGGGCCGTAAGCAGCGCGTCAATCGAGGGTTACACCATTCGTCCGCCACACCTCCCGCCTCCCCGGCCGCTCGCGCCTCACGGCACCAAGCCGCCGCCTCCGGTGTAGCAGCGATGGCCAGCTTTGCGTCACACGCCCACTCGTCCCTCGTCTCTGGGGCGACCATCACGTCGAGGTCGAGCATGCCCACAGCGCCGCGCCGCCCGCTGGCACCGGGGAGCGCGTACGTCTATCGACGGCCGCTCGTCTTTCGGGAGCTACTGCCGGCGATCGCGGCGGGGGCCGGTGCGGGGCTCTTCGCTTTCTACATCGCCCGCCTCTTCCTCGAGCGTACTCCGCTCGACCGAGCGCCGATCACGCGACGCGCGCCGCCCCTCGGCGCTCGCAGTCCGGCGCGCGGCGCTCGCGGGTGATGTGCAGGAGCGTCCCACACGGGCTCACCCTCGGACTGATGATGGTCGCCCTGGCGAGTCTCTCGGCGCCGGCGCGTGCGCAGGACGTGACCTGCAATGGCACACCGGGTGAGCTCGAAGTGCGGAGCGTGAGCTTCGCCGGAAACCGGCACTACCGCAGTGGCGAGCTCGCGAACGCCATTGTCACGACTCCGTCAAGCTGGTTTCAGCGCCTTCCGCTGCTCCGCTTCGGCGCCCGCCGGTGTCTCGACACGCTGGAGCTGAGGCGCGACGTCTTCCGACTGCGACTCTTCTACCGCCAGCGGGGCTACTACCATACCGGCGTCGATACACGAGTGATTCCGCACGGCGGATCGCTGGTCGCGGTCGGGTTTCGCATCAATGAAGGTGAGCCCGTCCTCATCGACTCGATGCACGTCGTCGGGCTCGACAGCGTTCAGGGTGGTCCGCACCTCACCCGCCGGCTGGTAGCCATGCGCCGGCGGCCTTACGACCGCGTGCGACTGAGCGGCCTCGTGGACAGCGTCATGGACCGTCTGCGCAACGAGGGGTACGCGCGCGCCGAGCAGACGGAGAAGTTCGACAGCGTCGATACCGACCGCGACCGGGCCACCGTGATGAGACGCTTCGCCCCGGGTCCGCTCATGCGGATCGGGCGTCTGATGTTCGAGATCGAGCCCTACGAGCCCGGCGCGCGCCTGCAGATCCCGGAGAGCGTGGTGCGGAAGCTCCTCTCCTTTCGGGAGGGAAAGGTCTACCGGCAGCAGGACCTGCTCGACAGCCAGCGCGATCTGTATCAGACCGAGGCATACCGGCTCGTCGAGGTCAGCCTCGTCCCCGACAGCCTGCAGCCTCGGGGTGACTCGCTGGTGGTGCTCACCCGCCTGAGCGAGGGGACGATGCGCTCGATGCGCCTCGGCGCGGGCTACGGCACCCTGGACTGCATCCGGGCGCAGGGGCGCTTCACCGACCGGAATTTCCTGGGCGGCGCGCGACGACTGGAGGTGAATGCGCGTCTCTCCAAGATCGGCGTCGGCGCGCCGCTCGATTTCGCGAGGAGCATCTGTCCGTCGCTCAGGGACGACCAGTTCAGCGACAATCTGAACTATTATGGAGGCATCACGTTCCGCCCGCCGGCTCTCTTCGGCCCGCGCAACATCCCGTCGCTGACCGTCTTCAGCGAGCGCCGATCGGAATACAACGCCTATCTGCGAGAGACTCCCTTCGGCGCGAACGCGTCGCTCACCCGCGAGCTGCAGCAGCGCATGCCGCTCACCGTCTCGTACCAGGTGGAGCTCGGACGGACGACGGCCAACGCCGCCGTTTTCTGCTCGATCTTCAATACGTGCGACCTCGGCGCCATCAGCCGGCTGCAGGGTGGGGGAAGTCTACAGACGTTCAGCGTCGGAGTGGCACGTGACCGGACCGACAACATCGTCGATCCGCACGCCGGCTCGGTAGCGCGCCTCGATCTGCGCCACGGCATCTCCTCGCTCTCCGGCGGATCGGGCGCCCAGTTCAACAAGGGATTCATCGAGGGCACGCTGTACCGCTCGCTGGGCGGAGGCACGACCTTCGCGAGTCGCTTGCAGATCGGCGGCATTCTCGCCCAGAACCTCTTCAGCGGCGTCTCCGATTTCGTGCCCCCGCAGGAGAGACTCTATGCCGGGGGTCCGAACTCCGTTCGGGGATACAACCAGAACGAGCTCGGACCGGGCGTCTACATCGTGAGCAACACGACCAGCTTCGCTCGCATCGCGCCGGGCCAGCCCATTCCGCCCGAGCTGCGCAGCAACCCGGACAGCGCCGTCAACAGCGGCGCGGACACGCTCTTTCTCGCGAGCGACACCACGCGCCTCCAGCGCTTCTCTCCAACGGGCGGCAACGCGCTCATCGTCGGCAACCTCGAGCTGCGCTTCCGGAGTCCGATCTATCCCGAGCGCGTCCAGCTGTCGACCTTTCTCGACTTCGGTCAGGTCTGGACCCGCCGCAACGAGATCGTGTCGTTCGGGGACCTGCGCTTCACCCCGGGCGTCGGCGCGCGGGTCGGCACGCCGGTCGGGCTCGTGGGCGTGGACGTCGGCTATCGTCGCTACGCCAGCCAGCCCGGACCCGCGTTCTTCGTCGGACGGCTCCGCCCCGAGCTGCCGCCGGAGCAGGATCCGCCGACTCTCCTCTGTGTGAGTCCGGGGAACCTGCTCGCCGAGGGGCAGCTGCCCGCCGGCTCGAGCTGTCCATCCACCTTTGCGCCCGCTCTGGGATCGAGCTTTCGCTCGCATCTCACTCTCCACGTCAGCATCGGCCAGGCGTTCTAGCCGATGAGCATGTCGCGTCGCCGTCTGGTCGCGCTGCTGAGCGCGGGCGTGCTGTTCGCGATCGGCTTCGGGCTGCTCGCGGTCGTGCTCTCGATGACGCAGACGAGCCGGGGCCGGGAGTATGTGCGTCAGGCGATCGTCTCGCGGATCGCCGCCCGCCTCAAAGGTCGCGGAACGCTTCATCTCGGGCGAATGGGGGGCGGGCTCCTCAACACCGTGACCTTCGATTCCCTCGCGCTCCGCGACGAGGAGGATTCGCTCATCGTGAGCACCGGTCCGGTGAGCATCTCCTACGACCCGCGGGACCTCGTGGACAGGCGCCTCCTGCTGCGACAGGTGAGCGTCGCCCATCCGTTCGTGAACCTCCGCCGGCGCTCGGACGGCGAATGGAATTTTCGCCACGTATTTCCGAACGGGCCTCCGGACCGCATCAAGCACACCGAGCTCAGCTTCGGGGACTTCGTCGTCATCGACACGGCGGTGGTGCACGGCGGAACGTTGCTCGTCACCCTCCCGTGGCATCCCGATGACAGCCTGCACGGGGCACGGCGTGACAGCGCCATCGCTCAGGCGCTCGCATCCGCCTCACACGAGGTCCGCCGCACGCGAGAGGGGCTCAAGCTCACCCGCCGCTGGAGTGGCCTCGAGGCCTTCTCCCCGCATGTTCGGATCGCGGATCCCGACAGCGCCGGACACGTCGTCGTCCTCGGGTCTCTCGACTTCGACGAGGCCGACCCCCCGTTCATCTTTCGCCGCACGACGGGCGTCGTCCGGCACCTCGGCGACTCGGTCTGGTTCAACGTGAAGCACTGGGATCTCCCCGCGTCCACCGGGACGGCGCTCGGAAAGGTCTGGTGGGGCAAGGGTCCGATCCGCTACGACGTGCACGTCCACGCCGATTCCTTCGCGCTGAACGACGTGAACTGGGTCTATCCGACGCTCCCGAGGCGGGGCGGAGGCAAGGGCGATCTCGTCATCCGAAACGACCGTCGCAATCCCGAGGTGCTCGACTACGCGCTGAGCAATCTCGACGTGCGCTCCGAGAGGTCCCACCTCGCCGGCACGATGACGTTCGCCGTCGGCGAGCCGGTGCTTGCCGTCAACGATGTCGCGCTGACCGCCGATCCGGTGGACTTCGATCTCATACGCACGCTCAACGGAAAGCCCTTTCCGGTGGATTGGCAGGGCCGGATCAGCGGAACGATCCGGGCCCGCGGAGGGCCGCTCAACCGCTGGGTCGTGGACGACGCCAAGTTCTCCTTCGCCGATGCCCACGTCGCCGGCGCGGTGACGAGCGGGAGCGGACGCGGCGCTCTGGATATCCTGGTTCCGGCCAACACGGTCTTCCGGAACTTCGCCGTGAACGTCGAATCGCTCGATCTGCGCTCGATCGAATATCTGTTTCCCGCGTTTCCGCGTGTGAACGGAACGATTGCCGGCCAGGCAATCCTCGACTCGCTCTGGCTCGACGTCCGCTTCCACGATGCGGACATCACGCATCGCGACGGTGAAGGCGAGCCGTCGCACTTCACCGGTTCGGGCCGCGTCACGAATGCCGAGAAGCTCATTGTCTTCGACGTGGACCTGCAGGCGCAGCCGATCTCGTTCACGATGCTGGCGCGCTCGTACCCTCTCATCCCGATGCGAGGGTCGTTCACGGGGCCGATGCGCATCAAGGGCACGATGGACGACCTCGATCTCACGACGACGCTGGCCGGCACGTCTGGAACTCTCGCCCTGGACGGGCATTTCGACTTCCTCCCGCCGGTGTACGCGGCGCGCGCCACGATGACCGTTCGCAATCTCGACCTGCGAACGCTGTTCGATCGGCCGAGCTTCCCTGTGTCCCGCCTCACCGCCACGGCCTCGTCCGACATCCACGGCGATTCTCTCGCCGACCTCGTCGGAACGGTCGCCTTCGGCGTGGAGCGCTCGCGCATCGACACTCTTCGGATCTATCCCTCGATGGGTCGCCTGACATTCGGGAACGGGCGCATGACCGTGGACACCCTGCGAGTCGAGACCACCGCGGCGACCCTCGTCGCCTCCGGTGCGCTCGGCCTGACACTCGGAGTCACCGACTCCCTGCGCTACCGGATCATGGTCGATTCTCTTGGCGGCCTGCGCCCCTGGCTGCGCTCCGCGCCCAGCGCCGATGCCCCCTCCCCCCCCCCAGCCGCCGTCGCAGCCGCTGCGGCGGGGATGACCTCTGGGGACAGCAGCGGAGTCGCGCTCTCGGACTCCCTCTCCGGGGTCCTGGAGGTGGACGGCATGCTTCTGGGGTCCGCGAGCTCGCTGCGGACATCCGGCCGCCTGAGCGGTCACGATCTCTTTCTCGCGGGCACGCGCGCGGCCTCTCTGCGCGGCAACTACCATCTCGCCGGCTTGCCCGACAGCGCGCGGGGCGGCGTGCAGGTCGTCCTCGACAGCGTTCAGGCTTCCGGCATCCGCATCGCCACCGCGAACGCCCATCTCGAGCTCGCGGACCGCTCCAGCGGCCGAGCGGGCGTCAACGTTCTGACCGCGAACGACGTGCGGGCGAGCGCCGCTCTCGGCTTCAGCCGCGAGCGCTCGGCGCTACGACTCGTGCTGGACACTCTGCTGGTGCGTTTCCCGGGCCGCGGCTGGTCGCTCACCTCACCGGCCCACGCTCTCCTGGACTCCTCGGGGGTCGTAGTGGATGACGTGCAGTTGCGGAACGGCGCCGGCGGACTCGTGGACTTCCGTGGTGCGATTCCCACGACCGGTCCGCTGGCGGCGACCGTCAAGCTGGACAGCCTTCCGCTGGCCGACATCGGAATGCTCGCCCAGCTGCGCGAACCGCTCGCCGGCGACATGCACTTCGATCTCGAGCTCACCGGGACGCGCGCGCGGCCCGTGATGAAGCTCTCGGCAGCCGCCCACGGGTCGCGCTATGGAACGATCGGATTTCCCGATTTCAGCGCAGGGGGCAGCTACGCCGACCAGCGATTGAAGACAAACTTCCAGCTCTACCAGCACGAAAGGCCCGTTCTCACGTTCGCGGGCTCGCTGCCGCTGGACCTCGCACTCGGCTCGGTGAGCCAGCGGCTACTCCCGGATTCCCTCAGTGGTGAGCTGCGGGCGGACAGCCTCGACCTGGCGCTGGTCGAAGCGATCTCGCCCGCTCTCACCCGGGTCACCGGCCGGGCATCCACGATCGTCGATATTGGCGGCAGCTGGCGGCGTCCCCTGCTCGACGGCCGGTTCGCGATCGCCAACGGCGACGCCACGGTGCCGTCCCTCGGGATCCGGCTGCGACGGATCGGCGTGGATGTCCGCCTCGCCCGCGACACCGTCCGCTTCCTCCGGGCGTCCGCGCAGAGCGGTGATCTCTCCGCGGACACCGTGTCGCTCACCGGTTTCATACGGGTGCCGGATTACACCGATCCTCTCAACAGCGTTTTCAACGACACCCTCCTGCTCAATCACTTCGTGGCAGTACGCAACCGGCGGCTCGCCGACCTCGAGATGAGTGGCGGACTCACGTTGATCGGCCCCTACGATCGCCCCCGCCTCGCCGGCGCGCTCACCATCGATCGCGGCACCGTCTACATCCCCGACCAGGCCCAGAAGCAGATCGTCAGCCTGGCCGATCCGGAGTTCGCAAATTTCGTCGATACGACGCTGCTCACGAATCAGGTGCTCATCCCGAAGGCCCCGCCGGCACTGGTGAGGAATCTCACCCCTCAGGTGACGATCGGGATCGGAGACGATGTCTGGCTTCGGAGCGCCGAGGCGAACATCAAGCTCGGCGGGGGTCCGGTCTCCCTCACGCGGCGCGACAGCGCGCTGGCGCTGAGCGGAAGCCTCGACGCCAATCGCGGGACGTACCGGCTCAACCTCGGCCCGGTGCAGCGCACCTTCACCGTGGACGAAGGATCGGTGCGCTTCTTCGGTGACCCGGACATTCCACCGGAGCTGCACATCTCCGCCACCTATACGGTGCGACGGCTCTCCCAGCAGGATCTCCGGCTCCGCGCGATCCTCTCCGGCACGCTTCTCCAGCCGAAGCTCGACCTGCAGAGCGACGAGCGCTTTCCGATTTCCCGCACCGAGATCCTGAGCTACCTGATCGTCGGCGCGCCCTCGTTCGCGCTCGGCGGCCAGAACAGCGGCACTCTCCGGCAGGCCACGTCGGTGCTGCTCCCGTCTCTGGGCAGCGTGCTGGAGCAGGCGCTGAGCGAGCAGATCCGGATCTTCGACACCTTCCAGATCCAGGCGCCGAACTCCCAGGATGTGTTCAGCGCGGAGAACAGCGCGGGAGCACTCGGCTACGTCAGTGGGACGACGCTGAGCGTGGGGCGGCAGATCAGCGACAAGACCTACCTCACCCTCTCCTCAGTGGTGTGCGGGCAGGGCGGTAACGCATCGTCGCAGCAGCTCGCGCTCAAGTACGGCGTGACCGTCGAGCACCGGCTCGAGCATGGTTTCTGGGTGCAGGGGGGCATCGACCCGGGAAGCGCGCCCTGCAGCAACCGCCTCGATCTCACCTATCAGAAGCAGAAGGGCTTCGATCTCTTCCGCGAGTGGCGCTTCTGAGGAATCCGGTTCTGATGATCGCGAACCCGGCGTCGCGCCGGGCCAGCGGGTCGCGTCGGAAGGCGGAGCGGGCGTTCGAGGCGGCGGGAGTGCACTGCGAGACCCTCGTCACCGAGAGGCCAGGCCACGCCGCGCTGCTCGCGGCGGAGCATGCGCGTCGCTTTCGCGCCATCTTCTCCCTCGGTGGCGATGGGACGGCGATGGAGATCGTGGACGCGCTGGCGCACACGGGCATCCCGATCGGTGTGCTTCCGGGTGGCACGGGCAACCTGATCGCCCGCTCCCTGGGAATCCCGCTGAGTGTCGAGCGGGCGGTGAGCGCGCTTCTGGCGGGCAGCGAAGCCGACATCGACCTCGGAGCGATCGACGGCGGACGCCGATTCGCCTTTGCGGCCGGTGTCGGAATCGACGCGCGGATGATCGAGGCCACGCCCAGCGCACTCAAGCGCCGCTTCGGCGTGAGCGCCTACATGGTCGCCGCCGTCGTCGCAGCGCTTCGCCATCGGGTCTTTGCGGTGCGAGCCGAGGTGGACGGGGAGGTGGTGGAGCGCCAGGCATCGGCCGTTCTGCTCGCGAACTTCGGATCCGTGCTCAACGACCTGGTGACGCTCGGGCCCGGCATCGCCCGCGACGACGGGCGTCTGGATCTCTGCATCTTCTCCCCGCGGACCCGTCGCGATGCCCTGGTCATTGCCTGGCGCCTCTTTCGCCGGGACTTCCGCATCGACTCCCGCATCTTCTACCGCTCCGGCCGCCGCTTCCGCATCGACTGCCCTGTGCCCGAGACCTATCAGGCTGATGGCGAAGTCCTTGGGTTGACTCCCTTCTCGGTGACGGTGGATCCTCTGGCGGCCCGACTTCTGGTGCCGCGACGCGGTTGAACGCGCGGCCCGCGCCTGTTTCCTCGGCTGTCAAAAAACTATACATTCCGGCGAAGGTGGTCTCTGTCGGAGTAGCATGGCAACGGTACTGGTGATCGATGATGATCCGGATCTGCGGGTTTCGCTCGGATCATTCTTCGAGCGGGCGGGGCATCATGTCGTGCGTGCGCAGAGCGGCGAGGAGGGTATCGACGCGTTCATGCGCGTCCGGCCGGATCTCACCGTGCTCGACGTGACGCTCCCGGACATGGACGGTTTCGCCGTCCTCGCCCGTCTGCGGGCCGACGACCCGGTGGTGATCATGATCACGGGTCACGGTGACATGGGTCTCGCCGTCCAGGCCATGCGGGACGGTGCCGAGAACTTTCTGGCGAAACCCGTGGACCTCGCCCACTTCGCGGTGGCTACCGAGCGCGCCCTCGAGAAGGCCCGCTTGAGGCAGATGAACCGCTACCTGCGGGAGCGACGCGGGGGACCGCGCGTCGGCGTCATGCTCGGCTCCTCTCCCGCGATGAGAGAGCTCGCGGACCAGATCGAGCTGCTGGCGGCGAGCGATCGGACGACCGTCCTCCTGCTCGGCGAGAGCGGCACGGGGAAAGGGCGGGTGGCCGAGGCGATCCACCGCATGAGTCCTCGCGCCGGCGCTCCGTTCATGGATGTGAGCTGTGCCGGATCCTCCGCACCGAGCTTCGAGATCGAGCTCTTCGGACGAGATGATCTGGACGGCGGCGCCGCCGACCGATCCGCGCGCCCTCCGCTGCTCGAGGTGGTGAACGGGGGGACGCTGTTCATGGACGAGATCGGAGAGCTCGATCCGCAGCTCCAGCCTCGACTGCTCAGGCTGCTGGAGTCGCGCAGCTATCGTCGGGGCGCCGGGTCGCGGGAGATCCCGACGGATGTGCGTCTCATCGCGGCGACGACGGTCGATCTCGTCGAGGAAGTCAACGCCGGCCGCTTCCGCGAGGACCTCTACTACCGTCTGAGCGTGATCCCGGTGCATCTGCCGCCCCTCCGTGCGCGGGCCCGGGAGGACCTTCTCGACATGATCGGTCGTGCGCTCGATGACCTGCACGGAGATCTGCCGGGCGCACCGCGCGAGCTCACCGACGGCGCGCTCGAGCAGCTCCTCCGTTACCGGTGGCCCGGCAATCTCCGCGAGCTGCGCAACGTCCTCGAGCGCGCGATGATCCTCGGCCGGGGCGCGCGGCGCATCGCGCCCGAGCATCTCCCCCCGGAAGTGCGCCGGGCGAGCGGCGCCGGGGTCGCCGGCCACGTGGCGAAAACGCTTGCCGAGGTGGAGCGTCTCCACATAGAGCACACGCTGCGAGTGCACAACCTGAACCGGACGCGGGCGGCGCTCGAGCTCGGTATCTCCCGGGCCACGCTCATCAACAAGATCCGCGCGTACGGATTGCACGACCGTGCGCCCTGGCCCGCCGCGCCGTCGGGCGGGCACCCCGTGAAGGAGAGTTGACCGAGATGACGACACCGGAGCAGACGCACGAGCACGACGGAATGATCTGCCGGAGCTGCGGCCGCGAGGAGCGAGCCTCGGAGGGTTATCCCTGCCAGGGGTGCGGCACCTTTCTCTGTCTCATCTGCAGCTTTCGCGGCGTCACCCACTGCAGCAGCTGCGCGGCGCAGCAGCAGCCCGAGCCTCCCGCAGCGGACGCGACGTGAGCGAGACGGTGATCGTCCGGGCCCGGTTCAGCGTCGATGATCGAACCTTCAGCGTGCTCGCGGAACCCTGGTTCGACGACGCGACGGGTGAATGGTTCGGACGCTATCTGTATCTGCCGCTCGACCGCTCACTCCCGCGCATCGTCTCAACCGGACCGATCCGACGGTCCAAGCGTCGGGATGAGGTTCTCGAGCAGCTCGGTACGATCGGCGACCGCGATCTGGCGCGAGCCTTTCGCGCGATCGCGCTGCCGCTCGAGAAGAGGCCGCGTGGTCGTTGACCGGCGAGCGCTGCGGGTGACCGTGGCGATCGCCCCGATGCAGGCGGAGCCGCGCGCGGGGAGCGAGCAGATCTCCCAGCGGCTGGCGGGACAATGCGTCGAGCTGTTGCGGGCGAGCGAGCCCTGGCTGCGGGTACGCGGTGGCGACGGCTACGAAGGGTGGATGCATCGCGGCTACCTGGTCGACAGTCCGGAGGGCGAGCCGCCTGGCGGTCGCATCTCGCTCGGCTGCGTGGTGCGGGAGGATGGTCGGCGACGGCAGCTGCCGCTCGGTGCAGTGCTGAACGACGCCGCCTCGCTCGACGGCGGCGACGCGGTCGCCGTGGCCGAGCTGCGCAGCCGTTTCCCGGCGGAGCCCGATCGCCTGACGGAGAGCACGTGCGGCTTCTTCGAGGGAACGCCCTACCTCTGGGGAGGAATCACTCCCTGGGGCTCGGACTGCTCCGGGATGGTCCAGAGCGTCTTCGGTCTGCACGGAATTCTTCTCCCACGCGACGCGCGAGATCAGGCTCTCTCCGGACACGATGCCGGCACGGTCATCGCGAAGCTCTGGGCGGCAGACCTTCTCTTCTTCTCCGATCGAGATGACCGGCGCATCACCCACGTCGGTGTTTCCCTGGGGGGCTCGCGCATGGCACATGTCGCGCTGGGCCGCGGCGGGTTCGCAATCGAAAATCTGGACCAACGCCCGGACCCCTACGTGCTCGCGCTCACCCGGCGATTTCTCTTTGCGCGGCGAGTGCTCTCCTGACGCGGCGACGGATGGCGTCGGCTCGGAAGAGCGACGAGTCTCGCTCTCAGCTCATCAACGCGCCCCCGAGCGCCGTCTGGACCGTCCGGACCTGGAGGGGAACCTGTCCGCACGGTCGCTCATCGAGCGCGATCTGCATGGTGTAGCCGCCACTCTCATCGAGTGGCAGGTCGATGGCGGCGATCAGCGGGAGGTCCATCTCGGTCATGCCGTTGGGTGGCGTGCCGAGGTTGAGCTCACCGACGGAGCTCCAGAGCTCCTGTCCCTGAGGGTTCACCCAGCGAAGGCTCATCGTGTGATTGCCGACATCGCCGCGCGATCCCTTGAGCCGCACGACGAGGTGAGCGCGCGGATGGATGGCAGGGAGCGCCCCGACCTGCACCGCATCGAAGACCCCGAGAATGTTGAGCTTTCCCTCCTGCGAGAGGTTGGCCGCATCCGCGAACAGGGCGAAGGAGAGCTGCATGCGCCAAATTAGGCGCGTCCCCCGTGCGCGGCTAGTCGCGCCTGCGTAGCTTTCGACATGGAGTCCACGCTCGAGCGCGCCGCTCCGACAGCGCAGCGGCCCGACGCGCGCGCCGCGGGCGTGACGCTCACCGACGGCCTGCTCCTGTGCATGAGCATCATCTGGGGCGTGAACGTCACGGTGGTGAAGTTCGCCGCGCTCGCCATGCCTCCGCTGGCGTTCAACGCCGTGCGCATCGCCATCGCCGCGGTGGCACTGTCGGCGATCGGCGCGCTGTCGCGCGGGCCCCGTCTCGCGCGCCGTGATCTGCTGGCTCTGCTCGCGCTCGGCACGCTCGGCAATGGGCTCTACCAGTTCCTCTTCATCGAAGGCGTCTCGCGCACGCGAGCGGGCAGCGCCGGGATCGTCCTCGCGGCCAGTCCGGCCTTCATTGCCCTGTTCAGCCGGATGCTCGGTGTGGAGCGGGTCACTCGCCGCCGTCTGCTCGGCATTGCCGCCTCGATCTGCGGCATCGGGCTCGTCATCTTCGGGACCGCCGCCGCGCCCGGCGGGGAGGGTGAGCACACGCTGCTGGGAACTCTGCTCGTTCTCGCGGGCACGGTCTGCTGGTCGCTGTTCGCGGTTCTGCTCAAGCCATATGCGGCGCGCCTCGATCTGGCGCGTGTCTCGGCGGCGACGATGGGCGGAGGCGCCGTGGTCCTCCTGCTGATCGGTGCGCCTCTCATGTCGAGCGTCGCCTGGACCGATCTCGGATCGGGCGCCGTCGGGGCGATCCTCTTCAGCAGCCTCGGATCGTTGGTGATCGCCTATCTCTTCTGGAGTCGCGGCGTTCGGATGGTCGGGCCCACTCGGACCGCGCTCTACGGGAACCTCCAGCCGATCTTCACATTGCTGGCAGCCTGGGCGTGGCCGGCGCTGCACGAGGTGCCGACCGTCTGGCAGGGGCTGGGCGCCGCCACGATCATTGCCGGCGTGCTGCTGACACGCGCATGAAGCTCGTGCTGTTCGACATCGATGGCACCATCCTCACGAGCGATGGGGCCGGCCGGCGCGCAATGCAGGGTGCGCTCACGCATGTCTTCGGCGACTGCGGCCCCCACGGCTATCACTACGACGGCAAGACCGATCCGCAGATCGCCCGCGACCTGATGCGTCTCTCTGGCCATGACGACGCCCGCATCGACGCGCTCCTGCCGCGTCTCATGGCGCGCTATCTGGAAGGACTCGTCAAGGAGCTGGAGGGCGGAGCGCTTCGCCTGCGTGTTCTTCCCGGCGTGCGAGCGCTGCTGGACGCCCTCGAGGTCCGAGCGGATGTCCTGCTCGGCCTGCTCACCGGCAACATCGACCGGGGCGCTACGATCAAGCTCCGCGCAGCGGGAATCGATCCGGCCCGCTTTCGCGTCGGCGCATTCGGCTCCGACCATGCGCACAGGCCGGAGCTGCCCGGCATCGCCCAGCGCAAGGCGCGTGAGTCGCTCGGGATTCACATCGACGGCGGTCAGATCGTGGTCATCGGCGACACGCCGAGCGACATCGAATGCGGCCGCGCGATCGGCGCCCGCGCCATCGCTGTCGCCACCGGCCGATACGACGTGGCGGCTCTCCGCGCCTGCCGGCCGTTCGCGGTTTTCCCCGATCTCTCGGAGGTTCCCTCGGTGATGGAGGCAATCGTCCGTGCGTGAGGTGGAGATCAAGGCGGTGGTGGACAACTGGGAGGAGCGGACCCGGCTGCTCGAGCGCGGCGGGGCGCGACTGATCTTTCGCGGCCGGCTCGAGGATCGCCGCTATGACACGCCTGAGCGGACCCTCGCATCGCGCGACCAGATGCTGCGGCTGCGCGTCTACAGGGACCACGACTCCACTGCTCCCGCCCGCGCCGAGCTCGCCTGGAAGGGTCCGACGTCGGTTGATGACGGCTACAAGGTGCGAGAAGAGCTGCAGGCCGCGACGACCGATGCCGATACCCTCGCCGACATTCTGCGGAGTCTCGACTACATCGTGACGCTCGCGATCGACCGCGACATCATTCAGTACGAGGTGGAGGGCGCGACGGTGCGATTCGAGCATTATCCGCGGATGGACGATCTCGTCGAGGTGGAGGGCCAGCCCGAGGCGATCGAGCGCGCCGTCGCGATGCTCGGTCTCCCTCGCGCGGCGTTCTCGAGCGAGCGCCTGCTCGCCTTCACGGCTCGCTTCGAGACGCGCGCCGGGCAGCCGGCCGCGCTGTGCGACGCCGAGCTCGCCGGCCCGGCGGGGTGCGACGCCGACGATGGATGAGCCGCGACGAGGAATCCCGGTGCGGATCGACGGCCTTCTCCGCGGCCGGGATCTGACCGGCGAGGGGTGGCTCGCCGGTCGAGGTGACGCGCTCGAGCTGGCCACGCCTGCCGGAGTGGCGATGCTGCCGCTGGCCGCGCTCGAGGGAGTCCACGTCGAGCGCGGCGGGCTCGATCTCCATCTGTCCACGGGCGATGTGCTGCGCCTCTCCGGTCCGGAACAGCTCGGGCAGCTGAGTCAGGCGCTCGCGCGGCGCAGCTGCATCTTTCCCGAGGTGACTCTCTCGCTGCGCGGACTCGGATCGCGCGAGCGGGACTTCGACGACGCCCACGATGCCTTCTTCGCGCCGCTCCTCGGCGCACGCCGCCAGGTGGAACGGTCGAGCGGCCCGGAGGCACTCTGCACCGCTCTGGACGCGGCGGCTCTGCGCGAGCGGATGACTGCGGCGCTCCGCTCTCTCGCCGCCTCGCGATACGGCTCCGACCCGGCGGGACGGCGCGCGCTCGAGGCACGCCTCCTGGAAGGGGCTGGCGCTCTCCTCGCGAGCCTCGAGCGGCTCCAGCGTGCCGAGCGCGCCTTTCTCGAGAGCGAGGACATCGTGCGCTTCGTCCGCTGGCGTGAATGGAGCGCCATCGTGCGCGATGTCTTCCAGCGCGCCGATGCCTGCTGGCTCGACCTGCGTCCGTTGCTCGCCGATGCGCCGCCCCCTCGCTCCCGGTGGCGTCGCTGGCTCCGCCTCGGCGCGGCCGGAGCCAGCCTTCTTCTCCCGACAGCCGTGCGCGCTCAACACGTCACCATTCGTGTGCCGCGCATTCCGGCCGAGTCGCTGCGGGCGCACGGCTTCGACGTCGTGGGCACCGGGCCCGGGATCGCCTATGTGGTCGCCGATTCGGCCGATCGAGCCCGGCTATCGGCGCTCGGGTTCGGTGGCACGCCGGTGTTCGCTCCGGGCGCGAGCGTGCGGCGTCAGGCGATGCTGCCCGACACATCGGCGACCCGCATCTACCGGCCGTACGACGACCCGCAGCGCGGTGTCGCCTTCTTTCTCGATTCGATCGCCCGCGCCAATCCCCGCGTCCGTCTCGACACGATCGGTCGCACCCTCGGGAACCGACCGATCCTGGTGGTCAAGATCGGGGAGCGTGACGACAGCCCGGCGCGACCCAACGTCATCTTCATGGCGACTTACCACGCCCGGGAGTGGGTCGCGACCGAGATGGCTCTTCGGCTCATCCGCTATCTGGCGCAACCGCCCCCGCTCGACACGCGGCTGGACTCGCTCCTCCGGCGGCGGGATGTCTGGGTGCTCCCGGTGGCAAACCCCGATGGCTACCAGTACACCTTCTCCGCCGATCGTCTCTGGCGAAAGAATCGCCGTCCCAATCCGGATGGCAGCGTGGGCGTGGACCTCAACCGCAACCACGCTGCGGGCTGGGGCCTCGACAATGAAGGATCGTCGCCTTCTCCGGCATCCGAAGTCTATCGCGGGCCCGCTCCGGAATCCGAGCTCGAGACGCAGGCCATCGTCTCCTTCCATCGGGACCATCCACCGGTTCTCTCGGTGAGCTATCACAGCTACACAGGCCTCGTGCTCTATCCGCCCGGCAATACTTACGGAAAGCTCGCCCAGGATCTCGGTGTCTTCCGCGCCCTCGCCGGCACCGACATCCACCCGGCGGTGATCGATCATCTGCCCGGCTCCAATCGGGATCACTATCACCCGGCGCCGTCGTGGAATCTCTACACCACGAATGGTGACTACACCGATTGGGCCCATGGCACGCTCGGCGCGATCGCTTTCACCCCCGAGCTGACCAGCGGCTTCGAGGGAGCGACCTACTACGGCTTCGAGTTTCCGGAGGATGAGACGAAGCTGCAGACGGTCTTCACCGACAATCTTCCCTTCGCGCTCGACGTGCTGGACGCCGCCGCCGATCCGCTGCGCGCGCGCCCCCGCTCGAGCGGCATGCCGAGCGAGCCCGTGGCGGTCGAGTCGGGCTATCCGATCGTGCGAGCCCGCATCCTTTCCGACGAGCTGTCCTCGGCCGCCGTTCGCATCGGATCGGCGCCGCTGCAGTTCGGCGTGGATACCGTCGGGCCGGGGCGCTACACCAAGCGGCTGCTCGCTCCGGTGACGTCGCGTCCGGCCGAGATCACGGTGGCCGCGGCAACCCGGACGAGCCGGTTCACCCTGCTGTCCGGCGACGGCGCCGAGTCGCGCGATGCGGCGTGGACACCAGCGGGAGACTTTGCGCGCGGCGTGCCGGCGTTCGCCGGAGCCGCCGCCTGGTTGGGGGGGAACGGAGGCTCGCTCCGCTCTCCTCCGATCGCCGTGCCCGGAGATGCCGACACGGTCTCGGTACTTTTCTGGACGCGCTACCTGGGCGATGGCTTCGACCTGCGCCCCCACGGCGAGCTTCGCGTCTCGACGGACGACGGCGCGAGCTGGACGCAGCTGGGATTTGTCGCGGGCAGCGCCCCCGCCTATTACCCCGAGCGCGCGGACCTCGTCGGCTACGCCGGCCGGAGTATCCGCCTCTCGTTCGAGGCCAGCTTCGGCATCTCCCAGGCCTGGTGGCTCGATGAGATTCAGGTCTTCGCACATCGGCGAATGCCGGTGGACGTCGTGCCCGTGGCCGAGGGACCGCTCGCGTCCGAGAATCCGGTGCGCGGGGGGACGGTGCACTTCGCCTGGCCCTTCGGGCCGAGCAGCGGACAGATCACCGTCTACGACTTCGCGGGGCGCCGCGTCTGGGCGAGCGGGGTCGCGGGCGCCATCTCGCTGCCGATCGTGTGGGACGTGGCCGCGCGCGGCGCACGCAACGGCGTGTATCTCGTCGTCGCTCGCTCGGAGGGGCGCACGCGCACGCTCAAGCTCTTCGTCGCGAGGCGAGGATGATCGTCGGAATCGGGATGGATCTCGTGGACATCGCTCGGGTGACGCGGTTGATCGCGGCGAAAGGGGATCGAGCTCTCTCTCGACTCTTCACGTCGGGCGAGGTCGCCTACGCCATGGAGCGCGCCGACCCCTTCCGCCACCTGGCCGCCCGAATCGCCGCGAAGGAGGCGACGTTCAAGGCGCTCTCCGGATCCGATCGCGCGAGGGGAATCGGCTGGCGCGAGATGGAGGTCGTACCGGCCGGCGATGGCAAGCCACAGCTCGCGCTTCACGGGTCCGCTCGCGATCGCGCCCAGGAGCTGAAGCTCTCGCGATGCTGGCTCACCCTCACGCACGCAGAGCTGCTGGCCGGAGCCTTTGTCGTGCTCGAGTGCGACGAGCCCGCGGTTCGCTTTCTCGGTTGATGCCGATAAACTTCCCTCGCATGCTGCGACCACCACGCGCTCTTCTCACGCTCGTCACACTCCTCTCGCTCGGGGCAGGCGTCGCGCACGCGCAGGACAACCAGGCGAAACGGCTGGCGAGCATCGTCGGCGTGGCCGTCGAGGAGTACGCCAAGGGAATCGATGCGCAGGGGCATCTGCTCTCCGAGCAGGAATATCTGGAGACCGTCGAGTTCCTGCGCGATGCGCGTCAGGCGGCGGACCGGTTGCCGGGCGCGCGGGCGGCCGCCGTGCGCGCCGCGCTGGACTCGCTCGTGGCGGCGGTCGCGGCCAAGGCGCCGCCCGATCGTCTGGGCGAGCTGCGTCGCCGCTTCGTGACCGCTCTCGGTAGCGAGGGGGCGCTCGACCTTCCGAAACGGCCCGTCGATCTGGCTGCCGGGCGCGCGCTCTACGCTGCCAACTGCGCGAGCTGTCACGGCGATCGCGGGCTCGGCGATGGGCCGGGAGCGCGTGGAATGAAGCCGGCGCCTCCCGCCATCGGGAGCGCCGAAGTGATGAAGGACGCGACCCCGGCACTGCTCTACCGCGTCATGTCGGTCGGGATTCCCGGCACCCAGATGCCGGCGTGGGCCTCGCGTCTGTCGCCGCAGGACCGCTGGAATCTCGTATCGTACCTCCACTCGATGCGCGCGACCCAGGCATCGAGACTGGAGGGGGAAGGTCTCTTCCTCCAGCGGTGCGCCGGCTGCCATGGGCTGGTGGGGCTCGGCGAGGGAAGCGCGTCGCACGCGCTCACTAGACTACCTCCGGAGGTCGGCTCACTCGCCTGGCAGGCCGAGCGGAGCGACGCGCAGCTGGCGAGCGTGGTGCGCAACGGCGTTCCGGGAACCGCCATGCCGCCTTCTCGCGAGCTGAGCGACGCGGAGGTGGCGAAGGTCGTCGCCTATCTGCGCTCCCTCGCAGCGAAGCGTGACGCGGCCACGACGGCGAGCGCGACCGACACCGGTCTGGTCCATGCTTCTCGCACGATTCTCACGACGCTCGATCAGGCCCTCGCCGCGGCGCAGGCGGGCCGAACCGCCGACGCCGCCGATCGAGCCGCGGACGCGTACATCGCCTTCGAGCCGCTCGAGACTCCGGCACGCGCGAAGAACCCCGGCCTGGTTGCGTCGATGGAGCGGCACTTCGCGGATTTCAAGGGAGCCGTCAAGGCGGGAGACCTCCGCTCGGCCCAGCGGTCGCGCGATGCCGTCGAGGCGGGTTTCCCGACCATCATCGAGCTCACCCGCCGCAGCAGCGGGCCATGGGCGACCTTCATCGAGTCGCTGCTCATCATCCTGCGCGAGGGTTTCGAGGCGATCCTCGTGATCGGGGCGGTCGTGGCGTTCCTGCTCAAGACGGGCCATCGCCAACGGCTCCGCTCCATCTGGGTCGGCGTGGGGTTGGGCGTGGTCGCGAGCGCGGTGATGGCGGTGATCCTTCAGACGGTGCTGCGAGCAATGCCGGCCAGTCGCGAGATCCTCGAGGGAATCACGCTGCTCGTCGCGGTCGTGGTCCTCTTCTCGGTGAGCTACTGGCTCATCTCGAAGGTGGAGGCCGCGAAGTGGCAGCAGTTCATTCGCGAGAAGGTCAGCATGGCGCTGGAGCAGGGTGGAGGAACGGCGCTCGCCGTGGTGGCCTTCCTCGCGGTCTTCCGCGAGGGGGCCGAGACGGCGCTCTTCTTCCAGGCGCTGTTCGGCGAAGGACCGCAGGTCGCTCTTCCTCTCTCGCTCGGCATCGTCGTCGGCTTCGCGGCGCTGGCCGTGATCTTCACCCTGTTCTACCGATTCGGTGTCCGCATCCCGCTGCGCCCCTTCTTCGCGGTCACCAGCGTCATGCTCTATTACATGGCGTTCGTGTTCGCGGGAAAGGGTGTGCGCGAGCTGCAGGAAGGCGACGCGCTTCCCATCACCGTCATGCCGGGCCTGCCCCACGTCGATGCCATGGGTATTTTTCCGACGGTCGAGACGGTGAGCGCTCAGCTGCTGCTGGTGGCGCTGTTCATCTTCGCGCTTGCCCGGACCTTCTGGCCCAAGCGCACGGTGGCACTTCCAACGCTCCCGCCCGACGCGCTGCCGGCGACCGATGTCGCGACCGAGCTCACGGCATTGCGTGTCCGGGCGTCGGAGCTCGAGGCACGGCTGGCGGCCCTGGAGAGCGAGTCCGCTTCCGTCGCGTCCGAGTCCGAGCGAGAGCCAGCGCGGAGAGAGTAATGCCGACCGTCGACCAGATGTTCGCCCTGCCCTGGGGACCCTTCGTCATCTTCGGTCTGCGCATCTTCGATGTCTCTCTCGATACCATGCGCGTGTTGTTCGCCGTGCGCGGAAAGCGCACCGCGGCGGCGATCCTGGGATTCTGGCAGGCGTTGATCTGGATCTTCGCCGTCGGAAACGCGATCAAGCACCTGGACAGCGGCTGGCACATCCTGGGCTATGCCGGCGGCTTCGGGACGGGCACGCTCATCGGGATCACGATCGAGCAGGCGATGGCATACGGCCTCGCCACCGTGCGCATCGTGTCCGTGCACGGCGGAGTCGAGATAGCGGAGGCGCTCCGGGAGGCCGGCTACGGCGTGACGGAGATCCCGGGGTATGGACGGGAGGGGCGGGTGGAGATTCTCAACTCGGTGGTGCAGCGCCAGCACCTCGAGGATGTGATGGACATCGTTCAGAAGTGGGATGGCGACGCGTTCGTGACGGTGGAGGAGCCGAAGATCCTGAAAGGCGGATCGGTCGCGGGCCGGAGGAAGCTCGGAATACCCTGGCGCTGGGAGAAGGAAGACAGGAAGCGGCAGCGCGCCTGATCGGTCGACGGCATGGGATGTTGGCGGTCGAAACATTAGATTTCATCTCCGTCTCTGCCTCCCGGATTGGAGAGCCGTCATGCCCCGCCTGCCGCAGTCCATCGCAGTCCGTCGCCGCCAGTTGCCGGCCCACCTCGCCTCGCTCCTCCTCGTGCTGGCGCCGCTGGGCTGCACCGCGATCACCTTGCAGATGGAGAAGACGGAGGGGAACGAGCAGGTGGCGCTCGCCGGCACTCCCACCGACACCGCGCCCCGCGTGGTGCTGAAGAACAAGCAGGGAGTGCCCGTGCGCGGAGTGCGGGTGTCGTTCGCGGTCGAGAGTGGGGGCGGACGGGTGGCGGTGGCCTCGCCGGTCACCGACGACAGCGGGCGGGCGACGCCGGGAAGCTGGACCCTCGGTCAGCAGCCCGGCATGAACGTCCTTTCCGCCTCGGTGAGCGGAATGCTCGGCGTGAAATTCAGCGCGACCGGAAAGGATCCCTACGCCGTGCTCGCGATGATGCCGGGCTACAACCACAGCTGCGATGTCACGAGCGACGGTCGTACGCGCTGCTGGGGGATCAACACCCATGGCGGTCTGGGCGACGGAACGACCATCGAGCGAGCGGAGCCGACACCCGTCTCCACCACCAGACTCTTCGTGGCGATCGGTGCGGGCGCTTTCCACAGCTGCGGATTATCGGCGGACAGCGTCGCGTACTGCTGGGGGTACAACACCAACGGCGCGATCGGCGATGGCTCGGCGGCGGATCGCCGAGAGCCGGTGGCGGTGGGCGGCAACCTTCGCTTCGCGGCGATCACGCTCGGGTTCGAGCACAGCTGCGGGCTCACCTCTGCCGGCGCTGCCTATTGCTGGGGCGGCAACTCGGAAGGCCAGCTCGGAGACGGGACGACGTTCCGCCGACTGTTGCCCGCGCCCGTGGCCGGCAATCTGCGCTTCGCCACGCTTGTGGCGGGCGGATTTCACAGCTGCGGGATCACCAGCGCGGGCCGGGTCTACTGCTGGGGAAACAACGCCAACGGGCGTCTCGGCGATGGCACGCAGGAGCGCCGCCTCGTCCCGGTCGCGGTGACCAGTACGCTTCTCTTCCGCCAGATCACCGCGCGGGTGTCACACAGCTGCGCACTGACCGACGAAGGCCGAGCCTACTGCTGGGGATTCAATCTGTACGGCGCGCTCGGGGACAGTAGCACACAGCAGCGGCTCACTCCGACCCCGGTGTGGGGGAACCTTCGCTTCGCCTCGATCGCTGCTGGCGCCTTTCACAGCTGCGCGATCACCGGCGCGGGCGTCGCCTACTGCTGGGGAGAGAACGACAAGGGGCAGTTGGGGGATCTGACCACCACGAACCGCCCCGTGCCCGCACCGGTGAAGGGCGGGCTCCGCTTCAAGAGCATCTTCGCCGGCTTCAGCCACAGCTGCGCGGTCACCCTCACCGGCACCGCCTACTGCTGGGGAGCCAACGACTCGGGGGAGCTCGGCGACGGCTCGAAGAAGATGAAGCTCGCGCCGACTGTCGTGGTGCACCGATAAAACGACTGCATGAAGGGGTTGCCCTTCCCCCCAACGCCTGCCCCTCTCCCGGCGCCCGGCACCCGGCCCCCTCACGGAGCGATCCGCGTCGCCCTTCGCCGCGAATATCCGCGGCCGCCTTTCGCCGTTGATGCTGTCCCTCTCCCCGCGCGGACTCCCGCGGAAGAGCGGCATTTTTTTTCAATGCGGAGCGGGGTGCAGCGGCCGAATGCAAATCATCATCTCAGATGCAACGCACTAGTCGAGCGCCCCCGCCAGATCATCGATCAGATCCTCGGCGTTCTCGAGTCCGACCGAAACGCGGAGAAGGTTCTCGGGAGAGCGCGTGGCCGCACCTTCCACGCTGGCGCGGTGCTCGATCAGGCTCTCGGCTCCCCCCAGACTGGTGGCGCGCGTGAAGAGTCGCAGCTTGCCGGTGACGCCAAGCGCCCGCTCTCGATCACCTCGGATCTGCACCGAGAGCATGCCGCCGAAATCGCTCATCTGGCGCGCCGCCACCGCGTGGCCGGCGTGCGAGCCCAGTCCCGGGTAAAACACCGCTTCCACCGCCGGATGCGACGCCAGAAAGCGGGCCACCGTCGAGGCGTTCGCGCTGTGGGCCCGCATGCGCCAGGGCAGACTTCGCACGCCTCGGAGCACCAGCCAGCATTCGAAGGGGGAGGGCACTGCGCCGGCGACTCCCTGGATCGTACGGACGCGCTCGAAGAAAGCGTCCTTCTCGCGCGCCACCAATGCCCCGCCGAGCACGTCGCTGTGTCCGCCCAGGTACTTGGTCGTCGAATGCATCGCGATGTCGGCACCCAGCGCCAGCGGGCGCTGCAGCACCGGCGTCGCCCACGTGTTGTCCACCACTGTCCGCGCTCGCGCGGCCCGGGCGATCGCCGCGACGCCGGCTATGTCGGTGATCGTCAGCAGCGGGTTCGAAGGAGTTTCCACCCAGACGAGCTTCGTCTCCGGTCGTATCGCGGCGCTGACGGCCGCCAGATCCGACATGTCCACGAAGGTCGACGCGAGCCCCCAGGGCTCGAAGATTTCGCGGAGCAGCCGCATCGTACCGTAATACGCATCGGCGGGGGCGACGACATGGTCACCGGGTGACAGCGCCTGAAAGACGGCCGCGGTCGCTGCGGACCCGGACGCGAACGCGGCCGCCGCGGCACCGCCCTCCAGAGCCGACAGACACTCCTCGAGTGCGAGACGATTCGGGTTGGCATTGCGCGAGTAGATGAAGCCGTGGCGATAGCTGCCATCCGGCTCGCGCTCGAAGGTAGTCGAGAGGTGAATCGGAGGCGCGATCGCCCCCGTCGCGGCGTCGACCCCGTGGCCTGCATGGACTGCGAGCGTCTCGACGCGCATCCGCGGCCGGTCGGTCACGCCGCCGCGTAGATCCCGGCGCGGCCCGGCCGCGCCCGTCGCGATTGCATCCACAGGAAGCCGGCGACGATGAACGCGATCGAGAAGAGCTGCGCCATGGTGATACCCCCGAAGAACCGGTCGTCCTTGGCGCGCAGAAACTCGATCAGGAAGCGCTCGACTCCGGCCAGCACCATGTAGACGCCGAAGAGCCATCCCTCTCCGTGCGCGTGATCGCGCAGTCGCCAGACGATCAGAAACATCGCGAATCCGAGCGCCACCTCTATGAGCTGGGTGGGGTAGACGGACACGACGGTCCCCGGAGCCAGACCCGCCGGCATCGGAAGGCCGAACAGGTCATGCATGTTGGCCACCGTGGAGGGAGGTGCTCCGTTCGGGAAGCTCACCGCGAAGCGCGAGAGCCACATCCGCCCGTAGTCGTCGCCCACGGCCCAGCAGCCCGTGCGGCCAACGGCGTATGCCGCGGGAAGGCCGAGTCCGGCCACCTCGGCAATCCTCCAGAGGGGAAGCTTCCGAATGGTGATCAGCAGGAGCACGCCCGCGATGCCCCCGATCAGCCCGCCCCAGAAGACGAAGCCGCCCCGACTCCAGAGCGCGTTCAGATCGTGAACCAGAATCACGTAGTAGACCTTGGCGCCCACCAGCGAGCCCGCCACCGCCGCGAGCACGCAGTCGCCGATGAAGGTCGCGTCGTGGCCGCGTCGCTCCAGCTCGCGGTTGGCGATGATCTGGGCGATCCAGAAGCCGCAGAACACCGCGACCCCGAAGCCGGTGAAGGTGAATCGTCCAAACTGATAGGAGAACGGCTGGTGAACGATCATGCGGAGATGAGTCCGGGAATGGGCAGGGCTGCGTAGGCGTTCAGATCGAGCGAGGCGCGCTCGCCGCGCTCGAGATGGAAGAGTCCCGCGCGGGCGATCATCGCGGCGTTGTCGGTCGCCAGACGCGCCGATGGAGCATACACCGTGGCTCCGAGCGGAGCCACACGCTCCGAGAGCGCGGCGAGGAGGGCGCGATTGCACGCCACGCCTCCACCGATGACCACGCGCTGTCGCTCGAACGCCGCGACAGCGCGCGCGGTCTTCTCGGCCAGGGTATCGATGAGCGCGTCCTGAAAGCCGCGGGCGAGATCCGCGCGATCGCTCTCCAGGTCGGCGTCGCGCGTCGCGTGTAGCAATGCCGTCTTCAGCCCACTGAACGACATGTCGTAGTAGTCGGGATCGCCCGGTCGCTGGTCGCGCCGCACCATGGGCCGGGCGAAACGGAAGCGCGACGGCTGGCCCGAGCGCGCGAGTCGCTCGATCTGCGGTCCCCCCGGATAGGGAAGACCGAGCAGCTTCGCCACCTTGTCGAAGGCTTCTCCCGCGGCGTCGTCGCGCGTGGCCCCCAACAGGCGGTAGCGCCCCCACTCCTGGACGTCGATCAGCAGCGTGTGTCCACCGGAGACGAGCAGCGCCGTGAATGGCGGACGGGCATCCGGATTCTCGAGCACCGTGCCGAACAGGTGCGCTTCCATGTGATGGACGCCGATCACAGGGATGCCGCGGGCGTGGGCGAGAGCCTTGCCGAAGGTCATTCCCACCAGGAGCGCGCCCACCAATCCCGGAGCATGGGTCACCGCCACCGCATCGACGCCGTCGAGCTGGGCGTGGGCTTCCTCGAGCGCCCGCCGCACCACAGGCACGACCGCCGCAAGGTGGGCACGCGAGGCGATCTCGGGTACCACGCCGCCGAAGATCCGGTGGACATCCTGAGACAGTATCACGAGCGACCGCAGCGTCACGCTCTCTCCCTGACCGTCGATCACCGCCGCCGAGGTCTCGTCGCACGAGGTCTCGATGCCGAGAATGGACGTCATGGTTGTGAGCCCCGGCGTCGGGCCGAAACCCGGGCCGGCACGCTATCACGCACCACAGGGACGCTCACCCTCACCACGGCCGGGACGACGCGCGCTTCGAGACCGGCCGTGTCGAGTGTCACCGACTGCGTGCCGCTGTCGCGCACGAGCAGGTCGGAACGGGTCGTGCGCACCCCTTCGATCGCCTCGACCACCGTGCGGGTGCCGATCACGCGCACGCTCTCGGGGGCGAATCGAGGCTGACCGGTGGCTCTAACGCCGCTGTCGGCCATGATGCGCAACGCGGACACCACGGGGACGATGCGCTGGACCGTGACGGTGAATCGGAGAGCGATGCTGTGGGGGCGTACGTCGCGCACCTGCGCGTCCACCCCGCTTGGAATCTCGACATCGGTCGGCCTCAGCTCGAACGTGAGCCGCTCGGGCATCGCTGCGGTCGCTGTGCGGCGAATGACCGGCGGCGTGTTGTAGAGCTTCACGATCTCGCGTCCCCGTCCCACCACCAACGCCTGGATCTCCGGCGGCTCGCCGCGCAGGTGCACCGCGGAATCGCGCGACAGCACGAGGCGTACGGGACTCCACTCCTCGGCCGGACCCTCGGCGCTCACCACCAGCCAGAGAACAAGCGCGAAGAAGAGCGCCGCGAGCTTGAGCGGCAGATGGTCGGTGGCTGCCGAGAGGAGCCGCCGGCGCAGGGGCGGCCGCGGTCGCGGCGCGGCCCCGATGGCTGGATATGACGACGAGACGCGAGGCACGTCTACTCGACGAGCAGGCGGGCGATGAGCGATCGATTCGCGTCCGAGTCCCACGTCGCCGCGCCGATCACCTTCTTCCGGATCGTCCCGTCCTTGCCGATCACGAACGTCTCCGGAACGCCGGTCGTCTGGTAGATCCGCTCGATCGCTCCGGTGCCTTCGTGGAGCACTTCGAACGTGAGCCCGAACTCGCGGATGAACTGCCGGATCCCCTGCACCTGTCTTGCGCCCGGATCGTCCACGCTCACGGCCACGACTCTGAGGCCCTGCGGCGCGTAGGCGGCGTGCAGGCGCTGCAGGCTCGGCATCTCGACCCGACAGGGGCCGCACCAGGTGGCCCAGATGTTCAGTACAACGACCTGTCCGCGGTAGTCGCGAAGCGTCTTCGAGCGCGGCAGCGAATCGATCGTCATCGCGCTGAAATCGGGAGCGGCAGACCCCACCGAGACCGGGAAGAGCTCGTCACCGAGAAAGTGGGTCGCCCCGACCATGCCGGCGACCAAAACCCCCACGAAAGCGCCGACGAACATCCACTGCTGCCGGATCGTCATGCTCTCTCCGTGCACGCGAGTCGCAACGCCGCGATCTCGGCTGCGGGATCGCCTGAGTCGAACACGCTGTGGCCCGCCACGAACGTGTTTGCGCCGGCTCGCCACACCGGACCGATCGTCTGCCGATTGATCCCGCCATCTACCTCCAGCGCGGCACCGCTGCGCGCGCCATCGAGAAGGGCGCGCGCCCGTCGAACCTTGTCCACGGACCCCGGAAGAAAGCTCTGCCCGCCGAACCCCGGGTTCACCGTCATCACGAGCAGCAGATCCAGCTCGGCCGCGACCTCTCGAATCTGTTCCACTGGTGTGCCCGGGTTGATCGCGGCACCGGCGCGGCATCCCAATTCCCGGATGCGGGCGAGCTGTCGAGCGAGGTGCGGCGCTGCTTCAACGTGGATGGTGATGCCGGTCGCGCCGGCACCCGCAAAATCGTCGAAGTATTTCTCCGGCTCCAGCACCATGAGGTGACAGTCGAGAGGCAGGTCGGTGAGCCGTCGCACCGTGTCGATCACCTTCGCGCCAAAGGTCAGATTGGGAACGAAGCAGCCGTCCATGACGTCCACGTGCAGCCAGTCCGCACCGCCCGCCTCCACGATGGCGATCACGTCCGCCAGGCGAGCGAAGTCGGCGGACAGCAGCGACGGAGCGACCGTGATGCTCATCGCGGCGGGGCCGGAGCTCCGCTCGGCGCAGGCCCTCCGGCAACGCTGAGCTGGATGGACGACCCGAAAGGCACCGTACGTCCGGCGGCCGGCGTCTGGGAGACGACGGTGTTCGGTGTCGAGAGGCTCGCCGTATCGGTGGAGACGCGGGACAGTTTCATCCCGATCTGGCCGAGCACGGCGCGCGCCTGTCCGAGCGGCTGACCGACCACGTCCGGGACCTGGATGGTGGACGGGCCGGAGCTCACCACGAGCGAGATGGCGGCGGGAATCCGCAGTTTCGTGGCTGCGGGCGGATCGCTCGCGGTCACGATGCCGCGCGCCGTCGCGTCGCTCTGAGTCTCGGCCTCCGGCCCCACGGTGAAGCCGGCGTTCTCGATCGCCAGCTCGGCTTGCGTCTTCGTCAGCCCGATGAGCGCGGGCACCTCACCGCTCCGCTGACCGCGGCTCAGCTCCAGCTTCACGGTCGTGCCGGTCGGCTCGACGCTGCCCGGCAGCGGATTCTGGGAGATCACGGTGCCCGCGGGCGCGGTGCCATGGTAGCGCTTGTCGCCGACCTTGAGCACGAAGCCGGCGGCGGAGAGTTGCTTCGTGGCGTCGTCCGTACCGAGGCCGACCACGCTCGGCACCTTCCGATCGCTCGATATCAGCTTGGATGGAAAGATGAAGACTGCGACGATCGCGTAGGCGAGCAGGAAACCGCCGGTCGTGAGCACCAGGTACGGGATGGTGCGCCTGGCGGCTCCACGCCAGTTCACGTCGCGAGCCGACGCAGGCGGGCGGCGAACGCGCCGTCAACGCCGTGCCTCTGCGGCAGCACGCGCAGGCGACCCGCGTCCAGCACCGATGCCGGCACGGTGCCATCCGGCGGTGGCTCCAGCTGCCACTCCGGATACTCCGCCAGGAAGCGCTCGATCTGATCGTCGTTCTCTTCGGGCTCGAGCGAACAGGTGCTGTAGATCAGCAGGCCACCCGGCTTCACCACCGATGCCGCCCCCCGAAGGATACTCCGCTGGAGCGCCGCCATCACCGCGAGATCGGAGATGCGCAGCCGCCAGCGGGCGTCGGGATGCCGCCGAAAGGTGCCCGTGCCGGTGCAGGGAACGTCGATGAGTACCGCATCCACGGGGCGGAGGGACGGGTGTCGGGCGTCCGAGACGACCGTCTGGATGCTCGGGGCCTCGAGCCGTCTGACGTTCGCGGCCAAGCGCTCCGCGCGCGTCGCCGAGCGATCGGCGGCGATCACAACCGCAGCCGAACGCGCCAGCTCCAGCGCCTTGCCGCCCGGTGAGGCGCAGAGATCTGCCACGGTGGAGCCCGACGCGATCGCGGCGTATCGGGTCACGAGAGTCGCCGCCGGATCCTGAACGAAGAACAGTCCCTTGCGATACGCCCCGAGCTCGGTGAGAGCGGCCCCCCCGGAAAGCTCGATGCTGTCCGACACCAGCGGGACGTCCACGACATGGATGCCCGCCGCCTCGAGCATCGCCTCGAGCTGCTCCCGCACGACGCCATAAGGGCGCAGCACGGTCGGCGCTTCCAGATTGTTCGCCGCGAGAAGGCGTTCCGTTTCCTCCAGTCCCCAGCGGGCGATCCATCGCGCCACGATCCACCGGGGATGGGAGTGCGTCAGCGCGGCCGCCTCCACCGGATCCCCTGGAGTCGGGATCTCGAGCTGCGCCCGCTCGCGATCCACGCGACGCAGCACCGCGTTCGCGAGCTTGCTCGCGCCGAGTCCGTGCCGCTCCTTGGCGAGCTCGACGGTCTGTGCGATCGCGGCGTACGCGGGCACGCTGTTCATGAAGAGCAGCTGCGAGACGCCGAGTCGCAAGAGATCCACCAGATCGGGGTCGAGCCGGGTGAGGCCACCGCGAACGCGGCCGTCCAGCACCGCATCGATCCGGCTCCGGCGGCGCAGCGTGCCGTAGAGAAGCTCCTGTGTCCATCGGCGATCGCGCGCATCCAGGGGGCTTACCCGCAGGTCGAACGCGGGATCGAGCAGCTCGCCACTGCGCAGGTCGGCGAGGAGCTGCGCCGCGGCCCGTCGCGCTTCCGTGACGGCCCCGGGCGCTCCCTGGCTCGCGGCCGGACGCGCCATCACAGGAGGCCGGTCATTGGCGAGGAGGGAACCGCGACCTCCCGTCGGGGCATCCGACCGGCGAGCCATGCGAGGCGGCCGGCTTCGACCGCCAGTCGCATGGCGGTGGCCATCTGGACCGGATCCCGCGCCGCTGCCAGCGCTGTGTTCATCAGGATTCCATCCACTCCCTGCTCCATGGTGAGGCAGGCATCCGACGCCGTGCCCACCCCCGCGTCCACGATCACAGGCACGGACAGCCGGCTCTTGATGGTCCGGATCGAGAACGGGTTGAGCAGGCCGAGGCCCGAGCCGATGGGCGAGGCGAGAGGCATGACGGCCGCCGCTCCGGCATCCTCCAACCGGAGCGCCGTGACGAGGTCATCGTTGGTGTAAGCGAGAACCCGGAATCCTTCCGCGGCGAGCTGTCGCGTGGCCTCGATCAGTCCCGCTGCATCGGGGAGGAGAGTCGCCTGATCTCCGATGACCTCGAGCTTGATCCACTCGTTGAAGCCAGCCGCGCGCGCGAGCCGAGCGTAGCGGATCGCATCATCGGCGGTGTAGCAGCCGGCCGTGTTCGCCAGGAGGAAGAAGCGCGACGCATCGAGGTGATGCAGAACGCCCTCTTCCTGCGCGCGGTCCAAGCTCACGCGCCGCACCGCCACCGTCACGACATCGGCACCCGATGCCTCGATCGCGCGCACCATCTGCTCGTTCGACGCATACTTGCCCGTGCCGACCATCAGACGGGAGCGAAATTCACGTCCCGCGATGGTGAGCGGTATGTCGAGCGCCGCCGGCGACAGGGGCGGAGCGACCAGCGACGTCATCTCAGCCGCCCCCGACGAAGTGCACGATCTCGATCGCATCGCCCTCGTCCAGAGCCACCGTGTCGTACGTGTCGCGGTGCCGCAGGATAACGCGGTTCCGCTCGATCACGACCATCCGGGGATCGACGGCGAGAGAGCGCAGCAGGTCGCCGAGCGACGAGCCGGGCGGCAGCTGTCGCGACTCCCCGTTGACCACGATGGTCGCGGGGCCGGACTCACCCCGGGTCGCCGTGTGCGTCATAGGACGAAAGATACTCGATCGCCGCCCGGTCGGCATCTTCCGCACCCCAGATGCCACTGATCACAGCGACCCCTCGCGCGCCGACGGCGCGCATCAGTCCGACCTGCTCCGGGCGGATGCCGCCGATGCCGATGCACGGCAGTCGGGTGCTGGCGGCGACGCCGCGAAGAAAGAGGAGACCCTTCCCCGGCGCACCGACGTGGCTGCGGGTGGGAAAGACATTTCCCGCCACCACCCAGTTGCCGCCATCGCGCTCGGCGACCTGCGCCTCTCCGCGCGCATGCACGCTGGCGCCGAGCGCCAGCAGCGGCGCCACCTTGCGTGCGTCGGCCACGCTCATCGAGCGGGACGTGAGCTGGACGCCGCGAGCGCCGGCGGCCAGGGCGACATCCAACCGGTCGTTGCACACGATCCAGCATCCCGTCGCCTCCTGCACCGGATGGAGGGCCACGGCGATCTCATAGAGTCGCGCCGCCGGGAGGCTCCTCGCGCGGAGGTGAACGGCGCCACGGTCACGGAGTGCCACCATCACGGCGCGCGCCTGCTCGAGAAACCAGGGCTGCGCGAGAATCAGGTCGTCCGTGACCGCATGAACGATGGGCACGCTCGGGGCACCGACCGGCTCTCCCTCAGTCATCGCCGAACCGGTCGCGCAGCGCCACGCCGCGCCCCCGGTGCCAGTCCTCCGCGCTCAGCCGGCGCCGGCCGGCGGGCTGCACGAACGCGACCCGCACCGCGCCGCTGCCGCAGGCGACGGTGAGCCCCGACCCATCCACCGCGAGCACCTCGCCCGGCGCGGGGTGATCGTGCCTCTCCCCCTCGGCTTCGCTCGCCCGGAAGAGCTTCACATCGGTGCTGCGGAGTGTGGTGAACGCGCCCGGCTTCGGGTCGTAGGCGCGAATCCGGCGCGACACCTGCTCCGCAGGCAGGGTCCAGTCCACGCGGGCCATCGCGCGGTCGATCTTCGGCGCGTAGCTGGCGTCCGCATCCTGCTGCGGACGCTCGCTCTGCCGCCCGAGCTGCACCAGGGTGAGCGCCTCGATGAGAGCCAGCGCTCCGAGCTCGGAGAGGCGGAGCTCCAGCTCTCCATAACTCTCGTCGTCCAGGATCGGTGTGGCCATCTGGAGCAGCACCGGTCCGGCGTCGAGCGCTGGCACGAGTCGCATGATCGTGATGCCGGTTTCCGGAAGCCCCTCCAGGATCGCCGCCCGGATTGGCGAGGCGCCGCGAAGCTTCGGGAGCAGGGAGGCATGCACGTTCAACGTGCCGAGAGTGGGGAGTCCAATCACCCCTTCGGGGAGCAGCTGCCCGTAGGAGACGACGACCGAGATCTCCGGCTCCAGTCGTCGAACGCCGGCGATGAACTCCTCTCCGCGCGGCCTCTGCGGCTGAAGGAGCTCCATGCCTTCCTCAAGCGCGATCTCCTTGATCGGCGACGCAGTCACGCTGGAGCGGGAGCGGCCCGTGGGACGGTCGGGCTGCGTCACCACGCCCACGACCTCGAAATCCTCTCCCACCAGCGCCCGCAGAGATGGAGCGGCGAACGCGGATGTCCCCCAGAAGAGGACGCGCACGCTACAGCTCCTCGTCGCGATGATGGTGCGCTGCGATGTCTCCCGGAACAACCTTCCGGATATGGGACTTCTCGTCCCCCGGCGTCCGCGACTTCTCCCATTTGACGAGCGCTGCCCGACGCTTGAGCACGCTCAGGTAGTCGATGAACAGCTTGCCGTGCAGATGGTCGATCTCGTGTTGCAGGCAGCGCGCGAGCAGGTCGGTCGCCTCCAGCTCGAACGGCTGCCCGTCGCCGTCCAGCGCCCGCACGACGACGTGCTTCGCCCGCTCGACCTCGCCGTAAACCTCCGGAATAGACAGGCACCCCTCCTCGCCCTTTTGTAGCCCGTCGGCGGAGAGGATCTCGGGGTTGATGATCACGTAGCGTGCGCCATCCACGTCGATCACGCTGACCCGCTCCGATCGACCGACCTGTGGTGCCGCCAGCCCGATCCCCTTGGCCGCGTACATCGTCGCGAACATGTCCGCGATCAGCCGGCGTGTCTCCGTCGTGACCTCATCGACGACCCGCGTCTCCTGCCGCAGAATCGGGGAGCCGAGGATGTGGATGTCGAGCAGGCTCACGCCGACGGATTCTCCACGGTCTTGCTGACGACGCTCGCAATGCGTCCCCGCTCCACGACGAGCCGTGACTCGCCGCTCCGGATCGTGATGCGGTCATCCATGGCGCGCACCGGCTGGCCATCCTTGACGCTCTCCTTGATGTGGATGATCTCGCCGACGAGGCCGCCGGCCGTCACGATCTCGTCTCCCTTCTTCAGGCTGCGCAATCTCTCCTCCTGCTTCTTCCGCTGCGCGGCCTGGGGGCGGATCATCACGAGATAGAAGATGGCGAAGATTCCGGCGAACATCACGATCGAGCCGATCGGCCCGTTACCCGGTGAGGGAGCCAGGAGGAGCAGCATGGCGGAAACGGTCATGGGTCTGGCGAAGGAGCGTGGGAAATGGCGGATGCGGTCCGCGACCGGTACCGGTCGAGCCAGTCGCGGCTCCACGCATCGAAGGTGCCGCGCGCGATGCTCGCGCGCGCCTCGCGCATCAGCGCGACCAGGAAATGTACATTATGCAGGGACAGAAGGCGCGGGCCCAGCATCTCGTCGCTGAGGAAGAGATGGCGCAGGTAGGCGCGGCTGAAGCGCCGGCAGGTAGAGCAGTCGCAGCTCTCGTCGAGTGGCCGTAGGTCCATGCGGAGCGACGCGTTGCGGAGGTTGATTCGTCCGTCGCTAGTGAACGCCGTTCCGTTGCGACCCATGCGCGTGGGTGCCACGCAGTCGAAGAGATCCACTCCCCGCCGCACCCCATCCACCAGGTCGTCCGGGAATCCGACCCCCATGAGATAGCGGGGACGCTCGCACGGCAGTGCATCGTCGAGCACGTCGAGAATCGCGTGCATCTCCGGCTTGCCTTCTCCAACCGACAGCCCACCAATGCCGAAGCCCATCCACTCGTGCATTCCCCCGATCATCCGCGCGGCCTCCCGGCGAAGGTCTGGGTGGATGCCGCCCTGCACGATCGGGAAGAGTGCCTGCGGTGGCCGGTCCGGCCGGAGCCGAGTCGTGGCGGTGAATTCCTCCTGACAGCGCGCGAGCCACCGCAGGCTGCGCTCGCTCGCGTCGCGAGCCGCGTCGAACGTGGACTGACCCGGAATGACGTGATCGAACTGCATGATGACGTCGGCTCCGAGAGCGCGCTCGAGCCGGATCACGGATTCCGGCGTGAATCGTCTCAGAGATCCGTCCACGTGACTTCGAAACTCGACTCCCTCCTCGCTGACGGTTCGCAGTGTCTCCAGCGAGAACACCTGGAAGCCACCGGAGTCTGTGAGCATCGGCCCATCCCACCCCATGAATCGATGCACCCCCCCCACTGCCTCCACCACGTCCTCGCCCGGTCGGAGATGCAGATGGTAGGCGTTCGCCAGAATCATGCGGGCGCCAGCGGACTCCAGATCGAGCGGGTCGAGCGCCTTCACTGTCGCCAGCGTGCCGACCGGCATGAAGGCGGGCGTTTCCACTTTCCCGTGCGGTGTCGTGAAAACGCCGGCGCGTGCCGCGCCGGCGCGAGGGCCGATGGAGAAATCGAAGGGTGCCGCCGCCGCGGCCGGTGCAGTCACTCCGTCACTTCATCTGCAGCGTCACGACGGCTATGCCCGGGGCGCAGGAGAATCCGATCCCGATGCGCGACTGGATGATGCTCTCGTGCGCATCCCGGAGAGCCGGGAACTGCAGCTGCGCCGCCAGCGCACCGAAGATGTCATCCACCCGGACGTCCCCGGAGCTCTTCGTCACCGAGGCGCGCGTCACGGAACCGCTCGGGGTGACCTCGACGTCCAGGTCGGCTTCCCCCGTGGTCAGCGACTTTCCGGCCAGCAGACGCGGGCATTCCACCTTGAGCACGCGGTCCGCCCGGTCGCGGAGATCGTCCGGCGAGATGCGCTCCTCACCCGCGGTCGGGACGTAGAAGCGCTTGGTGCTGCTGACGCAGGACGCGGCCCCCATCAGCGCGATCGTGAGCAGCATCGACCGCCGACGCCCACTACACCACCGCCATCGCGTCGCCATACGAATAGAAGCGGTACCTCGCATGAATCGCCTCTCGATACGCCTGCATGGTAAGCTCATAGCCGGCGAACGCCGCAACAAGCATCACCAGCGTGGAGCGCGGAAGATGAAAATTGGTCAGCAGCCTGTCCACCGCATGAAAGCGGTGACCGGGTCGGATGAAGAGCCGCGTCTCTCCCTCCGCCGGCTCGAAGCGCCCGTCCGGCCGTACGACGCTCTCGAGCGTCCGTGCACTGGTCGTACCCACCGCCCAGACGCATCCGCCCTCCGCTCGAGTGGTGTTGAGCGCCTCGGCGGACTCCGCCGGCAGCACGAAGCGCTCCTCGTGCATAACGTGCGCCGTGGGGTCCTCCACCTCCACTGGCCTGAAGGTTCCGGCGCCCACGTGAAGCACGAGCTCCACCCGCCTCACGCCGCGCCGAGCGATCTCATCCAGCAGCTCCGGTGTGAAATGGAGGCCGGCGGTCGGTGCGGCCACCGAGCCTGGCGAGCGGGCATACACGGTCTGGTAACGCTCGACATCCGTCGCGTCATCCGGGCGGCGAATGTACGGCGGCAGAGGAACGTGACCGTGGCGCTCGACCGCGGCCGCGATGTCGCCGCCTTCCACACGGACGCGCACGATCCGCGTGCGCCGCTCGGTCATCTCGAGCACATCGACATCGAATCCCGGCGCGACGTGCACCGTCTTCCCGGGCTTGAGCTTGCCTCCCGGACTCACCATCGCCTCGTAGCGATCCCCGCCCAGGGGTCGCAGCAGTAGCACTTCCGCGAGCGCCCCCGAGTCTCGCGTGCCGAGGAGCCGAGCGCGGAACACACGCGACGCGTTCAACACCAGCGCGTCTCCGGGCTGAAGCAGCTCCGGAAAGGTGCGAAAGGCTCTGCTGCTCACTCGGGCGGTGGACCGATCCACCACCAGCAGACGGCTCGCGTCCCGGCGATCCAGCGGATGTTGGGCGATCAGCTCCGGCGGCAGATCGAAATCGTAGTCCGCGGTGCGGCTGCCGGGCGCGGTCACTCGACGATCGTGATCTCACGGTCGCGGTGCGCCGTGCGTCCGCTTGTCCGATCGGTCACCTCGAGCGTCAGCCGGTACCGGCCTGCCGGAAGATCACCCGGGTCCACCATCAGGTAATCCACGAGCGCGGGACGTGCCGCCGCCTGCCGAGTGAACGACAGCGTGACCCGCTCGGCGTTCGCGGACGCCTGGAACGGTCCGGACGTGCCGCCGAGCACGCGGGCGACGATGTTCGCGAGGCGGCTCCGGTCGGTTCGCGCGAGCGTGAGCTGCACGACGTATGTCACCGAGCCGTCTCGCGCGGCCAGATCGTAGCTCTCCCAGAGGACGCCGAAAGGCTGGCGCCGCGCGAGCCGACCGGCGCTCGGCGTGATCAGCATGTCTGTCCACCGCGTCGGGGGATCGGAGCGCGAGGTGAGATTGCGAGCGACTAGGAGATCGCTCAGGCCGAAATCGTGATCGGCGCGCAGTCTCAGCGTATCGGCCACCCGGGCTGCGCGATCGCTCGTGGGCTGGAACGCCTCGACGTGGAAGGCGAAGAATCCCGGCGCCATGCGGAAGCGCCACGCCCGGTCCTGGACGACGTTCGCCGCCGCCGTATCGACGAGCTGTCGGGTGGAATCCCGAATCATCACATGCGCCTGGCCGTCCAGAACGATGTACCCCACGTCGATCGGTGCACGCGACAGATCGGCTCCGCGTGCCAGCGAGCGGAGCGGCAGATCGGCGTAGGTGGCGACGTCCACCGAGTCTCCGGCGCGAAAGCGGGCGACCTGTACGGGAATCGAGTCCAGCTGCCGGGCAACGCGGACATTTCCCCACGATACTGGAAATCGCTGTCGCGTCTCCTCGGCGACGCTCGCGTCCGGAAGGGTCAACCGGGCGGTCCCGTAGGTGGGTGGCTGGTTGAAGAAGAAGTGCAGTCCGCCTCGCGCGTAATACCAGAGGAGGCTGCCGAAGGCGGGATTCTCCCCGTTCTGATCGGGACTGAATGACGCCACGCTGTCGGGCGGCCCGAAGCGGATCCAGATCTGTCCGCGATCCGAGTCGGCGCCGCGGAGATCGAGATCCTCCGACGTCCAGCGCAGCTCGGCGTAGGCCATCCGCGCCAGAAATTCCAGGCGGAACTCGTTGACGGCCGTCAGAAGAAGGGGGTCGGCAGTCGTCCAGTACATCCGGTCGGTCTCCGATCGCTCAGCGCCTCGCAGTGCGGCGTAGCGCGCGGAGTCGGCCGGCCGGAGGATGCGCGCGAGATTGGTGTAGCGTGCGCGCTCATCCCCGGGCATGAGCAGGAGCGCGCTGTCGAAGGCCAGCGACGCGTCGTGGTCATCGCCCAGCCAGTGGCTCGCGACGCCGCGAGCCAGCCAGGCTGTCGGGACCCAGGGCATGCGGGCCAGCACGACGTCGGCGCGCCGGCGCATTTCGGGCCAGAGCTGCTTCTCGGCCAGAGCCATGAACGAGTGCGCCAGCGGGCGCTGGTTCGTTGGGTTCGCGGCCGTGGCGGAGAGAAAGTGCGCGATGGCCTGTTGATATTCGATCTCCCCGGGCGGCGGTGAGATCGGCAAAGAGAAATTCGTCAGCAACTGGGTGATGCTTCGCGGATCTTGGAGATACTGTTCCGGCTGCACACGAGCGATGGTGATCAGCGTTCGGCGATGGGCCAGTGCCTCGTAGCGACGCCAGTGCACCATCCCGACCTCGTCCGCGGCTTCGGCGACGAGAGCGCTGTCTCCCCCCCGTCGCGCCGCGTCCAGCGCCGCATTGAAGCGACCGGGCGCCTGCAACCGGAGCTGCGGAAGCTCTTCCCAGAGAAAGTGACGGCCGAGATCCAGGGTGAAGCGCGCGCTGTCGGGGGCCAACCGGGCGGCGAGACGGAGCGAGCTATCGGCGATGCGCAGCAGCGAGATGTCGCGCTGATCCATCAGGGCGAAGTGGCGCCGCCTGCTCCGGGCCATGCTCCAGGCGAGCATTCCGCGGCGATTCCACGCGGCCGCGTTTCGCGGGCTCCGCCGGACGAGGGTGTCGAGGGAGGCAAGAGCCCCGGACGAATCTCCGGCGACGGCGAGCGAGTCGGCCAGCGCGAGCGGGGAGCGCTGCGCGGGCACCGTGCGCGGCGCCCCGAGGGCCAGCACGGTCGAGGCGATCAGGCGCGACAGGGATCGTCGATGCAAGCTACTCGGCCACCGACAGCCGGCGGATCGTGGTGCCTGTCCGCCCCGTGACGAGGTCGGTGATCCGGAGGGTGAGCCGGTACTCTCCGGCAGGGGCGTCCCCCAGCTCCAGGGTGAGATGATCCACCTGGACTGCCCGGGCCGGCTTCTGCGTCGTGTAGGAGAGCGCCACCTGCTGGTCGCCCTTCGCGCTCGTGCCGATGGCGTCGGCCGCTCCGCCGATGATCCGCGCCACGAAGCTCGACGGCCGCGACACCGCGACCACGGTGAGCACGATCTCGATCTTGTAGCTGTTCGATCCCCCGCCCGGCTTCGGCTCCAGCTCGTAGCTCTCCCAGAGCAGCGCCAGCGATTGGCCGCGGCGGAGGGTCGTGGCGCTCGGAGTGATGAGGAAATCGCTCCACCGCCGCGGGGCGTCGTTCTTCGGGCTGACTCGCTCGGCCATCACGACGTCGCTGATGCCGAAGCCCCGCGCGGCGCCCAGCTCCAGCGCGCCCGTCGCTCTGGCCGCCCGTTCGGCATCCGGTTGCCGCGCTTCCACCCGATAGAAGATGCTTCCCGGTCCGAAGCGGCGCCGCCAGGATCGCCTGCTGGCGCTCTCCGGGTGAACGAAGCTCACCGTCTGGCGCGTGCTATCCCTCGCCAGGGGGCGGGCCCGCGAATCGAACGCCGTGAACGCCAGATCCACCGCGCCCCTGGCGATGTCCACACCGTGCACCATCCGGGCGATCGGGACGTCCGCGTAGACAGCCAGATCGACCGAGTCCACGCCTCCGCGAAAGCGCGCCAGCTGCACATCGATGCTGTCCATTTCGCGATCGATCCGGAGGTTGCTCCAGCCCACCGGCGCCCGGGCGCGTATCTCCCTTGCGATCTGGCGGTAGTCACGGAGGAAGGTGGCGACGCCATAACTTGGCGGAGCGCGAAAAAGAAAATGGAAATTGCCGACGGGGTAATACCAGAGGATCGATCCGACGCCAATCTCGCTGGTCTCTCCTGAGAGCAAGCTCGTCACCTGTTCCACGTCGGGTCCGAAGGACGCAATGATGGGTGGTGGGCCATACCGTACCCAGATCTGTCCGCGATCGGTGTCGGCGCCGTGCAGGTCGAAGTCATCGGACGTCCAGCGCAGCTCGGCGTACGCCACCCGCGCGAGAAACTCCAGGCGATGCTCGTTCTCCGGCGTGAGCGTCAGCGGATCCGACACCGTCCAGTAGACGCGCGCCGCCTCATCGCGCTGTGACGGCGGCAGCGCCATGAAGGCAGATGAGTCCTCCGCGCGCAGAATGCGGGACAGGTTGGTGTAGCGACTTCTTTCGCCGGCTGGAAGGAGCGCGAGCGCGCTGTCGAACGCGGGCGCGGCGTTGCGGTCGTCGTTCAGCTCGTGGCTGGCCAGCCCGCGCGCCAGCCATGCGGAGGCGTCGTGGGGGGCGGCCTCGCTCCGCCGTTCGGCCGTCCGACGCATCTCCTCCCAGCGACCCTGCTCGGCCAGCGCCATGAAGCCGTGACGGATGGCGCGCTCGTAATTCGCGTCTGCGCCGGCTGCCCGCGCGAACAGCTCGCTTGCCCTCAAGTAGTCGAGTTGCCCTGGTTTCTCGGCGGGCTCTCGGGTGAAATTCTCCAGAAAGTTCTTCGCACCATGTCGCTCGCTCAGAAGGGCGTCGAACATCACCATGGAAGTGCTCTGCAGCTGGCGCCGGTTGGCGACCGCCTCGTAGCGGCGCCACGCCACCATCCCCAGCTCGTCGGCCGCCTCCGCTTCCAGTGGCCGGTCGTTCGCGCGCGTCGCCATCTCGAGCGCGTGCGCGAACCGCCCCGGCGCCTGCGCGCGCAGAGTGATGAAGTCGGCAAAGAGAAAATAGCGACCGAGATCGAGCGCGAAGCGACCGCTGTCCGGTGCCAGGCGCGCCGCGAGACGAAGGGAGCTGTCGGCCATGCGGAGGAGGGAGATCTCGTCGGGGGGCATGAGCTTCGCGCGCCCTCCCGGGCGCGCCTTCGCGAGGGCGATCACCCCGCGGCGGTGCCAGGCTCCGGCGTTGCTCCGATCGATCCGCACCGCGCTGTCGAGTAACGAGAGAGCGGCCGCGCTGTCCCCGCGTGCGACTGCCGCCTCGCTCAGCGCGACCAGGGGAGCGGCGGAACCCTGGGCACTCGCGGCGCGCGCGAAAGCGGTCGCCGCCAGGAGCAGAGGAAGGACGGCCCCACGCATCAGCAAGTCATGTCGCGTGGCCCGCGCTCCGTCAAGCGTGCGCCTGACGGGTCAGAAGAGCGTGGGCTGCTGGCTGCTCATGTTCGGCGGTGTGTAGCCGAAATGCCGATACGCCTGGAGCGTCGCCATGCGCCCGCGACCGGTGCGCTGGAGAAAGCCGTTCTGCACGAGGAAGGGCTCGTAGACCTCCTCGATCGTCTCCTCGTCCTCTCCCACCGCGGCCGCGATCGTCTTCACCCCCACCGGGCCGCCGTCGAATTTCTCGATGATGCACCTCATGATCCGCCCATCCATGTCGTCGAGACCGAACTGATCGACATCGAGCATCTGCAGTGCTTCCTCGGCAACGGCCTTGGTGATCACTCCCCGCGACTTGACCTGGGCAAAATCGCGAACGCGTCGCAGGAGGCGGTTGGCTACCCGAGGCGTGCCTCGCGAGCGGCGCGCGATCTCGGCGGCGCCATCCTCATCCGTCTGGACCTTCATCACCTCGGCGGTACGCCGGACGATCAGCTCGAGATCGCGGGCCGGGTAGTAATTCAGCTGAAGCGGGATACCGAAGCGCGCTCGCATCGGCGGAGACAACATGCCGAGCCGCGTCGTCGCTCCGATGAGGGTGAAGCGCTCGATCTTGAGCATCATCGTCTGCGCCTTCGGGCCGTCGGAGAGACGGATGTCGATCTTGTAATCCTCCATCGCCGGATACAGGAACTCCTCGATGATCGGGCGCAGCCGGTGAATCTCGTCGATGAAGAGGATGTCGCGCTCGCGCAGGTTGGTGAGAGTGCTGACGAGGTCCCCCGGCTTCTCGAGTGCGGGTCCGGATGTCGTGCGGATGTTCACCGACAGCTCGCGCGCGATGAGCTCGGCCAGCGTCGTCTTCCCGAGCCCCGGCGGGCCGTGAATGAGCGTGTGGTCCAGCGGCTCGCCCCGCTGCATCGCGGCATCGATGAAGACACGGAGATTCTCCTTCACCTTCTGCTGGCCGATGAACTCGGCCAATCGCTGCGGGCGAAGGGACAGCTCCACGACCGATTCGTCGGGCAGCTTCTCTGGCGTCGTGATTTCGGCGCGCGACATGGCTACAGAGTATCGGAGGGCACGGGAGTCGGGCGGGACAGATCGTCCGGTGCCTCGAAGATATGCCGAAGAGACGCCGAATTGAAGGTCGCGGCACCGCGGCGCTGGGTCCGCTCACTTGCGCCGGGCGCCCGCGTGCGCGAGATGGAGAGATGACAGACAGCGATGTCACTCCGGCGCCCGAGGGGTGGCGCGGCCCCCTCTTCGGCGTGGTCGCGCTCTCGGTGGTGGTGGTCGATCTGACCACGAAGATCCTGGCCGAGCGGCATCTCCCTCTGCACGAGCCCCAGCCGGTGCTGGGGCAGCTCTTCCAGCTCACGCTTGCGTACAATTACGGTGCCGCGTTCGGGATGCATCTCGGATCGGCGTCGCGCTGGGTGTTCGGACTGGCGGCGCTGGTGGGACTGGTCGTGATCGGTCGGCTCGCGCTCCTGACGCCGCCGACCGATCGCCCGCGACTCCTCGCGCTCGCACTCATCTTCGGCGGTGCGGCGGGGAATCTGATCGATCGCATCCGGTCGCCGCGGGGGGTTGTCGATTTCATCGACGTCGGGATCGGGGCGCAGCACCGCTTCTGGACCTTCAACGTCGCCGATTCGGCCGTGACCGTCGGCGCGATACTGCTTCTCCTCGTGCTCTGGTTGGAAGAGAGGACGACTGGCTCTCGCCCGCCGACCTAGCGCGCTCACACCCGCGCGCGGAGCCTCGCCAGTCGCTCGGCGGCGCGCTCCAGCGTCTCCGGCTTCTTGCAGAAGGCGAAGCGCACCAGAGAGCGGCCGAGCTCGGCGTCGTGGTAGAAGCTCGACCCCGGCACGGTCGCGACTCCGACCTCCCGGATCATCCATCGCGCGAACTCGTCATCGCGGAGGTCGCTCAGACCGTCGAACTCGGCCAGGATGTAGTATGCCCCCTCCGGCACGGCGAAGGTGAAGCCCGCCTCGGCCAGCGCGGTGACGAGGAGATCGCGTCGCGCGCGATAATCCATCGCCAGACGGTTGTAGTAGTCGGCGTCGAAGGCCATTCCCACCGCCGCGGCGGCTTGCAGTGGCGCCGGTGCGCCGACGGTGAGAAAGTCGTGCACCTTGCGGATGGCGACGCTCTGCCGCTCGGGGGCGATTGCGTACCCCAGCCGCCATCCGGTGCAGCTGAACGTCTTCGAGAGGCCCGAGATCGTCACCGTGCGCTCGCGCATCCCCGGCCAGGTGGCCAGCGGATGATGGTCGCCGGCGTATCGGATGTGCTCGTAGATCTCATCGGTGAACGCCCATACATCGTGCTTCTGGCACAGCTCGGCAATCAGCGAGATCTCGGCGCGGCTGAGCACGCGACCCGTCGGGTTATGCGGGGTGTTCACGATGATCGCCTTCGTCTTGTTGGAGAAGGCGCGGGTGAGGCGGTCGGCGTCGATCGCCCAGTCGCCGGGCTCCATCGGCACGAACACCGGCTTCGCGCCAGCGAGGATGGCGTCGGGCCCGTAATTCTCGTAGAACGGCTCGAGGATGATCACCTCATCGCCGGGATCGATGAGCGCGAGAAAGACCGCCGCCATGGCCTCTGTCGCGCCGCAGGTCACGGTGATCTCGCGCTCCGGATCCACCTCCATGCCGTACCACCGCCGGTATTTCTCGGCGATCGCCAGTCGAAGCGGCGGCGAGCCCCAGGTGATCGCGTACTGGTTGATATCGCCCTGGATCGCGGCGCAGCCGGCGTCCTTCATCGGCGCCGGCATTGGAAAATCGGGAAAGCCCTGCGCGAGATTGATCGCATCGTACTGGTTCGCGATCCGTGTCATCTCGCGAATGACGGATTCGGTGAAGGTCGCGGTTCGCTTCGCCCCGATGGTCATCGTCCCCCGAGCATCGTCAGAGCAGTCCGGATGACATCGGTCGCGCCGAGGCCGCGGCCGCCGGTATCGAGGGCGGCACGCACCGCCTTCTCGGCGTCGGCGCTGGAGTAGCCGAGCGAGACGAGCGCGCGGATCGCGTCCTCCGATCGTGCGCCATCGGGGCGCGCACCGATCGCCGAGCCGTCGGTGCCGACGTCGTCCAGCTTGTCGCCGAGATCGAGGAGCAATCGCTCGGCCTTCTTGCGCCCCACCCGTGGCACGCCCTGCAGCGTCGCCACGTCTTTCTCCCGGATCGCCCGGACGACGCGGTCGGCGCTGAGCGTCGACAACATGCCGAGGGCCAGCGACGGCCCGACTCCATTCGCGCCGAGCAGCTTCTGGAATACCCTCTTCTCGAATGAGGTGGCGAAGCCGAAGAGCAGCCACTGGTCCTCGCGTACCACGAGATGCGTGTGCAGCGACACCTCCTCGCCGGCGCGGGGAAGGGTCTCGTATACGCCGAGCGGAATCGCGAGCTCGTAGCCCACCCCGCCTGCTGTCAGAAGCTCCACCCGGTCCAGCTCCTTGGCAGTGAGCGTACCCTTGAGGTAGCCGATCATGGCACCGGGCGCAGCCGGGAGATGCCGCCGCCCATGACGTGGGCGAGAGCGGCCGCACAGCCGTCGGCGGCGTCGGAGGGCTCGGGCGCGCTCCTGAGCCGGAGCAGCCGGGTGACCATGAACTGCACCTGCTCCTTCGTCGCCGCGCCCGTTCCCACGACCGCCTTCTTGATCTCGGCCGGCGGATACTCGTTGATCTCGACCCCCGCCTGCTCGGCCGCCAGGAGGATCACCCCGCGGGCGTGCCCCAGCACCACCGTCGTGCGCACGTTCCGCGAGTAGAAGACGTCCTCGACCGAAACGGAGTCGGGGCGATGGCGGGCGAGGAGCGCGCTCACGTCCTCGTAGATCTCACGCAGACGCACCGGGAGCGGATCGCGGGCGTGGGTACGGATCACGCCACATTCCACCAGCGTCAGCGTTCCGAACGGCTCGCCGGCGACGACGCCGTAGCCTGTCGCGGCGGTGCCCGGGTCGATGCCGAGCACGATCACGACGTCACGCCTGCGCCAGCTCGGCGATATCGATGTCGAAGTTCGCCGACACCTTCTGCACGTCGTCCAGCTCCTCGATCTCTTCCAGCAGCTTGAGCAACGACTCGGCTGCTCGTCCCTCCACGCGCACGCTCGTCCTGGGGATCATCGCGATCTCCGATTCGCGAGCGACGATCTGCCGCCGCTCCATCGCGGATCTCACGGCGTGCAGCTCCGTCGGATCGGTCGTGACGACGTACTGGTCCCCCTCGCGGCGGAAGTCTTCGGCGCCGGCGTCGAGCGCCGCCTCGAGCGCCGCATCCTCCTCCTGTCGGGAGGCATCGATATAGATCTGTCCTTTCCGCTCGAACATCCAAGCGACCGAGTTGGTGCTTCCGAAGCTCCCTCCGGCGCGCGAGAGCTTGTGGCGCACTTCGGCCACCGTGCGCGTGGGGTTGTCCGTCAGCGTGTGGATCAGCAGCGCCACACCGCCCGGCCCGTATCCTTCGTAGGTGATCTCCTGATAGTCCACTCCTTCCAGCTCACCGGTGCCCTTCTTGACCGCCCGCTCGATGTTCTCCTTCGGCATCGAGTTGCTGCGGGCGGCGTCGATGGCGGTGCGGAGCCGGGGATTGCCGTCGGGGTCACCCCCACCAGCCCGCGCTGCGACCGTGATCTCGCGGATCAGCTTCGTGAACAACGCCCCGCGCTTGGCGTCGGTCGCGGCCTTGTAGTGCTTGATCTGCTTCCATTTGCTGTGGCCAGCCATGCGTTGTCCCTGACGCCTCTCGCGGTGGGGAGCGCGGCCTCGAACGCCCCGCTCTGCCTGCGGGCAATATAGCCGCTGGCCGAGGTGGGGCCAGCGATGCGACGCTGACTTTCGTGAGCGGGCCCGCTATTCTCCTGCCATGCTCCCTCGAGCGGTGTCGCGCCCCCGGCGCATCGGCGTCATCGCCCTGCGCGAATGGGAGGTCATGGTCCGGACGCGAACCTTCGTCGCCGTCTCGCTCATGGTGCCGGCCACGATGATCGGCATGGCCATGCTCCCGGCCCTCATCCTGCGGCGACAGGGACTGCAGGAGCCCGATCGGAACCTGCCGACGAGCCCGTTCATGATCGGGCTTCTGCTCGACATCTTCCTCTTCCTCGGCATCTCCTCGCAGTCGCAGTCGCTCCTGCGGAGCGTGCTCGAGGAGCGTGGCAACCGGATGCTCGAGATTCTGCTGTCGAGCATCCGACCCCTCGAGCTGCTCCTGGGGAAGCTCATCGGCTATGCCATGATCGCGCTCACGCAGCTTGGCGTGTGGATTCTCGCCGCGCTCGCGCTGTCGAGCGTCATCGGGTTGCCGTTCGCTTTTCGATTCTTCCACGCGCTCGGATGGCAGGCCCTCCCGCTCTTTCTCGCCTGCTATTCCGTGGGCTATCTCCTCTACGGCAGCCTGTACGCGATCGTGGCGGCGGTGATCGGAGCCGAGCGCGAGGCGATTCTCTACCAGCAGCTGCTCGCGATCCTGCTCGTGCTACCCTTCGTCATGACCGTCGCGTTGGGGACGAATCCGCACGACCCGCTCGCGTTGCGGCTCACCTGGGTCCCGCTGATGACGCCGACCGTCGTTCTGCTGCGCTGGGCCTATGGCGCGATCTCGACGACCGAGATCGTTGCCGCTCTCGCCCTCGCCGGGCTGGCCGCCCTCGGCGCACTGCTCATCGCCGCTCGCCTCTTTCAGGGCTCCACCCTGCTGGCGATGCGCAAGACGTCCTGGCGCGCGGCGTGGAACGCGCGGCCGGTGACGACGCGAGCGACCCCGCCGGCGCACTCCCCGGCGGGGTCGCTGCCGGATCCCTGATCGACGTCGAGTGAGCGCGCGGCGGGAAAATTGCTAGGGGACTGCGTCTGAAATGATGATTGCCTTCGGCGGCCGCTGCACCCCGCTCCGAGGGAAAATTCAACGGCGAACGGCGGCCGCGGATGTTCGCGGCGAAGGGCGACGCGGATTGCTCCGTGCTCGGGGCTGGGTGCCGAGCGCCGGGCCAGTAGCAGGATAGGTGAGGGGCGACCGCCGGAGCCGGAAAGGCACCCGGCCTCACTCACGGAGACGACATGCGCTGGACACCGGAAGGCGACAGCTCCGACGTCGAGGATCGACGCGGCCAGACGGGGGGCAGGCTCGGAGGCTACGGTCCCCACCTCGGCATTGGCGGCACCGTCGTCGTGCTGCTCCTGAGTGTGGTCTTTCACCGGGACTTTTTCGCGCTCCTCGGCGGCGGCACGGCCGCCGGCCCCGCTCAGACGGTGTCGACGCCGGTCACCGAGTCGCCGGAAGAAGGGAAGCTCGTGCAATTCGTCACCTTCGTCCTCAACGACGATCAGCGTGTCTGGGAGCGGGTGCTGCCGGCGACCTACGGCGTGCCGTACCACCACGCCAAGCTGGTGCTCTTCCGGGACGCGACCCAGACGGCGTGCGGCCTCGGCCAGGAGGCGATGGGTCCGTTCTACTGTCCCGGCGATGAGAAGGTCTACATCGACCTCGGCTTCTACGACGAGCTGCGACGGCGCTTCGGCGCGCCGGGCGACTTCGCCCAGGCCTATGTCATCGCGCACGAGCTGGGCCACCACATACAGAAGCTCGTGGGAATCGAATCACGGGTTCGGGAAGCGATGAGCTCGAGCCGGTCGCAAGCCAACGGCCTGTCCGTGCGGCTGGAGCTCCAGGCCGACTGCTTCGCCGGGGTGTGGGGCCACACCACCGAGCAGCGGAGCCTGGTCGATCAGAACGACGTCAGGCAAGGACTGAATGCCGCCGCCGCGGTGGGGGATGACCGAGTCCTGCACGCGTCCGGAGGACGGGTGAGCCCCGACAATTTCACGCACGGCTCGTCTGCCCAGCGAGTGGGGTGGTTCAAGCGCGGTCTGGACAGCGGGGACCCCAAGGCGTGCGACACGTTCAGCGGCGATGGATCGCCCTGAGCGGGAATCAGGACGTCAGCGATTCGGCTCCACCATGTCCTCGAATCGCAGCCACTGCTTGTAGAAGTAGAGGTCGATGTAGCTCGTGGGCCCGTTGCGGTTCTTGAGGATCGCCAGCTCGGTCGCCCCCTGCGCATCGGCTGCCGTCTCGTACATCTCCTCGCGGTAGAGCGCGAGCACCACGTCGGCGTGCTGCTTCACCGCGCCGAGCGCGCCGAAGTCGTCCAGCGTCGGTCGGGCGCCCTTGCGCTCCGGACCGAGGAGCGGGAGATGCGCCGTCAGCAGAACCGCGACGCCACTCTCGATGGCGGTGGCCTTGAGCTGCCGGATCGCATCCGCCAGCTCCTCCTCCTGGTCGCGTGATCCGGACGCGAGCGCCTGCAGCGAATCTACCACCGCCAACTCGACGTCGAGCGCCGACTGCAGCATGCGGGCGGCCGTTCCTCCACCCGCCGGGAGGGCCTCGATCACCGGAAGCTGCTGCCGGAGCCGGAGCGCCGCCGCTCCGATGCCGGCGCGCCCGGAATCATCGAGCGAGCCATTCCGGATGTCATCGATCCGCGCTCGTCCCTCCATCGCCAGCACCCGCTCGAGCACCCGCGCGGGGGACATCTCGCTGGTGTAGAACGCGCTCGTCCGGCCTCCCTGACGTACCCGGAGCGCGATCGCCAGGGCGAGGGCCGATTTTCCCGCGCCCACGTCGCCGCCGAGAACCACCAGGTCGCCGCGCCGGAACCCGCCTCCGAGCAGCTCATCGAGACTCGGGAAGCCGCTTGGCACACTGTCCTGCGGCGGCGCGCCATCGGCCGTCGCATCCATACGCTGCATGAGCTGGGAGAGGGGCGAGATGTCGGCCGGACGCATGCGCGCAAGATAGGATGCCGCCGGGCGGCGGCAAGCGTCAGTGCTCGAGCTGTGCGGCCAACCTCTCGAGCTCTGCCCGGCTTGCGCCATCGAGCTGGCGTGCTGCCGCGACCGACATCCCCGAGAGCGCGGCCGCGAGTCCCTCGATGTCCGCTGCCCCGCTCAGCTCCGCCACCCGACCGACCGCCGCACGCAGCGGCGCGGACAGGGCGAGCGAGGCAAACCACCCCCGGGCGCGTTGCGCCCGATCGGCTCGAACCCAGTCGGGGAGCAGCGGGGGAGCGAGCGACTCGTACGCCAGCCTCGCGGCCATGAGACAGGCGAGCGCCGCTTCACGCTCCGGTCCCATCGGAGCGGATCCGGCGCGGGCGGCGAGCGCCGGGAAAGGGAAGCGCTCTGCCTGCAGTCCGTATGGCGCGGCGCGGCGTGTCACGAGCGGAATCTAGAGTTCTCCGGCCGTGTTGCCAGCATCGCACGCGTGCCCGCGCCTTTCCCGCCCAAATTCCGCGGGCTAGCTTTCCGGCACATGGCGCTCCCACAGAAGTCGATCCTCTGGGTGGATGACGAGGCGGATCTGCTCGAGTCGCACCGCATCTTTCTGCGCGACAAGGGTTTCGAGGTCGATGCGGCGACCAATGCCGAGGACGCCGTCGAGATGATCCGGCGCCGCCCCTACGGAGTCGTCCTGCTCGATGAGCAGATGCCGGGCAAGCGAGGTCTCGAGGCGTACCGCGAGATTCGCGAGCTCGACGCGCACCTTCCGATCGTGATGGTCACCAAGAGCGAGGACGACGCGACTCTGCGCGAGGCGATCGGCGCCGACGTGCGCGATTATCTGGTCAAGCCGATCAATCCGCGGCAGGTCCTCACCGTGGTCACGCGCATCCTCGAGGGCGCGCAGATCCGCAGGCAGGCGATAGCGCGCTCCTTCGTCGAGCGCTTCCGCGCGCTCGAGGACGAGCGGTCCCGCTCGCTTGACTGGCGTGGGTGGATCGAGCGCTACTCCGAGATGGTCGACTGGGACATCGCGCTCGCCGAGGCGGGTGAGCGGAGCCTCCACGAGTCTCTGCGCGGGATGTACTCGGATCTGAGACGCGAGTTCGCCGAATTCATGTTCTCAGCCTATCCCCGCTGGCTGGCCGCGCTCGACGGCGACCGGCCGCCGCTGTCGATCGACATCGTCGGCGAGTTCTTCGTGCCGCTGCTGGAGCGGCAGAGGGCAGCCGTGTTCATCGTCATTGATTGCCTGCGCCTGGATCAGTGGCGGGTGCTCCTCCCCCTCCTCGCGCCGCTGTTCGAGGTCGAGACGACGCACTACTTCTCGATCCTGCCCACCGCCACGCCCTACTCGCGCAACAGCCTGTTCGCGGGACTCTTTCCGGGCGAGATCGCGGCCCGCTTCCCCGACTGGTGGGGAGAGCGCGAGGACGAGACACTCAATGCGCACGAGCGCGAGCTGTTCGACGCAAATCTGCGGGAGCTGCGGGGTCCGACGCCGGTGCGCTACGAGAAGATCTCGACCGCGTCCGACTCGGATGACCTGGAGCGGCGCATCTCATCATCGATCGGAGCGGAGGGAGCGAGCGCGTTCGTCTTCAACTTCGTGGACCTGCTGACGCATGGCCGAAGCGAGTCCATGATTCTCTACGAGGTGGCGCGCGACGAGATAGCGCTGCGACAGATCACGCGCCAGTGGTTCGAGCGATCGACACTCTTCGGGGTGCTGCGCGAGGCGAGCCGCCGCAATCTGTCGGTGATCGTGACGTCGGATCACGGATCCATCCACTGCAACACACCGGCAACCGTCTTCGCCAAGCGCGATGCCACGGCGAACCTGCGCTACAAGTTCGGAGAGGATCTCCGCGCCGAGCGCCCGGAGCACGCGCTCCTCTTCCGCAACTTCGACGATCTCCGGCTGCCGCACCGCGGCCAATCGCGCAACACCCTGCTCGCGGTCGGCGATACCTTCTTCGTCTATCCCACGAAGCTCCGCGAGTACCAGACGAGGTATCGCGGCTCCTTTCTGCACGGCGGCGTGACCCCCGAGGAGGTCATCCTCCCGGTCGCGCTTCTCACTCCGCGCCGCTGATGCGGCTCGCGCTGTACCGCAAACTGCTGGCGTTCGTCCGGCCGCATCGATGGCGGATGGTGCTGGCCATCTCGAGTAGCCTCGTCGCCGCCACGCTCGATGGCTATTCGTTCATCCTCCTCATTCCCTTTCTCAACCGCCTCTTCGACCAGCCGTCCCTCCCCGCCCAGGGGGGATGGCTGTCCCGGCTCCTCGCCTCGACCGTCGGCGCGTACCTGAGCCCATCGGACCCGATGGGGTCATTGCGGAACGTGATCCTCATGCTCCTCGCCACGGTGCTGGTGAAGAATCTCTTCACCTGGATCGCAGGGACATCGAGCGCGCAGCTGCAGGAGTACGTGACCCGCGACATGCGCGATGCCGTCTACCGCCATCTGCAGCGACTGCCGCTCGCGTACTTCACCCGGATGAAGGTGGGCCAGATCATCTCGCGGGTGCTCAGCGACACCGAACAGACCAAGGCTCTCGTGACCGCCCTCATCACCCAGGCGCTCCAACAGACTGCGACCGTGGTCGTGTACGTCATCGTCCTCTTCGGCATCTCCTGGAAGCTCACGCTGATCGCTCTCTGCGTCGCGCCGATGGTCACCCTCTCCCTGCAGCCGCTGCTCCGCCGCCTGCGAACGGGGTATCGCAACCTCCGCAACGAGTCGGGGGAAATGATGAGCGTGCTCCAGGAGTCGGTCAGTGGGATCCGGCTCGTGAAGTCGTTCGGCGCGGAAGGCTACGAGGAGGGTCGCTTCATCGGAGCCAGCCACAAGTTCTCACACGGGCTGGTGAAGATGGCGCGCATCGCGCTCGTGTCGCAGCCGGTGTCCGAGACGCTGGGAACGCTCGTGACCGTCGCGATCCTCTGGGTGGGCGCCCGGCAGGTGCTGGTGAGCCATTCCCTTCAGGGATCTTCCTTTCTCGTCTTCCTGTCGATGGTGCTCCGACTGCTGATCCCCGTGAAGGGGCTCTCCCAGATCCCGGCGACGGCGCAGAACGCTTTCGCCTCGGCCGAGAGGATCTTCGAGATCCTGAACGCCGAGACGGAGATCGAGAGGGATCGCGGCAGCCGGGAGGTGCAGGGATTTCAGAGGGCGATCGTGTTCGAGAACGTCGCCTTCTCCTACGAGACCGAGCCGGTGCTCTCGGACATCAGCTTCACCGCGCACAAGGGCGACGTCATCGCCCTCGTCGGGTCGAGCGGAGCGGGGAAGAGCACGCTCGTCGATCTCATCCCGCGCTTCTACGAGCCGACGGGAGGCCGCATCCGTCTGGATGGAGTGGACATCCGCGAGATCAGGCTCGGCTCGCTGCGCTCGCAGGTCGGCATCGTGAGCCAGGAAACGGTGATCTTCAACGACAGCGTGCGCAACAACATCGCGTACGGGTCGCGGCGCAGCTACGCCCAGGAGGAGATCGAGGTCGCCGCCCGCGCCGCCAACGCGCACGGATTCATCAGCGAGCTCCCACAGGGTTATGACACCCCGCTCGGGGAGCGCGGGGCCCGGCTGTCCGGAGGGCAACGGCAGCGCATCGCGATCGCGCGGGCCCTTCTCGTCGACCCGCCGATCCTCATCCTCGACGAGGCCACGTCGGCCCTCGATACCGAATCCGAGCGGCTCGTTCAGGAAGCCGTCGATCGCCTGCTCGAGGGCCGCACCGTGGTCGTGATCGCACACCGGCTCTCCACCGTGATGCATGCCAGCGAGATTCTGGTGCTGGAGCGCGGCCGCATCATCGAGCGCGGCACCCACTCCGAGCTGCTGGCGCAGCGCGGGGCCTACCATCGCCTCTACTCACTGCAGTTTCGAGACGAGGAAGACCCGGTTCCCGTCTGACCCGTGCGTATCCTCTTCTACAGCGACGCCACGAGCTGGAGCGGGGCCGTACGCGTTTTCGCGGCGGCGGCGCGCGGTCTCGCGGCGCGTGGCCACGAGGTCGCCGTCGCCTGCGTCGAGGGGACCGACGTCGAGCGACGGCTCCGGATGGACAGCTATGAGCTCCTGCCGATCGCCGGCGAGCGGGGAACGATCGCGCCGGCATGGCGTCTTGGCCGCGCCCTGCGCGCGCGTTTCGTCGAGGTGGTGTTCGTGGACGGCACCCGCGAGCAGCGCATCGCCGCCCTCGCAGCGAATCGCGCGGGCCGGGCCGCGATCGTGCGTCGAGTCCCGCTCGAGGTTCCGCTCGAGGTCGGATGGAGTGAACGGGCCTCACTGCGTCTCGCCCACACCCTCTTCCTGCCGACCGACGTGGGGCGTGGCCGGGAACGTGTTCCGGCCGCCGCGCCGATGTCGCCCGTCGCACCGATTGGCGTGGACATCGCCGTCTACGACGGAGTGCGACCGGCGCCGCGCGCGGCGTTCGCGGACGCGGCCGCGGAGAAAGTGATCGCGTGCGTGTATCATCCGGAGGGGAGGGCACGGGTCGCCACCGCGCTCCGGGTAGCGGCGCTCCTCGCCGCCCGGCATCCGGAGCTGCGGCTGGTCGTGATCGGACCGGGCTCCGGCGACCCCGAGCTGCGCATGCATGCCGCCGCCCTCCGGATCGCGCGCGTGGTGAGCTTTCTGGGGGAGCGTAACGACCACCTGTCGGTGCTGCGAGCCGCCGACCTCGGATGGGTGGCGGCCGAGAGCGACGACGCGGCCTACGCGATGCTGGACCTCGCCGCGCTGGGGGTGCCGGTTCTCGCCGAGCGCACCGAGGTGGGCCAGCGCTACATCGCGGACGGAATAACCGGACTGCTCTTCGCGCCCGGCGACGCGCCGGCCACCGCCGCGGCGATCGCGCGATTGCTCGCAGCCGCGGACGAGCGCGCGGCCATGGGAAGCGCCGGACACGCCCGGGTGGCGCGGGAGTTCGGAGAATCACCGCTGGTGGACGGCTTCGAGCAGGCAGCAGCTCTGGCTGCGGACCGCACCCGCTGGTGAGGGCACCCACCATCGCCGATCGCGCCCAATATGTGGCACTTCGCGGCGTCGTCGGTGCCCTGGGCTGGCTCCCGGGACATGTCGCGGACACCCTCGGCTCCCGCATCGGAGTGCTCGGATATCGTCCGCTGGCGGTTCGACGCCCGGTGGTGGAGCGTCAGATCGCTGCCGCATTTCCCGGACTCGACGACGACGAGGTGCAGCGCATTGCGAGGGAATCGTACGCACACCTCGGGCGGGTGACGATCGAGACCGCGCTGCTGCACCGTCGCGGCCGTCAGGGCGTTCTGGACATGGTCGAGCAGGTGGACGGGTGGGATGTCATCGAAGGAGCCCTCGCTCTCGGTCGAGGGGTGATCCTGGTCACCGGCCACTTCGGCAACTGGGAGCTGGCGGCCGCCTACGTGGCTGCTCGCGGCGTACCGATCGACGTCGTGGTGCGGGGGATGAACAATCCGCTGTTCGATGGATATCTCACTCGCACTCGCTCCCGTCTCGGCATGGCCGTGGTACATGACCAGGTGGCGGTTCGACGCACCATGCAATCCCTTCGCGCGAATCGGGCTGTGGGCTTCGTGATCGACCAGGGAGTGCTTCATCTCGCATCCACCTACGTTCCCTTCTTCGGTCGGCCGGCAAAGACACCGCGCGGCCCGGCCGTCTTCGCGATGCGATGGGGAGTTCCAGTGGTCTTCGGCGTCGCCCGGAGAGAGCCCGGCGGCCGCTACCGGCTTGCGATCGAAGCGATATCGACTCCCGAGTGGAGCGATCGGGAGCGCGGGGTGGAGGAGCTGGTGAGGAGCTACACGAGCTCCCTCGAGCGCTGGGTGCGGCGGTCGCCCGAGCAATACTTCTGGCATCACCGGCGCTGGAAGTGGCAGCCCGCGGACACGCCGGCGGACCAGCGGGATCCCTCGGCGTGATCGGCGTGGACGGTGTCGCCCCGAGGGTCGTTCCATGGCCAATCGCTTCGTCGCGGCCGTACCTTTCGCGATGATCGCGCTCCTGTGGGCTCGCCTCCGCCGCGACCGGCGATGCCGCGCCGGCCTCGGCATCGTGGCACTCATGGTGTTGGCGGCGGCGCTCGCGCCGGTCGTCGCGCCGCAGGACCCGAACCACATCGCGCTCATCTCCCAGCTCCAGCGGCCGTCCGCGGCGCACTGGATGGGCACGGACTTCCAGGGGCGCGATGTCTGGGCCCGGCTCGTCTACGGCGCCAGAGTGTCGCTCGCGGTGGGACTGGTGTCGCAGAGCATCGCGATCGCGATCGGCGTGAGCGTCGGGCTGGTCGCCGGATACTACGGGCGCTGGGTGGATGAGATCATCATGCGGCTGGCGGACATCACGCTGGCCTTCCCGACGCTGCTCTTGCTGATCGCGATGGCGGCCGCTCTCAAGCCGTCGCTCGGCATGATCTTCGTCACCATCGGAGTCGTGGGATGGGCGGGGATGGCGCGGCTCGTTCGGGGCCAGGTGCTGGTGACGCGCCAGCTCGAGTTCGTGCAGGCGGCGCGTGCGCTCGGCGCGCGTGACCGTCGCATCATCGCGCGC
>JALZAQ010000055.1 GCA_030948255.1 Gemmatimonadota bacterium
CCGCGTGGCGCCCGTCGCATCGGTCCCCCATCTTCCGCGCATGCAGATCGCGCTGTCGATCGCGGGCTCGGATTCCGGCGGCGGTGCCGGCCTCCAGGCGGACCTCAAGACGTTTCATCGCTTTGGCGTCTTCGGCACGACGGTCGTCACCGCGGTCACCGCCCAGAACACGCTCGGCGTCTCGGCATGGCAGGCAGTCTTGCCTAGGCTGGTCAGAGCGCAGATCGACGCCGTGGCCACCGACCTTCGTCCGGCAGCGCTCAAGAGCGGCATGCTCGCCAATGACGCCGTGGCCCGGGCCGTCGCCGAGAGCATCCGCGCCCATGGGCTCGCGCCCTACGTCCTCGATCCCGTGATGGTCGCCAGCTCGGGCGATGGCCTGATCGAGGAGAGCGCGATCGCCACCATCCGGAGCGAGCTTCTTCCACTCGCCCGCCTCGTCACGCCGAACCTGGACGAGGCGGAATCACTCACCGGGAAGGCGGTGCGCGACGTAGCGGCGATGGAGCGCGCGGCGCGCTCTCTCGTGGACGCCGGCGCCGGCGCGGCGCTGGTGAAGGGAGGACATCTGCCCGGACCGGCCACGCTCGATGTTCTGCTGGACGCGGGCGAGGTGCACATCTTCCGTCATCGCCGCCTGGATGCCCGACACACTCACGGCACCGGCTGCACCCTCTCGGCGGCCATCGTGGCCCATCTCGCACTCGGTAGTGCGCTCGTGGACGCCGTCAGCCGCTCGCTGGACTTCGTCCATTCCGCGATCGCTACCGCCCCCCGGCTCGGTGCCGGCACGGGGCCGCTGAATCATTATGCGGACGAGTGAGGCTGTCGGCTCGTCCACTCGATCGAGCAGTCATGAGGCAGGCAGCAGAGCGATGAACCGACGCACCAGTGCCTCGAAGCGCGTCCTCACGCGACGAGCGGTCTCCAGCACATCGGCATGGCTCACCGGAGCGAGAGCGAGACCGGCGGCGGGATTGGTGACGCAGCTCACACCAGCCACTCGCATGCCCAGTGCTCGCGCGACGATTGCCTCCGGCACCGTCGACATCCCCACGGCGTCGGCGCCGATCCGCTCCAGCATGCGCACTTCCGCGGGCGTCTCGTAAGCCGGACCGAGCACGCCGGCGTAGACACCCTCCACCACCGGCTGCCCCGACTCGAGCGCCGATCGGCGCAGAAGCGCGAGCAGTTCACGGTCGTACGTGTCCGACATGTCCGGAAAGCGTAGCTCGTCTTCCCGCAGCGGACCGACCAACGGATTGCGCCACATCAGGTCGATGTGATCCTCGATCAGCATGAGATCGCCCGACCGAAGCGTCCTCCGGATCCCTCCCGCCGCATTGGACAGGAGGAGGGTGCGTACGCCAAGCGCGTGCAGCATGCGCACCGGAAGAGCGGCGACCTCCGGGGAGTGCCCCTCGTAGAGATGAAAGCGGCCGGCGAGCGCGATGACCTGCTTCCCCTCGAGCCGCCCGGCGACGATCCGCCCCCTGTGCCCCTCCACGCTGGTCGAGGGAAAGTCGGGCAGCTCCGCATAGGGGACGATCGTGGAGTCCCCGATAGCGTCCGCGACGTCGCCCAGGCCGGACCCGAGGACCAGTCCGAGAGCAGGCATCGATGTGCCCAGTCGCTGGCGCAGAGCCCGTGCCGCGGCCTCGACAGCGGCCACATCGCCTGCCGGCATCAGCATTTCCGACGCAAGACGTCGATGTCGCGTCGGGCAGCGGCGAGCAGCTGCACGCGCTCCTCCCAGGGCAGAAAGCCGCTTGCCAGGCCGTTGAGCGCGACCTGCGCCAGCTCGTCGAAGTCGAAATCGAGCCGGCGGGCGGCGTGGAGGTACTCCTCGGTGAGCGTCGTGCCGCTCATGAGCCGGTTGTCGGTGTTGAGAGAGACGTTCATCCCGCTGTCGAAGTAGCGCCGCAGCGGGTGCTCCTCGTAGGTGGCCGTCGCGCGGGTCTGCACGTTGCTGGTGAGGCAGATCTCCAGCGCGATGCGTCGGTCGTTGACGTACTGGGCCAACGCCGGATCCTCGAACAGCCGCGTCCCATGTCCGATGCGATCCGCGCCGCACCCGTGCACCGCGTCGCGCACGGAGTCGGCACCGGCGCCTTCGCCCGCGTGAACCGTCACCGCAAGATCATGGTCTCGCGCGTACGCGAACGCCCCGGCGTGGCGAACCGCAGGGTTCCCCTCTTCCGCACCAGCCAGATCGAACCCCACCACGCCACGGCCGCGATAGGCCACCGCGAGCCGCGCCATCTCGAGCGAGACGTCGGGGGCAAGCTGTCTGAGGGCACAGATGATCAGCTGGGCGCGAGTGCCGGTGCTCCGCTCCGCGCGCGCGATTCCACGGAGCGGTGCTTCCACCGCCTCCGCCAGCGTCAGTCCGCCGGTCACGTTGAGCAGGGGGGCATAGCGAACCTCGATGTAGCGCACGCCGTCGCGAGACGCGTCCTCCACCAGCTCGGAGGCGATGCGCTCCAGTGCCTCCGAGGTCTGCATCACGGAGAGGGTGATGCTGAAGCGGGTCAGATACTCCTCGAGGTTCCTCGCCTCTCGAACGATCATGTACTCGGCGAGCGCCGTGGCACTCGAGGCGGGAAGCGGCACACCGTATTCGCGGCCGAGCTCGAGCAGCGTGGAGGCGCGAACGGAGCCGTCGAGGTGACAGTGCAGATCTGCCTTCGGTAGCGCTGTCAGGAGCTCGCGCGTGAGGGGTGACGTCACTGGAGAGGCGCCCTCAGCGAGACAGCTCCCCATCGCCTTCTCGGCCGCGGTCGCGAGCGCTCACCAGTCTGAAAATGGCGCCCCCGTGGACCGCGGCATCGAGGGGGATCGGGAGACCGCGACTGTCGGTGACCGAGCGCTGGCCGCCTTCTACCTCGGCAGCCGCATCGGCGCTCCAGGCCCGCACGGCGTCGAGCACCGTTGCATCCGGGGCTATCCGCACGCGCTCCGAGTTGATGAAGACGAGTACCGGTTCCGTCACGGCGCGCGCACGATGAGGCGAGCCGTGTCGGGGGGAGTCACCGGCTGCGGCCGGGAAGAGAGATACCCGGTCAGTGCGTCGAGGTCCGCGACGTTGGTTGTCTCGACCCTCTGCGCGCTTCGCGCGAGCGCCACCCCCTCACCGGTGCTCACCATGAACTCGTTCATCCCGACCGTGTAGCTCACGGTCGGCGACAGAGCGCTTCCATCGGCCAGCACGGCCGAGAGGATGCGGGAGCCCACCGGGAGCTTCTGGTCGTAGGTGACGATGAGCCCGCTCACGTGGGACCGGGGCTCGCCGGTACCCCCGACCAGCTGCTCGAGATAGCTACGAAGCTGCGACCCCGTGACCGTGAGTCGAGACAGAACATTGGCGAATGGCTGGATCTCGAACAGCGTCCCGTAGGTTGCCGAGCCGGCTCCGAGCCCGGCCCGGATTCCTCCGTTGTTCATCACTGCGACGTCGCTCCGGATGGCCCATCGCTGCGCGTCCGCGATCAGATCGCCGAGCGCGTACTGTTCCCCCTTCTTCGGCATCGGGCGGGCGATGGTCGCGACCGGCCGGTTCATCCGCTCGGCCACGGCGGCGACGGCCCGTCGCACCAGCGAATCGACTCCGGGTGAGGGAGCGAGCGAGTCGCTCACGATGTCCCGCACCATCGCCGGGTGCGCGAGCACCGCGCGCTGGCCCGGTCCGAGGTCGAGATCGAGAATGTCGATCGCCTGTCCGCTGCGCCGCGCCTGCACCACCGGCGTTCCATGGATGACCGCGTCCACGAAGCTGTGCGTGTGTCCGCTCACGATCGCGTCCACCGGCTCGGTGAGTGCGTTCGCCAGGTCCACGATCTCACCGCGGCAGTTCGTCGCGCCATCGCGGTCGCAGTACGCGCCCTCGTGCGCGATCACGATCACGGCCTGGGCCCCGCGCCCCCGCATCACTCGCGTGATCGAGTCGACGATCGGTGCCGGATCATCGAAGCGAAGTCCGGCGACGTTCGACGCCAGAGTCGTGCGGGGCGTCTGCACATCCGCGACGCCGATGATCCCGATCGTGATCGCGCCACGGCGGACTATCGTGTCGTTCGGGATCCACTCCACGTCCCGCCCGTCCGCGTAGCGAACGTTGGCGGCGAGGATGTCGTACCGCGCGCGTCGCATGAGAGCCCTGAGCGTGTCGGTGCCCCAGTCGAACTCGTGATTGCCGAGCGCAGCGGCGGCGTATCCCAACCGATTGTACAGCTCCACGACGGGGCGTCCAAAAGCGAGGTTCGACGACGGCGTTCCCTGGAACATGTCCCCCGCATCCAGGAGGATCGTCTCGCAGGGTGGAGTGCACGACCGCTCCGCGGCTTCGATGGCGCTGGCCATGTACGCTGCGCCACCGCGCATGACGCCTCCGGCGTCGGGTCGCGGCTCGAGCGCACCGTGGAAATCGTTGGTCGCGATGATGCGAAGCCGCGACGGGGCACCCCGGCCCGCGACCGCGGTATCACCACCCTCTCCGGGCATGCGGTGCATCGCCTGGTACGCCCGAGCCGCGGCCTCGGCCGGCTCCAACGTCCAGCTGCGGGTGAAATAATCGTCCGGCCGCAGCGTCTGGCGGCGTGCGACCTCGTCGATCAGAAGCTGGCGAATCTCCGTCTGCTTGTCGTAGACCACCGGTGCGCCACGGAGCATCGCGTAACCGCCGCCTCCCGACTGCCGGTAGTTGTTCAGCGCCATCGTAAAGACATCGCTATCCGCAACGGCTTTTCCTTTCACCTGGAGTCGCGCAATGCGGGATCCGGCCGGGCGGGACAGATCGATCGTGTAGTCCGCGCCCGTGATGATGTCGAAGTTGTAGCCCGGAATCTGTGGACTCACCGCCGGTTCATCGGTTCCCGCGGTGCCGAAATAGCGGGCGCTGAATTCCAGATAGTCGCGCAACTGTCGCCCCGTGAGGCGCACGGCCTTGAGCGTGTTCTCGTACGGGTAGAGCTTCGCGATCTCGGCCACCGTGATCGGGCCGGCGCTCAGCGAGGCGTCGAGCGAGAACGCGGCGGTGGACGCGAGGTCGCTTCCTGCCGTCCGGCGCTCGACCTCCCCGATGAAGTCCATGAGCGGTGTATCGGCAACGCGTGCCGAGTCGGCTCGCCAGGCTACCGGAGTCGTGCCGATCCGGGTGGCGACATACGCTACCGTGCGCTCGTGGGCTCCCTCTGTCGCGGCCAACAGCGCGGCACTCTCGGCGTGACTCTTTGCCTGAACGAGCTCTCCGCGCCGCTCCGCGACGCGCCAGCCCCGACCGGCCCTCACCAGTCGCAGATGCGCCACCGCGACGCTGGTCGCCCAGTTCTTGGGCTGCATGAGGAGTGTCGTCCCGATGACCTTCTCGGCGATCTCCTTGTGGGAGTGCCCGTAGATGATGAGATCGATTCCCGGCACCTCGCGCGCCAGGCGCGCGGCGACGTTCTCGCTTGGCACACCGCTGGAGACCGTGTCGTAGCTCGCGGGCTCGTCGAGACCGGAATGCACCGTCACCACGATCACGTCTGCGCCCGCCTTCCGCGCCTCCCCAACCGCCAGGCCGACGGCTGGCACGATGTCGCGAATCACCAGCCGGCCCCGCAGATTATCGCGGTCCCAGATCACCGAGCCGGGCGTCGTTGCTCCGATGATGCCGACCCGGATTCCGGCACGCCGCACGATCACCCACGGCGTGTACGCGTGCCGGCCAGCCGGCGTCATGGCGTTGGCTGCCAGAAAGGGAAAGTGCGCCTGCGCGATGGCGTGGTTCAGCAGGGGCACGCCATAGTTGAACTCGTGGTTCCCGATGGCCGCGGCGTCGTAGCGCATCGCGTTCATGGCCGCGATCACCGGATGCGCGCGCGACGGAAAGCGGCGTGCCGCGATGAACGTGAGCGGGGTTCCCTGCAGCAAATCGCCAGCGTCTATCAGCAGAACGCGACCGGGGGATGTCGCGCGGAGGGAGTCCACGATCGTCGCGGCGCGCGTCAATCCCCGATTCCCGTCCTCCCTTCCGGCATAGTAATCCCAGCCGCGGAGTCGCCCGTGCACATCGGTCGTGGAGGCGACCACCAGCTCGCGGCTGTCAGCGCCGGCTGCTGCCGCCGCCTGGGCGGCGAGGCCGGGCGCGGCGAGCAGAAACGAGAGAACGACGCGATACATGGGAAAAATGTACAGGAAGGCCGCATCGGGGGGGAGGCCGGTTGACCCTCGAGCATCGCTCTGGCAACTTCGCAGCGAAAGCCCCGCCCAAACCGGCAGCGCTCTTTACCCGTTACCGGATCGTGACGGCGCCATCCCGTCACCGACCGGTCCGCCACGCTAGAATGAAACCACTCATCGTCGGAATCGCGGGCGGCTCCGGATCCGGAAAGAGCACGGTCGCCCGCACGATCGCGGAGCGCCTGAGCGCCGTGACGGTGGCGCTTCTGGACATGGATGCGTATTACCGCGACTTCGAGCGACTCTCGCTCGAGGAGCGGGCTGCGGTGAACTGGGATCATCCCGAAGCCTTCGACCTCGATCTGTTTGCGACCCAGCTCCGTCGGCTCGCCGACGGATTCCCTGTCGAGAAGCCATCATACGATTTCATCGCGCACCGGCGCTCCGCGGACACGACACCGGTCCAACCGCCAGCTCTGCTCGTGACCGAAGGGATTCTGCTGTTCGTGGACGCGCGCGTTCGGGAGCTCTGCGACATCAAGATCTTCGTGGATACGGATGCGGACATCAGGCTCGTGCGGCGACTTCGCCGTGATATGCGATGGCGGGGGCGGACACTGAAGACAATTCTGGAGCAGTACCTGCGCACCGTGCGCCCGATGCACCTCGAGTTCGTCGAGCCGAGCAAACGGCACGCGGACGCCATCGTCTCCTGCGGGGGAGACAATGACGACGCGATCGAGATGATCATCGCGCGGATCGAGCGGCGTCTCGAGGCACCGGGGAAATGAGCGTCGCGCCGGGAGGGGGGGAACGGATTCTGGTCGTGGATGACGAGCCCGACATCGTCGCTCTCGTCGCCTACCACCTTGCCAAAGCCGGCTATCGCGTCTCAACCGCGGCGACGGGGCCCGAGGCGCTCGCCGCCGCCCGCGATGAAGCGCCTTCGCTGATCGTGCTCGATCTGATGCTCCCGGGCATGTCCGGCTTCGAGGTGCTCGAGCTGCTGCGAGAGGCGGACGCCACGCATGACGTAGGCGTCCTCATGCTCACGGCGCGGAGCGACGAGCCTGATCGGATCCGCGGCCTCTCTCTCGGCGCGGATGATTATCTCGCGAAGCCCTTCAGCCCGCCGGAGCTCGTGCTCCGCGTCGGCGCGATCCTGCGCCGGACGACGGCCGGCGGCGCGGTCGGCGGTGACATCATCGCTGTCGGCCCGGTTCGCATTGCCAGGGCCGCCCACGAGGTGTCCGTCGACGGGCAGCCGGTGGAGCTCACTCGCACGGAGTACAGACTGCTGCTCACACTGGCAGAGCGCCGCGGACGCGTGCAGGACCGGCGACAGCTTCTGGAGACCGTGTGGGATGCCGCCCCGGACATCCAGACCCGCACGGTGGACATGCACGTCCAGCGTCTACGCTCGAAGCTCGGCCGAGCCGGTGATCTGATCGAGACCGTGCGCGGCTTCGGCTACCGCATTCGTCAGGCGGCGGGCCGTTCGTGAGACTGGCGCAGCGGCTGCTCCTCTGGTCGACGATCGTCATCACCGCTCTCGTCGTCGTCGCCGTGCTGCTGAGCGGACGGCGTTTGCGCTCCCGACTCGGCGATCTCGCCGTTTCCCAGCTCACGCGCGAAGCACAGCTTGTCTCCTCGATCTGGACACCCGCGATGTCCCCGGACTCGCTGGCTGACGCCATCGGGAGGTCGCTCGGGCATCGGGTCACCCTGATCGACAGCACCGGCCGCGTGATCGGAGATTCCGAGTTCGACGGGGCACTCCTGGCCGGACTCCAGAACCATGCGACGCGTCCCGAAGTGCTGGTCGCGCACGGAGGCGGAGTGGGAGTCTCGATGCGACCCAGTCCGTCGGCGGGAGACCGCGAGTTGTACGTTGCCGTGCCTATGAAGCGAGGGGTCGCGCGGGTGTCCATCGGCACGCTCGCCCTCGACCGGATCGTGGAAGGTGCCCGCCAGGACGTGCTCCTCTCCGGGCTCGGCGCGCTCGTCGTCGCGCTCGTGCTCGCCGCGCTCTTCTCGCGCGCGATCTCGGCGCCCGTGGTCGAGCTTCGAGACGTGGCCCGCGCGATCGCGGACGGCGATCTGAGCCGGCGGCCAGCTCTCTCTGCCCCGGGAGAGGTGGGAGATCTCGCGTCGGCCGTCCGCCGCATGTCGGAACAGCTCGAGAGCCGGCTCACCGCGCTCCAGGATGACGATGCCCTGCTGGGCGCGCTCGTCGATTCGCTCCATGAAGGGGTGATCGCAGTGGACGTCCGCCGGCAAGTCGTGCGCGTCAACGACAGCGGGCGCCGGATGCTCGCCCTCCGCAATCCCGTGCCGTTCTCGGTCGATCTCCTTCCGCGTGACCCGGTTCTGCGCGATGCGCTCGCCCAGGCGCTCTCGGGGTTCGGGGTCGAAGGTGCGGAGATGGATCACGACGGACGAACCCTGGCGCTCACCGCGCGTCCTTTCCGCGAGCGCGGAGCCGTGCTCGCGCTCTACGACCTCACCGACGTGCGCCGGCTGGAAGCGGTCAGGCGCGACTTCGTCGCCAACGTGTCGCACGAGCTCAAGACTCCGCTCACGGTGATCGGCGGCTTCGCCGAGACTCTCGCGACCGACACCGTGACCCCCGAGCAGCAGCGGGCCTTCGTCGGCACGATCCGGAGCAACACCTGGCGCATGCAACGGATCGTGGACGATCTGCTCGACCTTTCCCGCATCGAGTCGGGCGGATGGGTGCCAAGCCCGGAGCGCGTCGGCATCGCGGGCGTCGCCCGGGAAGCGTTTCACCCCTTCGAGGATGATGCCCGCGCGCGCGACCTCCAGCTCGAGCTGGAGGTCGATCCTGCCATGCCGAGCATCGTGGCCGATCCCACCGCGCTTCGACAGATCCTGAGCAATCTCGTCGAGAACGCCGTCCGGCACACTTCCACCGGCGGTCGCGTCACGATCATCTCCCGCGCCGGCGCGGACGGCGTCTGGCTCGGCGTGCGCGACAGCGGGGCCGGGATTCCACCCGCCCACCTGTCCCGCATCTTCGAGCGCTTCTACCGCGTGGACGTCGGCCGCTCGCGGGCCGCGGGAGGGACCGGACTCGGACTTGCCGTCGTACGCCATCTGGCCGAGGCCCATGGTGGCAGTGCTCGCGCGGAGAGCGTGGTGGGGCGCGGGACCACGGTGGAAGTCTTTTTCCCAGAGTCACGCGTTACGCCCGCCCCTGCTCGCTCCACGTGACAGCTTCGTTACGACCGTGCCACTCGGTCTTTACCCGGTAGCGCGAGCTTTGGACCGTGCCTGTCATCAACGCGCCCGGCACGACGAGTTACCCGATCTCGTCTTCTCTCCCTCACCCCGATCCCCGATGACCACTTCTCGTTCACGGACGCTGCTGGGCGCGCTCGCGATGATCGCGGCGACGCCGCTCGTCGCCGTCGCCCAGCAGTCCGACACGACCCAGAAACCGCCCGCCGTCCCGCCCGCGCCCGCCCCGAAACCGGCCGCGACAGCCAAGACGCCGAACCTCGACTTCTCGGGAGTGATCCTCGGGAACTATCAATACAAGACCGACTCCGCCTCCAAAGCGCAGAACGGAACCACCAACCCCAACAAGTTCGACATCGAGCGCGTCTACCTGACCTTCCAGATGCCGGCCGGCGATAACGCCAGCATTCGCGCCACAACGGACATCTTTCAGCAGACCAGCGCGACCACCAACGGCTTCTATCGCGGCTGGGTGGTGCGCCTCAAGTACGGCTACCTCCAGTACAATTTCCTCCGCTCGACGGACGGCAATGCCGCGACCGCCTTCGGCCGCATCGGCATGTTGCACAACGTCGTCATCGATCACGAGGAGACGTTCTGGCCGCGTTACCTGTCGCAGACCGCCGTGGAGCGGTTCGGGTTCTTCTCGAGCTCCGATCTCGGCGCCGCCGCCCAGCTGAACCTTCCGAACAAGATGGGTCAGCTGTACGGAACCGTCACCAACGGACCGGGCTATACCGCCGCGGAAACCGACCGATTCAAGGATCTCGCGCTGAGAGCGTCGTTCACGCCCCTCGGGTCTCAGGACGGATTTCTCAAGACACTCACCATCTCCCCCTGGATCTACAAAGGCTACACGGCGAGCAAGTTCGCGACTGGCGGTACCGGACAGGTCGGCCCCGTTACTGATGGCTTGGCTCGTGATCGGTACGGCATCTTCGCCGGACTCAAGGATCGCCGTCTGACCGCCGGCGCCGAGCTCGCGCAGCGCAAGGAGGGGTATGAGACCGGCTCCAACACCAGCGTCTCCCCGAGGGCCGCGAACGACTCCACCGGGCGGCTGGTCGACGCTTTCCTCATCGCGCGGCCACTCGAGTGGATGAACGCGGCCGAGAAGTCATCCGTCGGGATCGTCGTCCGCTACGATCACTTCACACCGAACACCAGCACTGGAAACAGCCTCAACAGCTCGGCGTATCAGGGATCGACTCCGTCGTACAACCTCCTGATCGCGGGAGTTTTCTGGGAGCCGACGGCCCGCACCGCGCTCGCGCTGGATCTCCAGCGGCAGAGCCCAACGAGCTTCCCCAACCCCGGCAGCGGCGTCATCACCCCCACACCCACCCAGTCGACCGTCTTCCTGCACTGGACGGCCAGCTTCTAGGCGGCAGCTGTGCAGCTGCGGCGGTTGTGACAGGGTCGTTACAGCCCCGTCGCTCCGGGTCTCGAACGCTCCATGCATCTTGAGGGCATCCTCGACATGCATGGAGCGTTTCCCGTGAGAGCCTGTTTTCTCCTGGTGGCCCTGGGGGCCGCCCTGACTGCGTGCGGCGGCGAGCAGAAGAGTGTCACGGACAGTGCCGGCTCGAAGACGTCGGGAAGCACCTCCGCGCCTAGCTCGGGCGTCGCCGGCGGCGCGGATCTGACGGGGGCGGGGGCGACGTTTCCGTATCCGCTGTACTCGAAGTGGTTCGCCGACTACGCCGCCAAGACGGGCGTGAAGATCAACTACCAGTCGATCGGCTCCGGCGGCGGCATCCGCCAGCTCACCGAGGGCACCGTCGACTTCGGCGCCTCCGACGCCCCGATGTCCGACGCCGAGCTGGCCAAGCTCAAGGGGCCCGTGCTCCACATCCCGACCGTCCTCGGCGCGGTCGTCATCACCTACAACCTGCCCGAGCTCGCCGCGCGCCCCCTGCAGCTCACCGGCGACGTGGTCGCCGCCATCTTCCAGGGGAAGATCACCAAGTGGAACGACGGCCGCATCGCCGCGCTCAACCGCGGGGCCCGGCTGCCCGCCACCGATATCGCCGTGGTGCACCGCTCGGACGGCAGCGGGACGACCTACATCTTCTCCGATTATCTCGCCGCCGTGAGCCCCGAGTGGGCGAAGGCGCCGGGCAAGGGGAAGGAGCTGCAGTGGCCCGTGGGACTCGGGGGCAAGGGGAACGAGGGCGTCGCTGGCCAGGTGAAGCAGACGCCCGGGGCGATCGGCTATGTGGAGCTGGCCTACGCCAAGCAGAACAAGCTCAGCTACGCCGCCCTCCGCAACGCCGCCGGGGTCTTCGTCCTGCCGAGCGTCGACGCCGTCACCGCCGCCGCCGCCGCCAGCGCCGAGAAATTCCCCCCCACCACCGACTACCGCGTCTCCATCGTCAACGCCCCGGGCACGCAGAGCTACCCCATTTCCTCGTTCACCTTCCTGCTGGTTCCCCGCACCATGGGCGACCCCGTGAAGGGCAAGAAGCTGGTGGACTTCGTGCGTTGGGCGCTGACGGACGGAGAGCGCACCGCCGCACCCCTCGACTACGCGCCGCTTCCTGAGAATCTCGCGAAGCAACTTCAGGCGAAACTGGATTCGGTCGCAATCGGTCGCGGCGCATGACCACGGGGGGGAACCCCGCGCCAGCTGCGACCGCGCCGCCGCGGGCCGCTCGTCCCGTCTTCACGCTGCGGCTCGACGGTACGGCGGTCGGCGACCGGATGTATCGGGGCACGATCACTTTCTTCGCGCTCTGCATTCCGGCGTTGCTGCTGCTCCTTGCGGTCGAGATCGCGCGGGCGGGCTGGCCGGCGTTCCGCGTATTCGGCTTCGGTTTCCTGACCACCAGCGACTGGGATCCCGTCGCCGGACACTTTGGCGCCGCACCCGCCATCTTCGGGACGGTGGTCTCCTCGATCATCGCGCTGGTGATCGCGACGCCGCTCGCGATTGGAGTCGCGATCTTCCTTTCGGAGTTCGCGCCCGCCTGGCTTCGGCAGCCTCTCGCGTTCCTGGTCGATCTCCTGGCGGCCATTCCGAGCGTTGTCTACGGGTTGTGGGGCATCTTCGTGCTGGTGCCGCTCATGCGGAGCACGGTCATGCCCTTTCTGCGCGACACGCTGCATCTGGGCGCGACCCCGCTGTTCTCCGGACCGGCGTACGGCCCGAGCATGCTGTCGGCCGGGCTGATCCTCGCGATCATGGTCTTGCCGTACATCTCTTCGGTTGCGCGAGAGGTGCTCCTCGCCGTACCGCGGTCGCAGCGCGAAGCCGCGCTGGCGCTGGGCGCGACGCGGTGGGAGGCCATCTCGCGAGCGGTGATCCCGTTCGCGCGCTCCGGCATCATCGGCGGGATCATTCTCGGGCTGGGGCGCGCGCTCGGCGAGACCATGGCGGTGACGATGCTCATCGGCAACCGGCCGGAGATCTCGGCGTCGCTCTTCGCTCCGGGGTACACGATGGCCTCGCTGATCGCCAACGAGTTCAGCGAGGCGTCGGGCGATCTGCACCTGGCGGCTCTGATGGCTGTCGGGTTCACGCTGTTCGTCATCACCCTGATCGTGAACGCGATCGCACGTTGGCTCGTCTGGCAGGTCTCGCGGCAGTCCACGGGGCGCGCCGGATGACCGCGGCCGTCGCCACAGCCGGCGACCGTCGCCCGAGCCAAGGGCAGCGCGCCACGGCGGAGCGGGCCGTCCGGTCCATCCGGCGGCGGCGACTCCGCAGCGGGATCATGGCCGGGCTCGTGGGCGCGGCCGCCGTTCTCGCTACGCTACCGCTGGTCTTCATCCTCTTCCATCTGATCCGCGAGGGGGCCGCGGCCGTCACGCCGCGCTTCTTCACGGCCATGCCGAAGCCCGTGGGGGAGACGGGAGGCGGGATGGCGAACGCGATCGTCGGGACATCGATTCTGATCGCCATCGCGAGCGGACTCGGACTGCCGATCGGCGTTGGCGCCGGGCTCTTTCTCGCCGAGCAGCGCGGAACGCTCCTCGCGAACACCGTGCGCTTCCTGTCGGACGTGCTCAACGGGTTGCCGTCGATCGTGATGGGTATCTTTGCCTGGCAGTTTCTCGTGCGCCCGGTTCACCACTTCTCCGCTCTGGCTGGCGGCGTGGCACTCGGCGCGATGATGATCCCGATGGTGGCGCGCACGACCGAAGAGATAGTGCGGCTCGTTCCGGTATCTCTGCGCGAGGCTGCGCTCGCGCTCGGATACTCGCGGGCGCGCACTTCGCTCACCGTCGTTCTCCGCACGGCCGCCGCCGGGATCGTCACCGGCGCTCTGGTCGCGATCGCACGGATCGCTGGCGAGACCGCGCCCCTGCTCTTCACCGCTTTCGGCAATCAGTTCTGGTCGGTCAGACCGGGCCAGCCCATTGCCGCCCTTCCCCTTCAGATCTTCACCTATGCGGTCAGCCCCTACGATGAATGGCACGCCCAGGCCTGGACCGGCGCTCTCGTCCTCATCCTCCTCATCCTCGTCATCAGCGTCGCCGCCCGGTTCGCCACTCGAGCTCGTTTCGGATCCGGTGCCGGGGACTGAGCGCCTTGTCGCCCGCGTACCGGAGGTCGAGCGCCCGACTGCGGTGGTGCCCGACTCCTCGCGTGCCCGGCTCGAGGTCAGGTCGCTGAGCGCCTTCTTTGGCGAGACCGCCGCCGTGCGCGGGCTGTCGATGGCGATCGCCAACCGTCAGGTGACCGCCATCATCGGTCCCTCGGGCTGCGGGAAATCCACGCTCCTGCGGTGCCTCAATCGCATGCACGAGACAGTGCCGACAGCGCGAGTGGAAGGCCAGGTGATCCTGAGTAGCGGGTCGGGTGGTGAGACGCGCGACATCTACGACCGCGGCGTGAACGCGAACTCCGTGCGCAAGCATATCGGCATGGTCTTTCAGCGCCCCACGCCCTTCCCTTCCCTGTCGATTCGCGACAACGTCGCGGCCGGGCTGATCGTGCTCGACCGGGCCCATTTCGCCCGTTCTGAGCGGGATGCCGTGGTCGAGCGTGCGTTGCGCCGCGCTGCGCTCTGGGAGGAGGTGAAGGGCCGGCTCAAGACCAGCGCCGTGGGACTGTCTGGCGGCCAGCAGCAGCGTCTCTGCATCGCGCGTGCCCTGGCCACCGAGCCCGAGGTGCTGCTGCTCGACGAGCCGACTGCATCGCTCGACCCGATCAGTACGCAGCGAGTGGAGGAGCTGGTCTACGAGCTGCGCCGCGACATGACGATAGTGATCGTGACGCACAACATGCAGCAGGCGGCGCGTGTGTCCGACGCCACCGCTTTTCTCCTGGCGGGTGAGTTGGTTGAGATGGCGCCGACCGACCTCCTCTTCACCGCGCCGCGAGACTCGCGCACCGAGGCCTACATCACGGGGCGGTTCGGATGATCGCGGTCGAGAGCGATCCGTCCGCCCGCTCTCAAAGCGCGATCGCCGAGCCCGAGACGGAACCCCGGGGGACGATCGCCGCGAGGCGCTTCTCGTTCTGGTACGGCGCGAAGCAGGCGCTCCATTCGATCGACCTGGTCATGCGGCCGAGGGCGATCACCGCGCTCATCGGTCCGTCGGGATGCGGCAAGTCGACCTTTCTGAGGTCGATCAATCGCCTCAACGAGCTCATCCCCGGAACGCGGTGGGAAGGGGAGATGCAGCTGGATGGGGCGGACGTCTATGAGGCACGAAACGACGTCGTGTCGCTCCGACAACGGGTGGGGATGGTCTTTCAGCGATCGAACCCCTTTCCAAAGTCCATCTACGAGAATATCGCCTTCGGACCCCGCATCAACGGTCTCGCGCGCGGTCGCGAGCTCGACGAGCTCGTGGAGCGGTCGCTCCACAGGGCGGCCCTCTGGGATGAGGTGAAGGACCGCCTGCGGCAGAGCGCGCTCGGACTCTCGGGGGGTCAGCAACAGCGTCTCTGCATCGCGCGCGCGCTGGCGAACGACCCCGAAGTGCTGCTGCTCGACGAGCCCGCGAGCGCGCTCGACCCGAGTGCGACCCAGAAGATCGAGGAGCTATTGTACGAGCTCAAGAAAGAGTTGACGGTGGTCATCGTGACCCACAATCTGCAGCAGGCCGCGCGCTCATCGGATTTCACAGCGTTCTTCTATCTGGGTCAGCTGGTGGAGCACGACGCCACCGACAGGCTCTTTACCAGCCCACGTGAAGCGCAGACCGACGCTTACGTGACCGGGAGGTTCGGATGACCCCACCAGAAGCCGCCACCGGCTTTCGTCACTTTCACGAGCAGCTCGAGGCGCTGAAGCAGAAGCTGCTCGACATGTCGGAGCGCGCCGAGGCGCTGGTCGATCTGTCCGTTGACGCCCTCCTCTCTCGCGACGATGGGAAGGCAGAGGCGATCCTCAGTGCCGACGCCGAGATCGACCTCCTCGAGGTGGAGGTCGAGCAGCTGGCGGTCTCCCTGCTGGCGCGGCAGCAGCCGATGGCCCGCGATCTGCGCTTCATCATCAGTGCGATCAAGATCTCGAGCGATCTGGAGCGCGTCGGGGATCACGCCGTGAACATCGCGCAGTCGGCGCTCCGGCTGATCGCGAATCATTCCCGCATCACACCCGATCCCGAGATCGAGGAGATGGCGCGGCGCGCGCGCAAGATGCTGAGCGAGGCTCTCGATGCCTTCGTCCGCGCGGATGGCGCCCTCGGGAGGGCCGTCTGCGCGGCCGACGACCAGGTGGACGCGCTGCACGATTCGCTGCACCGCATCGTCATCACGCACATGCTCGAGGACCCCACCACCATCACCGCCGCGCTCGAGCTCTTTCTGGTGAGCCGCAACCTGGAGCGGGTCGCCGATCTCGCCACCAACATCGCCGAAGATGCGGTTTACCTGGCCGAGGGGAAGCAGATCAAGCACCACTACGACGAGCGGGTGGCGCCATCGCTTGGCTGATTTCTTGGCGCGCTTCTCCCCTGCACCGCGCCGGTCTCGCACGTATATATCGGAGTGCACAACCCGACAGATGCTCTCGGAAACGGCTCAGGCTGAATGTGAGTCGGACGCCCACCAGTAGTCCGGCGACGACTCTTCCCAGCGCGCCCGGTGCCTCCAACGGCGCCGGCGAGGATGCGGTGCAGCGAGTCGCCGCCATCGATATCGGCTCGAACTCGATCCGGCAGATCGTGGCCGACGTCTCCTCCCGGGGGACGATTCGGGTGGTGGACGAGATGAAGGCCGCCCCGCGCCTGGGAGCTCACCTGGGCGATCAGGGCGCGCTGGCCACCGACGGAATCGAGCGCGCCACCGACGCCGTCGTCCGCATGTCCACGCTCGCCCGACAGCTCGGCGCCATCCGGATCGAGGCAGTGGCGACGAGCGCGGTGCGGGACGCTTCCAACGCCGATGTGTTCCTGGAGCGCGTCCGCAGCGCGTCCGGATTGCAGGTGCGCGTCCTCTCCGGCGACGAGGAGGCCATGCTCGGACTGCGGAGCGCCCTCGCACACTTCGATCTGGGCGCTGGTCGCTGCGCGGTCGTCGACATCGGAGGGGGCTCGCTCGAGCTGGCGCTGAGCGCGGGCGGCCTGGTGGAGCGACTCGTCTCCCTCCCCTTCGGCGCCATCCGGCTCGGCGAGCAGTTCCTGAACGAGAGCGCGAGGCGCAAAGACGTCCGCCGCCTGCGACGATCGGTGCGCGAGACGCTCGTCCGCCGACTCCCGGCGCGCGCGTGGCGTGGCGCAAAGCTCATCGGGTCGGGGGGTACCTTCACCAACCTGGCCGGCATGCTGCTCGCACGACAGGGCATGCTCACGGCGCAGTCGGTGCACGGCACTCGCGTCACACGGGGCGATCTCGAGCACATCCTCGACTCGCTGCAGGACACGTCGCTCGCCGAGCGGCAGGCAACTCCCGGGCTCAATCCCGCCCGCGCCGACATCATCGTGGCGGGCCTCGCGGTCGTCGCCGAGATCGTCGCCCGGCTGGACGCGCGCGAGCTGGTGGTTTCGGGCTACGGCATCCGCGAGGGACTGCTGCTCGAGACCGCTCGCGTCACTCCGATGGCGGCGAGCCCCGGCGACGCGAGGCAGCGCTCGGTGCAGCGATTCGCCGAGGCATGCCGCTACGAGAGCCCGCACGCCCTCCAAGTGCGGCGCCTCGCGCTCCAGCTCTTTGATTCCATCGGCGCGCGCCTCGGCTGCGCGCCGGATGAGCGCGCGCTTCTGGAGGACGCCGCGCTCCTCCACGACGTCGGTTATCACATCAGCTACGAGCGCCACCACAAGCATTCGTATTACCTGATCCTGCACGCGGAGCTGCTCGGGATGGCGCCCGCCCAGCAGGTGGTGGTAGCGAACGTCGCGCGGTATCACCGGGGACGCGAGCCCCGCAAGAAGCACCGGAACTTCAGCGTTCTCGAGAAGGAGCATCGTCGGCAGGTGCGCCGCCTCTCGGCTCTCCTGCGAGTGGCCGATGGCTTCGACCGGGGCCATGCCGACGCCGTCGATCGCATTCGCGTCCGCTGGCTTCGTCACGCCGTGCGGCTCTGCCCGCTCCCGCGCGCCGGACGCCGCTCGCTGCGACTGGAGATCTGGGGCGCGACCCGCAAGGCCGGCCTGCTCGCCCAGCTCAGCGGGCGCCCGGTCGAGATCGTCGATCCGGCCGGTGCGCTGTTGGCTCGAATCGACCCCCTTGCCGCCGAGGCCGTCTCCGCCGGCGTCGATTGAGCTGCGAGCGCGCCGAACGATCAGTGCGACAGGATGCGCTCGGCGGGATGTGTCGCCGCTGGCTCCTCGCGCTGCTGCGTCCCCCAGGGATCGGACATGAGCGTGGCGTGCGATCCGGGTACGACGACCCCGGCGGCGTCCGCGCGACGCGCGTACTCGCCGTCCGCCTGGAGCACCCAGGACTGTCGGGAATCGGCGAGGTAGGTCGCGAGCAGCGAGTGCAGCAAGGGATGCAGCGAGCGGTCCCCCACCGGAACGACCGCCTCCACGCGACGATCGAAGTTGCGCTGCATCCAGTCAGCCGATCCGAGCAGGAACTGCCCCTCCCCGCCGTGGGCAAAATACCAGAGACGGGAATGCTCGAGAAAGCGCCCGATGATGCTCACCACCCGGATGTTCTCGCTGATTCCCTCTATTCCGGGGCGGAGGCAGCAGATCCCCCGAACGATCAGGTCGATCTCGACGCCCGCGCCTGATGCCGCATACAGCGCCCGGATGATCTCGGGATCGGTAAGAGAGTTCATCTTGGCCACGATGCACCCTCCCCGCCCGGCACGGGCATGCTCGGCCTCACGATCGATCAGCGAGATGAATTGCTGCCGCATGCTTCCGGGAGCCACGAGCAGCTTGCGGTAGGAGGTCTGCCGCGAGAACCCGGTGAGGAAATTGAACAGATCACTGAGGTCTGCTCCGATCTCCCCGTCGCAGGTGAGCAGTCCGAGGTCGGTGTAGAGGCGAGCGGTGCGCGTATTGTAGTTCCCGGTGCCGATGTGCACGTACCGCCGGATCGCGTCGGGCTCGCGGCGCACGACGAGGGCGATCTTGGCGTGCGTCTTGAGCGACACCAGCCCGTACGCCACGTGGGCGCCCGCGCTCTCCAGCGTGCGGGCCCAGGTGATGTTGTTCGTCTCGTCGAACCGGGCCTTGAGCTCGACCAGCACGGCCACCTGCTTCCCGCGTTGCGCGGCGTCGGCCAGCGCCTGGACGATCGCGGTGTCTCCCGAGGTGCGGTAGAGCGAGAGCTTGATCGCGAGCACCTGATCGTCCGTGGCCGCCGCTTCGAGAAACTCCTCGACCGTCGTGGCGAACGATTCGAACGGATGGTGCAGCAGGATGTCACGCTCCCGGATCGCATCGAAGATCGTTCGACCAGGAGCACGAAGCGCCGCCGGAGTGCTCGGGACCGCCGGAAGATCGCGCAGCTCCGGCACGTCGAGCCCCGCGATCTCCATCAGGTCGCCGAGCGCCATCAGCGGCCCCGCCTCCTCGATGTCTCGCTCGCTCAACGTCGCGTTCGCCGGGAGACGATCGTCCCGCAGCTCCTCGAGGAGCAGGGCCCGCGTTGCCGCCGGCATGTCGCTCTGGACCTCGAGCCGGACCACCTCCCCGAAGCGGCGGCGGAATACCTGCTCCTCGATCGCCTCGAGTAGATCTTCCGGCTCGTCCTCGGCGATGTCCAGATCCGAGTTGCGCGTGATCCGAAAGACGTGCCAGCTCAGCACCTCCATGCCGGGAAAAAGCGATGCCAGATTGGCGCCGATCACCTGCTCGAGAGGCACGAAGTGGTTGGGGCGACCCACCGGTACCCATCGCGGAAGGCTCCTCGGCACCTTGACGCGCGCGAAGTGCTCGACGCCGGTAACCGGGTCGCGCACTTCGACCGCCAGGGAGAGCGACAGATTCGAGATGTACGGAAAGGGATGCGCCGGATCGACTGCCAGTGGCGTCAGCACAGGGAAGAGCTGTGACCGGAAGAAGCCGTCCAGTGATTCGGTCTCGCTCGGAGTCAACTCGGGCGGGGATACCAGCCGGATGCCGACGGTGGAGAGGGCGGGGAGCAGAACGTTGTGCAGGCAGCGCTGCTGCGCGCGCAGGAGCTTCGCTACGCGGGATGCGATGGCATCGAGCTGCTCCTGTGGCGTCAGACCATCAGGTGACGGGACCGTGACGCCGGCCGCCACCTGGCGGCGAAGGCCGGCCACCCTGACCATGTAGAACTCGTCGAGGTTGGTGCTGACGATCGCAATGAACTTGAGCCGCTCGAGGAGGGGCGTGCGCGCGCTCGCGGCCTCATCGAGGACACGTGCATTGAAATCGAGCCAGCTCAGCTCGCGATTGATGTAGAGCGATGGATGTGCGAGACGATCGGGCATGTGGAGCAGTCGGGGGGGGTATCTCCGAACGCCGGCAGGATCCGCGCCGGCGGGGGACCCTCAATCTAGGGTCGGTGGGGCCCCCGCGGCTGTCACGATCGGGGCACGGGGGCGGCGGCGAGTCACTTCAGGTGGATGATGTGGCTGAGAGCAAACCAGCATATCGAGGCGATCAACGCCGCCGCCGGGATCGTCAGGATCCAGGCCCAGACGATGCGCCCCGCTACCCCCCACCGAACGGCCGAGATACGGTTCGCCATCCCGACCCCTACGATCGACCCGGTGATCGAGTGTGTCGTGCTCACCGGGATGCCGAAATGCGTGGCCAGCATGATGCTGAGCGCTCCCCCGGTCTCGGCGCAGAACCCTCCCACGGGACGGAGCCGTGTGATCCGGTTCCCCATCGTGTTCACGATGCGCCACCCGCCGAACAGCGTCCCCAGAGCGATGGCGCTGTAGGCGCCGATCTCGACCCAGAACGGGATGTGGTCGGCGGTCGGCAGATACATGCGGTGGAGAGCGCCAGGCTGCCCGACGAATGACGCCTTGGACGCGACGAGCAGACCCACGATGATCCCCATCGTCTTCTGTGCATCGTTGGCGCCATGCGAGTACGAGAAGAAAGCCGAGCTCACGAGCTGGAGAACCCGGAAAAGACGGTCGACCCGCCCAGGCGAGGTGCGCTGGAAGATCCAGTAGATCATGACCATCATCAGAAAGCCGAGCATCAGCCCGATCATTGGCGACAGCACGATGAAGAGCAGAGTCTTGGTCCAGCCACTGATGATGATCGCGCTGAATCCGGCCTTGGCGACAGCCGCGCCTCCATAGGCTCCCAGCAGTGCGTGCGAGGAGCTGGACGGCAGCCCGAAGTACCAGGTGGTCACGTTCCACGCGATGGCTCCGAGCAGCGCGCCCAGAATCACGTTGGGATCGACGATGTTGATGTCGATCATCCCCTTTCCGACCGTCTTCGCGACCGCCGTTCCCACGGTGAAAGCAGCGAGGAAGTTGAATCCGGCCGCCCAGAAGACGGCAGGAAGGGGCTTCATGACGCGGGTGCCGACGACGGTGGCGATCGAGTTCGCCGAGTCGTGAAAGCCGTTGCTGAAATCGAACAGGAAGGCGATCGCGACGATGATGACGACGTACGTGACCACGGTCAGGCGTGCTTTAGCGCGATGCTCTCGAGGACGTTGGCAACGTCCTCCGCCTGGTCGATCGCCCGCTCCAGCGTGTCGTAGAGCTCCTTCCACTTGATCACTTCGATCGGGTCCGGCGTTCCGGAGAACAGGGCCCCGACCGCAATGTGGTAGATCGCGTCGCCCTCCTCCTCGAGTCCCTTGATGATCCGGGCGTGCTCCACCACCAATTTCGACTTCTTCATGTTCGTGACGGCCGACTGGATCTCCTTCGCCGCACGCACGAGAACGTTGCAGAGCTGCTTCGCCGGCTCGTGGACCGCGGTGATGTGAAACATGGCGGCGCGGCGCGCCGTGCCGTCCACGAGATCGATCACGTTGTCGAGCTGCGACGCCAGCTCGTGGATGTCCTCCCGGTCGATCGGCGTCACGAAGCTCCGGTCGATGCGTGAGATCACCTCGTGCGTGAGATTGTCCGCCTCGTGCTCCACATCCTTGATCTTCGACACGTACTCGTTGACCTTCGCCGGCTCGGCGAACAGCTGCTCGAGGAGCGTGGCGGTCGATGTGAGCCGCTTCGCCAGTTCGGCGAAGAGGTCGAAGAAGCCTTCGTCACGAGGAATCAGACGCACGAGTTGGTCTCCGGTGATGCTGCGGTCAGTAGCTACCGGTCGAGCCGGCGACGGCGGGGGCGCAGCTGCCGGTGCTGCACCGCGCGGCGTGACGCTGCGGGGCCGCCAGCAGCTCGCGTAGCGGCAGGGGACCGGCTCCCAGGCACTGCACCATGCCGACGCCGCTCGACGTCCCGATGCGTGTCGCGCCCGCGGCAATCATCTTCAACGCGGCATCGCAGTCGCGTACGCCGCCCGAGGCTTTCACCCCCAGGGCATCTCCCACGGCCAACCGCATGAGTGTCACCGCCTCCGCGGTCGCACCGCCGGCCGCGTTGAAGCCGGTGCTCGTCTTCACGTAGTGCGCCCCTGCCTCACGGGCCAACGCACTCGCCTTGATGACCTCAAGTGGTGTGAGCAGCGCGGACTCGATGATGACCTTCACCAGCGCGCCGGAGGCGGCGGTTACCACCGCCTCGATGTCCCGCGCCAAGTGCCCCCAGTCGGCGCTCTTGATGTGCCCCAGTGCAGCGACCATGTCGCATTCCCCCGCTCCCTGCCGAACGGCCAGCGCTGCCTCCGCCGCCTTGCTCTCCGGTTGATTGGCGCCGAGTGGAAA
>JALZAQ010000056.1 GCA_030948255.1 Gemmatimonadota bacterium
GTCGTAGTTCAGCACGCGCGACAGAGTGAAGCTGAAGGACATGTTGTCGTTGATGTCGGCGTCGGCGTTGCCGTTGATCGCCAAGCGCCCGTTGTCGGTGACGCGCTTGGATCCGGTGCTGTCGCTCGTGAGGAAGAAGCCCTGGCTGTGCGACTGGTTCACGCCGATGCGCGCCCGCAGGATGTCGCTCTTGAGATTCCAGCTCTTCGGCAGACGGAAGGGCTTCCCGACGTCCGCGGTGGCGTCGGATCGCTTCGTCACGGTCACGCCTCCGCTCCGCAGCTCGGTGGTGTTCACCTTGTTCAGGCCGCCGCTGGTGGAGAAGCCGCCGAAGAGGAGCCAGGTGACGGATCCGTTGATCGGGAGCTGCCGGGTGGTCTGTGAAGTTCTGATCCCCTCGCCGAGGCTGCTGCCGGAGGTGTTGGTGCCGCTGCCGATCGTCGGCTGGAAGCTCGTCTCGGTGATGACGCGTGTGCCGACCTGGGCGCCGAGGCTGGTGATGACCTTCGACAGGAAGCGCGGGCGGAAGTTCCAGCGGAGGCTCAGGTCGGGAAAGATCCGGCGGTCGCTCTGGAGGAGCGACTGGCTGTCGGTGATGCGCGTCCACGAGGTGCTGGCCGACTTCTCGTAGCGGTCGGTGACGGAGAAGCCCAAAGGGAGCGAGACCGCATGGCTGAAGCTGAGCAGCCGCGAGATGCCCGCGCCGGTGGCCAGCACGCCATTCACCTCGCGAAAGCGGCTCACTCCTCCGATCGGGAGCTGGTAGCCGAGCCCCGGAGTGAAGGGTACGCCGTCGAACGTCGATCGCAGATCGCGCCGCCAGGTAACCTCGAGTGGCTGCAGCGAGTTCGACATCCGGCGCAGGACGCTCGAGTCGCCCGAGTGGGCCACGAGCCCGCGGCCGAGATCGAAGGTCGCACTCGCGCCCAAACCCTGCGAGTTGCTGAGGCGGCGCGGCAGCCGGTAGGCGGAATCCGCCGTGCGGAGGAGCGCCTGGGCGTTGGGATCGCGCAGCATCGAGTAGCTGGTGCTGAAATCGAATCGCGGCCTGATCCAGCTGGAGATCGAGGGTGCGACGCTCGCCGACACATTCATCTGCCGCTCGCGCTCGAGACCGGCATCGAAGCGCCCGAAGAGCTTATCGCGCTCCTGGCGCGCGAGCACGCCGGTGGCGGTCGAGTCGGAGTAGCTTCGGAGATCTCGCAGCGATGCCAGGTCCCAGTGCACGCTCGTCGACGCGAAGGGACGCAGCTCGAGCTGGCTGGCGTTGCGCCAGAGGCGGCTGAGCCCGGTCACCTGTTGGGGCTTGTCCCCCGAATCGAGCGCGATCGGCAGGCCGAAGGACGTGCGGTGATCGGTGTTCTGGGCATACGCGCTAGTAAAGCGAAACTGCGTGGGATTCCAGCGGAGCGCTGAGGAGCGGAGCTGCCGCACCGGCTCCGGCTGCAGGAGGAAGCCCGGGAGGTGCATGATCAGTCCATCGAGCCAGCCCGGGAGCCGCCGCGTGCGGGCCGAGGCGACGAGATTGTAGTCGAGGTTGCCGGTGAAGCTCCTGGAGTTCCCGATCGAGTACTCACTCCGGCCGGTTGAGGTCGAGTACGTCGTGTTCACCGACAAGTTGTTGAAGAGGAGACCGGCGAGCGGATTGTCCAGCGGCGATGCGCGCCGCACCGAGAGCGCGTACGACGTCGCGGTGGAGTGTGGGGTGCGCAGTCCGTCGATGCCGCCCGCCTGGATGTCGGTGCGCGAGAGGAAAAATGGGTTGGAGCCGCTCGACGCGTAGCTCACCGACACCGGCAGTGCGAGGCCCAGCGACTGGGGGAGGAACTTCTCGAGGCGGAGCGAGCTCGACACGCCGAGCTGGTCGTCGGTGAGGTAGCTCGGCTGCTCGGCGAGCTGGCGGAAGCTCGCATCGCGGCGGCTCATGTTGACGGCGATGGTTCCGACGTCGCCAGCCACCACGTTCAGACCGACCTGTCCCGCGTACCCGGGGTTGTCCACCACGCCGGTGAGGCGGATGTCGTCCACCCACACCTCGAGGCTGTCGTTGGGCGACAGCCGTCCGCCGCTTCCCTGCCCGGCCGTGTCGGATCGCAGGATCCCGACGGCCAGCTCCTGTACCGCAGCAAGATTGGGCGCCGACACTCCGGGATTGGAGGTGTAGACGATGTAGCCGCGATCGCAGGCGGCGTAGCGCTTCACCCCCGATTCCGTGGATACCTCGGAGCGGGCCACCAGGACGGAGTCGAGCCCGGTGCAGGCGATCTGGGTGCCGTTGCGCAGATAGTTGTTCTGGAGCTGCGCCCGGAGCGTGAAGAACCGGTGGAAGTCCACCACGACCTCGGGGAGCCACGCATCCCGCGTCGGTCCCTCGTTCGCCGGCACCCGGTAGAGGTAGAAGTTGTCCTGATCGCGACCGACCTTGATGTAGAACTGCAGATCGCCGGTCGGACCCCACCCCTTGCCACGCCCGCGCGCCCAGACCCGAAGCTCCTGGTAGCCCAGAAAATTCTTGTCTCCCTCCGGAAAGCGGTAGAACGCCTCGGCGCGGTGAAAGAGCGGCAGATCGCCGGTGACGAGGCGGAGCGACCTCTCGTTGATCTGCTGCGTGCCGGCGGCGAACTGAGTCTGCTTCGTATCCGCCTGATCCGTGACCCCGGGCGGAGACTGGTAGAAGACTCCGCTGAGGCTGTCACGGTCCTGGGTTCCGATGATTCCCGCGATCACGTAGCCGTTGCCGCCCGGTCTCGTGCCACCCACGCCGGCGATCGCGCGATCGGAGCGCTTGATCCAGGGACTTCCGGTGAGCTTGAGGCGCGCGATGCCGATGCGGGCGAAGTCCGTGTCGCTCGCGAACGGTGACGAGACGACGGTGAGCCGCATCGCCTTGATCCGGCGGCGCAGCGGCTGATTGATCGAGTCGGTGGGCGCACCGAACGGGACGCGGACACGCACCCAGCACACCGGCTTGAGGGGATCGGTGGTCGTGGTCGTGTCACCCGCGCGACGATAGCATCGGCCCACGCGATTGTAGATCCGGGCGTCGCTCAGATCCATCTGATAGCGCAGCAGTCGCTCATCGTTGCGCTGGGCGGCGGTAAGGTTGAGAGCACGGTCGAGATCGAGATCGTTCTCGTCGAGCCTCCTGTTGAGCACCGTGCAGTTGTTCTTCGTGTCGCCCAGGATCTGAAGGGCGGTCAGGCCGCCTCGGCAGATCGGGGCGTTGGTGAGCGTCGTGTCGGTTCCCCGGATGACGTTGCGCACGACGAGCTGGTCCACGACGTCGCCCGGAAGGCCCTTGTCGTTGGTGGCGGCGTCGAACGAGTTCGTCAACGAGTCGCGCTCGCTGACGATCCGGTCCGCGCCGAGCTGCTTGCGCCCGGTGAAGACACTGTCCTCGTAGTTGACGGTCGCGCCCCCCTTGCTCGGATCGGTCGTGACGCCCTGCTGTACGGTGAGGTTGGTGGGCCCGAAATAGACGCTGCTCTCCGAGATGTCGCCGAAGTCGAAGAGCAGGGTGGGATTGGCGCGCCGGCCTGCGAGGGTGGTGTCGAGCAGGACGTAAAACTCCAGTTGCTCCACCCGGCTCAGGTCGATGCCGGAAGGGCTCAGCGCCTGGGTGATCGACCTCCAGTGCCGGCCAGGTCCGGCGGGGGTGCGCCACTGGAAGTGGGTGGGATAGCTGTTGTAGAGCAGTCCGCCGACAGTGCGCGGATAGAGGGTGACCCAGAGGATCGATTCCGGCAGCTGGATGCCGTTGCCGCCGGTGAACACGAACGAGCTGTCGATCTGTTGCGGCAGGAAGGCAGCGGACTGGCAGGCATTGGTGAGCGGATCGCAGGTGACTCCGGTGTTCTGCCACGCCAGCGTGCTGGCGCTGTCCAGTGGAAAGTCGTACGCCAGTCGGTTGAAGAGAAAGTTGGGGGTTGCCGGGCGGCTGCCGTAGCGCCAGTTCGGCTCCTGCAGGGGAAGGGTGAGTCCCCCTTCCCCCTCGAACGACTCCACGTACGCGGCTCCCGCGGCGTTGGGCTGCGGCCGGCTGGTCGCGAACTCGCCCTGCACGGTGATCGATGAGGGAGTGCTCGTCTGCACGAACGGGAGACGGTTGAGCGCCGACGTGAGCAGACTGCTCTCGAAGTTGAACACTCCGTTCACTCCGGCGATCAGCGACGACGCGGGCTCGAAGCCGAGCGGCGGACGGTTGAAGGTCGTCTTCTGCGACTGGGAGATGGCGGTGAAGTTGAGCTGTCCGTTCTGGAATGGGAACGAGGTGGCGATGCCGAAGATCGAGGTCGGCGCGGCCGCGAAGAGCGGATTCTCCTCGTACTGAACGTTCACCGGGCGCGGTCGCTGGAAGAGCGTATCGGGATGGAGGAAGGTCACCCGCCCGAGCTCGTAGTCCACCCGATAGTCCACGTCGCGCGCGAGCGGGCGGCCATCCATGAGGATGCGCTCCGAGTTCGGGCGCACCTGCACGGTACCGAGGTTGAGCGACCCAGTCTCGCCGCCGCCCTCGGCCGAGTAGCGCGCCCGGATGCGGTACTGCGTCGGCGGCCGGCGCTGCGAGACGAGATCTTCATCCGGCGTGCGGTAGAGCGAGTCGTTGACCGGATTGGGCAGATGCACGAGGCCGGAGTCGGCGAACGGGCGCACCGAGGGAAAGATGATGAAGTAGTCCTTGATCAGCTTCGAGTTGCTGCCACCGGCGCCGGCCGCCTGATTCGGATCGCCGAGGCGGGGCCAGAGGCGATTCTCCACGTCGAAGGTGGAGGAGTTCGTCCGCTGCGAGAGACCGAAGAGCTGCAGGAAGGTGTCGAAGAGCCGCCCGTTGTTGGGGCCGGCGGGCTTCTCCTGGTCGCTGCCGGTGCCGATGACGATCTTGGCCGTGATCGTGTTGCGCTGGATGTCGTCACCGCCGAGGCGATAGACGCCCCGGATCTCGCGGTTGAAGGCGCTGTCGCCCGGCAGCACCTCGTTGTCCCAGAGAAGGTTGATGACGTCGGTCGCGGCCGGATTGCGCTGCTGCGGGAAGGTGCCGCCGATGTCCGGTCGGGTGACCTCCTGCCCACCGATCGTGACGGTGTAGGAGACGGCCAGCCGCTCTCCCCGGTTGATCGGGCTGACGAGCGCGATCCAGAGATTGGACGGATCGAGATAGTAGTCCACTCCCTGCTGGAGGACCTCGTACGGCCCGATCTCGTTGCGATTCCGGGCGAATCGGGCGATGGCGTGGGGGCCGTTGATGTTGCTCGAGGCACTGCCGGTGAAGCTGGGCGGGCGGTAGCGGTAGACCAGCACGCGGCGGGGGCGGAGAGAATCGGCGAGCGTCGCCACCCCACGCAGATTGGGATCGAGCAGATCGACATTCGGGTAGGTCGGAAACGCCTTCGCCGGATCGACGACGAAGAAGAATCGCCGTCGCTCGAATCGGTTGTCCTCGATCTCGGCATCGACCGCCTGGACGGTGCGATCGCCGACCGTATAGATGCGGTCCTTGACGACGTTGCCCTTCTGCTGGGCGACGATGGTGCGGAAGGACATCGGTCCGAGCTGACCGATGGCCTGCAGGCCATAGTTGCCGCTGGGGATGCCATTCGTGATGAAGCGCGAGGGGGGCGGCGCAAAGCTGACGTTGCCGACCTCGAGGCGCTGGAGGATCTCGTCCGAGCGGCCCTGATAGAAAACGGAGATGTTGTTCGAGGCGTCGAACTCGCGCTGGGAGTCGTAGTCCACGTTCACGTGAACGCGGTCGGCGACGATGCCTCCGGTTCGGACGCCGAACTGGAAGTCAAACTGCGGCTGGAAGCTGCCGCGACAGTTATTGATCGGATTCAGCGCATCGGAGGCAACGCAGCGCTCGTTCTTGTCGCGCTCGGCCTTCAGCTCGAGGCGGGACGCGAGCTGGAGGCCGAGGTCCGCGTACTGACCGAAGATGTCCACCGGCGCGCCCGGCTTGCCGCGAGGAAAGGTGTCGCGGGGGGTCTGCGCGATGATCCCGGGCCGCTTCGCGCTGTCGGGTGGAAGGAGCGCTCCGGGACTCACTCCGGCGAAGGCACCGACGGTGGTCTGCCCCCACAGCGCGGAACGTTGCGCCGAGATGAGGCGTTGAAGAAGCTCTGCCTGCTGTCGGGCGACGTACTCCGGCCGCTCCTGCACCGGGGCGAGCCGTCCGAACGGAAGCATCGCCGCGGGCGGGGGAGCGCCAAAGTCGAGAGAGTCGCGGCGCAGCCGGAGCGTCAGGGGGAAATCGGCGGGGCGCGGCGGGCGCGCCGTGTCGCCGGGAGTCACCTGCGCGAGTGTGATCGTCGGCGCCAGACAGACAGCGATGACGGCGGCGAGTCGAGAGAGACGCACTCGAGCCCTAGGCGAGTGGATCGTGGGTCGCCGGACGGCACCCGCGAACATACATTGATGGGACCCGTAGAATATAGTGTGGGAGCACGACGCTACAACCCTGACGACGGCCAGCCCGGACGCCGCGCACGGCGGCCGAAGGCATAACGAATTGAAGATCCTCACTCGCTACGTGCTCCGTGAGCACGTCGGCCCACTGCTCTTCTCGTTGTCCGCGCTGACGGCGCTTCTCCTGCTCAATCAGGTCGCCAAGAATTTTGGCAACCTGGTGGGCAAAGGGCTGCCGTGGGGCGTCATCGGGCAGTTCTTCCTACTGACGATCCCCTTCATCGTCGCGATGACGCTGCCGATGGCGGTGCTGGTAGCGGTGCTGTACGCGTTCAGCCGTCTGGCGGCGGAGAACGAGATCACCGCGCTCAAGGCGAGCGGCGTGAGCATCCTCCGTCTGATCGGACCCCCGCTCTGGGGGGCGACGTCACTGGCGCTGCTGATGCTGGCGTTCAACGACCAGATCCTGCCCCGCGCCAATCACACGCTGCGCACCCTGGAATCGGACATCGCGCGAAAGAAGCCCACCTTTGCGCTGCGCGAGCAGGTGATCAACGAGCTGTCGCCGGGCAAGCTCTATCTGCGCGCCGGCCGAGTTGACAACGCGACGGCTCTGCTGCGCGAGGTGACGATCTGGGATCTATCGGATCCGATGCGCCGCCGGACTGTGTACGCGGACAGCGGCCGGATGGGGATGTCGAAGGACCGGCGCGACCTGGCGATGGTGCTCTTCACCGGCTACTCGCAGGAGATCACCCGCGACCATCCGGAGGAGATGCAGCGGCTCTTCTTCACGATCGACGACATCCGGGTGCGGGGCGTCGGCAACCAGCTCGAGCTCACCGGATCGAAGGACCAGTACAAGAGCGATCGGGAGATGTCGATCTGCGAGATGCAGCACGTGTTCGAGCAACGGGCGGTGGAGTATGCGTCCGCGCGAACCGATCTCGAGCGTGCCGAGGCGGCGGCGCGGTCGCCGTCGGCGAGCGCCGGCCCTTCGGCCGTGCCCGCGAGCCGACCTCCGCGGCTGGTGCTCGGGAGCGGGTACTGTCAGGCGGTGGAGCGCCTCTTTCGCGTGAAGGAGGCGGAGGCGGCCCAGCTTCCGGCGCAGACGCCCCGCGATCAGGCGCCGCCGACCTCTCTGGCGATCCCGATCGCATCTCAGCTCAGCGTGCTCCGCGCGCGTCTCACCGACACGCAGCAGGGGATGGCGCGCTACCAGATCGAGATCCAGAAGAAGTTCGCCCTCGCTGCGGCGTGCATGGTGTTCGTCGTCTTCGGTGCGCCGATCGCACTGCGCTTTCCGCGGGGCGGGGTGGGGCTCACGATCGGAGTGAGTCTGGGTGCGTTCGCCATCTACTATGTGGCGTTGATCGCGGGCGAGGCGCTGGCGAACAAGGTTATTCTGTCGCCGTTCTGGGCGATGTGGATGGCGAACATCTTCTTCACGGCGGTCGGCGCGGTGATGCTCTGGCGCGTGAGGACGAGCGGCGCCACGGCCCGGGGCGGTGACGTGGGCGAGCTGCTCGAGGGCATCCGGGGGTGGGTGCGCCGCATCGCCATGCGTGGCCCGCCCCCGAGCGTCGAGCCCCGGAGCGCGGGCTGATGCCGAGACTCTACAAGCCGCTGGACCGGTACGTGCTGGCCGAGTTCTGGAAGATCTTCATCATGACCGCGCTCGGCTTCCCGGTGCTGGTGATCGTGATCGATCTCACCGAGAAGCTGGAGAAGTATCTCAACCGCAACCTGCCCTGGTCTGCGATCGCGCTCAGCTACCTGTACTGGATCCCGGACTCGATGTTCATGGTGCTTCCGGCGGCGGTGCTGTTCGCAACGATCTTCTCCATCGGCGGCTTCACGCGCCACTCCGAGATCACGGCCGCCAAGGCATCGGGGATCAGCTTCCACCGGATGGTGGCGCCGATCTTCGTCGGGTCGGTGATGGTGACGGCGCTCGCACTGGCGATCGGCGAGCTCGTCCCGATCACCAACGGCAAGCGGAGCGAGCTACTCGAGGAGAGGAAGTTCAGCGCCGGCAGCGATCGATTCAACTTCGCCTACGCCGGGGACCATGGCCGCGTGTACAAGATCTCGACGCTGAATGTCGAGCATCGGCAGGTGAGCGGGATCGAGATCGAACGGAAGGGCAAGGGGGCGGACTATCCGAGCTATCTCGTGTCGGCGCAGGTGGCGGCCTGGGACTCGACCGCCGGATGGCGGCTGCGCAAGGGCGAGATGCACGTGCTTCCGGACTCGACGAGCGATTTCGCCATCGGCTTCGACAGCCTGCGCGACAACCAGTTCACCGAGTCGCCGGCGGAGCTGATGGCGGTGCCGCGGGCGCCGCAGGAGATGCGCTTCCGGGAGCTGGGTCGCTTCATCCGCTCGCTCGAGCGCTCCGGCGGCGACGCCAACGAGCTCAAGGTGGAGCAGGCGCTCAAGATCGCGATCCCGGTGACGTGCATCATCATCGCGATCTTCGGAGCGTCGCTCGCGACCAGCACGCAGCGAGGGGGGACGGCGTACGGCATCGGCGTGAGCCTGGCGACGACGGTGCTCTTCCTGATGCTGATCCAGATCACCAAGGCGGTGGGCGGGGGCGGTCTCGTGCCGCCCTACCTGGCGGCCTGGATCCCGAACATGCTCTTCGGTGTCCTCGGCGCGATCCTTCTGGCGCGTACCCGCACGTGATCGCCTGACCGTGTCCCACTTCACCGTCCCCAACTACCCGGACTCTCTCGAGCGGGCGACCCAGACATTTCCGATCCCGCAGCGCGCTGGGATCCTGGTCTTCCGGCAGGTCACTCGCACATTCCGGAGCGTCTTCGGCGGTCTCGGGGATCGTGTGTACTTCCTCCGCGATGTCGTGCGCGCCTTCGCCGAGCCGGGGACGTACCTCCCGCTGACGATGGGCCAGATGCGGCGAATCGGTGTGGACTCGCTGCCGCTGATCGGCACCGTCATGCTCTTCCTCGGTGCCGTCTCGGCCTATCAGACGAGCTACCAGCTCTTTCCGGGAGCACAGAAGTCGGCGGTGAGCTGGATCCTGCGGCAAAGCATCATGCTCGAGTTGGGCCCCCTGCTCGCGGCGCTCGTTCTCGCCGGTCGCGTGGGCGCACGCATGACAGCGGAGATCGGCACGATGCGGGTCACCGAGCAGATCGACGCGCTCGAGACCTTGTCCTACGACCCATTGGCCTACCTCGTGGTGCCGCGGCTGCTGGCGGCGGTGGCGATGGTGCCCATCCTCACGATGGTCGGCAACACGCTGGCGATCGTGGCCGGCTACTTCACGGCGGTGCTCGCGGCCGGCATTCCCTCGCAGGATTTCACTGGCGGTCTGCATCTCTCGTTCGCGATCTTCCAGGTGATCTACGGGTTGATCAAGGCGACGTTGTTCGGCGGCGCGATCGCGCTCGTGTCCTCGTACGAGGGATACGTCACCGGCGCCGGCGCCGAAGGGGTGGGCGCCTCGACCGCCCGGGCTGTGGTCATCAGCTCGGTGGTGATCCTCATGCTCGATGCCCTCACCGCTTTCTACCTCGCAGCCGAACTCCAGCCATGAAGCGACGAGACGAAGTTCTGGTCGGCGTGTTCGTGACGATCGCCCTCATCGTCGGGATCTCCGGCACGCTCTGGCTCGCCCGCCGGGGACTCGGCGGCGGCTATCCTCTGTACTCACGCTTCGAGTGGGGAGCCAACCTCAAGACCGGCCAGCCGGTGCTCCTTGCCGGCGTGCAGATCGGCAACGTGGACAACGTGGCGCTCCAGCGCGACGGGCACCTACTCGTGACGATGAAGATCGAGAAGGCGCAGACGGTGCCCGAGGGCACGCGAGCCAAGGTGATCTCGGTGGGTCTGTTCGGCGACGCGGCGCTCGCCCTCACTCCGCCGCGTCAATTCACCAACCAGAGCCTGCCCCCCCGGGATACCATTCCGGCCGAGAAGCCAGCGGCGACGATCGACGACATGTTGGCGCGGGTGGACACGGTGGGCCGGCGGGTGTCCGACATGTCGCAGGCGCTCGATCTGCAGATGGTGCAGGGTGGCGGCATCGCCGACCTCCGCGCGACCATCGGGTCGACGAACCGTCTCATCGCCCAGCTCAACACGATCGCGGCCGAACAGAGCCGGGGCATCAGCGCGACGCTCGCAAGCCTGCGGCGGACCACCAACGCCATCGATTCGTCGACCGTGGACTCCACCGTCCGCAACGTCAAGGCGATGACGCGGAGCATGGCCATGCTCACCGACAGCCTGCAGCAGACGTCGACCCGCCTGAACGGCGTGCTGACCAAGCTCGAGAGCGGCCACGGATCGGCCGCGATGCTGCTGAACGACACGACCCTCTACAGCAACACGCGCAACCTTCTCGCCCGCCTCGACTCGCTGACCGCGGATTTCAAGAAGAACCCGAAGAAGTACATCAACCTCAAGATCTTCTAGAGAAGGGCAAGGCGGCCGCGGATGAGCGCGGGTGACGCGGACACGGCGACTGCATGGAGTGGGGTTGCTCTTCCCCCCATGTCCTGCCCCTCGCCCGGCGCCGGGCGCCCGGCCCCCCTCACGGAGCGATCCGCGTCGCCCTTCGCCGCGAATATCCGCGGCCGCCGTTCGACGCTACGGCGTCAACGGCACCGCGACATCCTGGGTCACCACCGCGGCACTGTTCGGCACGATCACGACATAGGTCTTCGTGCCGGGCTTGAGAGGGAAGGTGTCGCCAAACCGGCTCGATGGGAGGTCGATCACGAGTTGGTACTTCCCTCCCTGGATGCTCTTGAGGGTATAGCGCGGAGCAGCCCGTGTGGCGAGGACGGTCGTGATCACCCGGGTGCCGGTCGAGTCCCGGAGCTGCACGCGAATCGAATCGCCGACCGCGAGCGTATCACCGGCGTCGCGCACGCCGTTGTTGTTGTAGTCGCGGTAGACGATCCCCGTGAGCGACGACTTGAAGCTGTAGGTGAGGGAGGAGGTGAGGCTCACGTTGGCATCCGGGGCGATCGCACCGGTGGTCACGGTGGTGAGTCCGCGGGCCGTCGGGATCGTGCCGGCGCCGCCCAGGAGAAGCGAATCGTTCGCGAAGAGGGTGCTGGCGTCGTAGGTCGCGCGCACGCGGGCCGGGCCCGGCACCACCGGGATCGAGAATCCGCCGCTCGCGTCGGTGGTGGCAGTGGCAAACGGGGTGGAGGAGAACACGCCGGTCGGCAGGCCGTTGGCGTCCACCAGCTCCCTGAAGAAGCTGACGACCACCCCCTGGAAGCGCTGGGAGACGAAGCGGGTCTGGTTGAAGTACTCGGCCGCGATCGTCCCCGAGACCGACGATCCGAGGCGCACGACGAACGGCCGGGAGCTTGTGATCCCGTTCGCGGTCACGGTCACGGTGTCGGAGCTGAAGGTCTGGAAAGCAGAGCTCGCGCGTACCTGCGGAGTCACGATGTACTTTCCGGGAGCCAGGCCGGTGAAGGACGCGATCCCTTTACTGTCGGTGACGGCATTCCGCAGCAGCAGGCTCGGGCTCGAGAGCGGAAAGACGCTCACCGTCACCCCGGCCGCGGGCAGGAGTTTCTGAGCCAGTGTGTTGGCGGTATCTCGAGAGAGCTGAACCGTGAGCACGCCCGTACTCTGGAAGGTGATGTCGTTATGTGGACCGGCCGGTTGCTGGTCGCAGGCGACGAGCGCGAGCGCCCCGGCAGCCCCAATGAGAATCGAGCGCATCGACATGGGAGCCCCGGTCAGAAGTTGTAGCGCAGCCCGAGCTGCATCTGGAATTGCGTGGACGAGAAGTTGTTCGACGGCGTGACCTGGGCGAAGTTCGGGTTCACCTGATAGATGAAGCGATTCGTCGCCGGGTTGAAGCCTCGCACGTTCAGCAGCTGGTCGTTGTTGCCGCCGACCTCGAGCCTCTTCCCCCAGTTCTTGTTGAGACCGTTGAGCACGTTGAAGAAGTCCGCCACCAGCTCGATGTTCTGGCCGCTCAACGTGGTGAACTTCTTCGAGACGCGCGCATCGACCACGTTCACCCAGGAATTGCGGCAGGCATTGCGGTCGATCGTGCTGCCGCGCGCCTTCCGGAGGCAGCTCGTCCCCTCGATCAGCTGCTCGAACTGGGTGCGCTGCGCCGACTGCTCCGGGGCGGTGGTGCCGAAGAATTGGTAGCCGAGCACCTCGCTCGTGGTCGGCACGTAGAGGCGGTCGTTCGTCACTCCGTCGCCGTTGACGTCGTTGCCGTAGCGCGGCGTCCACGCGAGACCCGAGAAGAGGCGGACGATGCCGCTCACCGTGAAGCCCCAGGGAGCGAGCACCGTCGGTGAGACGACGATCGAGTGGGCTCTGTTGAAGTCCGCCGGCCCCCATTGGTTGTTGAAGTCATTGGGATTTCCGGCCACGCGATTGGCGCTGAACATCGAGTTGGTGATGCAGCAGGGGGTTGACTGGTTGTCCCGCGTATTGTCGTAGGTGTACGACATCAGCATCGAGCCCCAGCTCGTGTTGCCTCGAAGCTGGAGGATGCCGAGCCAGGAGAGCGTGGAGCCGAGCGAGCGGTGGACGTAGACATTGTCGAACGAGTTGTCGAGGCGCGTGAAGGCGCGGGAGATCGCGCCGCTGCCGGTCGAGATCCGCGCCGGATCGACGTACACCGGCAGGCCGCCCTCGATGTAGAATCGCGGGATGGTGTTCAGGTTGTCGTCCTGCACCACGTAGTTGTTGCGCACGGTGGAGTACACGCCCTCGGCCGTGATCCGCCAGCTGTCGGCCAGCAGGCGGTCGTAGGCCAGATTGGTGCGCCAGCTGTAGGACTGCTTGTAGTCCTGGTCGAAGACATTCACCGAGGGTGCGGGCGAGGGCGCCCCCGCTCCGATGCACGCGCTTGGGATGCTGCTCGGATCCTTGGCGTAGCCCTGGAAGTCCGGGATCGGCGTCGCCGTGCCCGAGCAGCTGAGGTTGAGTTGGGTCTGGCCGGTGTTCAGCAGGGAATTGGACCAGAGGACGTAGGGCGTGCGACCGTAGAATACATTCGAGCTCCCGCGGAACACCTGCCGGCCGTCGGCCGCTGGATCGAAGGTGAATCCGACGCGGGGAGAGATGTCCTTGGGATCATGGGGCTGGACCGTCACGTCGAGGTACGGGAAGCTCCGCTGGAGAGCCGGATTCGGGCGCGGCTTGGTGGGAAACCAGCTGTAGTCGTAGCGCAGGCCGTACTGCAGGAAGAGCTTCGGCGTGACCTGGTACTCATCCTGCGCGTAGAGCGCAACCTCGTTCACGTAATAGTCGGCGACCGGGATCTCCGCGTTGCCGGTGAACGGCAGCGCGCGGGTGAAGCTCGCCGGGTTCTTCGCCTCGAAATCCTGCATCGAGTTGAAGGTGAACGACCCGAGGGCGTTGTTCCAGAACTTGTTGTAGGCGTGAATCCGGGTGACGTCGGTGCCGATCTTGAAGCTGTGATCGCCCTTGGTCAGCCGGAGGTTGTCGATGAATTCGTAGGTGGTCTCCTCGAGGTTGTTCCCGTGCAGCACCGGGTCCGAGCCGAAGAAGATGGTCGTGGCGAAGGCCGAGCCATCGGACAGCGTGGAGCGCACGTTGTTGATGCGCACCTGCGGGAGAGGTACGCCGAAGGTGCCCGACGGATTCGACGGCCGGGGCTTCTTCTCGGTCGCGTACTGGCCGCGCATCTCGTTCGATAGGCCGTGCGCGAAAGTCGAGAAGAGCGACGCGACGAAGCTGTTCGACTTGTCGACGTTGTCACCCGAATTCGACAGCAGATCCTGCGACGTGGGGGAGATGAAGAGCCGGTCTTTGGTGAGGTCCACCTTCGTGAGGTTGTCGCGGAAGCTGAGCTTGTGGTTCTGGCTGATCTGCCAGTCCACTCGGCCGAAGAAGGCGTCCTCGTTCGTGTTCGCGTCGAAGTTGCCGACCTCGCGCGCGAGATCGTAGCTGTAAACGCGCTGCGCGATGTTGAGGAAGTTCGCCAGCGTATCGGGGTGGATGCCGGACGCCCTGATCCCGGCGTCGGTAGCGCTCCCGACGTACACGGGCCGCGGCTCGGTACGGATGTTCTTATCCAGCGCGAAGAAGAAGTGCGCGCGATCCTTGACGATCGGGCCACCGAGGCTGAAGCCATACTGCTGGTTCTTGAAGTCTATCGGCGCCCGGCCGAGGTAGTCGTTGGCGGTCAATGTCAGGCCACCCAGCTTGTCCTGGCGCAGATAGCCGAAGAGCGCGCCCTTGAACTCGTTCGTGCCCTGCTTGGTGACCGCGTTCACCGTGCCGCCGGTGAATTGCCCGCGCTCCACGTCGGTGCCCGAGGTGATGACCTGGATCTCCTTGATCGCCTCGATGGAGTACGAGAACGGAGCCCGATCGCCCCCGCGCGCATCGCCGCCGAAGAAGCTCTCGTTGTTGTTCACGCCATCCATCAGGATGTTCGAGGCTCCGGTCCGGCCGCCGCCGATGGATTGGCCGCCCCCCGAGCCTGTGGCGCCGACGTCGCTGACGCCCGGTGTCAGCACCACCAGATCCTTGAAGTTCCGGCCATTCACCGGAAGGTTGGCGATCTGCTGCTGGTCAATGCGCGTATTAGTTCCGGTCTTCTGCCTCTCGATCAGCGGTACGACATCGGCCGTGACGCGCTGCGTCTGCAGCTGCACCGGCGCGAGCTCGAGGGCGAAGTCGATCGTCTGCACCTGGCCGATGGCGATCCGGATGCCCGGCTTCTCTGTCGCCCGGTACCCGATCACCTGGGCGCGCACGGTGTAGAGCCCCGGGTCGAGGAACGGAACCGAGTAGCGGCCGCGCTCGTCGGCTTGCGTGCCGCGCCGCACGCCGTTCTCGGCGTTGGTGACGATCACCGTCGCGCCCGCAAGGGGGGCGCCTTCCCGGCTGGCGATCGCGCCCCGGATCGTACCGGTCGTCGTGGCGGTCTGGGCGCGGACTGGCGTGGCGAGGGCCGTGAGTGCGGCGGTCGCAAGCAGGGCGACAACGACGCGATGGGCTCCTCGGAGGGTCTTCGGAGTCATACCTGCTCCCATGGGGAAATGCGTGGAGGAACACCCGAGCGTGCGAGCCGCGGGTGACGCGGTCAAAACTACGGGAGGGCGCGGATGCACGTCAAGGAATTTCTATCGCGCTTTTCCAACCTGTTACCGGAATGGTTCCTGGATCAGCCCTGCTCCGCCTGGAGCGCTTCGCTCGCCGCCGCGCGCCGGGACCTCGCGGTGAGGTAGTATACCGGCACGCCGGCGAGGACCGTCGCCAGAACGGCCACCGTCGCCCACCGGCTCGACGGGTCGATGACGGCATTGACCAAGAGCGCGATCGTCGCGCCGATAAACAGCGCCGGAACTACCGGGTACCCGGGCACGCGGAAGGGAGGGTCGTATCCCTCCCGGCGTCGCAACATGAACACACTTCCCACCCCCAGGGCGTAGAACGGCACGATTCCGACCACGAACGCGTCCGCCAGCTGCTCGAAGGTGCGAAGCAGAACGAAGGCGACGCCGAGGCCCGCCGTGAGAAGGATCGAGATGTAGGGAGTCTGGAAGCGCGGATGCACCGATGCGACTTTGCGAAAGAAGAGGCCATCGTCGGCCATGGCGAAGAAGATCCTCGGCGCGGTGAGCAAGGATCCGTTGAGCGTGCCGAAGGTGGAGAGCATCACCGTGATCGCAACGAAAGCGACTCCCCACGCGCCCACCACCCGCTGCGCGACATCGGCCGCGACCAGACGGGAATGGCGCACCTCCTCCACCGGCATCACGGCGAGATAGGCCAGATTGGCGGCGAGATAGATGAAGATCACGGCGAGGGTCCCGATGATCAGGGCGCGCGGGATGGTGCGGCGCGGATCCTTCACCTCTCCGGCCACGAAGCTGAGATCGGCCCATCCATCAAAGGCCCAGAGCACCGACACCAGCGCGAGCCCGAATGGTGCGATCGAGAAGCTGCCGGGCGGGAGCGCCGGCGTGTAGTGTCCGCCGCCGCGCGGGAGACCGATCGCGAACGCCGCCACGATGATGAAGAGGAGACCACCATACTTCGCGACTGTGGTGACATTCTGAACCAGCGCGCCCCAGCGCACGCCCACATAGTTGAAGAAGGCGGTGAGAACGAGCGCGATCGCCGCCACGTAGTGCACCCAGTCCGAGAAGGGCGCCACCGAGGGATCGTGGCCCAGCACGCGCAGGAAGTATTCTGCGAAGGTGGTCGACACCGCACCGAGCGACGCCGCGCGGATGATCACGAGCTCCGACCAGCCGAAGAGGAACGCCGGAAGCCTGCCCCAGGCCTCGCGCACGAAGACGTAGATTCCACCCGTCCGCGGGAGCGCTCCAGCGACCTCGGCCAGAGTGAGCGCGCCGCAGAGGGCGAACAGTCCGCCGACTGCCCACACAGAAAGGAGCGGAAGGGGGCCCGGTAGCTTGTTCGCGATTCCGGCGGGGGAGCGAAAGATTCCGGATCCGATCGTCGATCCGACGAGGACCGCGACGGCGGTCCAGAGGCCGAGCTTGCGAGGCAGGGTCTCATGAGGTGTGGACATGCGCGGATGGTATTGCGGCGCGGCCGAGGGTGCCAGGTGGCGCCGCTGCCGCGGTTGACCGGCCCGCGAGCCCCGATCACCTTTCACCGCACAACCCTGTCTCCATAGGACGAAGCACCCTGTCAACTGCGATGCGAGAGGTACTGTTCTGGGCCGCGGTCGCCTGCTGCGCAGTGGCGCAGATCGCCATCATCCGGTCTGCGGTCAGAGCAACGCCGCACGGGGACGCCCCGGACGCCGTCACCCTCTCGCGCTCCGGGCGCGGGATGGAGATCGCGTGGGTGATCATTCCGGCGATCGCCCTGGTCGCGGTGCTCCTGCAAAGTTGGCGCGCGGCGCACCCGTGACGTCACTGCGGCGACTGTCGTACCTCGCGCTCGCCCTGGCGTACGCCCAGATCGTCTTCGGCGCGCTGGTGCGCATCACCGGCTCGGGTCTCGGCTGCGGCGACCACTGGCCGACCTGCAATGGCGTCCTCTTCCCGTCGCTGGACCAGCCCCATCTCGTCATCGAGGTCTTTCACCGCTACATCGCGGCGGCTCTCATCCTGGTGATCCTGGCGATGCTCCTCGCGGCAATCCGCCACCGAGCCGAGCCGGGGATGAGCGGTCGCGGCGGTGTCCTGCCGAGAGCGGGGATCGCGGCTGCGCTCGTCGCCGCCGCGGCGGTTTTCGGTGCGGCGACGGTGAAGATGGGGCTGAGCCCGCTGGTGATCGTCGGTCATCTGACGATCGCCATGTCGCTCCTCGCCACCCTTGCCTCGGCCGCGGTTCGCATGGGCGGGCTGGGCGGCTCCGCGCTCGCGCCGGGGAGCGCGACCCCGAAAGCCTTTCGGGGCGCTCGCACGGGAGCGGCCATCGCGCTCGTCGTCGTCGTGCTGGGCGCGCTCACCGCGAATCTGCCCGGCGCCAACGTTGCCTGTCTCGGTTTTCCGCTCTGCAGCCAGGGGATGGCACCCGGAGGGCTGGGCCACCTCCAGCTCACTCACCGGATTCTCGCCTATCTGCTCGCGCTGCACGTGTTCGGGCTCGCCATCTCCTCCGGCAAGAGGCGCGAGCCGGCGCCGGTGGTGCGCGCGGCCCGCGCCGCGCTCGCGCTGGTTGTCGTGCAGATACTGATCGCCGGGGCAATGATGGGAAGGCACCTCCCTCCGGCGCTTCGCTCGGCGCACGAGGCGGTGGGGGCGCTGCTCTGGGTCACTCTCGTCGCGCTGACGGTGCTCGCCGGGTTGGCGGCTCCTCTGTCTCCTACTAGCAGCGTCCCGAGCGGAGTGGCACCATGACCGGCTTCGCCGTCGCCCGTGAAGGAGGCGGCTCCCTGGCGAGAGATCTCGTCGCCCTCACCAAGCCGCGCATCATCTCACTGCTGCTCGTCACCACGATCGTTCCGATGTTCGTGGCCGGACGCCCGAGCGGGATGCTGGTGCTGGCGGTGCTCGCGGGAGGCTATCTCATGGCCGGGGGCGCGAACGCGGTCAACATGTACCTCGACCGCGACATCGACGACCGGATGGCGCGCACGCGCTCACGGCCGCTGCCAAGCGGGCGCATGGAACCGCCGGCCGTGCTCGCGTTCGGCCTCGCCCTGGCGACTGCGGCCACGATGCTCCTGGCCGTGGCGGTCAACGTGCTGAGCGCCACTCTGGCGCTCAGCGGATTCTACTTCTACGTCTTCATCTACACCCGCTGGCTCAAGCGTCGCACGCCCCACAACATCGTGATCGGCGGCGCCGCGGGCGCCTTCCCTCCGCTCGTGGGCTGGGCTGCGGTCACGGGTCGCATCGACCTGGCCGCGATCTACCTCTTTCTCATCGTCTTCTACTGGACGCCGCCGCACTTCTGGGCGCTCGCGCTCCTCAAGCAGACGGACTACACCCGCGCCGGAGTCCCGATGGCCCCGCTCATCTGGGGCGAGCGCGAGACGATGCGACAGATGCTCTGGTACACGCTGATCCTCATCCCGGTCACGATTCTCCCGGTGGCGTTCGGCGCTTTCGGGATGATCTACCTGGGGAGCGCGCTCCTGTTGGGGGGCATCCTTCTCGCCGGAGTCATCCGGGTGATGCTCGCGACATCGTGGACGGCGGCCGCGTGGAGACTCTACAAGTTCTCCCTCCTCTATCTCGCTCTGTTGTTCGCCGCGATGGTGGTGGATCGGGTGGCGCGTTGACGGTGCGGCGGGATGGCGCGGATGCGTCCCCGCCCGACTGGCTGACGGTGAAGGTCGACGGCGATCGCGACGTCCCGGACCGCGTGATCATGATCTCACGCCCCGTGGCGGGACGGGTGCATCTGGTGGAGTGGACGAGCGCCGACTGGACGGCGTCGGCGGATCGTCGGGAGAGCTCGGTGAGCGCCGTCTACGCCGATCTCGAGCGGGTGCAGCAGGCCCGGCGCCGGATGAGCGAGGAACTGCTGCGGATCCGGATCTGGCTCGACGGCGATTAGAAGACGAGCTCGACCTTCGTGCCGCCGCTCGGAGTCACTGTCACCTGCTGCTCGCGCGTGCCAAGGCGGGGCTGCCAGGCCATGAGCCGGTACGTGCCGGGCGGAATCGAGTCCAGGGCGAAGCGCCCTTGCTCGTCGGTGGTCCCGAAATAGGGGTGGTCGAACACCTGCAGCCAACCTCGCGTCCACGGGTGGTTGTCGCAGCGCACCTCGATGCGACCCGCCTCGAGCAGCACCTTCTCCACCGGGACGGTCTGGCCCGCATCGGTCTCGTGGATGACGGCGATGGTCGTTCCGCTGCCGGCGCGCAGGAAGCGCGTGCCATGCGCCGTGCGATCGGCGTTGTTGACGTTGAGCGTGCCGGCGATGAGCATCGCCTGTACCGGCGGATCGAGCTGGCATCGCTGCTGGGTCAGCGTGTAGCGGCGCGAGAGGGGCAGCGCCTTGCCGCTCCGTGCGTTTTCCAGCCAGACGATCACGTTCTCGAGAGCGTTGCCGGTGCGGTCTACCGCCGCCACCACGCTCCGGTCGCCGCAGATGGTCTGATCGAGGGTCGACACGACGACGCTGTCGGCGGGGGGCGGTCCCTGCAGCAGCACGCGACCGGACAACGATCCCGAGCCATCCACGGGGACAACGCGGTACGGAGCGTGCGCTGGCGGGGGCGCGGCGACGACCCCGGTGCGCGGCGTGTCGGTGGGAGCGGCGGGAGAGCGTTCGGCGGGGCGGGCGGCGCCGCGATCGGAGCGCCCGCACGCGGACACCAGGAGCCCAAGAAGAAGCGTCGCGGTGCGACCGACCGGCGCTCGAGACAGAGTGATCACTTTGAGGGGAGAGACGTGAGCGAGAACCCGCGGAGACGTGATGTCGCGAGGATGTTCGCAAGGCGCGCGCCGTTGCTCCTGCTGGTGGCGGCCGCGTGGGCCTGCGCGTCGCTCCCGATCATCGGGCGCCGCCCGCCGGAGTTCTGGGGATTCGTCGCGCCCTGGGACGCGACGAGCCCCAGGAGCGCGGTCGCCCACGCGCGGTCGCTGCGAGCGGTCGTCACCGGATGGCTGGCGCTCGACACCCTCACGGGGATGCCCGTCCCCCTCTATGCCGACACACTCGCGCGTGCATTGCCGGCGGGCACGATGCGCTTCGCGCTCGTGACATCCTTTCTCGTGGACAGCTTCCGCACCGAGACCATCCGGCGCCTCTACGCCGACTCCATTGCCCTGGCTCGCAGCGCCGGCGCGGTCGCGGCGCATTCCGCGCAGCTCGGCTATCGAGGAGTCATCCTCGACTTCGAGGGGATGAGCCCGCGCGATCTTCCGGCTCTCCTCGGCGTGGCCCGCGCCATCCACGATTCGGCGCACGCCCGCGGAGTCGATGACGTCGTGATGGCGGTACCCGCGAGCGACACCGCGGCCTATCCGGGACGCCCCCTTCTGAGCAGCGTCGACGGCCTCGTGGTCATGCTCTACGATGAGCACTGGGCGGGCTCCCCACCCGGCGCGATCGCCTCGCCGACCTGGGCGCGCCGGGTGCTGAACATCCGCGTATCCGAAGTGGGTGCGGCGAACATCGTCGCGTCTCTCCCACTGTACGGCTATTTCTGGAAGACCGGCGCGGCCGGCGAGGCGATCGGTTATCCGGAAGCGCAACGGCGGGCAGCCGAGGCGTCGGCCCCGCTCGAGCGGGAGCCGTCCACCGCGACGCTCCGAGCCTCGAACCCGAACGACTGGCAGATCTGGGTGAGCGATGCCGTCCTCGTAGATTCGCTGGTCAGCGACGCGTCGCGCATCGGCGTCCGGCGCTTCGCGCTCTGGCGCCTGGGACTCGAGGATCCGGATCTCTGGACCTCGGTTGTGAAACCCTAGGGAAGCTCTGCACAGGTGACGTGCGAGTGCTTGTTCGATCTTTTCACACGTTCATTCGGCGAGAGGGTCCTGGTTGTTTGGATGGATGGAGCTTACAGCTGCGCCGAATGACGATCGTCGAGCGTCGTCTTCCTCTTAGAGGGCGCAGCTCACCTCGGCAGGAAGCAATTGGTGCCTGACCAGATACAGATTCGCGAGCGCGAACGCCGCGTACGCGCGCACGGTGTTCTTCAGGAGCCCTCGGTAGCGGACTTTCTGAAAGCCCCACAGGCGCTTCACCACGTGGAAGGCATGCTCACCCCGCGCCCGCACCCGCGAGCGAATCCGATTGATCGCCCGCCAGCGCGCGCTCACCGGGGCGTCGTGCGCTCCGCGCCGATTCACCCGATAGCGCACCCCCAAGCGCTCCAGTTCCACGCGGTCGCCCTCACTCCAGTAGGCCCGGTCGCCAAAGACCTCCGTCTCCCGCCCGTGCAACAGCGCCGGCATCTGGGTGATATCTCCGACCGCCGCATCGGTCGTCGTCAAACTGTGCACCACGCCCCGCCGGTCCGTGCCGACGTGGATCTTCATCCCGAAGTGCCACGTGTTGCCCTTCCGGGTCTGCTTCATCTCCGGGTCCCGGCGCTGCGCCGCGTTCTTCGTCGAGCTCGGTGCCGCAATGATGGTCGCATCGACGATCGTCCCCTGCCGGAGCAGCAACCCCCGCTCCTGGAGCAGTGTCCCGACCTCGGCAAAGAGCGCCACCGTCAACTCGTGCTCCTCCAGCAAATGCCGAAAGCGCAGAATCGTCGACTCGTCGGGGACGGGATCCACGCCCAGCTCCACCCCACTGAAGCGCCGCATCGACTCACTGTCGTAGATCGCGTCTTCCGCGGCGGGGTCCGACAGATCAAACCACTGCTGGAGGAAGTAGATGCGCAGCATCTTCTCCAGCCCCAACGGCTGTCGGCCCCGCCCCGCCACCGGATAATGGGGGGCGATGAGGGCGAGCAGTCGCGCCCACGGGATGACCGCGTTCATCTCGGCCAGGAACCGCTCGCGACGCGTCACCTTGCCCTTCAAACTCCACGCGAGTCCGGCAAACGTCGTCTGCTCACTCATCGCACCGCCCCGTCGGTTGAGGATGACGCCATCAACCTACCCATCACCTCTCCCCGACGCCATCCTCTAAATTCGAATTGTGCAGAGCTTCCCTA
>JALZAQ010000057.1 GCA_030948255.1 Gemmatimonadota bacterium
GGCATTGCCTGGCCCTCTTTGTTTTCGGCATGTTCCGTGATCACGGCAGTTCCACCCCGATCGCGGAGAGCCATGCTTCGCTTCACCACCGCCGGCGAATCGCACGGGCCGGCGCTCGTCGCCATTCTCGAGGGAATGCCTGCCGGGCTTCCGCTTCTGGCAGAGGACGTGAACGTCGAGCTGGCCCGCCGCCAGCAGGGGTACGGGCGGGGCCGGCGGATGCAGATCGAGAGCGATGCGGTGGACTTTCTCTCCGGTGTTCGCGCCGGACAGACGCTGGGCTCGCCGATCGCGATGCTTATCCACAACCGCGATTGGGAGAACTGGCGCGACATCATGGATCCGGCCCCCCGCGCCGGCGACGCGGAGGGCCGCCAGCGAAGCGTCACCCGTCCCCGTCCCGGTCATGCGGACATGACGGGCGTGCTCAAGTACGATCGCGAGGACGCACGCGACATTCTGGAGCGCGCCTCCGCTCGAGAGACGACGGCCCGCGTCGCCGCCGCCGCAGTCTGCCGACGACTGCTCGCCGAGTTCGGGATCCGCGTCGGCAGCCATCTCGTGCAGCTCGGCGGCATCGATGCCGTGAGACCGGACACCATGCCGGACGACATCAACGCGTCCGCCGATCTCTCCCCGTTGAGGGTGCTCGATGCGAGCGCGGAAGCGCGGATGATCGAGCGGATCGATGCCGTGAAGCGCGAGGGCAACACTCTCGGAGGTGTCTGCGAGGTGGTGTGCGACGGACTACCCGTTGGCCTGGGCTCCCACGTGTCCTGGGACCGGAAGCTCGATGGTCGGCTCGCGGCTGCGGTGATGTCGATTCCGGCCGTGAAGGGAGTCGAGATCGGTCTGGGCTTCGCTGCCGCTCGTCTCACCGGCGCGGAGGTCCACGACGAGATCGTCCTCGCTGCAGGGCGCAGGAGAGCCGGCAACGTGCGGCGCACGAGCAATCGCGCCGGCGGGCTGGAGGGAGGAATGACCACCGGCGAGCCCCTCACCCTTCGCGTGGCGATGAAGCCGATCAGCACCCTCATGCGCCCCCTTGCGACCGTGGAGCTCGGCTCCGGTGACGCGGCCGCTGCCGTCGCCGAACGAAGCGACGTGACGGCCGTTCCGGCGATGGGTGTGATTGCCGAGGCGATGGTGGCGTTCGTGATGGCTCAGGCGTTCCTGGAGAAGTTCGGCGGTGATTCCCTCGGCGAGACCCGGCGCAATCATGACGGATATCTTTCTCACATTGACGCCCGGATCGGCCGACCCGGCTGAGCCGCACCTCATCTTGGTCGGACTCCCCGGTTCCGGAAAGTCATCGGTGGGCCGTGGACTGGCGAGGCGGCTGGCGCGCGCCTTTCTCGACTTCGACGTCGAGATCGGGCGCCGCGAGGGCGCCACCATTCCCGACATCTTCCAGCGTCATGGAGAGGCTTACTTCCGCGCGCGCGAGGTCCAGTTGACGCTGGAGCTCGGCGTGCGGGGCGGGATGGTGCTCGCTCCCGGCGGAGGATGGATCATGTCCCCGAGCGCCTCGGCACTTTTGCGACCCCCCGGGCGTATCATCTATCTCAAGTCGTCCCCTGCACGCGCTCTGGAGCGGCTTGGGAAGGCGCGAAGTCAGCGACCGCTGCTGGCCCACGACAATCCTCGGCGGGAGCTGGAGCGCCTCCTGCGAGAGCGTGAGGCTTCCTATCTCACCGCCGACGACGTCGTGATGGTGGACGAGCTCAGCGTGAGAGAGACGGTGCAGGCGGTGCTTCAACTTGCCCCGCTGGAGTGAGCCGACTACCGTGTGATGCAACCATCCAGCGCGCGTGAGCGTCCGGAATTCATGACATTTCGCGTTTTGGGCCCCCACGAGCGGGGCCGCTTCGCTCCCGACGCGTGGGGGCATCTGCTTTCGTTGAGTGGCTCCGGAGCTCTGAACCCGAGCGAGCTGGAGCACGTCATCGAGCGTGCGATGAGCCAGATCGATGGACGCATCGCCCTCGATGATCTGCGGGCTTTGATGGAGGGAGCGGGACTGGTCGATGAGGGTACCGCCGGAGAACAGGGGCGAGTGCATTGAGTCATGGTTGAGAAAAAGGCGAGACGAGGATCGGGTCCCAAGCGCCGCGCCGCTCGCAAGAAGGCCGGCGGCGCGGCGGTCGCGCGCGCTCTCGACACTCCGAGCGAGCCCGGATCCGGGAAATCGCTGGTGATCGTGGAGTCGCCGGCCAAGGCGAAGACCATCGGAAAGTATCTGGGACGCGACTATCGGGTGAAGGCGACCGTCGGCCACGTGCTCGATCTCCCGAAGAAGAAAATGGGAATCGACATCGAGCACGGCTTCGAGCCCCAGTTCGAGACCATTCCCGGAAAGGAGAAGACGCTGGCCGACCTCAAGAGCGCCGCCCGCGAGGCGCGCGAGGTCTTCATCGCGACCGACCCCGACCGCGAGGGTGAAGCGATCGCGTATCACGTCTCCGAGTCGATCAAGGTGCGGGGAGTAGCCGGCGCTCCGATTCGTCGCGTCCTCTTTCACGAGATCACGAAGGACGCCGTGGAGCTGGCGATCGCCAACGCCGGCGAGATAGACGAGAAGAAGGTCGGAGCCCAACAGGCGCGACGCCTTCTCGACCGCCTCGTCGGCTACAAGGCCAGCCCATTGCTCTGGAAGACGGTCAAGAAGGGCCTGTCCGCGGGTCGCGTGCAGACGGTCGCTCTGCGGATCCTCGTGGAGCGGGAGCGGAGCATCCGCGCGTTCCGGCCGACGGAGTACTGGACGGTCGAGGCCCAGCTGGAGAAGTCCGGCCAGCGCTTCATCGCCCGGCTGCACCAGGTGGACGGCAAGAAGCCCGAGATTCCGGACGAATCGGAGGCGAAGCGGATTCTGTCGGAGCTGGGCGGCCGCGACGTCTTTCCGGTCACCGACATCAAGCGTCGCGAGCGCCGCAAGAACCCGGCGGCCCCCTTCACCACCAGCACTCTCCAGCAGGAAGCGGCCAAGAAGCTGAGCTTCGGCTCCAAGCGCACCATGCGGGTGGCGCAGGATCTCTACGAGGGGATCGACATCGGCGATGAGGGGGCGGTCGGCCTCATCACCTACATGCGCACCGACTCGACGCGGGTTGCCGAGAGCGCCGCACGTCAGGCGCAGGACTACGTGCGCACTCTCTTCGGAGCCGATTTCCTCGCCCGGGGGCTCCAGCTCTACGGCGGCAAGAACCAGAACCGCAACCAGAGCCAGAACACCCAGGACGCTCACGAAGGCGTGCGCCCCACCGATCCGACGCGGCGGCCGGATCAGCTCCAGCGATTTCTGGCACCCGACCAGCTCAAGCTCTACCAGCTCATCTGGCAACGATTCATGGCGTCCCAGATGGCGCCGGCGGTGTTCGACACGACCACGATCGACTTCGATCTGGATCCCGCCGAGAGCTCCGTCCGGAACGCGCGCCGCTTCCTGTTCCGCTCGACTGGGAGCGTGGTGAAGTTTCAGGGCTTTCTCGCGCTCTACAAGGAGGCACGCGAGGAGGGCGACGCCAAGGCGCTCGAGGACGAACAGGCGCTCCCCTCGATCGAGCGTGGCGAGCGCGTGAAGGTGCTCGAGATCACCCCCAGCCAGCACTTCACCGATCCTCCTCCGCGCTTCTCGGAGGCCAGCCTGGTCAAGGAGCTGGAGCGGCTCGGCATCGGCCGGCCGTCCACCTACGCATCCATCATCTCGGTGCTCGTGGATCGCCATTACGTTCGCCTGGAACAGCGACGCTTCTTCCCGACCGAGCTGGGTGAGACGGTCGAGAAGGTCATGGTGAAGCAGTTCCCCGAGATCTTCGATGTCGGCTTCACCTCGGCCATGGAAGGAGAGCTCGACAAGGTGGAGGAAGGGGAGCTCACCTGGCGACGGGTGCTGGAGGATTTCTATGGACCCTTCAACGCCTCGCTGCAGGACGTGAAGGTCGATGAGCTCATCGCCGAGGCGCACGACCTCTCCGCCTTGACGCTCGAGCGCTGCCCGCTGTGTGGCGGCGGTCTCGTTGCCAAGGGCGGATTCTTCGGACCGTACGTGGCCTGCGAGCATCACCCCAAGAGCTGCAAGTACACTCGGCCGCTCAAGGGTGAGAAGGAGAAGCCCGTGATGACGGACGAGAAGTGCCAGCTCTGCGCGGCGCCGATGGTCATCCGGACCGGCCGATCCGGTCAGTTTCTGGGGTGCAGCACCTTCCCCAAGTGTCGCGGCACGAGGCCGATGCCGTCCGGCGTGAAGTGCCCGAAGGACGGGGGCGACCTGATCGAGCGCCGCTCGAAGAAGCGCGGAAGCGCCTTCTTCGCCTGTGCGAACGAGAGCTGCGATTTCGTCGCGTGGAACAAGGTCACTCCGGAGATCTGTCCGGAGTGCGGCTTCGCTGGCGCCGAGGTCAAATCCACCAAACTGCGCGGTGAGTTCCGGAAGTGTCTGCGCTGCGCCAACGAGTGGGAGCCTGCGGAGGCGGAGGCGGAGCCGACTGCGGTGGCCTGATGCCGGGCTCGGTGGACGTCATCGGCGGCGGCCTCGCCGGCTCCGAGGCCGCCTGGCAGCTCGCCGAGCGCGGCTGTGATGTCGTGCTCCACGAGATGCGGCCGTCCCGCCCGACCGCCGCGCACAAGACCGATCGGCTGGCCGAGCTCGTCTGCTCCAACACCTTCAAGAGCACCGAGACGTCCAACGCTCACGGGCTGCTCAAGGCCGAGATGCGGCGCCTGGGCTCCCTCATCCTCTGGGCCGCGGACCAGGCTCGGGTGCCGGGTGGCACCGCGCTCGCGGTGGACCGGGAGATCTTCTCCGGTCACGTGCACGACCGCGTGACGGCGCACCCCTCCATACGCGTCGTGCGCGACGAGGTGGCCGAGCTGCCCTCGCCCGGCATCATCGCCACCGGCCCGCTCACCTCCGATCGGCTGGCGGAGTGCATCCGGTCGCGGCTCGGGGTCGAGTCACTCGCCTTCTACGATGCCATCGCGCCGGTGATCTCCCGCGATTCGATCGATGACTCGCTTGTCTTCCGCGCGTCGCGATACGGCAAGGAGACGATGGACGCCGCCGGAGACGGAGCCTACCTGAACTGTCCGCTGAGCCGCGAGCAGTACGGGGGTTTCATCGACGCGCTCGTCGAGGCCGACCAGTTCCATGGTCACGAGTTCGATCAGGCCCCGTACTTCGAGGGGTGCATGCCGGTGGAGGAGATGGCGAAGCGCGGACGCGACAGTCTCCGCTTCGGCCCGCTCAAGCCGGTCGGCCTACGAGATCCGCGCTCGGGGCGCGACGCCTACGCGGTCGTCCAGCTCCGGCAGGAGGATCGCGCCGGCCGAATGTGGAATCTGGTCGGCTTCCAGACGCGGCTGCGCATCCCCGAGCAGCAGCGCGTGTTCCGCATGATCCCGGGGCTCGCCCAGGCGGAATTCCTTCGCTTCGGCTCGATTCACCGGAATTCATACCTGAACTCGCCTTCGTCGCTGTCGCCCCACCTGTCGCTCCGCGAGGATCCGCGCGTTCTCTTCGCCGGACAGATCACCGGCGTCGAGGGCTACACCGAGAGCAGTGCGACCGGCTTACTGGCGGGCATCAACCTCGCCCGGATGCTGGGCGGCGAGGAGCCCGCACTGCCGCCGCCCACCACCATGCTCGGCGCCCTGTACCGCTATCTGCGCGAAGCCGAGCCGGCGCACTTTCAGCCGATGAACGCCAACTTCGGCCTGGTGGACGATCTGCCCGAGCGCATTCGCGACAAGCGCGCGAAGCGGGAGCGCATCGCCGCGCGCGCGCTGGAGGATGTCGATCGGTGGTGTGCGCGCGCCGGCATCGTCCCGGTGACGCTCTGATGCCGGCGCTCCATCCCGACGTCGCGGAATACCTGTTGCACCTCGAGAAGGAGCGCAACGACTCGCCGAACACGATCCGCGCCTACCGCCGCGACCTCGAGGCATTCGTCGCTTTTCTCGGTCAGTACTACGGCGGCGCATCCTGGAGCTGGGGAGGCGTTGATCGTCTCGCCATCCGCGGCTTCCTCGGCGCGCTCACGCGCCGCCGTCTCTCGAAGCGCTCGATCGCGCGCACCCTCTCTGGAGTGCGCAGCTTCTACCGCTGGCTGCACCGCGCCGAGCGGGTCGAGGCCAACCCCGCTCGCGCCGTCGGGACGCCCAAGCTCGAGAAGTATCTTCCGGGCTACCTCGATCGCGCCCAGATGGAGCTGCTGTTCGAGATGGTGCAGGTCCGGGCGTGGGGGGGACGGTTCGTCGACGTGCGGAACGCCGCTGTCCTCGAGCTCTTCTATTCGACCGGCATGCGTCTGTCGGAGCTCTGTGGGATCAACCGGCAGGACATCGATCTCGTGTCGCAGCAGGTCAAGGTGCGCGGCAAGGGACGAAAGGAGCGCATCGTTCCACTGGGCGACCACGCGCAGCTCGCGCTCCGCAACTACGAGGCGAAGCGCGACGAGCTGCTCCGTACTCTCGCCGGTGGCGATCGCACGGCCTTCTTTCTCGGTCGGCGCGGCAAGCGCATCGGCGCGCGTGCCGTGCAGCTGGCGATCACGGCCTGCCTCCGCGAGGTCGCGGGGGAGCCCGGCTTGAGTGTGCATTCGCTTCGCCATACCTTCGCCACCCACCTGCTGGACGCCGGTGCCGATCTGAGGGCGGTGCAGGAGCTGCTCGGCCACGCGTCGATCTCCACCACGCAGATCTACACGCACACCAGCGTGGAGCGGCTCAAGCAGGTGTATCAGAAGGCCCATCCCCGCGCCTGACGTGGGCGCGACCGGTACCGACCTTGCAAGACGGGAGGGCGTATGCGACTCGAACAGTTGCCCCTGCTCTTCGGGATCCTCGCCATCCTGGCGGGGCTCGCGATCTTCACGGACGCGGTCGTGCAGGACGGCCGCTTCGTGGCGCGGGAGCGGCGCAGTCGCGAGCGCCCCGAGCGCAATCGCGCCGGGGAAGCGCTCCTGGCGGTTGGCGTGGTGCTCGCCGGCGCGGTGTTCCTCGGCCGCGACAGCTGGCGCTTCAGCACGCTGGCGGTCGTCATCGCGACGCTGTTCGTCATCGCCGGCATCGCCCTGAACTGGCGCTATATCCGGGGCCTCATGTTCGGCCCCGGGCTCGGCAAGACGCTGCGCCGTCGAGCCACCGACGTGGCGCCTCCCGTCGACGACGCCAAAGCCACGCCCAGCGACCACATGCGCATCCGGTGACGCGGCGCGGTGTACTCCGCGATCGCGACGTCCGACCCCGTCCGGAGTTATCTTGACTCCATGACGACCACCCTCCGCCGTATCCGCTCGACCACCATCCTGGGTGTGCGGCGCGATGGTCACATCGCACTCGCCGGAGATGGGCAGGTCAGCGTCGGCGAGACCGTGATGAAGTCGAACGCCCAGAAAGTCAGAACGCTGCGCGGAGGAAAGGTTCTGGCGGGCTTCGCCGGAGCCGCGGCCGACGCGTTCACCCTCTTTGAGAAGTTCGAGGAGAAGCTCGAGCGCTTCCCGGAGAATCTGCCCCGTGCGTCGGTCGAGCTGGCGAAGGATTGGCGAAGCGACCGCGTGCTGCGCCGGCTCGAGGCGCTGCTGGTGGTGATGGACCGGCAGCATGGATTCGTCCTGTCGGGCACCGGGGACATCATCGAGCCCGATGACGGCATCCTCGCGATCGGCTCCGGCGGCTCCTTCGCGCTCGCCGCCGCGCGGGCGCTGCTCGATCACTCCCCACTCACGGCGACCGAGATCGCTCGAACGGCCCTCGAGATCGCGGCCGACATCTGCGTCTTCACGAACCGGAACATCACGGTCATGGAGCTCACGTCCTGACGCTCGACATCGAGCGTGATCCTCCCGACCGCCTTCCCCATGCCATCCAAGCGCACCCAGCAGGCCATCGCTCGTCTTGCCGATCTGACCCCGCGTCAGATCGTCGGCGAGCTGGATCGCTACATCGTCGGGCAGGGTGAAGCCAAGAAGGCGGTCGCCATCGCTCTCCGCAATCGCTGGCGCCGGCAGCAGGCTCCGGACGCCATCCGCGAGGAGATCTCACCGAACAACATCATCCTGATCGGCCCCACCGGGGTGGGGAAGACCGAGATCGCCCGCCGGCTGGCGAGACTTTCCGGGGCACCCTTCATCAAGGTGGAAGCGTCGAAGTTCACCGAGGTGGGGTATGTCGGACGGGATGTGGAGTCGATGGTGCGTGATCTCGTCGAGAGCGCCGTGGACATGGTGCGCACGGAGCGCGAGACGGAGGTGGAGGATCTCGCCCACGAGCGCGTGGACGATCGCGTCCTCGATCTGCTCCTCCCACCCGGGCCGGTGTCGGAGGGAAAGCCTGCTGCCCAGCCGGCTCCCGCGGCCGCCTCGTCCGCCGGCCCCGCTCTGTTCGTGGTCTCGTCCAGTGGCGAGGTGTCGAGAGAGGCCGGCGAGCGGAGCGTCGAGCAGGAGCGCCACCGCCGCACGCGCGAGAAGCTGCGGCAGCTGCTCGTGGATGGCCAGCTGGAGGAAAGGGAGGTCGAGGTCGAGGTGACGCAGCAGCGGGGGCCGATGTTCGACATGCTCGTCCCGCAGGGCGCCTCCGAAGGGATGGAGAACTTCACTGAGATGCTCCAGGACATGGTACCCAAGCGGACGCGCAAGCGGACGGTGAAGGTCGCCGAGGCTCGGCGAATTCTGATCGAGCAGGAGCTGGAGCGGCTGGTGGACATGGAGGATGTCACCGCCGACGCGGTGGAGCGGGTGGAGAAGATGGGAATCATCTTTCTCGACGAGATCGACAAGATCGCAGGGGAGCGGGGCCAGGCGGGCGGACCCGACGTCTCGCGCGAAGGCGTGCAACGCGATCTTCTTCCGATCGTCGAAGGCTCCAACGTCCAGACGAAGTACGGCATGGTGAAGACCGATCACGTGCTCTTCATCGCCGCCGGCGCCTTTCACGTCTCGAAGCCGAGCGACCTGATCCCCGAGCTGCAGGGCCGCTTTCCCATCCGCGTCGAGTTGAAGCCGCTCACCGAGGCGGACTTCGTCCGGATCATGACGGAGCCGGAGAACGCGCTCACCAAGCAGTACACGGCGCTTGTGGAGGCCGAGCACGCTACGCTCACCTTCACGGCGGATGGCGTCGCCGAGATCGCGCGCCTCGCGGCCGTGGTGAACGATCGGATGGAGAACATCGGCGCGCGGCGACTCCACACCGTCATGTCCACGCTTCTGGAGGATGCCCTGTACGAGCTTCCGGACCGCGCCCGCGATCCGATCGTGGTCGACGCCCAGATGGTCCGGGATCGCCTGAAGAGCATCGCCGAGGATGAGGATCTGAGGAGGTACATCCTGTGAGCCACCGGACGCCCCGTCACTTCCTCGCCATCCCGGACTTCTCTCGCGCCGAGCTCCACTCGCTTCTCGCGCTGGCCGAGTCCATGCGCACCGGCACGTACCGGAAGCAGCCGCTCGCGGGCAAGACGCTCGCGATGATCTTCATGAAGTCGTCGACGCGAACCCGTGTGTCGTTCGAGGTGGGCACGTACCAGCTCGGGGGCCACGCGCTCTTTCTCTCGCCGCGGGATGTCCAACTCGGTCGCGGGGAGCCGATCGCCGATACGGCCCGCGTGCTCTCGCGCTACGTGAACGGCATCATGATCCGCACCTTCGCCCACGCCGACATCGAGGAGCTGGCTCGACACGCGAGCGTGCCGGTGATCAACGGCCTCACCGATCTGCTCCACCCCTGTCAGATCCTGGCGGACCTCCTCACTGTGCGGCAGCAGATCGGCGGGTGGGAAGGGAAGCGCGTCGCCTGGATCGGTGACGGCAACAACATGGCGAATTCCTGGATCAATGCCGCCTGGCGCCTCGGCTTCGAGCTGGTGCTCGCCTGCCCGGAAGGCTACGACCCCGACGGCGCGATTCTCGATCGGGCGCAGAGAGAAGGGAAGGTGACGCTCGTGCGCGATCCGCGAGAGGCGGCCGTGGGGGCGCACGTCGTCAATACCGACGTGTGGGCGTCAATGGGCCGGGAGGAGGAGCAGGCCGAGCGCGCGCGCGCCTTCGCCAGATTCGTGGTCGACGCTCCGCTCATGGCCGCCGCGGCTCCGGACGCGATCTTCCTGCACTGCCTGCCGGCCCACCGCGGAGAAGAGGTGACCGCCGAGGTGATCGACGGGCCCCGGAGCCGGGTCTGGGACGAGGCCGAGAATCGTCTCCATGTGCAGAAGGCGATCATGGCGGTGCTCATGGGCGGAGAGCCGCTTCCCTGAGGAGCGGGTCGCGGGAGAGGATCAGCGCTACGACGCGCGCGAACCCTTGAGCTGGCGCAGAAAGACGTCGATGACGTAGGCGGCGCCCCCACGGGCCCGGATCTCGTGCGGCGGCGCGTGCACATAACGCTGGCAGCTGTTGCGAAACGCGCTTCCCGAGGGATAGTCGAGTGCGCGGGCGATGCTGTCGGCGCTGCGCTCGGTGTCCTCGAGCATCCGGGCGGCTGCGATCAGCCGTCCCCACGCGATCAGGCGCTGGGTTGCGGGGAAGCCGGCGCTGGAGAGGCGCTCGGAAAGCGTCTTGCGTCGTACTCCGATGATCTTGGCGAGCCCGTCGGCCGACAGACGCTGATGGGCGCGGGTCACCGCGAGCAGCGTGGCATCACGCACGGTCGGTTTGACCTCTCCGAGCGACCTGTTGAGCAGCGTCAGCGCCCCCCGCGCCTCCGCCTGCTCCACGATCTCGAGAATGCGGCGCTGGTCATCGTCGATCTCGGCGACGATCAGCCCATCCAGGCCGAAGCGGCCGGCCTCGAACAGGTCGCTCGGCTGGAGAGGCGGCATGGCGACGTACAGCACGATCGCGACCGAGCCGTACCGCCTCTGGATCTCGCGCAGCGCGTCGAAGCCATCGTGGACGTCAGGAGTGGCGGACAGGTCCACGACCACCATGGACACCGGCTCCTCACCGCAGAGAGTCAGCAGCTCTCGCCAGGTCGAGCAGGGGGCGAGTGTGTAGCGCTCCCGCAGAGCCGACCGCAGTCGGTTGAATCGAAGCTGGCTGGGCAACACCGTGCCGAGGACTGCCATACGACCTCACGATCAGAGCGAGCGGCGTCTGCAGAAGGGACGCGACAGCGCGGGGCGGCGTCACGCTCGGGCCGGGAGCCGCCACGACGTGATGGGGCACGGCCCGCCCGTGTTAGTAGCCCAGCGGCGAGACCCTAGAGTTCGCTCTCACAAAGGGTCGGACCGAATCGGGAATGACCGTTGAGGTCTCCGGGTGCGACCAGCCGGCCAGTGTCTACCGGCCGCCGGGTGCTCGTCTTCTGGTCGAGGTGCCCAATCATGAACAAGACTACTGTGTCGCGCTCCGCACGCAATCGGGTCTGCCGGAGCGGATCGTCGGGGTTCACGCTGGTAGAGCTGATCGTGGTGCTCGTGCTCCTGTCCGTGATCACGTCGATGGCTCTCCCTCGGCTCAACGTGATTCGCTGGAAGATGGATACCTCCGCGCGGATCGCGCGCAGTAGTCTCCAGATGGCGCAGCGTCTCGCGATCACCCGCCAGCACAACGTCATCGTCAGCTTCGACCTCGGTAACCAGCGCGTTCGCGTCGCCGAGGACTCGAACAACACCGGCGGCATCGAGCCGAGTGAGAGGGTGACCTACGCGGTGATGGATGGAGCGCGATTCCTCCTCCCGCCGGCCGGCGTAGCCGGATCCACGGCGACCGGAGCGGTCACCGGGACGAACATCACGACCATCTCGGGAATGCCGAGCATCATCTTCCGTCGCGATGGCTCCTCGAGCTCCGATCTCCAGCTCTACCTGGGATCCCTGCGTGGCGACCCGGACGATGTGCGCGCTATCACGGTCCTGCCGTCGACCGGCCGGACCCAATGGTTCAAGTACATCCAGGGTATCTGGAAGGAGGGAACGGTATGAAGACCGGATGCCGTCGCTCCGCCCTGCGCTTGCGCAAGGGCATGACGCTCCTCGAGATCATCGTCGCCCTGGGTCTCCTGGTCGGCGTGGTGCTCGGGATGTCGCTGTACGTGACGCAGATGGTGCATAGCGTGGGCGACAACGATGCTCGCTCCATCGCCTCGGACCTCGTGACCGACCGGATCGAGACGATCAAGGGATACGGCGTCTACGCCACTCTCGAGTCGTCCTACAATGCGGTCGAAAGCAACGTGGCCGGCCGCAACGGCTGGACGCGCACCACCGCAATCCTGCGTACCCAGACGACCGGCACGGACTACAAGACCGTCACCGTCCTGGTGAGCGCACCGACCACGATCTCGGTGAAGAAGTCCACCATCATTGCTGCCTTCTGAGAGTGTCCATGCTTCCATCCAAAGAGAGCACTCGCCGGGCCGGCTTCACGCTGATCGAGGTGCTGATCTCCCTCGCGCTGATGCTGCTGATCTTCGGCAGCGCCGTGCCCTTCTTCAAGGTGCAGACACGCTCGATGATGGCCAACTCCGGTCGCCTCGATGCGCTGCAGAACGCCCGCTTTGCCCTGAACGCGATCGATCGCGAGATCCGCGTGGCCGGGCTCGGGGTGGTGCAAAAGCAGCCGATGATCGTTCAGGTGGACCCGTACGCAGTCACATTCAACGCGAATCTCGTTTCGGAAGACATGAACGATCCGGAGGCGGTGTATCACAATCCGGACGCGCCTCCATCGGCCACCCAGGCGTTCCCGCCGTCACGCCGCACCGCCTTGCCTCTGAGTGCCGCGCTGTACCCCGACTCCAACTACATGTCGGGCGGCATTCCGAGCGGCGCAGAGACGATCTCCTATTGGCTGTCTGCCGATCGAGCCGCGACCCGCCCGCGAATGTTCGGCCTCTGGCGTCGCGTGAACTACGCCGAGAGCACCCTTGTCACCAAGGGGATCTACATTGCCGTCGGCGTGCCCGTCTTCCAGTACTATCTGCCCGACGCAACGACGGGCCAGCCCCTTCTCGTGCCGCAGGCCGGTATGCCGGCGCTTCCGTGGATCCACAAGGCGGCGATACATGGTGCGGCCAACGACACAGGCCAATCGAGGCTCACCGACAGCCTGCGAAGCGTGCGCGTGACGCTTACTGCCCTCTACACCGATCCGGACAAGGGCGACGTGATGAAGACGGTATCGTCCACCATTCGGCTCATCAACGCTGGAATGAACGACCATGACACCTGCGGCGATCTGCCGATCGCGGTGCCGATCGTTGCAGCGTTCGCGCCGGCGACCGGCGTCACCCTCTCCTGGGCCAAGTCGATCGACCAGGCTGCCGGCGAGAAGGATGTCGAGCGATACGCGCTCTATCGCCGTCCGACGGGCGCGGCACTGTGGGGAGAGCCGTTCGCGAGCGTCCCCGCGACTGCCAACAGCTACACGCTGGTTGACAAGAACTTCAGCTCCGGAAGTTGGGACTACGGCCTGATCGCGCAGGACTGCTCCTTCCAGAACTCGGCGCTCACGACGACCGTCGTCGTGATCCCGTAGGAGAGAGATATGAAGCGCTTCATGAATCGCTCGATCGTCCGCGGTAATCGCCGCGGCTCGGCATTGATGCTCGTGCTGCTCATGTCATTGGCGATGGCGGCTCTGGGATTCGGCGCCGTGTACATGTCGTCCAGTGCCGGCATGCTCACCCGCCACTACGATCGCGAGCGCGAATTCCGCTACGCGTCCGAGGCCGCGCTCGCTGTCGGCAAGACGCGAATGATGAACGATACGTCGATCAAGCTCCCGGATTCGGGGTACGTCACGCTGATGTCGAACGCGTCCATCGCCGGCGCAGACGGGCAGAGCATGCCCGGTGTCAAGGTGAACCTGTACGCCGGTCGCAGTGGCAGCGGCTCCGGACAGTTCGGACTGTACGTGAGTCTCGTCTCCGAAGCTCGCGACCCGAGCGGGGCGCGCTACGTTCGGCGCCTCGAGCTCGCAGACGAGAACTTCGCGAAATATCTTGCCTTCTTCAACACCGGAACCCAGAACGTCTGCTACTCCACCGGTGAGGTCATGTTCGGACCCGTCTGGTCGAACGTCAGCATCGGCGTGTGCGGCGGATCGTTCAAGGATTTCGTCGGCACCGTCGGAACGATGCTCGACAAGGGCGGGGGTGCCACGTACAAGGTCCCGCCGAAGACGAATCAGCCCCGGATTCCCCTTCCCACCGCCACCAGGCTTGCGAAGCTGGCCGGCTACGCGGCGGCGGGAAACCTCAGCTTCAGCGCGCCCGACGTGAACGCGTCGCAGAGCCAGCTGCAGTTGCGTCTCGAGTTCGTGGCGCTCGACCTCGACGGCGATGGACAGGACACATCGGCGAACGAGGGCTTTCTGCGCGTCTTCACGGCCAATCAGCCGAACGAGGCACGAGCCGATTACACCGGCAACGTCCCTGAGAGACAGTGTGGGGACTGGCACCCGATGACCGTCGGCGGCGTGTCCGCTCCGCGTTTTTTCCCGGTGTCCGTTCACAACGCCGCGTGGTTCGATTCACTCCGCGTCGCGTACGGCTGGGTGCTCGCGCCGAACGAGCAATCGGGCAGCAACAGTACGCGCGAGCGGGCGGTGCTGACGCCGTTTGCCCCTCACGGACAACCGCGCTGCTATCCCGCTGGCGACCCGCACCTCGTTGCCACCGACCGTCCGTCGAGTCCGCACAAGGGAGGCGACGATACGACGTTCACGATTGTCACGAACACGGGGAGATGGTCCGCCTATCCCGGTGCGGTGCCGGCGGCCCTGAGCGCCAGGTATCCAGCGGCCATCGCCAGCACGCTCTTCCCGCTCTTCCGCGCGGACAATCCGGGCACGAAGGGCGTCATCTACGTGAATGGCTCCGTCGGCCTGTCCGGTATTCTGCGCGGCAAATACACACTCTATGCAACCAAGGACATCGGCTTCCTCGATGACCTCGTGTACGCGACCGATCCGGCGTCCACGAAGTGCCGCGACATCCTCGGCCTCATCGCCGGAAACAGCGCGTGGATCAGCGACAACGCCATCAACACCCCGCAGACGACCGGCGGAGCCGCGAACAGCTGGCTCTCCGACAACCGGGGCTTCCTGTTGCACGGCGTTGTCATGGCGCTCACCGGGACGCTCGGCGTGGAGAACATGTCCTCCGGCCCCACCAGCGCGACGACCTGCAGCGCACTTCCCATCGGTCGGGGATGCTTCGCCCAAACGGGCGGCGAGATCGTCCAGTCCGCCAGCGCCACCTTCGACGGCAACCCGGGGCACGGCTTCATGGAGACTCGAGCGTACGACCTCTGCATGAAGACCGACTCACCGCCGTACTTCCCGACCACGGGTCGCTACTCCGACAACCGCTACTACGAGATCGATCCCGTGGGCTTCAACGTCGCATTCCTGTTCGCGAGGCTTCAGCCACTGCCGTAGCGCGCGTCTGGGCCGCGCTGTACTACAAGGGAGGAGTCCCCGGTCGCTTCGGGGACTTCTTCTTTGTCGGCACGGTCTGGCAGCCCCCCGGCGGCCCGGGCATATTCTGCGGCTCGCACCTCAACTCGACCGGGAATCCTCGATGGGCCACGCCACGGAGCTCCAGAATCTCAGCTTCACTCCCTTCCACGACATCCATCTTCGCCTCGGCGCGAAGATGGTGCCGTTCGCGGGGTACGAGATGCCGGTGCAGTACCCCACCGGGATCACCGCCGAGCACCGAGCTGTTCGCGAGAGCTGCGGCCTCTTCGACGTCAGCCACATGGGAGAGTTTCTCGTCCGAGGGCCGGGAGCGGTGGACTTCGTGAACCGGGTGACGTCCAACGAGGTTGCCGCGCTCGCGGTCGGGCAGGTGCACTACTCGACGATCCTCAATGATCGCGGCACGATCGAGGATGATTGTCTCGTCTACCGCTTCGCCGATCACCTGATGATGGTGGTGAACGCGTCGAACCGGAGAAAGGATTTCGAGTTCATCGACCGTCAGAGGTCCGGCTTCGACTGCACGCTCGTCGATGTCAGCGACCAGGTGGCGCTGCTGGCACTGCAGGGTCCCCGCGCCGCGGCCACGCTGCAGCCGCTCACCGGCGTGGATCTGTCCGCGATCGGCTACTACCACTTCGCCGAGGGCACGGTCGCCGGCGCCCCGGACATCATCGTCTCCCGTACCGGCTATACCGGCGAGGACGGCTTCGAGCTGTACTTCCACCCGGAGCACGCCGAGAGGATCTGGAATGCCCTCACCGAGACTCCGCATGTGGTCCCGGCCGGTCTTGGCTGTCGCGACACGCTGCGCCTCGAGATGGGAATGGCGCTCTACGGCAACGACATCGACGACACCGTCACTCCCCTCGAGGCCAATCTGGGCTGGCTGGTGAAGCTGAAGAAGGGAGATTTCACCGGACGGACGGCGCTTCTCGCGCAGAGGGAAGCGGGCGTCCCCCGGAAGCTGGTCGGATTCACCACCGCCGAGCGGAGCTTCCCCCGTCCGGGATATCCGGTGCTTTTTCGAGGAGCTCCGGCCGGGTTGGTCCGGAGTGGCACCATGAGCCCGAGCCTCGGCATCCCCATCGGCACCTGCTATCTCCCGGCTGTCGGAGCGAAGGAGGGCGAATCACTGGAGCTCGAGGTCAGGGGAAAGCGAATCGCCGGATCGGTGGTGAAGATGCCCTTCTACCGGAAGGGAAGTCACAAGTAGAAACGAACGGGCCCCAGCACCCCCCATTCTCATGCGCATCGCCATACTCACCATCTCTGATGCCGGCGTCCGAGGCGAACGCGCGGACGGCTCGGGCGACGCGATCGCCGCCTGGTGCGCCGAGCGCGGGCATGAGGTGAGCGCGCGCGCTCTCGTTCCCGATGAGACGGCCGCCATCGCGTCCTCACTCAGCGTGTGGTGCGATGCGGATCGAGCCGACGTCGTGCTGACGACGGGGGGCACCGGACTCGCGACGCGTGATGTGACGCCGGAGGCCACGCGCGCGGTGCTCGAGCGCGAGGCTCCGGGGATCGCCGAGCGGATCCGCGTTCTGTGCCTCGAGAGCTTTCCGCGGGCTGCGCTCTCGCGCGGTCTCGCCGGGGTGCGGTCGCGGACCCTGGTCGTGAATCTCCCTGGCTCGCCCGGTGGCGTGCGCGACGGACTCTCGGCGCTCGACCCCATCCTGGCGCATGCCGTCCAGATCATCCGCGGCGAGGTCACGGACCACCCTGCGAGCGAACAGTCACGCGCATGAAGGTCCTGCTCACCCTGACCGACGTCGAGCCGGCGATCCGGCTCAACGCCATGCTGGAAGCGGCCGGGCACGAGACCGCGCTGGTCTCGCCCATCGATGACATCCGCGCCGCGATCGAGCGGGAGAAGCCCGACGTCATCGTCATGACGGGCGGCCTGGTGGACACCGCCAACACGCAGCTCGTCAAGCGCCAGCTCTGGGATGGAGCGGCGGTGGTAGGGCTGGCCGACATTCCGGATCCGGAGTTACACGAGCGTCTTCGCGCGCTGGGGTTCGTGGAGATCTACTCCAAGCCCGTGGAGCTCGAGGAGGTTTTCGCGGGCATCCGGCGCATTCTGGATCGGCGGCGGCTGTCGCGGGACACCGGGCTCATCGGGGAGAGCCAGGGGATTCGCGAGGTGCTGGTCAAGATCGAGCAGATGGCGCCCGTCTCGAGCACCGTGATGATCGAGGGGGAGAGCGGGACGGGGAAGGAGCTCGTTGCCCGCGCCATTCACCATCTCAGTCCGCGGCGGAACAAGCCCTTCATCGCCGTCAATATCGGAGCCCTGCCCGAGACGCTCCTCGAGAGCGAGCTCTTCGGTCACGAGAAGGGATCCTTCACCGGCGCGGCCGAGCGGAGGCTCGGACGCTTCGAGCTGGCGAACACCGGCACCCTCTTTCTCGACGAGATCGGAGAGGCTCCCTTCTCGACACAGGTGAAGCTGCTTCGCGTGCTCGAGCAGCGGGAGGTGACTCGGGTTGGTGGCGCGCAGCCCATTCGGGTAGATGTGCGCGTGGTGGCGGCAACCAACCGGCCGCTTCGGGCCGATGTGGAGAGCGGCGGATTCCGGCCGGATCTCTACTACCGGTTGAACGTCCTGCACATCTATCTCCCGCCGCTGAGGGAGCGGCGCGAGGACATCCCGCTTCTGGTGCGTCGCTTCGTCCAGGAGTTCGGCTCCGCGCACGATCGTCCCTTCCACGGCATCTCGGCGGAGGCACTGCAGCTCCTGGTCGGGTACTCGTGGCCGGGAAACGTGCGCGAGCTTCGCAATCTCATCGAGAGCATGGTGGTTCTCTCGCCGGGCCGCGAGATCACTCCGGATGACATTCCGAGGGAGATTCGCGAGGGCGGGGCGCGATTTCTACCGGTGCACGTGGGGGCGCCTCGCGGCGGCGAGCAGAACGCCGGGCGGGAGCTGGAGTTCATCGTCCGCAGTCTGGTGGAGCTGAAGATCCAGGTGGAGGAGCTGCGGAGGCGTGTGGACGATGCGCGAGTGGCGCGCGCCGACTGGATCGGGGAGGTGCATCCCGCTCCCGTGGTCACCGCGCTCCGGAGTGGCATCGAGCCGAAGGAGCGTGAGCAAGCCCCGAACGTGGTGTCGATCACGCCCGGGATGAGCATGGCGGAGATCGAGAGGGCGGCCATCGAGGCGGCGCTGCGCGAGACCCGCGGCAACCGGCGGCGCGCGGCGGAGATGCTGGGCATCGGGGAGCGAACGCTGTATCGGAAGCTCCGGGACTACCAGCTTCCCGCGGGGGACCCGATCGAGGAGAGCGTGTCAGGGTGAAGTGGCCGGGTTGATCGAGGCGCAGGCCCGGGAATGACGGAAGCGGCGGCTGACGATCCGGCGAAATTCTTGTAACGAGCCCGGCGAGCGCTTAGGCCCTGCTAATTTGTTCGCTCGAAACAACTTGCCTTGCATTTGGCGCCAGTGGGCGCAATATTGGGCCCTCCGACCCCTGGAATCCGGGCTGTCGGAGTGAATACGCTGCGCAGCTGTTCCCGCCTGGACCTCTCCTTTCCGACGCGTAGCACCGAGTCACCTCAGCGTTGGGGTCGTTCGTGACCGTTCCTTACAAGGCTCAGAGCGCCCCTGCCGAGGGTTCCGCGTCCTCGCCCATAGCGGGGAGCGTCCTTCCGACGACGCACGCCGAAGCGTTGTTGATGACGCTTCCGGGAGTGGTCGCGGCGCGCATCATCTCGAGCGACAAGGGAGCGATCAGCGAGATACATCTTCTGACGACGCACGACGTCTCCCCGAAGCAGACCGTGCGCAACGTCGAGAGCGCTCTGATCGCGCAGCTGGGGATAAAGGTGGACCACCGGAAGATCTCGGTGGCGATGACGAGCGACACGCAGAAAATGGCCGACAGCCGGTCGAGTGCGGCTGCGGTAAGCGCGGTGTCCCCAGCAGCGCCGGTCGTTGTGGCGAAGGCGGACTTACGGCGCGCCCTCTACTTCGAGGATGTGGAGGTACGCCGTTCGCGAACCAAGGGCGTGCTGTGCCGCGTGACGCTGAAGAAGGGTTCGGAGTCGTTCGTGGGTGAGGCGGAGGGAGTGGAATCCGAGCGCTCGCGAGCGGAGCTGGCGGCCCGAGCGGCATTGCTGGCGATCCGCGAAGTGGAGGGTGCCGGGCCCTCGCTCGTGATGGAGGGGTGCAAGCGAATCGAGGCGTTCGACCGCGAGTTCATGTTCGCGGCCGTGACGGCCCGGGAGGGTCGGGATTCGGTGCTTTTGACCGGCAGCTGCGAGATCCGGGACAGTTCGGAGACGGCGGCAGTGCTGGCCGTGCTCGATGCGACGAACCGGTGGATGGGGAGGTTGGAGCGGTAGCTGAGAAGAGTAGGAACGACATGAGGTTAAGAACCGTCCCAGGACTGACGAAACTCAGCGTAGGGGGCGCGTTGCGAGAGTTTGTGTTACTCATTTCCACTTTTCAACTTTCTTTACGGTCCTTGCTGCTGACATAACCCCCGTTCCCCACATAGCGAAGCCGAGCGGGCACACCAAGTTACACGAGCGGAGCCAACCTGAGGGCGTATCTCGACGAGAGTCGAATACGACTACCTATTGGGAGGTGACGCCACATGTACATTTGGGACCTGTTGCTCGCATGTTTTTCCATGGGTGAACATCAGATTCTGCACTAAGTAAGGGGTACGGGGGTTTTCCCATTTCCATATGACGCGATTCCAGGCATTTGTCGTGTGTGTGTGCAGCGCCGCCGTGATTGTCACGGCGTCGCTGTTTACCCTCGCGCCTGCTCCGGAACGCGGTCAAGTACTAGCGGCCCTCACCCTCACGATACTAGGACTCGTCGCACTCTTCTTAGTTCATAACCTGCCGCAAGGAACAGCTGGCGGCACAGCCGCCTTTGTACCCTTCCTAGCTTCAGCGCTTATCGCACCGAGTTGGCAGGCGGTAGTAGCGGTTTCCTGTGCGAGCGGAATTAGTGAAATCGTCAAGCGCCGGACGGCAATCAAAGCTGCGTTCAACGTTGGGCAAACGGCCCTCTCCTTGGCGCTTGCGATTGGCTGCTATCTGATTGCTGGAGGAAAACCACTTGCCGTAAACGGAATCGAATCGATTCTTCAGAGTGCGTCTTCGCGTGGAGTTCCATTTCTTTTGATGACGACCGTGTTTTTTGCGGTCAACACTGTCGCTGTCAGCGCCGCAATTGCCACAATCGAAAACCGGAGTGCGGTTAGGATTTGGAAGCGAAACACGCTTAGTGTGATTGGATTCGATGTAATCGCTAGCCCGATCATCTTTGTCTTCGGATGGATATTTGCAAGGTTTGGGACGCTAGCAGCAGCGGGATTGGTGCTACCGATGTTAGGAGTGAGAGTTCTCTACAAGACCAATCGTCAGCTTGAGCAGGTCAACCATGAGCTTCTCGAGCTGATGGTAAAGGCAATCGAAGCACGCGATCCATATACTTCCGGCCATTCACGCAGAGTGGCGCATTACTCTCAGATCATTGCGCGCGCGATCGGTTTGAGTGCCAAGCAGGTTGAACGCATCGGCATGGCGGCGCTTCTCCATGATGTCGGCAAAATTCACGAGGAGTTTGCGCCCCTCCTTCGGAAGCCGGACAAACTGACGCCAGACGAATGGGCGGTCATGAAGACTCATCCCGTCAAGAGCGCGGAACTGGTCAAGACTGTCTCACATCTACAGGATCTAATCGCACCGCTTCGACATCATCATGAGAACTGGGACGGGAGTGGGTATCCCGATGGTATCGCCGATGAAGCGATTCCTCTCGCGTCACGAGTAATCATTTTTGCCGACACTACTGACGCGATGACGACAGATCGACCGTACCGAAAAGCCCTGGGCTCGTCAGACGTTAGAGCTGAATTCATTCGCTGCCGTGGGACACAATTCGATCCTGAAATCTGCGACAGGCTTCTGGCAAGTCCGCTGTTCGATCTTCTTTTTGTGCCGGTCGATTTGCAAGCCACGCCAGGCGTGGATCGGCCCGTTCAGCTTATGCGCGATTCGAGGCTGGCGAAACCAGCTTAAGTGGCGACCAACCTTCCGTAAAGTAGCTGCGCCAAGACATCCCCTCTCTGCTCCCCGGTTGGTGAGAACCGTCGGCCTTGTGGGGATAACTGGCGCGCGCCGAACCGCTTTATGCGCGGACGTTACCCCCGGTCCCGTCTCAGTAGCCGCCGAGCCTTGCGAGCTCGGCAGAAATAGGGAACAGATCTCGTCGATGTTGGCTGGTGTAGCCGCGAAACAAGGATCGGCGTTCCCGGTCTTGGTTTCGCAAAAGAAACCCACGACAAATTGTTAGAACAAGCAAATCAATATTGCCATGCGCCTTCACCCTCTGGTAAAGAGCGATTAGGGAAGCTCTGCACAATTCGAATTTAGAGGATGGCGTCGGGGAGAGGTGATGGGTAGGTTGATGGCGTCATCCTCAACCGACGGGGCGGTGCGATGAGTGAGCAGACGACGTTTGCCGGACTCGC
>JALZAQ010000009.1 GCA_030948255.1 Gemmatimonadota bacterium
CGCGGGCATCACCAAGGGCTGGTCGGCAGTCGGCGTGAACTCGGCGATCTCGGGCGCGGCCAACAGCTGCCAGATTCACGTCGGCGGCGATGTGGGCGCGGGCCAGCTGGACGGCGTCGTCACCTGCCCGTAACGCGGAACGACCTGGTGGTATGATCACCGACCACCCGGTGCAGGACAGCGGGCCAGGCTACACAGCCTGGCCCGCGCTTTTTCTGTCCGTACAAGTCACGGAGCGCTGGCATGGCGGGCCGTGAGCGCATTCGTCACTCTCTCGGCGAGCAGTTCGCGTGGGGTGACGAGAATCGCGATGAGGTTGTTGACAAGGATGTAGCGAGGTCGGCGCTCGGGGGGGAGCGCGATCGCGGATGCGCTGTCAATGCGCGCCGATTCGCGCGCACGCGTGCGCGAATCAGGGTAGAGGAAGATGAGAAGGTCTGCACCGCTCACTCCGAGCCTGATCCCCTCGGGATGGAAGCGCGGGTCTCGCTCTCGCCGGCCCGAGTCCGACACCACGAGCCCCGCCTCGGCAAGTCGCTTCACCACCTCGGGCTCATTCCATTCGTCTCTCGCCGTGGCGACGCTCTCGGCTGTCGCGGCGGCGCGCACGGAGTCTGGGCGCACCGTCCGCGCCGCAGGCGCCGGCGACGACGAGCCGCCGCACGCACAGAGTGCTCCCGCCAACAGCACGCTCCGGGCGAGCGCGCGCTCTTCCCTCAATTGCGAAGAGCTCCCTGGTTGATCCAGTTCACGATCGTCTGGATCTGCCGCGCCGTGAGCGGCGTCGACGCGAGCGGCATGCGCACGTTCGCGAAGCGGCGCGTCGAATCGCCGGACAGCATGCGCGCGATCCACGAGCTGTCCGACGCGATGTAACAGGGCGCCGGAGACAAGTCCCCACAACCCTTGAACGGACGCACGCGAAGGAATCGCGGGTCGATCGTCGAGCGAATGCCCACCAGCGAATCGTAGGCGTAGGGTGCCTGAAGCACGAGCCCCGCGCGATGGGAAGCGAAGCTGTGACAACCGCCAATCGAACAGCGCCGAGTGAAGATCGGCTGGATGTCGCGCGAGAAGGACGGTGCGGTGACCTCCACGTCGGGAAGACCGCCCGTCGGATCGCGCGCGGTGGAGAAGTCGGCGCACCCAACGCCGAGCGTCATGAGCGCAGCGACGAACACGCGCCGGGCTCGTCGGAGAGGGCGCGGGCTCAACGGCGGAATCGCCAGCTCGCCATCATTCTGACCGTCAGCACGCTGCCGGGGGCATAGAAGAGCTCGCTGCTCGCGATGGCACGCGGGCCGAGGCGCCAGCTGGCGCCGGCATATCCGAACGGGCGCGTCGCGACGAGCTCGAGGATGGGGTGATCCGGATCGCGGCTTCCGTCGGAGCGAATCACACCGATGTCGAAGCGGGTGCGCTCGCGACGGAGCCCCATGCCGGCGAACGGGAGGAGCGCGCCACGGCGCAGGGGTCCGCTCGCCACGAGCTCGACGGAGAGATGCCGCGGGTTGAAATGGTCATTGCTCGGGCGGCCGTTGCAGACGCGGCGGAAATAGACCGAGTCGGAGTGGTTGTTGCGCTCGAGAAGCTTCCTCGTGCAGGTGATAGCGCCGCTCACCGTGCCACTCATGTAGGAAACGCGGGGGACGACGCGCAACGCTCGTGAATCTACGACTGGGCGAGAGATCGCAACGCCCACGAGATTCGCCTCGAGGTCGAAGAGCCGGACGGGAGGGGTAAAGCTCGCCTCGAGTAGGGCCCTCCCCGGCAGGGCCAGTGCAGCACGAGGACGGGGAACGACCGGTGCGAGGTTGGTTGCTTCCGGCTTCCCGAAGGCATCGCGTCGCTGTCCCTCGCCGAGCGGCGGCACGTACACCACGTCCGCACCCAGCTCCGCGCTCCAGCGCCGCCGTGGTACGGAGACGTCGATCGCCGTATACGCCAGCACGGATGAGTAGTAGGCCATGAGGCGGCCCTCTGGATCCACGAACCGATGGCGCTCCACGACGCGGCCCTGCGCCGCAGCGAGCGCGGGGACAACGGAGGCCAGGGCGACGGCGATGGGAGAAATGCCGAATCGCATGACGCCGTCAGCGCGCAGGCGTCGGCGCCGCTGCGCGTTTCGCTGCTCGCACGTGATAGGCGACGTCGGGCGGAGGATCTCCGTTCGGCCAGTCGCGCTCCTTACCCGGAAAGTCGGGGCGAAGCCGGGAGCCGATGTAGGCGGCCAGGTCGAAGGCCTGCTCCGCGCTCAGCGAGCCCGGCCTGTCGCGCGGCATGTTGGGCCGGATGAACGCGGCGGACGTGCCGATCCGCGCCATCCCCGCGCCGACGTTGAAGGATCGCTCGCCCCAGAGCGGCGGCGCGGCAGCCGAGCCCTGTCCGTCAGCACCATGGCAGATCACGCACGTGGATGAATACAGCGTCCGCCCCCGCGCGCTGTCGCCCGCGAGCAGTTGGAGCTTTGGCAGCCCCTGCCCCACGACTTCCGCACCCACCGGCACGCCGCGCGAGAGGAAGGCCATGTACGCGACGATGTCGCGCATCTCCGTCGATGCGACATCGAGCGGGCGGCCGTTCATGCTCCGCTGGAAGCAGTCGTTGATGCGATCCTCGAGACGGCTCACGGAGCCACTGCGGCTCCGGTACTGTGGGAAGCGCGCGTACACGCCCACCCAGGGCATCGCATCCGGCTGTGTTCCATCCGCGGGATGACAGCTCACACAGGCCAGTCGGGCGCGAACCCGTGACGGGAGACTTTCAGCAGTCGCCCGGAGGAGCGCCCTCCCTCGGCGTATCGAGATGCCCATCGCCCCCGCCGGAATCTCGCTCTCGGCAGGAACACGAAGAGCGACCCGCAGCGGACCGGCGGGAACAGCCGACGATGTCCGGCCTCGCGCGGAGCTCCCCGCCTCGGTGCGACGGGCATCGACCCGGCCGCAACCGATCGCGGCGAGGGAGACGACGCCCAGCACCCCGCACATGCCGGCAGGGCGCGCGCGCCGGCCGAGCGAGAAGGGGGTCATGATCCGAATCTCGGAGAGGAGATTGTAATGCGCCAGAGAGTGGCGTGCCTCTCCAGTGGATTGCGTCCGACCTGTGGTGAGCGGCCACGGAAGAAGAAGAGGGCAAGGCGGCCCGCCCGGCACCCGACCCCACAACGGGGAGATCCGCGTCGCCCTTTGCCGAGACCATCCGCGGCCGCCTCTCGCCGTTGATTTTCTCCAAATCATCGTCTCGCACGCAGGCCGCTAGCGCTCCACCAATCTGCCGGGGGTCGGCATCGCCACGATTCCTCCGAGCCGACCGGAGATGTGCGCGATGACGAGATCCGCCGCCCGAGGCGCTCCGGCCGCACTCTCGCAGGAAGCAGCAGCCTCCGGTACGACGTAGCCGTCGCCGTGCGCACAGGCCGGGTACACGTCGAACGCCACGCGAAGGGTCTCGTCGCCCCGGAGGGGGCGGCCATCGCTGCGCTTTAGCTCTCCCACGATGCGGGACCCGCTCGGCCGCGACAGGTCGTACTCGACGAGGATTCCCGAGAGCTGCAGAAAGCCGCCGTGACCATGCTCGGCGAGCCCGTGCTCGATCACCTCTCTCAGCCGGGCGGCGCCGAGAGGAAAGGTGACGATCCGCGTCTCGTCCGCGAACAGGAAGATGGATTCGATCTGGTAGCTGGTGATGGCGCCGGGCTGCAGGACGTCATCGAGCCGCAGAGTGCCGGAGTTGATCAGAGCGACGTCGGCGCCGGTGCCCGAGCGGATCCCGTCCGCGACCAGATCACCCAGCGGGGACTCGCGGCGCCGGGAGAGGGCGTCGCGACCATCGAGGGGCGCGCGCAACTCTCCGATCAGTCGCGGCGGTCCGAGACGGCGCAGCACGCTGTCGCTCCACGAGCGCACGACCATCGCGGTCGCCGTATCGGCCGGGAGGCGCGCGTCGATGCGGACCAGCGTCGCCGCCGGCGGGGCGCTCGGGCCGGCGCTGTCCATCGTCACCAGTTGCGCGGAGCGGGCGTTCGCGTCCGCCTTGACCACCCGGGAGCGGCCGACGATCACGTCGTGCCACTCATGCTCATGGCCGCCGAGGATGAGAGACAGCGCCTGCTCTCTCGCGAGCAGCACACTGTCGGCGGACAGATTCTGGTGGGTGATGCCCACGATGCGCTGCGCGCCGAGTGCGCGAAGGATCTCGATCGTGGCGTGTGCGGCGCTGTCCGGGTTGGCGCATCGCACGTAGCGCCGATAGTCGCCCTGCAGAGTGAGGGCGAACAGTCCGTAGCGCACGCCCTGCACGCTCAGAGTATCCCAGCCGCGTACCCCCGGAAAGGGAGCACCGTCCGCCTGTGTGCAGTTGCTCGACAACCATCGAAAGTGCGATCCGGCGATGCGGGCCACGAGGGTGTCGCGATCGAGCTCGAACTCGTGATTGCCGAAGGTCGCGTAGTCGAGTCTCGCGACATCGAGCACCTCCACCATCTGTCGCCCTGCATACCATTTGCTGAGCAGGCTCGGCGACAGGACGTCGCCGGCGAGCACGAAGATCACCGGGCCGCGCCTGGCGAGCGATCGACGGAGCGTGGCCACGCGAGCCACGCCGCCGCTGCCGTCGCGCAGCGTGTCCGCGATGTAGACGTCGTTGACGAGCAGGAAATGCAGCGGGGTGGCGGGGGAGGGCTCGGCCGCGCGCGGGGGCGACGACGAGCGGGCACATGAGGCGACAAGAAGCATCGCGCCGATGGCGGCGCGGCCGGCGCGGCGGCTCATCGAGCGCATCCGGTCAGAGCGACGGCTTGCGCGTGCCGGAGTCAGCGATGGCGAAAACGTCGCGCTGCGTGCGAGCGCGGCGTAGGATCTCGATGGCTGCGCGGAGCTGCGCATCGGTGGCGACGTCCCGGCGCTTGAGGGTGGAGTCGCCAAAGGCCGCACGGACCACGCGACGCTCGAGCTCCCGTCCGAAAACGGTCAGCGCGAGCTCGTGCTGGGCCGGGGTGAGCACCGCACCCGTGCGGGAAAACCGCGCCAGTAGCGTGTCGAGAGCCGCCGGCGTGGGACGGTACTGAGGCGTCGCGGTCGGTCGCTGCTCGAGCGCGAAATCCTGAAGCGCCGTGAGCACCCCCTGAAGATGAGGCGCGAGCGATTGCACCAGCGCGCGCTCGGCCGACGGCACGCTATCCTCCTTCACCACGACATCGGGCGTGATCGCGCCGCCACCGAGCAGCGCGCGTCCGCGGTCCGAGCGATAGGTCGGCACGGGGGCACTCCGACGCGTGCTGTCGAGTGTCGAGTCCCGGCTCTCGATCAGCCGCCCATCGGCGGTCAGCGCGCGCGGCAGGTGGATGGAGCGGCCACTGGGTGTGTACCATTTGGCGGTCGTCAGCTTCACGGCGTAGCCGCCGTTCAGCGAGTAGAGCGACTGAACCAGCCCCTTGCCGAAGGACTTGCTCCCCACGACCAGCGCACGATCGTGATCCTGAAGTGCCCCGGCGACGATCTCCGACGCCGAGGCCGTGCCGCCGTTGATCATGACGACGAGCGGCACCGATGGAGCGATGGGCTTCTCGCGCGCCACGACGTGCGTCGGCGCCTCGCCCCGTGCCACCACGCCGAGCAGTTCCTGGCCGGGCTGGAGAAAGAAGCCCGCCATCGCCAGCGACTGGTCGAGAATTCCCCCGCCATTGTCGCGAAGGTCGAGCACGACTCCGTGTGCGTGCTGTCCCTGAAGTCGCTGCAGCGCCGACGCCACTTCGGCGGCCGCGTTCTCGTTGAAGGTGAGCACGGGGATGTAGCCGATGCTGTCGGCCAGCGTGATCGCGTAGGGAACCGCCGGCACCTTGATCACCCCGCGCGTCATGCGCATCACGAGGGGTGTGGCGACACCCGCACGCTCGAAGCGCACGGCGACCGTCGTCCCGGGCAGGCCGAGGAGCGCGCCAGAGACTCTGGCGAGCGGCCAGTTGAGAGTGGACGCGCTGTCCACCTGCATGATCCGGTCGCCCTCCCGCACCCCTGCCGCCTCGGCCGGCGTGTCCGGATACACCCGAGCGACGACCGGGTGGTCGGGCCGCGCCTCGATCAGCATTCCCACACCAGCGTAGCGACCGTTCGTATTCCGCGAGAAGGCCTCGAGCTCCTTCGGCGTGTAGAACTCGGCGTACGGGTCCCGGATCTCGTGCACCAGCCCCCGCGCGGACTTCTCCTGGAGCATCAAATCGTCGAGGGAGTCGACGTACGTGCGCGCGATCAGCGCCTTCACCTGGTTGAAGAGATCTGACCCGCCGCTGGGACTCTGCCGATGGGCGACGAAGCCGCTGCCGAGCAGGATCGCCAGGACGCTCGCTCCCAGGGCGAGGGTCAGCCGCCGGGTGCGGCCGCGTAGAAATGCGCGCATGCCGAAGCTTGGGGTGCAGGCGCGGACGAGGTCAAGGTGACACACCGGCTGAGTACGAGCAGCGTGGGGGCACGGATCCCGCGAAAGGCCGGGAATGTGTCCTTAGCTGCCATCGAGCCGCCCCCAGAGCCATTGAGTCGCGGAGCTCGCGCGCGCGCGCTGCGCCTCGTGGCGCGAGTGCACGGGTGGGCGGAGTCGGGGTGGGCGCGAAGTGGAGCGGCGTTCTGGGCGTTCCTGCAGAGCGCGTTCGTGCCCGGCCCGGCTGACGCCCTGCTCGCGCCACTCGGCCTCGCGGATCCGCCACGAGTATTCGAGCTGGCGCTCTGGTCCGCTGTCGGATCCGTGCTCGGTTGCCTGACTGCATTCGGCATCGGAGCCGCCGGCACCTCGGCCACCGCGTCGCTGCTGCACGCCGCTGGGATGACCGGCGAGCGGATGCTCGAGCTTCGAGCCCTTCTCGCCGAGCATCGCTGGCCTGTCATCCTCATCGGCGGGGCGCTTCCCGTGCTCTCGACCAAGCTGCTCTGTGTGACGGCCGGGGCGATGGGGCTGCCCTTCCTCGATTTCGCCCTCGCGATCGCCGCGGCGCGAGCGGCACGCTACGCGGGAGCCGCTGCTCTCATCCACTTCGCCGGGGATCGGCTGCTCGCGCGTTTCGGCATCCATCCGGCAGCGGACGGCGAGCGACGCTGACGCGAGCTGTTCCCGCGGGTCCGCGATCTCCGTCGCGTCAACTCCCCTCTCGCGGCACGACACCGCGAACGAACCGCACGGGAATTCCTCCGTTTCTCGTCTCGATCAGTGGCTGGAGATCGATCCCGATCTGCGCCTGCAGCGCCGCGTCCGCGGTGATCATGGCGAGAATCCATCCCGGACATCGCTGTCGAACAACGTTGCCGAGCATCGCATAGAGGTTTCGCAGTCGGGCGCGCTCTCCGACGCGCACTCCATAGGGAGGATTGGTGGCGACGTGGCCGGTTCCGCTCTGCTGCGCGATCGCCGAGAGAGGGGACACACGAAGGTCGATATCCTCGGCCACTCCCGCTCGCTCGGCGTTCGACTGCGCCGCGGCGATCGCGCCGTCATCGCGATCGCTCGCCAGGATCGGACATGGTGCTCGGGGCAAGGCCGCCTCGAGCGCGCGCACCCGCATCTCCTCCCACCGGCCGGCGTCGAACTCCGGCCAGTCCATGAAGGCGAATCGGCGCGCGACGCCCGGCGGGAGGCGGCGCGCGATGAGCGCCCCTTCGATGGCGATCGTCCCCGATCCGCACAACGGATCCAGGAGCTTCGATTCCCCGCGCCACTCCGCAGCCAGGAGAAGGGCGGCAGCGAGCGTCTCGCGCATGGGGGCCTTCGCGAGAGCCTGACGGTATCCCCTGCGATGCAGGAGCATGCCCGAGCTGTCGGCGCTCAGCGTCATCCGATCCCGAAAGAGCCGCACGATCACGAGCTGGGCGGTCCCCTCCTCGTTCTCCTCCTCTGCATGCGCCTCCTCGGCTCGTGCGCCGGCGCGCGATTCGATGGAGCGGGCGAGGCGCTCCGCGATCGCCCCGGTATGATAGAGGCGCGACTTCTTGCTTGTGACACGGAGGTGCACGGCCCGATCGGCCCCGAGAAAGCGCTCCCAGGGGATTCGCGGCCCATGTTTCTCGATCTCGTTGAAGCCGCGAGCGCGAAAGTCGCCGAGACGCACCAGGATGCGGGTCGCGGTTCTCGACCAGAGATTGGCACGCGCGACGGCTGCGAGATTGCCGCGGAACGCGACGCCGCCCTGCTCCGCACGTACGGCTTCCATCTCCAATCCGACGAGCTCCGCGGCCGCGAGCGGCTCGAGGCCGGGCGCGGTGACGGCGAAGAGGTCGAGTGTCACCTAGGGAGGAGTTGCAAGGCAACGGCGGCCGCGGATTATCGCGGAGGGGCGCGGATAGAGCGACTGCAAAGAAAAAGAGGGAAGGGCTGCTCTGCGGCGGTGCGATTTCGCCGATCGTCGCTCCCATACTGTCTGTCCGATCAAATCCCAGCTAGTGCAGTCAACTCGGCCTTGGTCTTTCCCCAAAATTTTTCTGCCCTTGCCGCGCGCACTGCATCCCACCCTCGCACGGAGCGATCCGCGTCGCCCTTCGCCGCGAAAATCCGCGGCCGCCGTTCTATCGGTTCTTCTCCGCGGCCGCTGGACGGTTATCGAGACTCCGCCACAGATACCAGCTCGCGACGGTGCGGTAGGGCGCCCACTTCTTCCCGATCTGCTGCACACGCTCGGACGTCGGCATCTTGCGCAGCCGGTATTCCTTTCTGATGGCCTTGCGGATGCCCAGGTCCAGGTCCGGAAGTACGTCCGGCCGGCCGAGGCGGAACATGAGGAACATCTGCGCGGTCCACACGCCGATTCCCTTCACACTCGTGAGAGCGGCCATGATCTCCGCATCGTCCAGGTCGTGCAGGCGGTCGATCGGCACCTCGAGGCGCTGCACGCGCCCCGCGAGGTCACGCATGTAGCCAATCTTCTGTCGCGAGAGTCCCACCGCCCGCAGCTGCTCATCGGATGCGTCCAGCAGCTCCACGGGCAGAGGAGTGCGGCCACCGAAGAGCTGCTCCAGTCGGCCGTAGATGGTCGCGGCGGCCGCACCCGAGAGCTGCTGGTAGACGATGGAGCGCAGAACAGCATCGAAGTGCGTGCCGAGGGCGTGCGGCTCCGCCGTGCACCGGCCCACCCGTTCGATGACACGCGCGAGCACCGGGTCCGCGCGCCGCAGGTGGTTGATCGCTTTCCGGTGCATCCATCTCTCTCGCGTCAGTCCCCGGCGGCGCGGCGCTCGCGCTCGAGCAGCTTCTTCTTCCGATCGAGCCCGAGACCGTATCCGCCGAGACTCCCGTCCTCACGGATGACGCGATGGCACGGAACGATGAGCGGCACCGGGTTCCGCGCGCAGGCGTTGGCCACGGCGCGCACCGCGGTGGGCTGTCCCACCTCGCGCGCCACCTCGCTGTACGATCGTGTGGTGCCGTACGGGATGGCGCGGAGCGCCTGCCACACGCGCCACTGGAACGCGGTGGCCCGAACGTCGAGAGGAAGATCGAGGTGCGGCTGCACCCCACGCAGATGCTCCACGATCGCCCGCACCCACGGCTGAAGCAGGGCATCATCCCGCTCGATGTCGGCGGCCGGGAACTCGCGGCCGAGCTTCGAGCGAAGCGCACCGTCGTCATCCCCGACGCTGACGGCGCAGATGCCTCGCTCCGTCGCGGCGACGATGAGCCGTCCGAGGGGGCTCGGCGCGATCGTGTAGGCGATGCGCACACCCTTTCCTCCGCGCCGATAGGTGGCCGGTGTCATCCCCAGCTGCGAGGGCGCACGCTCGTACAGCCGGCTCGTGGAGCTGAAGCCGGTGTCGTACATCGCGGTGGTGATGGATGCGCCGTCCTGCAAGCGCGCCTTCATCTCGCGCAGCCGGCACGCTTCGGCGTACTGGCGCGGGGTGATCCCCATCACGCGCTTGAAGCGGCGTTGCACGCTCTGGGGCGTTGTCCCCGCCTCGCGCGCCAGCGAGCGCAGCGGGATCGGCTTGTCGCAATGGCGCTCGATGTAGCGCGCGAGCCGATGCACCGTATCCGCGGCGGTGTCAGCGAGTTGACCGACGCGCGCTGTGTGGTCGACCGGAACGAGTGAATGCTGCGGGGTGTGGAGAGACATGGCGGATCCGGACTGGCGATAGCTGACGGACATGGCGTTCCTCCTGTGTCACGAAGGATGCGCCCTGCCGGAAGGAGAATCTATCCGATTTCGGCTACCCGGCTAGCGAACGGCTTTCTCCGGCAGCCCGCCGCTGCGGCCCTCAACCTCGGAAGAGTCAGCCGATCCGGGAGGAAGTCGGCGGTCGAGCCGGTGGAGGCGCACCTCCCGTCGCGCGCGCGTCACCCTTGGCCCTGCGCTCCGTCTCCGACGCGATCGGGCTCGCATCCGCCGCGTCCGGGGTGAATCTTACGTGATTAGTCACACTTACAACGGAGCAAACATGATGACACTCTCGTCTCTCGGGAGGACCGCGCGCGACCTGGGGTGCGCCCTTGTGGTTGCCGCGGCCGCTGGCTGCGCCACATCGCCCTCTTCGACATCGACAGCTTCACCGGCGCCTGTCGCCGCGCAGAAGATGATCTCCGATAGTGGCGCCTTCGTCGCTCGCCTCGGCACGGACACTGTCACAGTCGAGCGTTTCGTCTACACGGGCGACCGACTCACTGGCGAGCAGCTGCTCACCACACCCCTTCCGATCATCCGGAAATACGATGCTTCCTTTGCCGCAAACGGCGCGGTGACCGGCTGGACGGTGGATGCCAGACGCGCCGGTACTCCGGCCACCGCCGCGCCTCTCGCACACAGCACCGTCACCATCGCGGGGGACAGCGCCACCGTCGTGATCCAGCAGGGCGACAGCGTGAAGACGCGGCGGGTCGCACTGGCGAGTAACGTCCTGCCCTTCCTCTTTCCGTCGTACGGCCCGATCGAGGTCGCCGTGATGCGCGCCCGGCGGATGAAGAGCGACAGCATGCCGCTCACGGTCTTCTCGGCGTCGATGCCGGCGTCGCAGCCGGCGTGGGTGAGGAGCGGGAAGGATGATATGCTGGACATCGGGACACCGTTTGGACTGCTCCATGCCCGCGCCGATGCGAGCGGACGCGTCAGCTACGTGGACGGGATCGGCACGACGCAGCAGTTCATCGTCACCCGCGTTCCGACGGCCGACATCGCTGCGGTGGCGGCGTCCTTTGCCGCCCGGCGGGCGACCGGCCAGCTCTCCCCCACCGACTCGGCGAAGGCGGCGATCGGGGGAGCGAACATGCTCGTCGTCTACAGCCGTCCGACCAAGCGTGGGCGCCTCATCTTCGGCCCGGCGGAGAAGCAGGCGGTGGTGCCCTGGGGCCAGGTGTGGCGGACGGGTGCCAATTCCGCGACGATGTTCACGACCGACAAGGATCTGGTGATCGGCGGCACACCGGTGCCCGCCGGATCGTACACACTCTGGACGCTTCCGTCGCCCAGCGGCTGGCAGCTGATCGTGAACAAGCAGACCAAGCAGTGGGGAACCCAATACGATCCGAAGCAGGATCTCGCCCGCATCGACATGAAGACGGAGACGCTTGTGCCGCCCGCCGAATCCATGACGATCGCCCTCGTCCCCCAGGGGACCGGCGGCGCTATCCAGGTGATGTGGGATGACATTCGCGCCTGGGTTCCGGTGATGGTGAAGCCATGACCGCGGCGGCTGCCGCGCGAGCGATCGCCAGCGCTACTCTGGCTGCGGGTGCGGTGGCCTGCACGCGCGGCGGCGGAACGACGATCGCGCGAGGACCGCGGATGGTCGCCGACAGCGGCACGTTCATGATCCGACTCGGCGCCGACACGCTCGGCTTCGAGCACTTCGTGCGCTCCGGCGATCGCCTCAGCGGGGAGCTGCTCTCACGCTCTCCGCGCACGCAGCGCTCCGCCTACGCCGCCACGCTCGCGCCCGACGGCTCGGTGAAGCACCTCGAGCTCACGCGCTACGCAAATCCCTCGGAGTCGGCGCTCGGCCAGCGCACCGTCGTGGACTTCGCCAGCGACAGCGCGGTGGTGACCGTGACACGTCGCGACAGCACCAGGCGGCAGGCAGTGCACGCCCGCGCTGGCACGCTGCCCGAGCTCGGGATGTTCTACTCTCTCTCCTCCCTCGCGGCCATGCGCGCGCGCGCCGCCAATCGTGATACGGTGACGCTGTCGATGCTCTCGATCGGAGACACCACGGCACAGCAGGTCGTCTTCCGCCGCGTCGGCGCAGACTCCCTGTCGTGGATGGCGATGGGAGAGGACGAGATCACCGGGCGGGTGGACGAGGCGGGGCGGCTCGTCGGCCTGGTCGCGCCGCCCACTTCCACCTTCAAGGTGACAGTCACGCGCGTGCAGGGCGTGGATCTCGTCGCTCGGGCTCGCGAGTACGCGCAGCGCGATGCGGCCGGTCAGGCGATGGGGTCGCTCTCACCGATGGATTCCGTCCTCTCTGTGGTTGGGCCCGCCCATCTCCGGGTCGTGTACAGTCGTCCCGCTCGCCGCGGGCGCACGATCTTCCCGAACGTCGTTCCGTGGAACCAGGTGTGGCGGACCGGCGCTAACGCGGCGACGGCCCTGTCCACCGACAGGGATCTCGTGATCGGCGGTACGCCCGTGCCGGCCGGCAGCTACACCCTCTTCACCATTCCGTCTCCTTCCGGCTGGAAACTCATCATCAGCCGGGAGACCGGCCAATGGGGCACGGACTACCATCCGGACAAGGACCTCGCGCGCGTCGACATGACCAACGAGCTGCTGCCGAGCCCGGTCGACCGCTTCACGATCCGGGTCGATCCACTCGGCGCCGGCGGAAGTGGCGGGGGCGCTCTCCGGATGGCGTGGGATACCATTCAGGCATCGGTTCCGATCACCGTCAAGCAGTAGGATCGGAGTGCTACCATGAAACGCCTCGTCAACTACTTCCTGCAGGGCCTGATCGTTCTCGCACCGATGGCCGTCACGCTCTACGTGTGCGTCCGCATCTTCCGGGGGATCGACGCCTGGCTCGGGATACCGATACCGGGCGCCGGATTTCTCTTGACGATCCTTCTCATCACGGCGACTGGCTTTCTCGCCTCGAACCTCATCACACGGAGCTTGGTCGCGACGGTCGAGCGCGTCATGAACCGCCTTCCCTTCGTGCGACTGCTCTACTCGGCAACCAAGGACCTGTTGAACGCGTTCGTCGGAGAGAAGCGGCGCTTCGACAAGCCGGTGCTGGTAGCGCTCTCCCCCGGCGCCAGCGCCAAAGTGCTCGGCTTCGCGACCCAGGAATCCATGGCGCGCTTCGGGCTGAGCGAGGAGATGGCCGTCTACGTGCCGCAGTCGTACGGACTCGCGGGCAATCTCATCGTCGTTCCGAAGTCCCAGGTGACGCCGGTGCGGGCCGAGAGCTCTGAGGTCATGGCGTTCATCGTGTCCGGCGGTGTGGCGCGGGTGACCGGATAGGCTATTTGCGCCGCAGGTACTCGTCGCTCTTCTCCAGCCAGTCCTGCCGGGGCGGGCTGAAGATGTCGACGTCCAGCGTATCCTCCAGCGCCTCGGCCTTGTGCCACACGTTGCCGGGGATGTGCAGCACCTCTCCTGCGGCGACCACCAGCTCATCCGCTCCGTCCTCCCCCAGCCAGAACCGGAGCGATCCCTCGAGGATGTAGGTGAGCTGCTCGTTCTCGTGCCGATGTTTGGGGACGACGCAGCCTTTCTTCAGGTAGACGTGCGCGAGCATCATCCGCTCGCCCGTGATGAGCCGCCGCTCCAGCAGCTCCGACACACGCTCGCGCGGCATGTCCTCCCAACGGTGCCAGGTCGCCTCACGAGACGCTGTCATGCGATTCCTCCCCTGGATGGTCAGCCCCGGATCGAGGCTCGTAATGCTACACGCGCCGCCGCAGCCCGCAATTGCCCCTGGCCGGCGCGCGAGGGCCTGCAGGGCCCGGGCGTGTGCCAATTTGGCTTAGGGACCTTCGGGCGATCCCAATCGTCCTCAGACGAACGCCGATGCGTCGGCCAGTTGGAGGACCACGCCATGGCCCTGCTCGCTCGCCAGGCCCTGCAGATTCGCGCCTGGACTCTTCACGTGCTCGCCGGCCAGCCGGCACCGCCACGTCTCGCGGCCGGAGTCAGGAGTTGGGATCCTCTCGCCTGGCGCTGCGTGCTCGACGTGGAGCGATGCGCACTGCCGCTCCAGGCCCGGCTTGATACCTCGGGCATGATCACACAGCTCCCGCGTTCTGTCGCCGAGTTGCTCCGGGCTCGAGCGGTCGGTGAGATGCAGCGCGTGCGAATGGCCACGCGCCAGCTGAACGAGCTCGGCGCAGCTGCGGCGAAGGCCGGCATCTCGCTAGTGGTGCTCGAGGGCGGGGTTGCTGCGCTGGACGCTGCGCACCCTGTCGACCTGGACAAGCTGGACCTGCTCGTGCCGGGAGTGGTCGCGAGGGAGATGGCGGTGGCCGCTGAATCGCTCGGGTACAGGGCGATAGGCGAGCCCGGCGCTGATCGACTCGCGCCGCGCACGCGTCCGAGCTCGTTCGCTCTCGAGATTCATCTCACGACGCACTCGAGTGGCGAGGCACTGGACGCCGACTCCTGGTCGCGTGTTCGCCCAATCCCGGGCGCACCCGGACTGTCACAGCTCGGCGGAGCGGAGCAGCTCATGTACGTCGTCGAGCGCAGCGCCGTCGATGACCCGCAGCGTCGCGGCTCCGTCCGCGACCTCCTTCTCGCGGGCCAGGCGGTGCTGCGGTGCTCGCAGTCGGAGCTCGAGCAGGTGAGGCGCTGGGTGCAAGGGCACCCATCCTCCACCGCGCTCCGGGCTGTGATCGCGCTGGCCCGGTCGCTCCAGCAGGGACGCGTCTCCGCCGACGGTCTCGCGCAGGTGGCGGCAACCAACTACCTGATGCACGGCCTGGCGGACAGCGCGACCTTTCCGCAGGAGCTGCGAGTGAGCATGGGTGACTGCGTGTCCGCGCTCATCGGCGGCCGCGGCGGCCACCGGCGTCTGTGGGAGGCGACCTGGTCACCCAAGCCGCGCCCGCGCCGGCGGGAATACTCCACCCTCGAGCGCACTGCCCCGACCTTCCATCGGGGCTGGAGCGTCTCTCGGCAGCTGGGCCATCTGGCTGCGTCCTACGCCGCCAGCTGTACCCTGATGGGCGCCGCGAGGGTGTTGCGAGAAGTGTAGCTGACCCCGGCTACGCCAGCGTCGCCGTCATCTCGATCGCGACGCCCCCCTTGAGCGCTCCGGAAACCGGACAGCCCTCCTTCGCCTCCCGCGCTGCCTTCTGCAGGCCGGCGTCATCCAGACCGGGCGCGATCACCCGCACGGTGAGCCGCATCTTCGTGATCTTGAAGCCGTCGCCAACCTTCTCCACGGTGCACGCGGCCTCGGTCGCGACACGGGTCGGCGCTGTCCCGGCCTTCTCCAGGCCGCCGCTCAGCGCCATGCTGAAGCACGAGGCGTGGGCTGCCGCGAGCAGCTCCTCGGGGTTCGAGCCGGCCCCGTTCTCGAAGCGGCCGGCGAAGTTGTAGGCGGCGCCGAGGCCGCTCTGCGTCTTGAAGCTTCCCTTCCCACCTTTGAGCCCACCTTCCCACTGCGCACTGGCGTTTCGTGTCGGCATCGATCCGTTCCTCGCGAGATGAATGTGTCGGTGGTGCCCCTCGTCGCAATTCACGCGCCCCTCGCTCGGCCCCTCGCATCCACGCCGCTGCCCGGCGATGTTACGCGTCATGACGACACCGTCGCCTTCGCCCCTTCCCCCGACCATCGCGCGCGTGCTCTCCTACTTCGAGAAGCTCTCGCGCGAGGAGAAGATCCAGGCGCTTCTGTCGTACTCGAAGAAGCTGGAGCCGCTACCGGAGCACCTGCGAGAGCTGGACCGCGCACCCTTCACGGTACCCGAATGCCAGACCCGGGTGGATCTGTTCCCCGAGGTGCACGATGGCCGCCTGCACTTCTACGCCGACCTCAACGTCCGGGAGTCGCCGACCATCGCGGCCTTCCTCGCGATCCTCTTCTCGGCGGTGAACGACCAGCCGCCCTCGACCATGCTCTCCATCCCCTCGGATTTCGTCGCCCGGGTCATGGGAAGTCTGGGGCTGGCGACACGGGAGATCGGTCTCCACGCCATGGTCACCCGACTCAAGCAGCGCGCTGTCGATGCGGAGGCGGCGCAGGCCGCGCGTAGCCGGTAATCGCCCGCGCGCCGCTCGATCGCTCGCACCCTCACTGATCCACCACCCGAGTCCGATTCACGATGCCCGATGTCACGATCCAGCTCCGGAAGGATGGGCCCTATCGCGTAGAGGGAGAGGTGATCCTCCTCGATCACGATGGAACGCCCATCCCTCTGCCCGGCCCGAAGTTCTCGCTCTGCCGCTGCGGCGCCTCGTCGAAGAAGCCGTTCTGTGACGGGACGCACAGCAAGATCGGCTTCAAGGGCGCCGAGGAGGCGCGACAGGAGTTTGACGCCGGTCAGAGCTGAGCCCGGCGCAGCTCCTGCGAGCGAGCTGGAGCTCGAGGAGCTGCTCTCACGGCCAACCCCCGGGTCGGTCAGAGCTCTCGCGTCCCGGCCGGGCGATGTGATCGTGCTCGGGGCATCCGGAAAGATGGGTCCGACCCTCGCGCGCATGGCGCGGCGCGCGCTGGATGAAGCGGCCAGCAGCTATCGGGTAATCGCGGTCTCCCGTTTCTCGTCGGGGACGGCCGAGCGATCGCTCGGTGACTCCCATGTCGAGACGATTCGCTGCGACCTCGCGGACCGGCATGCGGTGTCGTGTCTTCCCGACGCGCCGAACGTGATCTTTATGGCCGGACAGAAATTCGGCACGTCCGGCTCTCCCGCCACCACCTGGGGGATGAACACCATCGTCCCCGCGATCGTCGCCGAGCGCTACGCGCGCGCGCGCATCGTGGCCTTCTCCACGGGGAACGTCTACCCCCTCACCTCCGTCGCGGCCGGCGGCTCACGCGAGAGCGACCCGCTCGGCCCGACGGGCGACTACGCCATGTCGTGTGTGGGCCGGGAGCGGGTGCTCGAGTACCTCTCCGTCCGGCAGGGAACTCCGGTGGCGATCGTGCGGCTCAACTACGCCGTGGATCTGCGCTACGGCGTGCTCGTGGACATCGCGCGCAAGGTCTTTCACGGCGAGCCGGTGGATCTGCGCATGGGGCACGCGAACGTCATCTGGCAGGGCGACGCCAACGCGCGCGCGATCGAGTGTCTCGCGCACGCGGCGTCGCCCCCGTTCATCATCAATATCACCGGGCCGGAAACGCTCTCCATCCGCGAGACGGCGACGCGATTCGGCGAGCTCTTCGGGAAGCCGGCACGGCTGGAGGGTGTGGAGTCGTCCGACGCGTTGCTAAGCAATGCCGGTCGCTCCATCGCGCTGCTTGGAGCGCCGACCGTATCGCTCGACCAGCTCGTGCACATGGTGGCGGGCTGGCTCATCGGTGGTGGCCGCCTGCTCGGGAAGCCGACCCACTTCGAGACGCGCGATGGGGCATTCTGACGCCGCCGCGTCGCTTCGGGCGCACCTGCTGGCCGGGCAGGTCATCCCTGCGCATCCTCTCGCGCTGGACGAGCGCCGCCGGCTGGATGAGCCGCACCAGCGCGCATTGACGCGCTACTATCTGGCGGCGGGCGTCGGCGGGGTTGCGGTAGGAGTGCACACCACCCAGTTCGCCATCCGCGAGCACTGGATGTACCAGCCCGTTCTCGAGCTGGCGGCCGAGATCGTGGACGCGGATCTGGCGCGGCGCCCGAGGCCCTTCGTGAAGGTTGCCGGAATCGTCGGTCAGACCCGGCACGCGGTGCGCGAAGCGCGCATCGCGCTCGACGTGGGCTATGACACCGGGCTCCTGAGTCTGGCGGCATGGCGAGGCGAGAGCGAGGACGCTGTGCTGGAGCATTGCCGTGCGGTCGCCGACGTGATCCCTCTCTTCGGCTTCTACCTCCAGCCGGCCGTCGGCGGACGCGTTCTCAGCTACGAGTTCTGGCGCGCCTTCTCCGAGATTCCGCAGCTCGTGGCCATCAAGATCGCGCCTTTCGACCGGTACCAGACGCTGGAGGTGACTCGCGCCGTGGCCGACGCGGGGCGCTCCGACGTCGCTCTCTACACCGGGAACGACGACCACATCGTGGGCGACCTGCTGGAGCGTCAGCCGGGCGCCGCGATCGTCGGCGGTCTGCTCGGCCAGTGGGCGATGTGGACGTCGAAGGCCGTGGCACTCCTCGATCGGCTGCGCGCGCCGTCGGACGTCGGCCTGCGCGACATTCTGGTCGAGGCGCCCTCACTCACCGATGCGAACGGCGCCATCTTCGACGCCGCCAACGGCTTCGCCGGGTGCATCCCCGGCATCCACGAGGTGTTGCGCCGGCAGGGACTGCTGCAAGGGATCTGGTGCTTGGACCCGAACGAGACCCTGTCTCCCGGCCAGCTCGAGGAGATCGACCGCGTGCTGGGCGCGTACCCTTTCCTGCAGGACGACGAATTCGTGGCCGAGCACCTCGACGAATGGCTTCGCTGACCGCGCCGGACCCCGCCGTCGTCCGCGGTCATCGAGCCGCCCTGCTCGCGAGCTTCCTCGGCTGGATGCTCGACGCGTTCGATTTCTTCCTCGTCGTCTTCTGCCTGTCGGCGATCGCGAAGGAGTTTCACCGCTCCAACGCGGCGATCGCGTTTTCGATCACGCTCACCCTCGCATTCCGTCCCGTCGGGGCGTTCATCTTCGGGCTGATGGCGGATCGCTACGGACGGCGGCTTCCGCTCATGATCGATCTCGTCTTCTACTCGGTGGTCGAGGTGCTGTCCGGCCTCGCGCCGAGCTACACGACCTTTCTCATCCTGCGCGCGCTCTTCGGCATCGGGATGGGGGGCGAGTGGGGGGTCGGCGCGTCGCTGGCCATGGAGAAGGCGCCGTCGAAGCGGCGGGGCATTCTCTCGGGGCTGCTCCAGGAGGGATATGCCGCTGGAAACCTGCTCGCGGCGATCGCGTATTTCATCGTCTTTCCCAGGTGGGGATGGCGTCCGCTCTTCTTCATTGGCGGTCTGCCGGCCCTTCTCGCCCTGTTCGTTCGAGTGCGCGTCACCGAGTCCGAAGTGTGGGAGCGGACCAGGCACGAGAGCTGGAGCGGGCTCGGCCGCGCGATCCTGTCGCACTGGAGGCTCTTTCTCTACCTGACAGTGTTGATGATGATGATGAATTTCGTCTCACACGGCACGCAGGACATGTATCCGACATTTCTGGAGCACGATTGGGGCTTCACGCCCGCGCGGCGCTCGGCGCTCACCGCGTTCTCGGCGGTGGGGGCGATCATCGGCGGCATCCTCGTTGGCCACTGGTCGGACAAGATCGGACGGCGGCGCGCGATCGTGCTCGCGCTGGTCGGGGCGATCCTGGTGATTCCCTTCTGGGCATTCTCGAGGAATCTGCCGCTGCTGGTGGCCGGCGCCTTCGCGATGCAGTTCATGGTTCAGGGCGCGTGGGGGGTGATCCCGGCGCACATCACGGAGCTCTCCCCCGATTCGGTTCGAGGATTCCTGCCCGGCTTCGCCTATCAGTGCGGCGTGCTGCTCGCGAGCGGCGTGGTCTACATCGAGGCGCTGTTCGCCGCACGCACGAGCTACGCGATCTCGATGGCGCTCACCGCGGTGACGGTGTTCTCACTGGGGGCGATCGTCGCTGCGCTCGGCCGGGAGCGGCGCGGAGTGACGTTCGGCGTGCCGTCGCCGTCATTCACGCTGGGCGACTAGCCCTCGGCCGCGCGCTCCGCGTGTGCTGTTCACCGATCATCCAACCGAGCATTCCATGCGCTTCTCCTCGTCAGTGGTTCACGGGCGGTACACCGCTTCGGTGGTTGCGCTCACAATTGCGTTCGCCGCCTGCCACAGCGACAGCACCGCGCCTGCGACCTCGCTGAGCGCCGATGAGACCGCCTCGATCGGTGCCGTGGTCGCGAGCGGCGTCGAGCTCTCCATGACGTCGCTCTCGCCGGATGCCGTGATCGGCGGCCGCTTCTCCGTGGCGAGCCCTCTCGCGGGGGACAGTCCGGCGCTCGGATTGCGATCGCTCGGCGCACTGACTTCCAGCACCGTGTGCGGCACTCCGTCGCAGAATCCGGTCGAGGATACCGATGGCGATCACGTGCCCAACGATGTGACCGTCAGCTTCACGCTTCCCGACTGTCACTTCGGTGATCAGCTCGCGTCGCTCGACATCACCGGGTCGGTCCGGCTGGTGGACCCGGCGCCCGCGACGCCCGGCTTCGCCATGAACACGACGCTCACCAACCTGCGCTTCTCGGTGGTCCGGCTCGGGACGACGGCGTGGGTGAACACGAGCGGCACGCGCGCTGTCAGCGCCAGCGCGTCCGGGCTCTCGCTGAGCGACGCCCTCACGATCACGGCCGACAGTGCGGGACGTTCGCTCGGGACACTGGTCGACAGCTACGGCGCGACCTTCACCCCGGCGTCCGGCCAGTCGCTCGCGATCGGACAACCGCTCCCGAACGGCGCTTTCGTGCCGAGCGGCGGGGTCTCCTGGTCGCGGGGAGCGATCAGCTACTCCTTCAGCATGGTCACGACCACGCCGCTCCAGTACGATGCCTCGTGCGGGATAGCGTCCGGCAGCCGCTTCAGCGCCGGAGAGGTGCACGCGGTCATCACCTCGAACGGCAAGCGCGGCTATCTGCGTCTCACCTGGCGCGACTGCGCCGCACCCGTAGCGCTCTTCGTTCCGGCGTGATCCTAGCGGGTCGGCTGCGGCATGAGCTGGGCGTGCCAGGAGCGCGCCGCCTCCGTCTCGAATCTCGTGCGTAGGTCGCCGACGGTAGCCACCGTCGTGTCGAAGACGTGGGTCGCGCCGGAGACGTCGCCGGCGGCGGCTCGGTCGCCGAATTCCTCCCGCGACGACGACGCGATGCGGCCGTCGGCCGCGCGGTAATACACCCGGCCTCCGCCCAGCAGCGACGCGCCGATCGCCGGCTCGAGCGAGCGAAGCACCCGGAACATCCCGTCGATCGAGCACCCGGATGCCGTCGCCTCTCCCTCATCGACGGCGATCACGAGGAACCGATCGTCGAGTAGCTGGCGCGCCGAGCGCAGCTCGGCGCCGTGCGCGTTCCATTGCTCGAGAAAGCGGTCGGTCGCGTCCAGGAGCTGCTGCGCCGCCTGAGCGGACAGCGCACGGTCGCTGGCGAACACCCACGCGCGGGCCTGCTCGGGAAGCGTCTCGAAGGGAACTGGCGGCATCTGCTCTCCATCGGGTCGGATGACGACTTCAAGATAACCTCTCCGGCCCGTCCTGCATGCCGCGCACTTGCCGCCTCCGCCGCGGATGCCCATGATTCCGCCGCCGTTACTCCCTTCCTGCGCGAGCCCTGTCGATGACCGACTCCATCCGCTACGACCGCCGCTCCTTCATGGAGTACTTCCTCTCGATCGGCCTCGGCTCTACGCTCCTGCCCGGCGTACTCTGGGGCCGGATCGCTGACGGCGAGGAGATCACCGTCCAGACGATCGCCTGCGCCGAGGAGCTCGCGGGTCTCCACTTCGACGAGGCCCAGCGCGAGCTGATGGTCGAAGGAATGAAGAACCAGGCCAAGCAGCTCGATCTCCTACACGAGCAGAAGCTGCCGAATGGCGTGGCACCAGCGCTGATCTTCAATCCGCTGCTCCCAGGCGAAACGGTGAGGAGTGCCCGGGGCAGGACGGTGAGGTCGAAAGTGCCGGCGCGGGCGATGCCCTCAGCTCTCGATGAGCTCGCCTTCCTGCCGGTCACGGAGCTGTCGGAGCTGGTGCGCCGCCGGAAGGTGACATCGCTCCAGCTGACGACGATGTATATCGCCCGTATCAAGAAGTACGATCCCGTGCTCAGGTGCGTGACCGCCCTCACCGAGGAGCGCGCCCTCACGGCGGCGAAGGCGGCCGATTCCGAGATCGCGCGCGGGAAGTATCGCGGTCCGTTGCACGGCATCCCGTGGGGGGCGAAGGATCTCCTCTCGGCCAGGGGATATCCGACGACCTGGGGCACGGCGCCCTACCGCGATCAGGTCATCGACGAGGACGCGACCGTCGTCCAGCGGCTCGATGCCGCGGGAGCCGTGCTCGTGGCGAAGCTCACTCTGGGCGAGGTGGCTCAGGGCGACACGTGGTACGGCGGAATGACGCGCAATCCGTGGAAGACGGAGCAGGGATCGAGCGGGTCGAGCGCCGGCCCCGCGTCGGCGACCGTGGCGGGGCTGGTTGGCTTCGCGATCGGAAGCGAGACGCTGGGCTCCATCTCGTCCCCGGCTACCCGCACCGGCGCCACCGGTCTCCGGCCCACCTTCGGACGAGTCCCACGCACAGGCGCGATGGCCCTCTCCTGGAGCATGGACAAGCTGGGCCCGATCTGCCGGAGCGTCGAGGACTGCGCGCTGGTGCTCGGTGCGATTCACGGGCCCGATGGCAAGGACGCGACCGTGCACGATGTTCCCTTCACCTGGAACGCCGCTCTCTCTCCGCGGTCGCTTCGCGTGGGCTATCTCAAGAGCTGGTTCGACAGCGATCATGAGACGAAGAAGTTCGACGCGGCCGCCCTCGAGGTGCTGCAGGGGAAGCTCGGGCTGACGCTGACACCGACCGAGCTACCCGATCTCCCCTGGCCCGCGATGCGGCCGATCCTGATCACCGAGGCGGCCGCGGCGTTCGACGAGCTCACCCGCAGCGGACGGGACAAGCAGATGGCGCAGCAGGGGAAGGGCGCCTGGCCCAATGCGTGGCGCATCGCCCACTTCATCCCCGCGCCCGACTACGTCAACGCGAATCGCGTGCGCACCCTCGCCATGCAGGCGATGGCGAAGCTCATGAAGCGGGTGGACGTGATCGTGACGCCGACCGGCGCCGGACAGGGTGCACAGTCGCTGCAGCAGCTCCTCCTCACCAATCTCACGGGGCATCCGGCGGTCATCCTTCCGAACGGATTCCGCGATGACGGGACGCCGGTGTCGCTCACATTCCTCGGCGGCCTGTTCCAGGAGGGGCCGCTGATGGCGGTCGCCCACGCCTATCAGCAGGCCACCGATTTCCACCTCAAGCACCCGGCGCTCACCGTGTGATCACCGCTCGCCCGCGAGTGCCTTGAGCCGATTCTCCAGCGCGGTCAATCGCTGCAACAGCTCGTCGTGGCGGCGCATCTGGTCGGTGGGAGCCATCGGGATGAAGGTGAGCGCGCCGCCCACCTCGATACGGCAGCAGGCGACCTCCTCCAACCGCTCGATGCCCTGACGTCTGGCCGCCGCCATCAGCTCCGGCGGCGTGATCAGCTCGCGTTTGAGGTTCTCCTCGACGATCACTCCGTCGCGGATCAGAACGTCGGCCTCTCCTTCGACGATGCGATCGATCTCCGGATGGCGGTACAGGAACCGCACGAGCAGGTAGTTGGCGCCGAGCAGCACGAGGGCGCCCACGAGCCCGCCAAGAACGGAGTCATCGTTGCCGATCATGGCGTTCTGAACGGTATTCGAGAGGAGGAGCAGGACGACGAGATCGAAGGGATTGAACTGACCCAGCTCTCTCTTGCCGGCGAGTCGGAGGCCCAGGAGCAGGAACCCGTAGACCACCAGTGTCCGAATCACCTTCTCCAGGATGGGCACTCCCGGCACAACGAGATGCGACCAGATGCTGTTCATGGTTGGGACGGTGGAGGATGTCGCGCCGGTTGATATTGCCCGCCGCTCTCCGGGCGGGCAAGCGCGCGCGGTTGCAACCATCCCGCTCTCCCCGCTGTCCAAAAGCGTGAAGGACGGAAGAGAGTCGTGGCACACGCCGGTTCCTCGCTCTGCTCCCGTCAGCACGGAGAACGTCATGAGCAGCCCCGCCTTTCATCTCTACTCGACGCCGCATCCCTCCACGCGCGAGCGGCACACGCCAGCCGGCGGTTTGCTCTCCGTCCAACCGGGCCCCGACGTGGGCGCGGTGGAGCGGCTCGCGGGCAACGTCGGATATCTCGAGCTCCGTGTCTTCCGGGATGGAGATGCCTGCGCGCGGATACTGGAGGCGATGACGACCCTCTCCGACACCAGCGCGCTGATCGTGGATCTGCGCCGCGCCGGCGGCGGCGGACGGGGAATGGGAGCACTGCTGGCGAGCTGTCTGTTCGACACTGAGCCGGCACACCTCACCGAGGTCTACGAGCCGACCCCGATGGCGCGCACGCGGGTGGCTCTCCCGTCGCGCACTCGCTACCTGGGCCGCGACGTCTACCTGCTCATCGGCCGTGAGACGAGCGGCGCCGCCGAGGCGCTCGCCCGCGGTCTGGCATCCACGGGACGGGCGGTCCTCGTCGGCGAGCCCACACGCTCCGGCGTCTCTCCCACCCTTCTCGCTCCCGCCGATCGGGCGCGGGAGGTGGCGCTGCGGGAGATCGCGATGTAAGAAGGGAGCAGTGCGACAGCTCATCCTGGCCGATCATCTCCCCGCCGCCCGGCGGATCAGCTTCACGTTGCTGCGCGTGTTCGCGGCCGCCGTGTACATGCAGCACGGCGCGCAGAAGATGTTCGGCGTTCTTGGCGGCTACCAGAATCATCCCGGCGCGACCGCCCCGCTGGCGTCACTGTCGGGGCTCGCCATGATCCTCGAGATCTTCTCGGGCGGCTGCATCCTGCTCGGACTGTTCAGCCGACCTGCTGCGTTCCTCTCGTCCGGGGAGATGGCGGTGGCCTATTTCCGGTCGCATGCGCGGCGGAGCTTCTGGCCCGTCGTCAATCACGGTGAGCCGGCGGTTCTGCTCTGCTTCATCTTCCTCTACGTCGCCGCCTTCGGCGCGGGTCCGCACAGCCTGGATGCGCTTCTCCTCAACCGGCGCGGTGGCGGACAGCGCGTCGACTAGCTGGCCGCCGACTCCTTCTCACCCGGGATGCCTCTCTCTCCCCTTCCCCACCGCCGGGGCAGCGAGCCCGACACCACCGGATCGCCCCTGTCGGGCACGGAGTGCATCCTGCTGGTGGAGGATGAAGACGCTCTGCGATCGCTGAGCGCGCGCGTTCTGGAGCGCTACGGCTATCAGGTGCTCGAGGCGCGCCATGGCCGGGATGCCCTCGCGATCTGCGAGGCATATCCGGGACAGATCGACGTCGTGGTGACGGACGTCATGATGCCGGAGATGGGTGGGGGCGAGCTGGTGGCGCGCCTCCGCGCGATGCAGCCGGGCAAGAGCATGCAGGTGCTCTTCATCTCGGGCTATCTCGGGGCGGATCTGAGCCGCCAGGGAGTGATCGATGCGGGCTCCGCGTTCGTGCAGAAGCCGGTGACCCCCAGCGCTCTGATGGCCAAGCTGCGCGAGCTGCTCGACCGGCCGGGAGCCTCTAGCTGACGGTCCGTCCTGCGCCCAGAGCAACCGCCACGGCGTACAGCTCCTCGCGCAGAGACGATCGCAGCTCGGCGGTGCGAGTCGGCAGGATGTCGGCCTCTGCCGCATCGAGTGCATCGAGCACCACCAGCGCCCGTCGCAACGTGTCGAGTACGTCGTCGCGGGGGCGCTCGTTCGCCATGCCCGAGATCACAGGTCGCCCCGCTCCACGATGCGCCGGACGACGTGCTCGAGAACCGAGGGGGTGTCGTAGTCACCCCTCGCTACGCGCTGACGGATGTCCGCCACCAGATCGGCGCCCAACCCGGTCCCGTCATCGGACGTCCCCGCCACGCGTCGCGACGGCGAGAGGGATGGGGGGGGCACGAGAAAGAGGTCGTCACCGCTGCCATTCAGATGCATAGGTTCTCCTGTTGCCCAGCAGATCTCTGTCGTCCGGTCAGACAACCGTGCGACCTACGGGCGCGTGGAGCTGTGTCCGGGGCCCCTGGCCTTCCGGAGCTGCGATCGCTCGATGCGGCGCAGCGCACTGAGTGCCGCGTCGCGCAGGCACTCGAGCCTCTCGAGGGAGGCCTCCCTCTGCAGCTGACGCGGCGCGCGCTCGATCTCGGTCGTGACGACCAGCACCTGGCGCGAGTACTCACGTAGCCTGGCACAGAGCTCCCGGTCGTCGGGCGCAACATCGGGTGTGAGCTCCTCCGGTCGCTCTGTCATGCAGTGAAGTATCGTCGGGCGATGGGACGTACTTGAGCGCCGTGCTTCGCCATCACTGCACGACGTACCGGATCACGGTCACGAAAGAATCGCGCAACTCCGCCAGCACATGGGCGCTCGCCGCCACGCGGGCGCCCTCGGGACGATCTCCGAGATCGCTGAGCTCGGCGAGCACGGCGTGGAAGATCCGGCCGAGGTCCCGTGCGGTCTCGTCTCTCTTCCGGGCATCCAGCGCTCCGATCAGCTCGGCCAGCGCAAAGCGGGCTTCGGTGAGCGAGACATCACGGAGCTCGTCGTCTCCCGCGTCGGCCGCGACCCGCGCCGCGCGAAGGCGCGCCAGCGTGTAGTCGTACCAGGCCATGGCCTCGGCCTGACGGTCGTCCGGCGGGGTCGTGCTTCTCGGCGCGGGGGATATCGTCGATGGGGAGGTCATGACTCCTCGGGTGGGTTTGGAGGCGGCCAACGCCGGTTGCGGGACGGCCGACACGTGCGTCGTAAGAGAGTATCGGATCGACGCATACGCGACTTGAGCCGATCGCGCGGCCACGCCGCGCACCGTCCTCCTCACTCCTCCCCGCCCTCTCCGGACATCGCCGTGGCGACGATACTCTGCGTCGATGATGAGCCGTCCGTCGGGCAGATCCTCGAGGACACTTTGAGGCGCGCGGGACACGAGCCGGTGAGCGCTCGCAACGCGGTAGAGGCGCTCCAGGTGCTCTCCCAGGGGAAGATCGACCTGATCATCTCCGACTACCGCATGCCCGGGCTCACCGGCCTGGAGCTGCTGGAGCTGATCGGCCGAGAGGGCTACGACGTTCCGCTCATCATGCTCACCGGCTACGCGAGCATCCAGCACGCGGTCGCGGCGATCAAGGCCGGAGCTGTCGACTACATCACGAAGCCGGTGCGCCCCGAGCAGCTCGAGCTCGCCGTGGACCAGGCCCTGGAGTTCGTCCGTCTGCGCCGCGAGAACGCCGTCCTCCGGCGCGAGGTCATGGAACTGCGGAACGAGCGTCAGATCATCGGGGAGAGCCAGGTGATCCGGCGCATCCTGCAGACCGTGGCCATGGCGGCGCCGGCGCGCTCCACCGTGCTCCTGCAGGGCGAGTCCGGCACGGGCAAGGAGCTCTTCGCCCGAGCGATTCACGACCAGAGCGACCGGCACGACATGCCGTTCATCAAGCTCAACTGCGCCGCGCTCCCGGAAGGACTGATCGAGAGCGCGCTCTTCGGGCACGAGCGTGGGGCGTTCACCGGCGCCGTGAAGAGGGTGGAAGGCGCCTTCGAGCGTGCCCATCGCGGCACTCTCCTGCTGGACGAGATCTCGGAGATGCGCCTCGATCTCCAGGCAAAGCTGTTGCGCGTGCTGCAGGAGCAGGAGTTCGAGCGTGTGGGCGGAACATCTCCCATCCGCGTGGACGTGCGCATCATCGCGACGACCAATCGCGAGCTGTCCCAGCTCACGGACGCCGGCGCGTTCAGGCAGGACCTGTTCTACCGGCTCAGCGTCATCCCGATCCACATCCCGCCGCTCCGCGAACGCCCCGAGGACATTCCGCTGCTCGCGTTCCGCTTCGCCCTCCGCACCGCTGAGGAGATCGGCAAGGAGATCACTGCCATCGCGCCCGACGCCATCGAGATGCTCCAGCACTACGGGTGGCCCGGCAACGTCCGCGAGCTCCAGCACGCCGTGGAGCGCGCCGTGATTCTCTCCGCAAACCCGGTGCTGTCGGTGCAGGCCTTCGAGGGACAGCGCTTCGGGCTCACTCGATCCGTGGACGGGCTGGCTCCGGCCCATCCCTTTCCGATGCTGCGAGACGGATCTCTCGCGGCGCGATCCAGCGAGGCGGTGGTGCTGCCGTCGCTGAACGTGGCGGCGGCGGAGCGTCTGCTCATCCGCCACGCGCTCGCGGCGGCCGACAACAACCGAACGCGCGCCGCCGAGCTGCTCGGCATCAGCGTCAGAACGCTGCGCAACAAGCTCAACGGACCCCAGCGGGTCGGCGACTAGCATCGGCGCGATCTCCCGGCGTAGCTTGAGATAGCTCCCCCCAGGACGGACCATGCCCGCTCAGCGCCTTCTCTCCGCCTTGCTCACCCTGCCACTGCTCGCCGCCCCGCATCACCCGCCGGCGGCGCGTTCGTCGCCGCTCGCGGTCGTCGAGTACCCGATCCCGCGCGCCAAGGCTTTCCCGCATGACCCCGCTGTCGGAGCCGACGGCATCGTCTGGTACACCGACCAGTCGAACAGCTTCATCGGGCGCCTCGACCCCGCGACCGGCGCGATCACGGACATCGCCACGCCCACCGCTGGCTCGGGCCCACACGGCATCGTCGTCGCCCCGGACGGCGGGGTATGGTATACGGGGAACGCCAACGGCCGCATCGGGCGACTCGATCCCGCCACGAGGGAGATCCGCGAATACCTTCTTCCCGAGCAGGCCCGCGATCCACACACCCCGATCGTTCATCAGGGGATGATCTGGTTCACCGCCCAGCGATCGAACGTCATCGGCCGACTGGATCCATCGACCGGAGCGGTGAAGATCTTTCCGGTCGCCACGCCGCGCGCCCTGCCGTACGGCATCACCGCCGCACCGGACGGCGGCATCTGGGTGGCGCTCTTCGGAACCAACAAGGTGGCGCACGTGGTGGCGACGACGGGTGTGATCCACGAGATCGATCTGCCCCAGCCGGGATCGCGTCCGCGACGGATCGCCGTGTCGTCAGACGGGCGGGTGTGGTACACGGACTATGCCCGCAGCATGCTGGGCTCGATCGACCCGAGAACGCGCTCATTCCGTGAGTGGGAGACGCCGTCGGAGAAGGGAGCGCCCTACGGAATAACCATCGGCGCGGATGGACGAATCTGGTTCGTGGAGTCACGCACCGGTCAGCTCGTCGCCTTCGATCCGGCTCGCGAGACGATGGAGACGGTGCAGATTCCCACCCCCGGGTCGGTCGTGCGCCACATGGTCTCGGACCCGACGCGGCGCCGCCTCTGGCTCGCGCTCAGCGGCACCGGTCGCATCGGCCGTGTGGACCTCCCGGCTGCTCCGGCCGGCAAATAGTGCCGCGCACGGGCGGCACGTTCTGCCGATGAGGACGATTGTGCCGCTTCTCGCGAGCGCCGGCGTGACCGCGGAGTAGCGGCATAAAACACATCACGCCGGCGCGCGAGATCCCACTCGCATAACGAGTTGCCGGGCGAGAAACGGGTTGGTCCCTTCATTGGGTCCCGCCCGTTTTTTCACGCCGGGAGGTGGTCCCGCGGTTGCCTTTACAGGGCTCGACGCGAGACAGCTCCCACCGCGTCTCCGAGTCCCCACCGCGGCGCGAGGTTCGAGCATGGACGCGAGAACAGCCTGGAACAGCTATGCCGGCGGCGACCCCTCCGCGCGCGATGCGCTTCTGACCGAGCATCTGAGTCTGGTTCACCACGTCGCGCGGCAGATGGCGCGCGGCATGTCGGTGCAGGCGGACTTCGACGAGATGGTCAGTGCCGGTACGATCGGGCTGATCAATGCGCTCGAGAGTTTCGACGTCGCGCGCGGACTGGCTTTCAGCACCTATGCCGTGCCGCGAATTCGCGGCGCCATCCTCGATGAGTTCCGCCGGCAGGACCACGTGCCGCGGTCGGTTCGACGCAAGTCGCGGGAGCTGGGCACCGCCCATGAGACGCTTCAGCGCCGGCTCGAGCGCGCTCCAGAAGAGCGCGAGATCGCCAACCATCTCAACGTGGATCTGGCGACGCTCTGGCGCTGGCGCGCGGACGTCGAGGGCGCGGTCCAACTTCCGCTCGAGCGGTCGCTGAGCGAGCAGGACGAGTACGGCGGGACGGTGCTGATGCTCCCCCCCACGACGGAAGAGAGCGCCGAGGACCGGATCATCCGCGCCGAGGACATTGCCCGCCTTCGCGACGCGGTCGGCCGGCTCAAGGATCAGGAGCGCACCGTCCTGTCCCTCTATTATTACGAGGAGCTCAAGCTCCACGAGATCGCGACCATCCTGGAGCTGACCGAGTCGCGCGTCTCGCAGATCCGCTCGAAAGCACTGGAACGGCTCCGCCACGAGCTCCCGTTCCTCGAAGAGATGGCGTCGTGAAGATCGTCGCCGCGCTGGCGCTCGTCTCGACCATGGGCATCGCGGTCGGTGTCGCCTTCTATCGCCGCTGGGAGCTTCGCACCGCCGAGCAGCACGCGGCAGACAAGGTGCGCGAGGCACGCGTGCGGTATCTCGCCGCCATGGGTACTGCGCCGCGCGAGATCGCCCAGCAGACGGGTCTCACCCCCGAACGCGTCGAGACCGTGCTGACGGCGAATCCGACGCGTCGCCGTCTCGGCGCTCGCTCGCAGGCGGAGCCCGCTCCTTTCCCTTTCGCTTGATCCGATGCTCATCCTGACGCGCCGTGCCGGGGACTCGATCGTGATCGATGGCGGAATCCGCATCATCGTGCTGGAGTGCTCCGGCCGCGGAGTGCGCATCGGCATCGAGGCCCCGCAGGAAGTGCACATCGTGCGCGGAGAGATCGCCGGAAATTCCAACGGCGAGCCGCGGCACAACGGGGCGCCTCGTCAGCCCCAGCTGACGGTGGTGGCGCCCGCCAAGGGAACGCCAGCGCCCGACTGATCACGCCCGGTCAGCGCCGAACGTCCTCCACCCGACGCAGCGCACCGAGCGAAGGAATCCGCAGCCGGTAGCGCACGCGCGACCCGCGAGCCTCGGATCGCTCCACGGCGAACGCGCCGGCCGGCAGCCCCAACATGCGGGCCAGCTCGATGGAAAGCGCGTCGTCCTCGCTCGCCCAGAGCACACTACTGTCGGGAAGCGGAGCATCGGTGGAGAGGGTGACCGTCGCGCCATCCCCCTCCGCGCTCAACCCGATATCGGCTTCCGCTGAGCCGTGCGCGGCATCCCGCGCGCTTTTTTTCGCCGCCGACAGCATCAGGAGCAGCGCATGGAGCAGAGCGATCCGCGGCTGCAGCACCGGCTCGGCGGAGGGATGGAGGTCGAGCCGGCAGCCTACATCGCGATAGTCCCGATGATGGCGGTGGAGCGCGAACGCCTCGGCTACCAGCTCCGGAACGTGGATCGGCTCCGGGGGTTCACCGGGCGCGGCGGGCAGTTCGCGAAGGAAGCGCAGGATCTCCTCCAGACGCTCCACCTCGGCGGTGAGCATCCCGCCCATCGGGACGCCGGAGACCCCCATCTCGATGGTCTGCGCCGCGGCGCCGAGCGTGGAGAGACGATTGCTGAGCGCGTGCGCGAGGCCGGCGACCAGGGCATCGCACTCGGCTTGCCACGGGTGGGCGGGCGGGGTGAGCGGGCCTCCCGGCGGGTGAGGATCCTGAGGCGGACACATGCGCGAACACTACCTGTCGCCGGCGATCGGCCGCAAGCGCGCTCGCCATGTCGGACGAGCCCTCTCAGTTGGCAACGCCTGATCGAGGGGATGGCGCGCGCCGAAGCAGGAGGCCGGACCAGACGCTCAGGAGCCCTGCAACGAGAGTGATGGCAACGAAGCTTGGGTTCGTCGCGAGACTCCGCGATTCCGCGACGATTCGCCAGAGATGTGCCACAACGAGCAGGCCGAAGATCACGCCGGTTGTCATGACGTAGGCTCTCAGGGAGACACCGTAGGTGGGAGAGAACGACCGATCGGCATAGCGAGCGCCTCGAGTGTGATGGGTCGACGGCAGCCGGTCATGGAGGCCCGGCCCGCGGCGGAAGGCCCGCGGCGACTCGCCATCCCGCGAGTTGGCCGAGGTGGTACCCCACGTGAGCAGTCATCAAGTACACGCCGAAGTCCCGCAACGCGGGAAAGGGCGCCCGAGCGGCTTCAAAGGGATTGGGGGCGTCGAGGAGATCGGCCGCAATGGTAGGTGCGAGCACGACGAGATCGCGGTACCCCTCGAGAAAGGTAGCCCTCAGGCAGTCCATCGACGGATAGTCAGCGGCAGCTGCCGGCACCTCAGATTCTGGACCGAAACGTGGCCCCCATTCGCGCGGGGCGAGCGGCTGTTGATGCCTTTGACGGCGCAGGAAGTCGCCCGAGACGACCAGGTGTCCGATGATCCATCCCGGCGGCTTTGCGTTGGGGCACGGGACGAGCGCGAGATGCTCATCGCGGAGATCCGCGATCAGCGGGGTCCCATAGTCGATCAAATAGGCGCAAACGCGAGCAATCTGATGCATCGCCTGGGTATCTGGGAACGCGTTACTCGAGTTTCATCTGGTGGAGCAACGCATGAAATCTCGGATGCGAGTGGAGGGCCGTTAGCAGGAAAGAGCCCTTGATGCTGTATGCAGGCCCGGTGCGTTCTGCCACCGCACGCTCCAGCCAATCCATTGCCCGGTCGAAGTCCCCAAGGCCGGTGTAGACGTATGCGAAATGGTAGGGCGAGACGTATGCGACCCGCGCTCGCTCCTCGAGCTCTCGCAGTATCTCTCGGGCCTTCGCCGCGTTGCCGGCCATCGCGTAGGCCTCTCCCAGCTGGCCCAGCCACAGTGTGTTTTCCCGAGAGAACGAGACCGCTCGCTCCAACTCGGCCAGACCATCCTCCTGCCGTCCGCTGAGGAAGTAGGCCCATCCGAGCGTGGCCCGCGCGCGATCATAGCCGTCGTCCAGCTCCATGGCGCTCTCGACCTCGACCACGGCCTCATCGTACCGCCCGGCGCGCAGGAGCGTCGTCACGGCATCCATCCTGTGAGCCAGCGGGTCCAGCTCGTAGGCGCGATGCTGCATCGCGATGGCCTCGTCGTAGCGCTCGAGCGCCGCGCACAGGCGTCCGTACAGATCATAGGTATCGGCGCCGCTCGGGCTCAGCTCCAGAGCCCGCTTGAAGGACTGCTCGGCACCCGACCAGTCGAACTCGCGAACTCCCTTCAGGTACCCCATCGTGCAATGCGCCGCACCCAGCTCGGGATCCAGCTTCAGCGCGTTCACCGCAGCTTCCGTCGCACGCCGATACGCAATGTCGGGCGCCATCGCACCGTTCTCGGCCAGCTCCGTGTAGGCCATGGCCAGGTTCGCGCACGCGAGAGCAAAGGTCGGGTCACGCGCGATGGCGCGATCGAAGTACTCGATCGCGCGCAGGAGCGCATCGGGCGTGTACTTGATGAACCACTGCCGACCCTGCAGAAAGAGTCGGTAGGCCTGCAGGTCCTTCGTCGGCTCCCTCCGCACGCGTGTCTGTTCGTCTCGCGATAGTTCGGCCTTGAGCGCGGCGGCTATACGAAGCGCGACATCGGTTTGGATCGAGAAGATGTCGGTCAGCTGCCTGTCATACGTCTCGGCCCACAGATGCCGATCGGTCTCGACATCGATCAGTTTCGCCACGATGCGCACGCGGTCTCCGGAATGCCGAACCGATCCGTCGAGCAGCGTCGTGGCGCCGAGGGCCGTCCCGATCTCCTTCAGGCCGTGTTGTCGCTGCTTGAATCGCATCACCGAGGTGCGGGAGATCACCTTGAGAGCACGGATCTTTGACAGGTGCGAGATGACATCCTCCGTGATCCCATCGGCGAAATGCTCCTTCTCTGCATCCGCACTCAGGTTCAGGAATGGCAGCACCGCGACCGATGGGGATCGAGCGCGGTCAGGAGCGCTCGCTGCCGGTAGGCGCCTCGCCATCGCCGCGCGCAGCCGCTCCGCCAACGCCACCACTTCCGGATCTGGCTCGAGGTCGAGATCCACACGAAGGCGGCGCGCGTGCTCGCTCGCATGGGTCGTCGCCCCGGCCCGATCGCCCGCGGCGTCGAGCGCGTGCATCAGTGCCTGAGCATGCGCGCCCGAGTGGGGATCGGCGGCCACCAGTCGAAGGCAGGTGCCCACCCTGCCATGTACATCGCCGGATTCCGCCTGGCGCTCGGCGAGCGCCAACAGCGCTCCTATGTACGCATGGGATATCTCGCTTCGATGCTCATCGAGCCAATAGCCGAATTCGGTCGAATCGTCCAGGTGAAATCCATCCAGCAGCGGACCGGCGTAAAGCTGCACGACGCGCTCGGCTGCGTCCGCCGCGATCGCGGAGCGCAGCTCGTGCAGGTCGCAGCTCAGACAGGATGGGTCCAGCAGAAGTCCGTCGCCCGTCGAGGCGATCGCGGCTTCACCAAGCGCCGAGCGCAGCACGTGGACCGCGAGGTTGAGCAGGCGACGGGCGTTGGCCGTGTCGCGCTCGGGCCAGAGCAGCGCCATCGCTCGGTCGCGGGAGAGTGGCTGCGGCCATGCAGAGACGATGAGCGTCAGGAGCGCGATGCGGTGACGCTGCGCCGGTGGGCCGGTGAGGGGAGCGTCTCCGGAACGGAGGCACGCGCCCCCGAGCAGTTGGACAGTGATCATCGTCCCTCGTCTGCCCGCTAACCCGTGGCTAACCCTGAGTGCAAGGAGCGGTTAATCGCTCCGGCTCATGTTACCCGCGAGTACAAGATGACTCACACCACGGGGGGTCACAATGAGTCGGACTGGACAGCTGCTTGTCGGGATCGCACTGCTGGGCGGATGCGGCACGGAGCCGATCGTCACCGAAGCCACCTCGCGTGTTCCGGCGCGGGCGATGGCGGAGAGAGAGGCGGCGAGGGCTGCGGTGAGCAGGGACCTCGCCGCGCTCCGTCGGGCGACGGCGCCCTTCCACAAGTTCGAGAAGGCAGTGGCCGCCGGGTGGTCGGCGCAAATCACGCCGTGCATGACGAGTCCCGAGGGAGGGATGGGGTTCCACTACGGCAACACCAGCTTGTTCGATGGATCCGTGCGCGTGGAGGAGCCGGAGCTGCTGCTCTACGAGCCCGAAGAGGACGGCCGGCTGCGCTTGGTGGCGGTAGAGTACATCATTCCGTATTCCGCGCACAGCCGTAGCGCCGCGCCGCCGGTCCTGTTCGGCCAGGAGTTCAAGCAGAACGACACATTCCAGCTCTGGGGCCTTCACGCCTGGGTATGGAAGGAGAACCCCAGCGGTATGTTCGCCAACTGGAACCCGAAGGTGACATGCGACCAGACCGACGCTGTCTCCACGATGGTCCACTGATGACATTCGGAACTTGACTGGAGACGACGATGCCGAAGTACATCATCGAGCGCGAGATCCCGAACGCGGCGGCCCTCTCGGCCGCGGAGCTGAACGTCATCTCGCAGCGCTCCTGCGCCGCACTGCAGCAGCTCGGTCCCCGCATTCAGTGGGTGCAGAGCTTCGTGACCGAGGACAAGATCACCTGTGTGTACATCGCCCCGAGCGCCGACCTGATCCGGGAGCACGCCAGACTCGGTGGCTTCCCCGCGGATCGTGTGCTCGAGGTGGCGACGATCATCGATCCGACGACAGCGGAGTCGAACGCGCTTGCGGCCACGGCGGGCGCGTAGCGGGTCGCGTTGATCGCGGACGGGCGATGCCCGGTGCTGCGAGGTCGGCGGCACCGGGCACCGTCAGTGGTCTCCAGCGTCAGGGCCGCGAGGCACGCGGAGCGCGAGCTCGCGTATCAGATCGGCGCAGGTCTCTGGCGCGCTGAACGGCACGGCGTGCGCCACTCTCTCGATCGTGACGGTTCGCGCGTCCGGCAGGAGGCGGGCGACCTCCCCGGCCCACGACGCCGAGACCAGCGGGTCGCGCGAGCCGCGCGCCACGAGCGATGGCACTCTCACCAGCGGCAGGCGCCGCTCGGGCTCGTCGACCACGGCGAAGCGCAGCGTGCGGAGTGTCCTCGGCAGACCCGCTCGGAGATAATCGCGCGCCTGAATGAGCACGAGCGGAATGGGCTCGCGTACCGCGTCCAGCAGCAACCTCACCCCCTGCCCCGCCACGCTCCGCGAGCCAGAGTCGATCGTGGGGGCGAAAAGTGCGAGCGCCGACACACGCCGGGGAGAGCGAGCCGCCGTCCAGATCGCGATCTGGCAGCCGAGCGAGTGGCCGACGAGCACGGCGACGCCGACCCCGCGCGCGTCGAGCCACTGCTCCAGAACGACAGCGAGCGCGGGCACGTCGAGCGCGGCCGGCGGCTTGTCGCTGAGACCGAAGCCCGGGAGATCGGGAGCGAAGACTCGATGGTCGGCGGCGAGCCGCTCGCCGAGCGGAACGAGATACCGGCTGGAGACGCTGAGACCGTGCACGAGCACGACCGCCGGGAGCTGGCGGTCTGTCGGCTCCGACACGCGCGCGTGGATGCGAGCGCCGCCCACGACCATCCACTCGCTGCGCAGCGATGTCACATCCGAACCGTGCGGGGCAGCGCGCGGAGCGCGACGGAAGAAGCGGCGGCTACTGAACGCGGAGCGCGGTCACGGAATAGACCGGCGCGTCTGTCGCTGGGTCCCCGATGGCGACACGGGTCGGGTACCCCAGTGTCGCGTCGTAGCGCGCGTCCAGGGGACGCATGCCGTCCCGCACCGCCGCATCGATGATCGCGAACAGCCCCTCGACCGTGAGGAACAGATCGGCATACTGAGGCGCCACGGCTGCGCCGGACTGCACGTACCGGCGGGACACCCCCGCACCGCTCCGAACCGCGACCTCGACCGGCCCGCTCATCTCTGCCAGGCACTCGCACGAGCGATAGAGGGTGATGGTATATGCCGCCGGCGCGAGCTTCGTCCAGCGCGCCCGCGCTGCGGCGAGGCCTGCTTCGGGGCCGGTGGGCGTAGATCTGCAGGCTCCGACATTCAGAGTCAGCACCGCAGCCGAGATGGCGAAGCTGGGCAAAGCCGAGCAGCAGCGCATGGCGAATCCTTGAGCTGTGGAAAGCAGCGGCGGCGAGCCGGCGCGCAATCGCAAGACCTCGATGTGGACCGGTGCGTCACTCGCAGCCTTCGTCGGGATCTCGAAAAACGTGGTGTGACGCCGGGCGGGTTACCGGCGCGTGCCGAACCAGCCGATGAGGCCCGAGATTGCTGACCCGACGGCAAGGCCACCGACGAAGTCGTCGGCCGCATGGGGAAAGGGCGCAAGACTCGTGTGCTGAAAGAGAGCGTAGAGCGCCGCGAGGAGCGCGACCGCGGCAACCACTTTGACACGAGGATCGATCGACTCTTCCTCAGCTGGCGCCCGGGGATCTGACATGGCTCATCCTCCGTGATTATTTGCCCTGCGCGGGACGAGCCGGCATGAGCTCCCGCAAGGCAATGACCTCTGCCAGCATCGCCGCCTTGATCGTCGGCTCCCGGTCCGGGGCGAACTGGGACGAATGGAGCGAGGGAAGCGGCGCCCCCGATTTCATGGCCGCGTCGTACTTGCCCTGCTCAACCGCTCCGATGCGGAGCATGAGCGTGGGCACGCCGGCGAGCTGAAACTCCGCGAAGTCTTCGCTGGCCATTTCGGGCGGCGTGTCCTTCGCTCGCGTCGAGCCCAATTCCCGTATCAAGACGGCCGACACGCGTCGGGTGAGCGCCGAGTCGTTCACCAGTGCCTGCGTGGGCTGGCTGCGCTCGATCAGCGGTTCGCGTGGGGCACCGGCCGCCGCCGCTTCGGCCTTCGCGATGCGATCGATGGCGCTCAGGAGATGCTGCCGCACGGGGTCGGTGAAGGAGCGGACCGTGAGCTGCAGCTGTACCTCGTCGGGAATGATGTTGTTCTTGGTTCCGCCGTGAATGGAGCCAACGGTGATGACGGCGGGATCGAACGGCGACGTCTCCCGAGACACGATGGTTTGGAGCGCGAGCACCGTGCGCGCGGCGATGACGATCGGGTCGACCGTCGCTTCCGGACGGGCGCCGTGTCCGCCGCGGCCGAAGATCCTGATATTGACCGCGTCCGCGTTGGTCAGGATCGGTCCCGCGTGATAGCCCACGACGCCGGCGGGCAGGCGGGCGTCATCGTGCACCGCAAGCGCGAAATCCGGTCGAGGGAATCGGGTGAACAATCCGTCGGCGATCATGGCCTTCGCGCCGGACACCATTTCTTCGGCTGGCTGGCCAACGAGCACGAGCGTGCCGCGCCACTGTCCGCGATTGCCGGCCATGATCCGCGCGGTTCCCATCCACGCCGCCATGTGAATGTCGTGACCACACGCGTGCATCACTCCTACCTCCAACCCGGCATCGTCCCTGGTGCGGACCGCACTCGCGAACGGCAGTCCGGTGTTCTCGGTCACCGGGAGAGCATCCAGCTCGGTTCGCAGCATCACGGTGGGACCAGCGCCGTTCCTGAGGATCCCGACGATGCCGGTGCGGCCGACGCCCGCCGTCACGTCATAGCCGAGCTGGCGGAGCTCACTCGCGAGCTTGGCGGCGGTCTCCGTCTCGTGAAGCGAGAGCTCCGGATGCTGGTGGAGGTCGAGATAGAGCGCCTCGGAGCGCGGATACGCGGCCTGGACGTCGGCGGCTGCGCCGGAGTTGCTCTGCGCGCTGAGGGTAGCGACGAGCAGCAATGCGCATGCGCACGAGGCGCCAGGAAGGGCGAAGCGTTTCATCTGGTGGGCTCCATGGTAGGGGCGCATGACCACGTCGGCCGGTAGCTATTGCACCTGAGTGGGTTGGATGCAAGCCCGGCTTGCGCGTCCACCCTCGTCGCACGATTCTCCAAAGCCGCGCTGGACGTGTCACCCAGCTCCTTCGCTCAGGGCGCGCCTCTGCGGAAATGGCAGCGATGGAGGCTGAGTGTCTCTGCTTCAGGAACAGCTGCAGTCCTCGCTGGGCGACGCATTCACGATCGAGCGTGAGCTCACCGGGGGAGGAATGTCCCGGGTGTTTCTCGCGGTCGAGAACCGACTTCACCGCGCGGTCGTCGTGAAGGTGCTGTCGCCGGACCTCGCGGCCGGTGTCAGCGCTGAGCGCTTCGAGCGGGAGATACAGCTCGCCGCCCAGCTGCAGCAGGCCAATATCGTTCCGCTCCTGTCGGCTGGAGAGACGAATGGCCTACCGTATTTCACCATGCCGTTCGTCGAAGGCGAATCCTTGCGCACGCGTCTGGCGCACGAGGGTGCGCTGCCCATCTCCGAGGCGGCGGGCATTCTGCGGGATATCGCGCGCGCATTGAGCTACGCGCATTCCCACGGTGTCGTGCATCGCGATATCAAGCCGGACAACGTGCTTCTGTCACATGGCACGGCGGTCGTCACCGATTTCGGAATTGCGAAGGCACTCTCTGCCTCGCGAACGCTGCCTGGCGAATCCACTCTCACACAGATTGGTACGTCAATCGGGACTCCGGCGTACATGTCACCGGAGCAGGCCGCCGGCGACCCGGATATCGATCACCGCGCCGATATTTACGCATTCGGTTGTCTGGCATACGAGCTGCTGACCGGTCATCCGCCATTCCCCGCCACGACCCCACAGCGCGCGCTCGCGGCGCATCTCACGGAGAAGCCGACACCGCTGGACGAGGTGCGCCCGGATGTTCCACGATCGCTCGCGCGTCTTGTGATGGGATGTCTTGCCAAGAATCCCGACGAGCGACCAGGACACGCCGACGACATCCTGCGCAGCCTGGATGCGATCAGCACGCCGAGCGGCGCCTATTCGGCGGGCGGGATGCATGAGCGGCTTGCCTCGCGAACGCAACTGTGGATCGGTGCCGTATCGGTTCTGGTCGTCACCCTCGTCGGGTTGGGCGCGCTCCGGATGGCGCGTTCACCGGCACGACGCGCTGCGATCGACCAATCCATCACCGTGCTTCCGCTCGCCAACCTCAGCGGCGACAAGGCCAATGATTACTTCGGCGAGGGGCTCGCCGAGGAGATCACGGACGCACTGGCGAAAGGCGGCCTTCGTGTCGTTGGTCGCAGTAGCGCGCGGTCGCTGTCGGCCAAGGGGCTCGGCGCGACCGAGATCGCGCATCAGTTGGGGGTGGGAAGCGTGCTTCAGGGTACGGTGCAGCGGTCGGGAGAGCAGGTTCGCATCTCGGTGAGCCTGGCTTCGGCGACCGATGGCACGATCCTGTGGACCGAAAAGTATGATCGGCGGTTCGTGGATGTGTTTTCCGTGCAGGACGAGATCGCCCACAACGTCGCCAGGGAGCTGCAGGTCAAGCTGACGGGGAGCCCTGGCGCCCCGATCGTGAAGATGGAAACGCGGGATCCGGAGGCCCACGCCCTGTATCTACAGGGCCTGTATCTCTGGAATCGCCGGTCGGGCATAACCATCCGGCAGGCCATCGGGATATTCGAGAGCGCGGTGAAGCGCGACCCGAGTTATGCGCGCGCCTTTGGCGGGCTGGCGATGGCATACGTCGTTCTCCCCGCATATGACGATGCTGCCAATGCGGACATGCTTCGCCGTGCGATGGAAGCGGCCGGGCGGGCACTCGCGATCGACAGCACGATCGTCGAGGCGCGCACGGCGATCGCATACGCAAACACCCTTGAATTCCAGAATCGCGAAGCCGAGCGTCAGTTCGCGGAGGCCATCAACCTCGATTCAAGCTTTGCAACCGCGCACTTCTGGCATGCATTGCTTCTCACTCAGCAGGGACTCCAGAGCGAAGCGCTCCGCGAGATCGAGAAGGCGCTGTCGCTCGAGCCCGCTTCACTCATCATCAATACCGGGCGGGGTCAGATTCTCTACGCCAAGCGGGACTACACGCAGGCAGCGAGCGCGCTTCAGCGCGCGCTCCAGCTGGATCCGACATTTCAGGTGGCGCTCGTCGATCTCGCGCGGGTCCTGATCGAGCAGGGCAGGAGCGCGGAAGCCATTCCCATCCTCGAACGGATACAAGACATTCCGGGCGTGCGGCGATCAGAGAAGCTCGGCGTGCTCGCATACGCCTATGCGCGCGCAGGTCGTCGCGGAGATGCCATGGAGATAGCGGCGCATGCATTGAGCGGTCGGACGCCGCTCTTATCGCCCAGCGGACCGCTCGCGACAGCGCTGTACCTTCTGGGCGAGCACAGGAAAGCGATCGAGATTCTGGGCGCGACTGTGGCGGGCTATGATCTCTGGCTGGCGCATTCGGTCGCGGCGGCGCCATACGATGCGCTTCGCCAGGACTCGGAGGCGGCGCCGATCTTCGCGAAAATCAGAGCACGGTAGCCAGGGATCGTTCTGCCTAGATCACTTCGATGCGCACTCCACCGCCCGCCTTGTCGAGGATGAGAATCGTCTTCTTCTCTCCGCTCTTGAGCGGGATGACGACCTTGACCGGGGCGGTCGCCCAGCCGGAGGCGTCGGCCGGGGTTTGCCAGATGCGCACTTCCCAGCTTCCGACCGTGCTCTGAAAGAACGGCGCGCTGAGAGCGTCGGGTGTCGCCTGGTAGGTGAAGGGAAACTGCCACGAGATCGGCTGCTGGTAGTCGGGCTGAGTGCGGTACACCTGCAATACCCCGGCATTGGGCGCGAGATGCAGGACACGCACCTTCGTCGCTCCGGACGGAACGATGCTGCCGGTGTCATCCAGCACCGCCGTGGCCACGGCGCCATTCGAGGCGCGCACAGCCGCGATCGTGTTCAGGGCGCCGATCTGCGATGTGATCGACTGCGAGACGGACCCGCCTGTGCCGATCGGGCGGAGAACGAGCGTATGGCTTCCGGCTGCCGGCGCCGCGGTGCCGATCGACGCGGCGGCCAGCGACTGGACGACGACGGCGCCGTCGATTAGCACGGCGACCGGAGTCGTGAATGCGTTGACGACGCGGAGCGTGGGGCTGCCGCCCGTGCAGCAGGCGGTAGTGGCATCTTTGCCACACGCCGCAATCAGAGGTAACCACAGGAGAAGCGCTACTCGCGTCGGGAGCCGCATGACGAATCCGGTGTTGAACATGGTGATGATCCTGCTCCAATGTGGTGATTCGACTTGTCAGATCGCAACGCCAGGGATCTATCCGCGGATCGTCAGCTCTCTGACCTTGTTGCCGGACACCGGTGCTCCTCAGCCGTACTGCGCTAGACGCTGCCCCGGGCTCGGGTGAGCACGGCCGCCGCAGCCAGCGCGACGACAAATGCGGGCAGCATCGTCACGACTGGCCATGCCGCGAGAGCGAAGGCGGGGAAATGTTGGTGCGTTGCCTGCGCATGAACACGTGCCGCGACCGCGAGCCCGAGCGCCCCCAGGCCAACAGCCATCGATGCGTGCAATGCGGTTCTCCCGGGCGAGCTACGCAGCCGAACGTGTTCGTAACGTATGTGCGCCGCGAACGCGGTGGCGCTGATCACCCAAGCTGCTAGGCGCCACGAAGCTCGCACTTGATTGGACGGAGCCGATCCGGCGAGCGTCGCGAAGACGAGACCGGCGACACAATACAGGACGCCCAACACCAGCAGAGCCCGGAACCATCGTCGATCCGTTGCGTTCACCGCTGATTCCTCGGAAGCCGGTGCTATTATGGCCGCGTCGTCAGCACAGTTCGTGAAAGACGCGCACCGAGCGGCTTTCCGCCCGTAGCAAACCCGGAATGTGTTTGATGAGCGTCGTCTTGCCCGCTCCGTTGGCGCCGCACGACGCGCCGTTACGCCTCGTCCACGGCAATGTCGTTTATGATTTGGGCGGCGGATTGTCCGAGTTCCAACCGTCCGCCGTGCGCTTCCACGATCCGTCAGCCTGCTTCTTCAGGATGACGAACCACTTGCCCTTGTCGCTCAACGGCGTCTTTTGACCGGGCACGGTCGCCGTCAGAGCGTAATGGCCCGTTGCCACCGCGAGGTTCCCACTGCCGTCGACGTGGTCAGTTGGCGCTTCGAATGCCGAGATCGACGGATACTTCTCGAGCCACGCTTTCATGGCGTCGTGCCGAACCGCTGGCTCATTCGGGGCCAGGCGTACTGCGTCGCTGGTGTACAGCGCGACGATCCCGTCCCAGTTCTTCGCCATCGTGAGTGGCGTGTAGTCGTCGAGGTTCTTGCGAACGGCGGCCTCGTCGGCCGGTGTGAATGTTGGCCCGGCCGGCGCTGGTGACTGACACGCGGCCGACGCGACGACTAGGGGAAGAATCCAGCGAGTGGAGCGCATTGCCGGTCTCCTTCGTGGAGGGTTCGCCATGGCTCTGTCCGTCCGTACACGTTGCGGAAGGCGAGCTCTCGCGGCAAGACGCACTGGCCGACGTCGGCTACGAACGCACGGGCGCTCCGGCGATCGAGCTGCCCGAGTTCACGCGGCGTCGCCGCCTCCGCACCACCGACACCCGTAACCCCAGCCCGTTAGACAGTTGGTCGCGACCCACGGCCTCGCAGGAGCCAGGCGTGGCGCAGCAACATGAGTACGACAAATGAGATGGGTGCCACGATGAGGAGGCCTGCGGCGCGTGCTAGCGGGAGTAGGCTTCGGCCCCACACACAGCCTTCGCCTGCCTCGAAGCCGTGGCGGCACTTCCACGCAAGCTCGAGATAGGGCTCGACCAGGCCGACGGCGAGCGCCACGCCGATGCAGATCAGAACAGAACGCGAGGGGGGAGGCGCATGGGTGGATCAGTTCAACCCCCGAGTCCAGATGCGGGCGAATCAATCTCGTCGGCGGAGAGCTTCGACGCCTCGATGTCCTCTACAGCCAGGCTGACAGAGAAGGCTCCCAGTTTCATGTCGTTGCTCCGTGAAGTTGTGCCAGAGGCCATTCGATCAGCGCGCAGGCTTCCACTCAGGCTCGTGGGCGCTCGTGAATGATCGACCATGACACGCCAAACCGGTCACGTAACTGGCTGAAGCGAGTCGCATAGAACGTCTCCGCCATCGGCATGTAAGTCTCCCCGCCCTCGGCAAGAAGGGTGTGGATCCTCTCCGCCTCCTCGGCCGAATCGACAGACAGATAGATGTAGACGCTGCGAATCTTCTGGAAGACGGATGGAGGAACATCATTTCCGATCAACACCGTCTCTCCAATGTCCATCCGTGCATGGATGATCGCTTTCCCTCCAGGGGGCGCGCCCGGCTCCTGGCTCTGATTCATCATCATCGTGATCTTGCCGCCGAGATGGCTTTTATAGAATCGGAATGCCTCTTCGCAATTCCCGCCGAAATTGAGCTGCGTATAGAGCTTCATCGCTGTCTCCGCTTGTTCTGTGATTTGGCCTGATTGGCGGCCGGTGAAGGCGCGCGTTGCAGTTGAAGCGGATGAAATGCGAGGGACAGGGCGATGACGAGCAGGGTCGGGGCTGTCACGACGCCTGGAGTGTACGCGCCCTGACGCCAGGTCCAAAGTGTCCCCCTACTGGTGCGTCCGCGCCAGCTGCCACACGTCGTTGCGATAGATGAATCGTGGAGCGCCGTTCTCCATCACCGAGTATTTGCCGCCGGTCATATAGAGCTTGTCGTCGAACACCCACACCGCTGGCGCACCACGCGGCGCCCACGGAGCGGCCTCTTCTCGCCAGGTGACTCCGTCGGCGGTGACCAGCGACGCGGGCGCGAACGTGGAGTTGCGGTTCGCCCCGACCAGCCAGAGTTTGCCATCGAACACTGCCGGTGTACCGCCCCACGCCGGCCCGGCCCGATCAGGCGCCTTGTCCCAGTGGACGCCATCGAGGGACGACCACGCTTCTCGCCTGGAGTTGGGATTGATCTCCCGCTGCCCGTCGATGACGCCGCCGCCGATGATCCACATCCTGTCCTCGAATACCACCGCGAGATCGACATTCCGAGGGCTCCAGCCCGCGTGCCGCGTTGCGCGCTTCCATCGGATCCCGTCGGCCGAGCTCCAGACGTCATTATGGTATCCCGCCCCGTCGAAGCCTCCCATCAACCAGATTCGGTTCTTGTACGTGACGGCGCCGTAGAAGACGCGACGCGGCAAATTGGATTCGGCCGCCACCGTCTCCCACTGTCGAAAGTCTCGGGTACGGGCGATTTGGGAGGTCAGCTGGAGATGGAGATAGTTGCCTTTCATGGTGCCGAGTGCATACACCGCGTCGTCGAGGACGACGTACTTCTGATAGCCGGAGTTGAGGCCCGCGAGTGGCAGCGGGGAGCGCACCCACGTTTTGCCATCCGTCGACGACCAGTTGCCCTGCGGGTGAAACGCCCACATCTGCCGATGGAGGGTGAATACGGGAAAGTTGTACGCGCCCGGAAACGCGGCACTGTCCGTGAGGAGGCTCCAGGCGTACGCCGGACGAGCGGGCGATCGGTCCACCTCGGAGGTCAGCCATCCATCCAGCATGAGCATCACCAGTATCGCGAAGCGGCCGAGCATGTAGGGGTTCCGTCGAGAGGGTTTTCTGTTGGATGCCGACCAGCGCCACAGTGTTATCGGATTTCGCCGTCCAATGCCCGAGATGTGGCGATATCGAGCGTTACGCGCGCCTGCGCAGAAAGACGTGCAGCGCCCGCTCGCCCGCGACGAATCTCGCGCATTCGTAGCCCAAGCCACGCATATCGATGTCGTTCAGGAGGTGCTCCCCGGACCCGAGCAGGACAGGTCGGATGGCGAGATGCAGCTCGTCAATCAGGGCGGCGCGCAGATACTCCCGAATAGTGAATACGCCGCCACCGAGGCGCACATCGCGGCCCCCGGCGGCGGCGCCCGCCTGCTCCAGAGCGGCGTGAATGCCCTCGGTGACGAAGCGAAACTCCGTACCTCCCGCCATCCTGAGCGGCGCGCGCGGGTGATGCGTCAGCACGAAGACAGGCGTGTGATATGGCGGCTCGTCGCCCCACCAGCCCTTCCAGCTGTCGTCCGGCCACGGGCCACGGACGGGACCGAACATGTTGCGCCCGATGATCCAGGCACCGATTCCGGCAAAGCCCTGCTCCGCAATACCGTTGTCGACTCCCGTCTCCCCATCGTCGTGGCCGTGCATCCTGCGCCATACACGTGTGTGGAAGAACCACTCCATCAACTCGGGTCCCCTGATGCCGAGCGGATTCTGGAGATCCTGGCTCGGCCCAGCGCCGTAGCCATCGATGGACATCGCGAAGCTGTGGACGCGGAGTTGCGACACTACATTCCTCGCGGCTCGGTCAATGGGACGACTCAGCCCGCATCGATGGTTCGTCCCGCACGAACGACCTCTGCGAGCTCGTGCGTCAGCTGCTCGCTCAGATGGGGCCGACCGTGAAAAGCGGCGGGCGTGTTGTGCAGCAGGGCGATCTTCGGTTCACCGGATTCGACGACGACAAGAAGTGATTGAACCGCATTGGTAGATGAGTTGAGCTCCGTCTTTCCCGGCGGAATCATCCCGACGACGGCGCGAACAAGGGCGGACTCGGAACCGAGTGCACGAACTTCACGCACCTTCGCGACGTACGCCGCCGTTGGGTGATTCGCGAATACGCCGGCGAGCTCGGACTCGATCTCTCCACGACCGTTCATTTGCGATCCGTCAAACCCGACGGCGCTGCCTGTTGCCGTGAACAACGCGGCGAACGCCTTCGCATCCCGTTGGTTCCATGCGTCAAGTACGCGTGCGTACACCGCAAGAACCGATTCCCGGAGAGCCTCAGCCGGCACCGTCATGCTCTCCTCTCGTGAAATGGAGCGGCCGCCAGCGCATCGGCTAACTCCTCCCCGCGCGGCAGCTCATTTCCATCGTGCCGATACGCCGGGGGTCCGTAGCCGTTCACTGTCTTGAGCATGGTACGCCCCGTGTTGCGGATCTCGTGCGTGGTTCCGCGTTCAATGAGAACGAGGGACCCTGCCAGTCGCCGGGCGCGATGACCATCGTGGCTACCTGGCTTCGCGCGTTCGTCAGCTGGACGGCAAAACCCTTCCCGAGACGGAGATGCTTGAGTGGCATCCTAATGCTCCTTACCCAAGCGCCGAGGTCGAGCTCGACTCATGGCTTCACGCCGACCGATGCGGCGCTGAACACCGCCCCATGGGGAGTGCCCGCGGCGTTTCCTCCGTGCGGCCATGCCTTGTTGTCCATGCGCACTCCCGGCTCTGTCGTGCCGTCGTCACGGAACCGTGTATCGAGCGTCAGCCGACCGGTGGATTCATCGAAATGCGCCATCATCACGCGATGCGCGAGATCTCCATACCCCGTGATCACCACGCGGCGATGGTTGGGCTCGAGCGCGATCCAGTGCGGGATGTCTTGCGCGCCGAGCACGACGCGGGACACCTCCCGTGGCTTGTCCGGATTCGAAATGTCGAGACTCACGACGGCGCTCCACGCCGGCACCGTCACGAGATAGTAGTGTCCGACGATGACCGGGATGGCGCAGTAGCTGTCCTTCTTCCGGGGAAAGGACGCTACGAGTTTCCCCGAAGGCGCCGGGCCATCGAGTCGGCGCAACAGGTAGAGACCGCAGTCGAAGGTCGACACGAGAACGGTTCGTCCGTCGGCAAGGAGTCGCGGCTCGGCGGTGAGCGACGCTTCGTCGCCGCGCGGACCCTGAGGCAGGTCGAAGGTCCGAAGCGGCTTCAGATCCGAGAGCCGCCACAGCTGAACCGACTGGATGGCAGCCTCGCCATCCATGTCGGTGGTCGTGGTGACGATGCGGTCGAGTTTCGGGATGATGACCGCCGAATAGGGACGGATGCGGCGATCGACGCCCGTGCGGTTGGCGGAAACGGATCGCACCAGCCGGCCACGGTTCGTCAGTTCGGCAAGGCCGCCGGGCGCGATTCCCAGAGAGTCGTGCTGCATCTGGAAGGTGGCGAGCACGTTTCCGTTGGGCAGCCGGAGAAAGCTGTGCGGATGCATCATCCCGGCCACGTCTCCGAACTGGACGTCGAGCCGAGGGTGGGCGCGCTTGGTCATGTCAAAGACAAATGTCTGGCCGCTGCCGAAGCCATTCGCGAACAGTCGAGCGTCGGCCGGCATCTCGTGCTCGGTGTGGTGTGGCCGGTTCTTGAGTCCCGGCACGGGAATGGTGGTCACGAGTCTGCCGTAGCGACCGGATGCGGGGCGGACATCGAGGACGGCAAGGAAATCCGGCTGCGTGGTATCGGCCGAGGCGGTCCAGACGTACAGATAGTCGCTCGAGGCGACTGCCTGTGCGTGGAGCGGCGTCGCAGAGGTCGCGGCGATGGCCGCGAAAACGATGGCTCCCGTAGAAAGACCAGCGTATGGTCGCATGACGGTGCTCGGTCAAATGTGGGGAAGCAGCGACACCATCCCCAGGACTGTCCAGTCAGGTGCGTGTCCATGATGAGTCACCTGATGGAGCGCCGGGAGATGGAGGCCCACCATAAACCAGGACAGCGCGCACGCGACTACCGTCAGCCTGTAGTACCGTGTTGTCATCGTCGACTCCGTCGGTTGAAGAAAGCCAGATGCGGCTACCCGGCGACCGTGCGCCAACGCGGTTACGGCCGGACGCTGAACGAGGGATCGTCCAGAGCGTCATCGCCGTCGATGCGCTCGAAGTCGAGCACCGCGGTGTAGAAGGCGAGCGACCCCTTCATACTCCGGCAGCGCACGGTCGGATGATCGCCATCGCGCCTCCCAGGGAGCCTTCGCGCTCGCTCGTCAGCTCGAGCATTCGTCAGTCCGCGCAGCTACCGAACCTGCCCTTCTTAACAGGATGATAATGTTGTCCATGACGTCTCCGATTCGACCAGCCTTCCCGTCGCACAGTCTGCCTCGCTGATCCGGCTTCGTGACGTCGATATGCCACGGAAAGCTCGCCGGCGCCGAGACAACAGTACAGAACGCCAGTCGCTGCAACCAGCGGGCCCGAGACCGCGTACCCGAGATAGACCCGCGTGACGGCAGCGATGGCTGTCACGAAACGGCTCCCCCCCCGGAGCTCCGGCCGTAATCCCGCGGCGCGGGAGATGCCCAATACAATGGATCCTATCGGGTTCGGTTGGTGGCAACTCGCCGCAGTTCATCCTCAGAGCAGGTGAGGGACGTCATGAAGACTCACAGACTTCTCAGTGCGCTCACCGCCGTAAATATGGGGCTCCTCCTGTATCAGGTGCTCCAGACTCAGCTGGCTGACGCGGCGATAGCCGATGTCCCGGCCGTGGTCCGTGCACGGGCTCTCGAGATCGTTGATGATCGAGGAAGGATTCGAGCGAGCCTTTCGATGTTTCCGGAGGATCCCAAAGTCAAATGGAATGGGAAGCCTTATCCCGAAACTGTGTTGCTTCGTTTGATCGGTGCAGATGGAAGGCCGAATGTAAAGCTTGGAGCATCCAAGCTGGGATCGGGCCTCGTGATTGGCGGCGAGTTCGACCCAACGTATATCCAGCTGTTAGCGGAAGGCGGGGAGACCACCGTGAAGCTGGTGAACAAGAACGGACTGGAGCGGGTGATCAAGCCGTAGATGGTTGATGCTCACCCGTGAACACGAAACCTCTCGACGTACACTACGAGGCCCAGGAGTGCTTGCAGAATACCGAGCGTCAGCACGGAGATGTCGTGGCGGCCTCTCCAGAACCGCCGGCTCAGCCACGCGATGATGGCGCCCGACACGAGGGACAACAGCACGAAGCCGAAGATGTGGTCCCTGTAGGCTACGTAGCTTCCGCCGATTGCTTGCGCGGCGAGCAGGTGGCCGAGGAGGCCCGCACCGAGGAGTACGATCCCGAGCCACATTCGAACGCGGCTCTGACGGTCGACGATGGCGATGGCACGCGGCGTTCCCATTGCAACCTCTGATTGTTGGAGCCACTTCGCAGGCCGGATGATTGTTGCCACGGCTGATTGGCCCGCATCCCGATCCGTCAACCCGCCTTATGGACGTGAGGGCTGGGTGAGCAGGAGCTCATGGTAGATGAGTGGATCGCCCTTGTATACGACGCGACCTCGCTCGTGGAACCCGCACTTGGCGTAAAACGGACCCGCCCCCGCTTCAGCCTCATAGGCATCCAAACGAATAGCATCGGCTGGCCACGCTGCGGCTGCGGCTCGCGCATCCTCGACAGCCAGGCGACCCAGGCCTTGGCCTTGATGTGCCACCGAAATCGCCATTCCCGTGAGATACAGGGGCCGTTTCACGGGAGTGAAGTATGAGACGTCGATCGCCCACGGCTTCTTCGTGGCGAAGCGGAGGACCGTCAGGTTACGGCGGCCGGAAATCCCTACCCGAACGCGTGCGTGCCGCTGCGATACAGCAGCGCTCCGTTCCGTCACGAGCGATGACCAATGACCTGGGCCAAAGCGCGCCGTGAGTGCGCCGGCAGCGGCATTCTGGAGAGCCGCTATCAGCGCGACGTCCTTCGGGGTGGCATCGCGAAACCTCAGCCGCATGGAGGAGCAAGTCGCGGGTGCGGTCCAAAGTGGACAGCCGCGTCGCCTATGCCGAAGCTCCCAGAGTGGTTGGAAGCGCCTCGTCAGGCCTCGGCCACCTGACCGCCGAACCGGCGCACGGCGCGCTCCCGGGCTTTCCGCCGCTCCACGTCGCGATCCCGGGGTGGGGCGCTGGTCTGGAGCGATTCGATGAGCCGCTGTGCTGCGTGAGTCACGTCCTCAACGGCGCGGTTGAACGCCATCTCATTGGCGCGGGACGGCTGCGTCACGCCGCTCAGCTTCCGGACGAACTGGAGCGCCGACGCGCGCACCTCGGCGTCCGTCGCGGGCGGCTCGAAGTTCGCCAGCGTCTTGATATTGCGGCACATATAACAGCTCCTGAGAGTCGGCCGAGTTTCCCTGGCACCGCCATCATGCCGAGGCGAAGATGTGCGCCTCCCACTGCCAGAGCAAGACACCAATCCGAGCGGTCGCCGGCGCGCTGTGAGGGGCAGCGGCCCGGATGACATACTGAACGCACCTTCAATGCGCCTCCCCGTCGCAATGGGGCTTCGTGCTACCGTGATACTATCCAGGGTGACTCAGACAATCTCGCCATCGTGGTCGGCCGAGTCTCTGCGCGGTCGCTACTCGGCTCGCATTGCGATCATCGGATCCACGCGACTCGACCGCCGAGCCGGCACAAAGGCCGCCGCCATCGCGGTGACGATCGTGATCGCCGCCCCGCCCGCATAGACGCGCACGTCGAGCCGCGACACACCGTACAGCACGGATTGGAGATATCGGGTCGCCAATGCGCTTCCCAGTACGCCAACCACGATGCCGGGTATCGCCATCAGCGCGGCACTTTGCAGCACGGCGGATCGCACCGTGTGGGCAGTGGCCCCCAGCGCCATGCGAATGCCGATCTCCCGCGTCCGCGCAGACACGATGTACCAGATGACGCCATAGATTCCGACCGCGGCGAGCGCGAGGGCGATGGCGCCGAAGGCGGTGAGCGCCAACATCGCGAACCGGCGATCAGCGGCGGTTCGGGCGATGCGCTCGTCCATCGTTCCATACAGCGTCGGCGCGCCAGGCAGAATCTGGCGGACCGTCTCGCGCGCCGCGGGGACAACGGCACGGGGATCGGACGCCGTTCTGACGATCACGAACAGTTGCCCGACCGCCGATTTGGGGTGCTGCGCCACCGGGACGTAGATTTCGTTCTGCAAACCGGGGGGCATCATCCAACTGGACGCCTCGGCGGCGACACCGACGACGGTGAGCCACTGATCGAACAGGAAGTTCGTGGAGACGACTCTGCCGATGGGGTCCTCCCCCGGCCAGAGCAGCTTCGCGACCCCCGGCGTGACGATCACGACATTCCCCGCGCCCTCTCGATCCGCCGGCGTGAAAGCTCGTCCGCGGAGCAGCGGCTGACGCAACACCCCGAAATACTCGGGGCTCACGACACGAAACCCGGCGGTCGCTGGCCAATCGTGATCGGGCGGATCGCCGACGCGGCGTAACGGGGCAGACATCGTTTCCCATGCGAGTGGAAGGCGTGTCGTGACTGCAGCGCCGCGCACGCCCGGCATGGCGCGAAGACCCTCGATCAACCGGTCGACCTTCGACTCGTCGCCGACGTGTTGCGTCATCGAGATCGTCAGGACGCCGTGTGCCTCGAACCCGGTGTCCGACGTGAGAATATTGTGGAGCGTCTCGATGAGAAGCGTCGAGCCGACCAGCAGCACGAGGGCAAGGGCCACTTGGAAGCCGACGAGCAGCCGCCATGCGGATGCGCGCACGGCAAGTGCACTCGCGCGGCCATCGCGCAAGACGAGCCCGGCATCGCGATTCGCGAGACGGACGGCCGGATAGGCGCCGACGAGAAGTGACGTGAGGACGGCGATGGCGCTCGCGAAAGTCAACACGCGTCCGTCGACGGTGAGGCCGGCGAGGCGCGGCATCAGAGTCATGCTCGCGCCCTTTATCGCGCGCACCGCGAAGAGGGAGACGATCGTTGCCAGCGCCGCCCCGGCGGCGCTGACGATGAGACTTTCCGCAACGAGCTGGCGGACCAGTCGCGACCGCGACGCGCCGAGCGCCGCACGCACGACCACTTCCCGCTCACGGGCTCGCCCGCGGGCCAATTGTGCGCTCATCAGGTTGGTACACGCGATCAACAAGACGAGCGCCGCCGCGCCAAACACGATCGGCGGCAGCGTCCTGTAATCCGACACGAGATAGTCCCGAAGCGGGATCACATCGGTGTCGATCGCCTGCGTCTCGGTGCCGAACGCCGCGAGCAGGCGCTGCGACAGCATCGTCATCTCCGAGCGCGCGGCCGCGAGCCTCACGCCGGGTTTGAGGCGAGCGACGACGATGTAGTTATGCGCGTTCCGAAGCTTCTCCGGAAAGTGCTCGTGCGGGTAGTACAACTCCGCCGGAGCACGGAACTGGAAGGTGGGCGCCAGCACGCCGACGACGGGTGCACGCTCGCCGGAGTTCAGACCGATCGTCCCGAGGGGCTGCCGCGCGCCCATCTGCGATTGCCAAAACTCGTAGGAGACCATCACGACGGTCGGGCCGCCGGGGGCGTTCTCGTCGTCCGTGAACTCCCTTCCAACCGCGGGAGCCACGCCGAGCGTCGCGAAGAAATGGCGCGACACGCCGAGCGCGGTGACGGGGAGCGCGTCGGATTCGACCGATCCGGGCCACACGAAATTCGGTGCCGGGAAGGTGGTTGACACGACGCCGGCGAACGCGCGAGAGCCGTCGCGCCAACTGACGAAGTTCGGGTAGGATGGCGCGAGCAATGCCTGCTTGTCGGTGCGTTCGCGAATGAGCACAAGCTGGTCCGGCTCGCGGTAGGGGAGCGGACGCAGGAGGACGGTATCGAGTACCGCGAACGCGACCGTGGCCGCAGCGATGCCGAGGGTGAGTGTGCCGACCGCGAGGGCCGCGAACCCCGGGCTTCTGCGCAGCGACCGAAAGGCCCATTGGAGATCTTGCATCCCACCCTCCCAGGGTTGCGCTCCGGTTTCCCCATCGCCCCGTTCTCCAGTATGACGCCTACGGTAAGAGGCACACTGGTTGACACACACGGAGGGGAAAAGGTTGGAAGCAGTAGGGACAGGTGAGTCGGCGTCCCTGTTGTGCGGCGCAACCGGGGCGCCGCTCAGTCTGCGGCGGGGCGACCCCCGAAGCAGACGATGTAGCCATCGGGATCCTCGACGTAGAAGTCCTTCGTGCCCCACGGAGTCGCCGTAAGCGGCTTGACGATCGTTGCGCCGCTCGCTGCGCACTGCGCATAGAACGCCTCGATGCCGTCAACACCGGCCGCCGCGTCGAGATGCTCGTTCGCACGCCGGTGTCGGCGCTCTTCCGCGTTCTTGGGTGCTTCCTTGAGGTGGAGCTCCAGCCCATCCAGCTCACCGATCGCGTAGAACCCGTCCCACGGCTCGCCGAATGTGAAGCCGAGCTTCCGGTAGTAGGCGATCGAGCGGTCAAGGTTGTCGACCAGGAACTGTGGAGCGAGGGATGTCACCCGTGGCTTTCTCTTGCTGGTCGTCATGAGAGTCCGTGTTCAGTAGCGCGATGTAGCCGGCGCAGGTGGTCGATTATCCACGATGAAGGCGACGAAATGCCATCTGGCGCCGACGCGCTCCAAACCGAGAGAACGTCGTCTGGATGCCCGGTGACGGCTCGCCGGTTGATTAGGTCCCTCCGTCACTCAGCACCCTGGCGATCGCGGTAAGGGTGTTCCAGTTGCGGGTGGTGACCGGGACTCCAAAAAGCCGGTCGAACGTGCCGAGATAGCTGATGACCTTCATATGGCGCCGGTACACGCCGAAGACGAACCGGTTGTCCCTCGCGAGGATCTGCAGCAGCCACCTGCCGCTCGCTGGAAAGCTCATCGGCATCGACGGCGCCGAGCGGGGAGTCTTGGACAGGACGCTCACGAAGCGGACGACGTCCGCTCGCACGGGCTGGTCCGCGAAAGGATTCCGGGACATCAGTCTGACAATCTCGCTGCCCTGGCAGATTATCGTTTCGGCATCAAAGGGAAGCCTGCGTGCCAATTCGGCGCGGAGTTTCGCCCGCGTGACTGGCCGCCGGATCACGAAGGTGCCCGCCGCGCCGATGTTGACCGCATCGAGATGCTTCAATTGTTCGGCGAGCGTGGTAGGTCGGAGCGTCCTGTGGCCGCCGACGTTGACCCCTCTCAGAAGAACCACGAGTGCCACGCGCATTCTCCTGGTGGCGCCGCTCGAAAACTGAACCACTCCGTCAGTCGACAACTCATCCACCGGCCCTCTTCTCTGCCCAGCGCCGAGCCAAGCAAAGGGTCATATAGAAGTGCGCGAGCGGCGCGCACAATCAACAACCCTTTGTCAGCGTCAGCTTAGGCGTCGTTGCCACTCTCAGGAGTTCCAAAGTCATAGAAAACACGAAACAGATTGCCGTCCGGGTCTTTGGCCATGAACTCGTGCAGACCCCATGGCTTTGACTCTGGCTCAGAGATCAACGTCGCTTTGCTGCTGCTCCAGAGTCGGTACAAATCATTTACTTCATCCTTGCTCTTCAAGTTCAGCCAAATCAGAACCGGCCCGACATTCCCGCATTCCTGTCGATAGTCTGAGTTCGCCAGAAACATCCTGCAGTCTCCCTTAGAGATTCCTGCAAGTCCAAGTTCCTCGCTGCCCCAATCGACTGTAAAGCCGAGGTTGTTCTGGTAATAAGTCGCTGCCTCGTTGATATCCCTGACTGGTATTTCCGGCACGGCACCGGGAAACTCCACTGTCATTGCGACTCCTATCTCCAATCTGTTCGTGATCCGTCTGCCTCTAACGCCAGAGTTCAGCTGCGAGCGAATCCCAACAACAGCGGGCGCAACGAGCGGTCCGCAGATCGCTCGCCTGCTGCAACGATCGTTGGACCGCAGGCGCGCCGACAGCAAACCCGCTTCCGGTACACGTCACTCCTGCTCGGCAGCGCGCCATTGGCCGCCCGTCTGCGAAAGCCATCGAGTGCCGTGCCCGTCGACCCAGTCGCCGAACGGCTCACCCGGCCTCAGATCTCCGCCGAAGCGCAGTACGTGCCCATCCGGATCCGTGACTTGGCATTCTCGAGAGCCCCATGGGTAGTTCGCCGGTGCGTGGCGGAGGCGCGCCCCGCGATCTCGCAGCTCGGAATAGAGCACATCCACGTCGGTGGCGGCAATCCACACCCAGGTGCCCGCGTGGCCCTGGTCTCCCTCGCAAAGCATCAGCGACGCTCGATCGCGTGCGACCGAGGCCACCATTCCGCTTCGCCATTGTAGCGAGAAACCAAGCTGCTCGAGGTAGTAGCTCACACTGGCATCCAGGCTCTCAACGCGGAGGATGGGTGTCACTCCACCGAGACTGGCGCGCTGCGACGGAGCGGTCGAACCGGCAATGTCGGGCATGTCCCACCCTCTCTGTTGCGGTCTATGGAGCTCACCCGCGTTGGTAGACACCTGAAAGCGCTGCGCGGAGCACAGCGCAATCAGTAGCTCGCCTGTCGGCTTCAGCGCCCGTTAGGCCGCAGAGAGCGCACTGATCGTGACGTAATATCCGTCCGGATCTCGCAGTGAGAACTCCGCAGTTCCAGTGTTCGGGTTCACGTGGGGCTCCTCCTCGAGCCGAGCGACGAGAGCGCGTGCCCTTGGCAGCGCCATGGCGAAATCATCGACACGGAAAAACAAGAGGAGGCCGTTGCCAGGCTGTGCGTGACCGGGGCTCATCAAGGAGGGATGCTCATGGGCACCCCACTCGTGAAGGCAGAGCAAGACCGTTCCATCCGAGTCAAGGATTTGACCGAAGTCGTCATGGGCGGAAGCCGTCTCTGGCAGGCCAAGCAGCGACTGGTACCACCTGAAGCTGCCAGGCACATCGCCAACGCCAATGATCGTCCACGTGCGTCTCATGAGGCCCCTCGTGCGGCCTCAGGACTTCGCTTTCTTCGAACTTTTCGACTTGCCAGAGCTGTTGAGGGCGACCGCTTGGCGAACGAGCGCCTTGAAGGCGGACTCGTCAACTTCTTCTCCGTCGTGGATGTCGATCGCGCGGCGTACGTTTCCGTCGAGACTCGAGTTGAAGAGACGGGCCGGATCCTTTAGAGACGCGCCCTTGGAGAAGGTAAGCTTCACGACATTCTTGTAGGATTCGCCAGTGCAGATGATGCCGTCGTGCGACCAAACCGGAGTGCCCCTCCACTTCCACTCCTCGACGACGGCCGAATCTGCTTCCTTGATGAGCTTGCGCATTCTGCTGAGGGTTTCCCCGCGCCAGTCCGCGAGTTCGGCGATCGTTTTCGAGATGAGCTCCGATGCCGACTGGCCTTGGCTCGCGCCCGATTTTGTCATGTTCTCATCCTAGAAGTTCCAGACATATTTCATCGGCTCCGCCGGCAGCAAGAATGCCGCAGAGGGACGTCAACGTCCAGAGCTCGATCGCGTTGCATTCCCCGCGCGTGTTCATCTCCCCATCGACCGCGAGAGCCTCCGAGAGTGCGGGGAACTTGCTGAAGAACTGCAGCCCGGTACATGGTTGAAAGGTATCTTGGCCGTGTACGGGGAATGCAGGGCGGAGAACTGAACGCACTCAACAGCCCAGCAGCCGGCAGCCACCCAACCCCACAGCTAACCTGCGAGCGAGTTACCACATTGCGGGGCAGCGAGCTTCCTCACTTCGCTCGTCAGGTTCAGCGTTCGTTAGATCACAAGCGAGAGGATTCCAACGGCCGACCGGTCACCCGAGCACTGCGCTCACGTGTCCGGCGACGATGCGCCACCCCTCGCGTCGCGCACACCAAACGCGCGTGTAGCGAAACGGCCCAGCGAAGGCCGCTCCGTTGAATGTCCCGCGCATTGCCATGCGGACGCTCACAATGGCGAAGGATCCGAAGCGCTGAACACGTTCTTCGCTCGGCTCGAGGCGCGTGATACGCAGCATCCCGCGCCGGTGCGCGTCCAGGTCGTCCTGCTTTCCATACACGGCGCCGTCTGGGCCGGTGAAGACCAGTGCATCGTCCACGAGCTGCTCGAGCGCCGGCACATCGCTCGCCAACTGCGCTTGGCGAAGCGCCGCCTCACACGCGTGCAACGAGGCGTCCGACAACTCAGCGTGCGCATCGGCAGTCACGAGACAATCATGGTGAACGCTGAGCGAACCGATTGATCACGATGTGATCCGTGTTGCGAGTTGATGCCCTCAGCTAGGCTGCAAGCGAACATCAGGAATTGCGAGCGAAGCGAGTTTCAAGTGATCGCTGGGCAGCCTCAGCGAGTGTTAGGCTGCCGGAGGGGAGAAGGCGATCAATAGTGCGGCTTGTCTACATTCTGTGTTGCCACGCGCCGTCCGACAACCCTGGCGGGACCAACGAACGCCCCGGGTAGAACAGGCGCGCGCGATGCTCCTACTACACTCGCGTGTAGGTGAGTCCCAGATCAGGGCCCCACGGACCACCATCCCTCGCCATCTCGCCCTGTCCCTGCATTGTATTGCCGTCTTGAGAGATCGTGACGACATACCGCTGCGAAAAGCCCGGTGTATTGCGCCACCATCGCAGAACCTTGTCCTGCATCGTGATCTCGTAGCGGCGGCTCACCTCGCGTTCATCGAAGTACAGCATGGTGAACGCCTCCGCCTGATCATCGCTTCCGATGATCCCGATTCCGCTCGGAATGCCCGGCTCATTAATCTCCGAGCGCATGATCACAAATGCCCCACCTTCATGCCATTCAAACGACGTCCGCCCGTGAAACGTTGTGCCCGGAACCATGGGATGGTGCCCTACCGTCGCCCAGGTACCAACGAGCGGCCTGAACTGCTCGAGACAGGGGTTTGGTATGGCGGCCTTTCGCGCCAGAAGCTCTATCATATGTGCCAGGTTGTGGGGAGAGAGAAAGAAGCATGTTTGCGGTCTGACTTCCGGTTCAGCGGCGGACCGCACGACGTGGAGTCGGAGTATTGACGTGCCCAACGCCTGAGCTCACCTGCAAGCGAGCCAAACAGACTGCGGCGGCGCGAGCGCCGCTACCGAAGATCTTCTCAGGTGCGGATTTCGTTAGGCCGCCCGCATCGGAGCCTGAGCGTGCGATGCAAGAAGTGCAGGCAGCGAGAGTACCAGCGCACGTTAGGTGGACGCAGCGAGATGGCGGCCTCACTCTGGCCAGTTGGCGATCCAGGCGACGGGCAGCCTTGGTTGCTCAACCCGCCACTATCGTCGTACCTCGTAGCGAAGCTCCACCATGCCGCTCCGGTAGCCTTTGACCTCGGCCAGATGGAGCGCGATGTCTCGGTCGAGCTTCTCGAAGAACGGGATGCCATCACCAATCAGGATGGGCAGGATCGAATACCGAACCTCGTCGGCTAGGTCGAGACGAAGGCATTCAGCGGAGAGCACACCCCCGCCAACGAACCAGATCGTGCGGAACATGTGCCGCAGGCGTCCATTCACGAACTGCGCGAGATCGCCTGAGTAGAACTCGACGGTATCCCGAATGCGGGGCAACTCGCGACGGGTGAGCACGAAGGTGGGTTTGGCGCCGTACGCCCACCCCAACCCTTTGGCCTCAAAACTCACCGCGGTCTCGTACGTTCGAGAGCCCATGACGTAGCAATCGATCGTATCGAGGAACGCCTCGACGAATCCTGGGTCTATGGTGTCACCGTTTACGAATTCGTCCGAGGTCTCGAGCCAGTCGACGCTCCCGTCCTTTCGAGCGATAAAGCCGTCGAGGCTCGCTACCATGTGGATCGTGACCCGGGAATTGGCGGTTGCCATCGTTTCGGTCCGACGTCGAGTTGGTCCGCAAACAGCACAGTTCAGCGCCGTCTCCAGCGTGGGTCCACCTAACGCCTGAGCTCACCTACAAGGGAGCCATATGTAAGAGCGCAGGCACAGCCCGCGCTCCCGCAACTCCATAGATCGTCCGTCTGCTTCAGCGTTGGTTAGCTGGCACTGCGGAACAGTGTCGGCGTAAGGCGGTCAGGTGATTGGTAGTCGATTGGTCGACACGGCGCGCGGTTGAGCATTCGTGCAATGGAGTCCAAGTCGACATCTGGCAAATCGTCGCGGATGTACGCTTCGGCTAGAAACGCGAAGTCATTCATCGAACCCAGAACCTGCCGGCTGCGCGTTCGATCGAAGCAGTGCCACATCATTTCGCGTTGTTCGCGGGCGATCAGCGCCGAAGGAATATCAAGGCCAGCGAGCGTGCGGCCGACCCCATCACGGAGACGCGCAGGGAACTCGTCGAGATCCTTCGCCGGAACGAGGACGGTGAGGAGCGACCGCTCACTGGTACAGAGCAGAAGGCGGAGCCGGCCGACGTTCAAAGTGTTCGTATACCAATCACCCAACGTGGTCGTAGGCTCCATTGCATCCGTCGCCACCACGTTCGCCTTCAGTCGGCGCAGAAGATGTTGCGTACACCGGATCGTGAACACAGAATCAATCGTGGGTGCCAGCCAACACCATAGCTCTCTGCGGGCGAACATATCAAACGGCGGCGAAGCCGCCGCATCAATAGCTCGACTGTCAGGTGCATGAACGTTAGGCAGACCGGCGCATGCGCCCGTCTGGCGAGTCGAGGAAGGATCGTGCCACGCCCCTGATCCGGCTCGCTTCGAGGACCTCAAGATCCACTCCGACATCCAGCAACGCGTGAGCCAATGCCGCTTCCGCCCCACGGCACACGCCAACACGGAGGCTACAGCCTGGAGTCCGCACCGGTTGACTGCAACAGGTAGTACACATCCGTGCGCAGCTGCGCCGGATCGGCGTGCCAATGGCCGTACACTTCCCATGATGGGCCCGCGAGCGCGCGATCGTGTGCGCGGCACCAGGCGAGGATTGCGGCATTCGCCCGGCCCAGTCCCCCGTAGTCGCCGTGATGCGTCGTCATCGCCGCGACGCCGCGCGGTGTCTCCAACGGCAAGACCACCCCCACCGCCGCGAACCGTGCCGTCACACCCACACAGAAATCGACCGTAAGCTGCTCGTCGGTCGCCGCGCGATAGATGAAGATGTTCTGTCCGTCGAGGACCACCGCCCCCGCGCGCGCCGCCGCATACACCTGATCCAGGTGCCGCCCAAATTCCTGTGCGACACGACCACGTGGCACCTGCGCCCGCACGCCGGCCACCGGTCGTGCCGCGACGATTGTTTCACGCACCTCGTAGTGTCCGAGTGACATGGCGGAATCTCCGTGAACGCCCACCGAATGGTACGTGGCGCGCTGATGGGATTTGCTCACCAATGCGCCGAACTGACCAGCGCAGCGATGTCGGGGTGCTGCCTGCTCCAACGCAAGTTACGCCGCCCTGTCTATTTCAGCCCGAGTACTCTTCCGGCGGTCAGAAGGCGAATTGCCTCCTTCACCCGCCTAGCTTTCGTTTCGTCCTGTTTGGCGGACTCAATCCAGCCGAGATACCGTCGGCGGTGTGAGGGCGCAAGCGCTTCAAAGTGCCGCAACGCCGGCGGATGTTTCCTCAAGGCAGTCTGTATGTACGCCGGAACCTCCGAGGGCATTTCGAACCGTGGGGGCAACGGACCATAGCTGCGACCCGTCGGGGCGCGATTGATGCCGGCGGGCGTCAATCTCTCACTGGCTTCAAGCGCTGCATAACGTTTCCGGTTTATTGTCGACCATCGACTGTCCGCTCGCCGCGGCGTGAACTTGCGCGCGTAGCGTCGGTCATCCAGACGCTTGACCAGACTGTCCACCCAACCAAAGCACAGTGCTTCGTCGAGCGCATCCTTGTAATCGATCGACGCGACCCCGGTGTGCAGTCTGTGGAAGACGAGCCATACCTCGGACTCCGAGTCATGGTGCTCGGCCAACCACTGCCGCCATTGGTCCACGGTCTTTGGTGAAAACGTCTTCATCGGCTAGGGTGCGCGAAAGTGTTATGCGAGACCAACACACAACGAGACATTTTGTAGTTGATGGTTGGTCAGCCTGACGCCCCAGCTCACCTGCGGGCGAGTCCAATAAGAGCCGAGCGAAGCGAGCATTCAATGATCGCCCGTCAAGTGGAGCGTACGTTATGCCGCGGCCGCAGGAACTGTCCAGCGCGCGGGGGCCCAGCCCTCGAGCTGGTGCCTCGGCCGTTGCGGACGAACCCGGGCCTTGGCGCAGGCGCGTGGTGCACAACCAGAGGAGTGACGCGCGATCTGTGTGCGTTGCCGAGCGCGGGACTCGTGGCGCAGGCGCGTAGCGCGCAGGTGGTCGCGGCACAGGCGGCGCTCGATGCCGTCCAAGTTGGGGGGCCGGCGCACCCGGCTCGTGGCGCACATGGCCCGGCGACGGAACTGGTCTCTTGGGCGGTTACGGCTGGACGGCGCGCAGCGAGTTCGGTTCCGGCCGTCATGTGCCCTTGTGCTTTCGAGATACGCGTCGAAGATGCAACCTCAACCGCGGCGCGCCGCCTCGATTGCAGCGATGTCGATCTTTTTCATCTCCATCATCGCATCGAACGCACGTTTGGCGGCAGCGGGATCGGGATCGGTGATCGCTCTCGTCAGGGCGATCGGCGTAATCTGCCAGGACAATCCCCATTTGTCCTTGCACCAGCCGCACGCGCTCTCCTGGCCGCCGTTGCCGACGATCGCGTTCCAGTAGCGATCCGTTTCGGCTTGGTCAGCGGTTGCGACCTGAAACGAGAACGCTTCGTTGTGCTTGAACGCAGGACCGCCGTTGAGCCCGAGGCACGGAACGCCGATCACCGTAAACTCGACGGTCAACACGTCCCCTTTCTTCCCCGACGGAAAGTCTCCCGGTGCGCGGTGCACGGTGCCGACGGACGAATCGGGAAAGGTCTTGGCGTAGAACCGCGCCGCGTTCTCGGCGTCGCCATCGTACCAAAGGCAAATCGTGTTCTTTGCTGACTTCACCATGTCACTTCTCCATCGAGATGAGCCACCCGAGGCCGGAGTCAATGATGTGCTCGCAGTCGAAGGGCATTGGCTCGGCGGATATGTTCGCCTCCACGTTCGACAACATTCGTACCACTCCGGCGCGGCTTCACTGTGGCTCGCATAGGCGGGACAACGCTTAAGTTCACCGGCTGCCGAAGGCAGTCCGGTGCAACGAAGGGTTAGGCCGCAGATTCGTGCTGAAGCCGACTGCCCTGGTCATTGGCCGGCGGGCGGTTGCCAAAGTTCTACCTTGTTTCCTTCTGGATCGATGACCCAGCCAAACTTTCCGTACTCGGAATCGTCGATCTTCTCGAGAACGTTGCACCCTTCTTCGCGTAAGGCTTTGACCAGGGCGTGGAGATCCTCCACCCGGTAATTGACCATGAAAGGTGCAGTGCTGGGCGCAAACTGGTTGCTTTGCGCCGAAGCAATGGACCAGGCGGTTGTTCCGGCAACCGGCTTACCTTCACCGTCGGTCCAGTCGAAAGCCGCGCCACCCCATTCTTGAACGTCGATTCCGAGGTGCCGCTTGTACCAGGCCTGTAGGGCCGGAGCGTCTTTGGCTTTGAAGAAGATGCCGCCAATGCCAGTGACTCGCTTCATCGTACTTCCGAGGTCGGGTGGTGGTGAGGGAGGGTATGTTTTCTGCGGCCTTGTATCTAGATCTCGAGAGAGTTTGCAGTCATTCTGATCGGGGCGCCAGCTCGATGTGGTCTGGTGGTAAACACCGTGCGTTAGCCGGAGCGGCGTCTCGATCGCTTGTCGCACAGAGCCCGAACAGTTGCGGGGGCCGACTTGAAGTCGAGCCCGAATTCTCACAAGGACGGGCGACGCGACACTTCCCTCAGGAGGTCGGATGTTCGTCGGGATCGACGTCGCGAAAGCAGAGCTGGTGGTGAGCATACTCCCGAGCGGTGAACGCTTTACGGTCAGCAATGATGAGCGTGGGGTGCGGACGCTGGTCGAGCGGGTGCGGGGCGTGGGCCCGCAGCTCATTGTTCTGGAAGCGACGGGTGGCTATGAGCTCCTGGGCGTCGCCGCGTTGGTGGCCGCGGCCTTGCCTGTCGTCGTGGTGAATCCGCGCCAGGTGCGGGACTTCGCGAAGGCGACGGGTCAACTGGCGAAGACGGATCGGATCGACGCGGACATTCTGGCGCGCTTCGCGGAGGTGGTCCGCCCCGCGGTGCGCCCGATCGCCGAGGCCGAGGCGCAGGAGCTCGATGCGTTCCTCACCCGGCGCCGGCAGTTGCTCGAGATGCTCCAGGCCGAGCGGAATCGCGTGGGGCAGGTCTTCGGCACGGGCAAGCGACTGGTGCGGAAGAGCCTCAAGGCCCACATCGACTTCCTCGAGCGCGAGCTTCGGATGACCGATACCGATCTCGGCGAAATGATCCGGCAGAGCCCCGCGTGGCGCGAGCGCGACGAGCTGCTGCAAAGCGTGCCTGGGGTCGGTCCCGTCCTGTCGCGCACGCTGCTCGCGGATCGCCCGGAGCTCGGCCGGCTGTCCCGTCGTGAGATCGCCAAGCTGGTCGGCGTCGCGCCACTCAGTCGGGACTCGGGCACAATGCGGGGCCGGCGTTTCGTGCAGGGTGGTCGCGCGACGGTGCGCGCCGTGCTCTACATGGCGGCCCTCGTCGCCACCAAGCGCAACGCGGTGATCCGCCCATTCTATCAGCGCCTTCTCGCCGCCGGGAAACCGAAGAAGCTCGCGCTCGTCGCCTGCATGCGGAAACTGCTCACCATCCTGAACACGATGGTCCGCACGCACACACGCTGGAAGCCGACAATCGCG
>JALZAQ010000010.1 GCA_030948255.1 Gemmatimonadota bacterium
TCGCCTGGATCGCCGTGATCGCCGCCGTCAACGTCGTCTTCCCATGATCCACATGCCCAATCGTCCCGACATTCACATGCGGCTTCGTCCGCTCAAACTTTGCCTTGGCCATTTTCTCTATGTTCCCGTCTGAATAAATGAACGGTGCTGCACAACGCAGGACGCCGCGGGCCACACGACCCATGGATCGCACGACCCCGCCCTCGTCCAAGCTCGCGATCGGGATTGAACCGATGACCTCACCCTTACCAAGGGTGTGCTCTACCAACTGAGCTACGCGAGCGACCTACCTCTTCACCCCTGCCCTTCCCCAGCTTCCCGGCTCCGCACCCTGGTACGACGCGCCCGGCACGTCGAAAGCCGCCGTGAAGATCCGCGGCGGCCGAGTCCTCGATCCAGCAAGCGGGAGACGGGGCTCGAACCCGCGACATCAAGCTTGGAAGGCTTGCGCTCTACCAGCTGAGCTACTCCCGCAGTTCCGTCTCTCATGCTCTCCGTCATTCTCGCCACCTCACACGCTCCGAGCCGCAACCACTCGGCGATGGTGGGGGAAGGATTCGAACCTTCGAAGGCGTTAGCCGGCAGATTTACAGTCTGCTCCCGTTGGCCACTTGGGTACCCCACCCAGTGCCCCGCGAGCGGCCCTCGTTCGATGTCGCCGACCTGAAGCGAGCCCTGACCCAGAGCTGACGGCGAGAATCGAACTCGCAACCGCCTGATTACAAATCAGGTGCTCTGCCAATTGAGCTACGTCAGCAGACGGCCATTTTTTGCGCGAGACTCGTAGAATAAAGGGCAAGCGCTGGGGAGTCAAGGCATTAGCGCTCGTCGGCGAGCCGGGCCCGCTCCGCCGCTACTTCACCTTCTTCCACCTCGCCCCTACAGGCGTGTCTTCCAGGACGACATCGCGGGCGAGCAGCTCGTCCCGGATACGATCCGCGGTGGCGAAGTCCCGGGTGACGCGCGCCTGGGCCCGGGCCGCGATCCGGCCCTCGACCCAGCGGACGAGCTCCGGATCGTCGGCGGCACGTTCGGGCACCACGTCGAGCACGCCATTGACCATCGCGAAGGCGCGTCGCACCTGCGCCAGCCCGTCTTTCTCGCCGGCGCCCGACCCTCTCCGCGCCTCGCTCTCCCAGCGGTCGAGCTCCGCGTTCACCCTATTGATGAAGACGAAGAGGGCACCCAGGGCCAGGGGCGCGTTGAGATCATCGAAGAGCGCGGCCAGGGCATCGCGCTCGAGCTCCTCCGCGGCCTCCACCAGAGATGACGGGCCGGCCGAGCACCGATCCAGTCGGTCCGCGAAGTCAGCGATGCGACGGACGGCATTCATCGACCCCTCGACCGCGTCGGCGGTGAGGTTCAGCTGCTTCCGGTAGTGGGTCGAGAAGATGAAATGACGCATCGCCGCCGCCGAGATTCCGTGCTCCCGGAGGTCGCCGACCGTGCTCACGTTGCCCACGCGCTTCGCCATCTTGGTGCCGTCGGTGAGCAGAAACTCTCCATGGCACCAGACACGCGCGAATGGCACTCCCGTGGCACCTTCGGATTGGGCGATCTCGTCCTCGTGGTGGGGGAAGATGAGGTCCACCCCACCGCAGTGGATGTCCAACGTCTCGCCCAGATACTTCATCGCCATCGCCGAGCATTCGAGGTGCCAGCCCGGGCGCCCTCGTCCCCATGGCGAATCCCACGCAGCGCCCGTCCGTTCGTCCTCCTCCTTCGCAGCTTTCCAGAGCGCGAAATCGCGCACGTCCTCCTTGTTGTAGTCGTCGGCCGCCACGCGCGCGCCGGCCCGGATCGAGCGCGTGTCGAGCCGCGAGAGCCTTCCATAGCCCGGAAAGCGCGCGATCGCGAAATAGACCGAGCGATCGTCGGCCTGATACGCGATGTCGCGCGCCACGAGCCGCTCCACCAACGCGATCATCTCGGGGATGTGGTCGGTCGCCTTGGGATACCGCTCGGCCGCCTCGATGCGCAGGTAGTCCCGGTCGCGAAAGAAAATCTCGGTCACCGGCTCGGTGATCTCGCGAATCGTCTTGCCCTGCTCGCTCGCCCTTGTGATGATCTTGTCGTCCACATCCGTCACGTTCATCACGTGCTCCAGCTCCCAGCCGCGCAGCCGCAACACCCGTCGCAGGAGGTCGACGAAAAGGAACGTCCGGAAATTGCCAATGTGCGCAGGGTTGTACACGGTCGGACCACAGCTGTACAGGCGGACGGTCTTCCCGTCCGCCGGCGCGAACGGCTCCACTCGCCGGGTGAGCGTGTTGTAGAGCAGGAAGTCTGGCATCCAGTCTCTGGCGGGGTGCAGTGACGCTCCGGGCCGGGCGACTCGGTCGCGTTCGGCGACGCGCGGTGCGCCGGAGCACGGCGCCCGAATACGGCGTGAAGGTAGGGAGCTTCGATGGGGGGGTCAACGATGCCGCCGTCCGGTTAGCCGGCGATGCCGAGAAAGAGCTGCACGATCACGGGGGCAGCGAGCTGCGCTACCAGCGCGAGGGTGAGGTAGCACGTCGTGACCAGCAGAGCGGCGATCAGTCGATCGATGGTCTCGATGCCTCGCCGCGACGGGCGTGCGGCGGCGCGGCTCCAGCACCAGATGGCGACCAGCGGCCCCAGTCCGAGCGCAGCCAACCAGTAGGAGACGGCGGGGCTGACGCTCATACCTGCCAACTCGAGCGGCGCGCGCAGTCCAAAGTCGAAGCGGTCGGGTAGCTCCATCAGGCCACCGAGGGTGGCCGGCGGCTCGCTCACCGCGATCGTGATAGCACGCCCGACGCTCTGCAGCGCGAGCGGGACGAAGCCGAGCGCCCAGAGCAGTACGCGATCGGGATCGCCATCGCGGGGACGGAGAAGCCACACGACCACCCCGCACCCGACAACCGCCGCGGAGGGCAGGAAGAGACCGGCCACCAGCAGCCGGTACAGTCCGTCGCGGAGCAGAAGGACATGGCTGGCGCTCGGTGAGCGGGCGATCAGCTCCTCCATCATCCTCCCCAGAAATCCTAGCGCGAGCGCGGACGACAGAATGTGCACGGCAACACATCCGATCACGACCGAGGAGGCCGCGACGCGCTCGCGCCGGAATGGCGTGGTCACGATCAAGGTCATGGCAAGGACTCCGCGACACGGGACGGCTCGGCGAGGACGGCGAACAGGCGCTGCTCGAGATCGACCGGCTCCATCGAGGCGCGAACGGCACCGTCGACCAGGACCACCACGCGAGTAGTGACCTGCTCGAGCGCGGTCATGTCGTGGGACGAGAGCACGACCGTCACTCCCTGCGCGGGGAGCTGTCTGATGAGCTCCCGAATGTCGCGCCGGCCGATGGGATCGAGCCCCGAGAGCGTCTCGTCGAGGAGGAGAAGCCGCGGCGAGCCGATAAGGGCCTGGGCAAGACCGAGACGCTGCAGCATTCCCCTCGAGAGATGCGCAACGCGCTTGTCTCGCTGCTCGGCGAGGCCCACCGATTCGAGCAAGCGAGCGGCCCGATCGCGCAGCTCGGTGGCCGGCATCTCGTGGAGGGAGCCGTAGTATTCCAGCGTCTCGCGCACAGTGAGAAAGGAGTAGTAAATGGACCGCTCCGGCACGAAGCCGATGCCGTGGCGGAGTGCCTGCGCGGCGTCGCTCGAGCCAAACCACGAGATGCGGCCAGAATCGGGGCGGAGCAGCGCGGCCGCGCAGAGCAACAGCGTCGTTTTCCCCGCTCCGTTGGGCCCGAGCAGCCCCACAATCTCTTCCGTTCGGATCTCGAGGTTTACCCCGCGCAACGCGTCGACATGGGCCGAGCAGCCGGGGAGTCCGACGCGGTAGCGTCGGCGGAGATCGATGCAGGACAGAGCGGTGGTCATCTGGCCCATCCCGCGGCCGCCTGGAGGCGCCCAAGGCGCAGAGTGGCGAGCGCCAGCAGGGCCGGTCCGCTGAGGAGAAGCACGAGCGCCGACAGGAGAGGGGTGATGCTCTGAACGATGAGCGAATCGATCATCGACATGGTGTGGGCCTGAAGGGGAAGGAGGGACCAGATGCCGCGAAGAAGGCTCGCTACCACTCGCGGCAGCCCGTCCACGGGGAGGTCGGTGGGTGGGAACCCGCCAAAGAGAAAGAGGGGCGCGAGGATCACCGAATTGCCCTTTCCGGGTGCGAGCGCACCGAGGGCGACGAGCCAGCCGCTCCATGCCGCGAGGGTGACCAGCGTCCACGCGAGCGCGGCACCGAAGATCGCTGGGGTGTGGGTGGCCAGGCCCCGAAAGAGCCAGAGAGAGACGAGAAGCAGCACGGGAGACGCGGCCGTCACGGTTGCGGCTGCACTGCCGAGCGCGATCTCGGCCGGCGTGGCGCCGTGGAGGCGATCCAGCATGTGCCCGCCGCTGGCGATGTCCTCTCCCAATCCGCCCGCTCCGGTGAGCAGCAGTGAGAGGAGCGAGTAGAAGAGCAGAATCGCAAACCCCGGGCGCATGTCGCTCGGCAGCCCCTGGGCCAGCAGTCCGACGAGAGCGAGCAGCAGCGTCCAGCCGATGAGGCGGCTTCGCTCGGTGCGGCGAAGGTGGCGGCCGGCGATCGAGGAGATGCGGCGAGCCCGCGGCGTCACCGGACTCCCTCCAGGAGTGAGCGGAAGGTGGCGGCGCTGGCGCTGCCCAGGTGGCGCGCTCCGCGACCGGCTCCGTTGAAGGTGATGAGCGTCGGCACGTAGCCGATGCGAAAGAGCCGTGCGAAGGCACGCGCCGTGTCCCGCACGACCGGCTGCCGTAGTCGCAGGTCGCGGGCGTAAATTTCCGCGACCGATGGGGAGTCGTTCGTGACCAGGAAGGTGGCGATTCCGAGCGCGCCTCCGAGTGAGTCCACGATCTGCGCCGTGCGGCGGCATTGCGGGCATCGCCGTTGCACGTAGAGAATCGCGAGCGGAGCGCCGCTCGCGACCGCGGTGCGGCCGCGAAGATCCAGTTGCGACCACGGAATCTCGGCCGGCGCGGGAGTGCGCTCCCTTTCTCCCGGTGCCGCGCGCACGATGGCGAAGGCACCGGCTGCCACGCTCCCGACCAGCAGGAGCGTGGCGAGTGACCACTGGCTGCGTGTGGATTGCGTCACGCGCGCGTCAGATGTCGAAGGCGCTGCACCAGGACCAGCGGATCATGTAGCACCAGCCACGGATGGAGACTGTCTTGGGGTCTCCACCGGGAAAGTCCGCATTGCAGCTCTCGATCGCGGCCTTGAGGCAGTCCGCGCGCGCGCGTCCCGGTAGAACAGGAACGAGCGCGAGGACGAGTGCAGCGGTGTAGAAGAAGCGCTTCACGGATTCCTCCCAGCGAGGGGGGTGATGGTCGCGGAGGGGAAGGCTGTGCGCGGCAGCAGTCGAGGAAGCTTCATGACCGGGTCGGCGCGCGAACAGCGCCAGGACCCCCGGCTTCCGGCACCGCCGCAGCGGCGGCCTTCCGTTCGCGCAGAGAGTAGCTGGGAAGGGAGGGGCGATCATCACCCTCTTCCCGCACGAGGGGGCGCGCCATCGCGCCGGTGGCCCGCGGAGACGTGATGATGATTGCGCTCGGCGGCCGCCGCACCCCGCTCCGCATTGAAGCGGATGCCGTTATCTCCGTGAGCGTCCGTGCGGGTCAACAGCGAAAGGCGGCCGCGGATGTTCGCGGCGAAGGGCGACGCGGATCGCTCCGTGATAGGGCCGGGCGCCCGGCACCGGGAAGAGGAGCAGGACTTGGGGGGAAGGGCAACCCCCTCCATGCAGTCGCCGTATCCGCGTCACCCGCGTTCATCCGCGGCCGCTTGCCCTGCTCCTCCGAGCCGACCGGATCCGCTAGGTGGTGGCGGCGACTCCCCGGCGCTCGCGGTGGAAGCGCTCGATGGCGTCCGCTATCGGGGCCGGATCGTAGCGCACCGGATCGGTGGCCGGCAGTCCCGTCTCGTCGCTGGCCTGAGCGATCGCCGCCCTGGCCGCCCTATCAGAGAGATCGTAGGTGTTGAGGGAGACCGCGATCGTCTTCGTCGGACGCAACGGCTCGAGCAGCGCCTCGTGAAGGCGGATGAACCCGGCCAGAGGTGGAATCTTCACCCACGGGTTGTTGTTGATGTGATCGCGCGAGGGCTGCGTGCACATCACCAGCGCGTGGGGCAGCGACCCATGGATGAGACCGAGTGTGACACCGGAGTAGCCGGGGTGGATGATGGAGCCCTGTCCCTCGACGAGAACGATCTCGGCGCCCTTCGCGGCATCGACGACGAGGCGCTCGGTGGCGCCGGCGATGAAATCCGCGATCACTGCGTCCACACCGATGCCCCAGCCCTCGATGAGAATCCCCGTCTGGCCCGTGCCTGCGAAGCGAACTTTCACCTTTCGCTTCCGCAGGGCGTCGCGCACCTGCAGAGCGCCGGTCATCTTCCCGATGTTGCAGTCGGTTCCGACCGTCAGCAGGATTGTCGCGTCCACGTTGCGCACACGCCCGCTCGCCACCGGCAGGTCGCGCGGCGGTTTGCGCAGATCGTGGATCGTGACCTCGTTCTGGGCAGCGAGACCAGCCAGCTCCTCGTCATCGCCGATGAACGTGTGCAGGCCGCTCCAGACGTCGAGGCCGTTCTCGATCGCCTGGCGGATGGTCGCGCGCCACTCGGCCGGGAGCTTTCCCCCCATCGGCGCGATCCCAATGAGCAACGCCGTGGGGGACAGCGGCAGCGCCTCGCTCAGCGTCGCCACCACCGGGATGTCGCCGCCGAAGTCGAGCACATCCTGCACGGTCTTCCCGGCACGGCGGGAGTCGAGCACCGCGACGACACGCTCCGGCGTGTATCGGATGCAGGAGTTCGCGGTCTTGGAGGTAAGGGGGCCGAACTGCCCCTCGGCGAGAATGACGTAGCGGATGTCCCGAGACATGTGGCGGAGCGGTGTCAGGCGGTTTCGCGCTCGGATCCGGCTTCGGCGAGGGCGAGAGGGTCGGGCGGTGGCGTGGTGGGAAGCAGCACGCTCCCCTCCTCGGCCGGCGTGCGAACGGTGACGGCGCGATCGCGGAGCGTCTTACGAAATCCCTGCCCTTCGTACAGTCGGTTGATCAGGATGCGGCGAATCACGACCATGATCACGGCTACCGTGGGCACGGCGACGAGCAGCCCGACACCGCCGAGCAGCTTGCCCATGATGAGCACCCCCATGATGGTCATCACGGGCGGCAGGTGGACCTGCTTCTGCATGATCTTGGGGGTGACGAGATTCCCCTCGACCAGGTGGACGACGATCCCGGCGGCAACGACAAGGAGGGCTCTCACTTCGCCAGACGGGCCACCGAGCACAAACAGCGCCGGCACCAATGTCGAGAGCAGTGTTCCGAAGAACGGAACGATCGAGACCACTCCGGTGAACACCCCGAAGGTGACCGCGTACGGAACATTCAGCAGATACAGCAGGAAGGCGGTCAGCGAGCCGAGAAAGAGCATCGCGGCCATCTGCCCGATGATGAAGCGTCGGAGCGTCGAGGCGAGATCGGTGGCGACGTTGCGGACGAGGTCGCGGTGTACGGGTGGGAAGAGCGCGATCAACCACTCCCGGTAGAGCCCGGGGTGCATCGCGAGGTACAGTCCCATGATCGCGACGGAGAACAGGTTGATCGCGACGTGCACCACCGAGGCGAGCTTCGGCACCAGATCGCCGAATACCCCGGAGAGTTGCTGGTAAACAGCCAGCAGCACGCGATGCTGTCCCGGCTGCCCCCAGACCGCGCGGAGTGCGGGCACGCGCGTCATGAAGCGGTCGATCCCTCGTTCCCAGTTCGCGATGTGATCGGGCAGCACCCGCAAGAGCTGCTGCGTCTGGTCGATCACGGGAGGAACGATCAGGGCGACGAGGCCCACCAGCAATCCGAGGCTGAGCCCGACCGCCGTCAGAAACGCGGGGATGCGCGGCAGGCGAACGAAGCGCGTGATCAGCGCTGCCGCGGCATTCAGGTAGAGCGAGATGAGGATGGCCAGGAACAGCAGGAGAAAGATCTCCGCCGTTCGTCCCAGAAGCATCAGCAGCAGAACGGTGATGACGACCGAGGCCAACACCGGTCCGAAGCGAAAACGGCTCACGGCGGGCCCGGTCCACGGCACGAGGCTCACTTCGTCTTCTTCTCCTCCACGTCCTCGATCTCGGCGTGCACGGTCTCGCTCAGCTTGCCGCCGCCGGTACCGATCTGCCTCGTGCCGCTGCCGGCGCCGAGCATCCCCAGCTTCTGCTTGAGCGCCGCGAGCTGCAGGTCCGCGTTGGCGGTCGAGGCGCCCTTCTCCAGCACCTTGAAGTCCTTCTTGAGCCGGTCGCCGGTGAATTCCTCGTCGATCTCGGCGCTGGCGATCATCCGGCGCTCGCTGTCCTCGATCTTCGCCTCCATGCGCTCGAACGCCTCGAAGGCCGACTTCTCGGACATCGACGACATGGTCTCCTGAATCCGCTTCTGCGCCTCGGCGCGCTTCTGCCGAGCGATCAGGAGATTCTTCTTGCGCTTCGCCTCCTCGATCTTGTCGTTCAGATCGCGCAGCGAGTTCTTGAGCTTCTCGGTCTCCGCCTGGTGACTCTGCCAGGTCGCCTCGAGCTGCTGCGCGTGCTGCATATGCTCGTTCTGCCGGAGCAGGGCCTGCTTGGCGAGATCGTCCCGAGTCTCCTGCACCGCCAGGATGGCGCGCTTCTCCCAGTCCTCGGCCTGCCGGTACTCGGTCTGGACCTGGTCCTTGAGGCGCTTCTCGTCAGCGATCGCCCCGGCCACCTGCTGCTTGGCCTTGGCGAGCTGACCGCGCATGTCGACGATGATCTGGTTCAGCATCTTCTCGGGATTCTCGGCCGAGGAGATGAGATCGTTGACGTTGGAGCGGAGGAGGGTGGACAGCCGATCGAAGAGTCCCATGGCTCAGCGGGCCTCACGGAACGGGGCGAGCTCGCGGAGATGCGAGGCGAGCGCGAGCGTCATCGATTCATACGCAGCCAGGAACTCCTCGTAGTCGAGATGCTCCAGCTCCATCGCCTCCGACATGACGATCGAGTTCCCCTCGAGGCCGTACGAGCCGTGCACGAGCTCACTGGCATTGAGCTCGAGCAGGCGGCGCGACAGCTCGGCAGTTGCTTTGTCGTTGGAGGGAAGGTCCATCACTTTCATTCGCATGAGCACGACCGGCGGGGCGTAGTGCACCACCACGTCCGCATCGAGCTCGCCGCCCGGGCGCACGATCCACATTCCGGGCTCCAGCTCGCGCGTGTGCGCGCCGTCGGTGGACAGCCGGTCCAGAAAGCCTTCGAGGTCGTCTCTCGTCACCATGGAGCACCTGTGGCATCGGCGTGGGCGCGGCCAGCCGGGGAACGATCCAGCAGTCGCAGTGTCACCGTACGACCGCGACGCCAGCTGTGTTTCCACCGGCGCGGAGCGGCCCGGCCCATTGCCCGGGCATGGCGATAGAATAGCGTGGGAAGGCTCGGGATGACAGACGGCTCATCCCTCGGCACGTTTGAGCTGCACGAGACGCTCGCGCGCGAGTCGGCGGCCGGTGGGGGTGGCGGCAAGACCGCCTCCCGCCGTCTCCCGGTAGCGCACATCCATTCCCCGCCCGATTTCTCCCATCACGTCGATCACCTCATCGGCGGGAATGGCGAAGGTGATGCCGGCGAGCGCCATCTCGATCGCCGCGAGGGCGATCGCCGCGCCGGTCGCGTTCCGAAAAACGCATGGCAGCTCGACGAGACCACCGAGAGGGTCACACACCAGTCCGAGGGTGCCTTGCTGAGCCAGCGCGACGGCGTGACCTGCCTGGCTTGGGGATCCGCCCAGCATCTCGGTCGCGGCGCCGGCCGCCATCCCCGCTGCGGCACCTGTCTCCGCCTGACAGCCTCCTTCCGCACCGGACAGAGAGGCTCTCTCCGCGACGATCGCGCCGATGAGCCCCGCCGTGGCGAGCGCGTCGATCACGCGCTCATCGGGGAGCTTCCCGGAGTCGGCCAGTCCGGTGAGAACCGCCGGCAGCACTCCGGCACCGCCGGCGGTGGGTGCCGCCACGATCACTCCCATTGCCGCATTGACTTCCTGAACCGCCAGCGCGCGAGCCAGAACATCGCGAAAGGGAGTTCCCGCCAGCGGACCTCGCGGTCCGGTGCGCAGCTTCGCGGCATCTCCGCCCACCAATCCGGACGCCGAGCGCAGATCCCCGGTCATCCCCTGGCCGACGGCGCGGCGCATCACCGACAGTGCACGGGCGAGCGCCGAGCGGATGTCCTCGATCGGACGCCCCTGGTCGCGTGACTCGGCCTCGAGTGCCACCAGTGCGAGAGTCTTTCCCGAGCGTTCGGCATCGCGGATCGCCTCCGCCAGTGAGCGGTACATGCGGTCAGCCGCTCACCCTGTCGAGGCACCGCACCCAGCGCACCCACTCCAGCTCCCGGATGTGTCCGCATGCCTCGTCTCCGGGCGGATCGTCGCACTCGATCGCCATGAACGCATCGCCCCCGCGCTCCTTTCTCGTGAGGCGAAGCGTGGCGATGTTGACTCCATCCTCGGCGAGGATTCCGGCGATGCGGGCAATCGAGCCCCTGCGGTCCTCGGCCACGAGAACGATCGCGTGGAGGCCTCCGCTGACCTCGACCGGATAGCCATCGATCTGGGTGAGCCTCACCCGTCCCGCGCCCAGTGAAGACCCGATCACGGTCACGCGGTCGCCATCGCGCTCGAGGGTGAGGCGAACGGTGTTGGGGTGCGAGTCATCCTCGAGCGTGGTCTTCTCGAAGCGGTACGACAGGCCTTCGCGCTCCATGATGTCGAGGGCGACGCGCAGACGCTCGTCGTCAGGACGGAAGCCGAGCAGGCCGCCGACGATCGCCTTGTCGGTGCCATGTCCCTCACCGGTTCGGGCGAAGGACCCGTGCAGCTCGATGAGCGCGCTCTGCGGGGTTCCTCCCACCAGCCCGCGCGCGAGCAGTCCGATGCGGCAGGCGCCGGCGGTATGAGACGACGACGGCCCCACCATGACGGGGCCGATGATGTCGAGGAGGGAGACCATCGGTGCAATAAAGCGGTATCGCCATCGGGGTGACAGGGCCCGACGGTCGATCAGCCCGCCTTGCGGCGCCGGGCGAGGAGCGGCTTCAGATACCGTCCCGTATGCGACTCGGACGCGCGCGCGACCTCCTCCGGCGTCCCGGTGGCGACCACCTCGCCACCGCGCGCGCCGCCCTCGGGACCCAGATCGATGATCCAGTCCGCGGTCTTGATCACGTCCAGGTTGTGCTCGATCACCAGAACGCTGTTCCCCTTGTCCACGAGGCGGTGGAGGACCTCGAGCAGCAGTCGAACATCCTCGAAGTGCAGCCCCGTGGTCGGCTCGTCGAGAATGTAGAAGGTGCGACCGGTATCGCGCTTCGAGAGCTCGGTCGCGAGCTTCACCCGCTGGGCCTCTCCGCCAGAGAGCGTCGTGGCACTCTGACCCAGATGGACGTAGCCGAGTCCCACGTCCATGAGCGTCGTGAGCTTCTGCCGGATGCGCGGCTGGTTCTCGAAGAACGCGCAGCCATCCTCGACGGTCATCTCGAGCACCTCGGCGATGCTCGCCCCGCGAAAGCGCACTTCCAGAGTCTCCCGGTTGTAGCGCTTTCCCTTGCACACCTCGCACGGGACGTACACGTCCGGCAGAAAGTGCATCTCGATCTTCACGAGTCCGTCGCCCTGGCAGGCCTCGCACCGCCCACCCTTGACGTTGAAGGAGAAGCGACCGGGACCGTACCCCCGGATCTTCGCTTCCGGCAGCTCGGCGAAGAGCTCGCGGATGGGGGTGAAGAGCCCGGTGTACGTCGCCGGATTGGAGCGAGGCGTGCGGCCAATGGGACTCTGGTCGATGTCGATCACCTTGTCGATGTGCTCGAGCCCCGTGATCCGCTCGTGCGCACCCGGGATGACGCGGGCCCGGTAGAAATGTCGCGCCATCGAGCGATGGAGAATGTCCTCGACGAGGGTGGACTTGCCCGAGCCGGAGACGCCGGTGACGGCGACGAAGAGCCCGAGCGGGATCGAGACGCTGACGTTCCGAAGGTTGTGCGCGCTCGCGCCCTCGATCACGAGCTCGCGGCCGTCCTGCGGCGGGCGGCGGATGGCGGGCAGGGGAATGGCGCGCTTTCCGAGCAGATACTGCCCGGTCAGCGAGTCGGGGTTGTGGATGACCGAGTCAACCGAGCCCTCCGCGACCACGAGACCGCCGTGCTTCCCGGCGCCGGGCCCGAGATCGATGAGATGATCGGCCTCACGCATCGTCTCCTCATCGTGCTCGACGACGATCACCGTATTGCCGAGGTCGCGGAGCTGACGGAGGGTGCCAAGCAGTCGCGCGTTGTCGCGCTGGTGCAGTCCGATGGAAGGCTCGTCGAGGATGTAGAGCACGCCGACCAGGCGCGATCCGATCTGGGTGGCGAGCCGGATGCGTTGTGCCTCGCCGCCCGACAGAGATTCGGCCGCGCGGCCGAGGGTCAGGTAGTCGAGCCCCACGTCGACGAGAAAGCGGAGACGCTCGCGCACTTCCTTGAGGATCGGTCCGGCGATGTCGGGGTCGAGACCCGGGTGGCCGTTCTCCCGCACCGCCACCCGCTCGAAGAAGGACAGCGTCTCGGTGACCGCCAGCTCGGTGAGCTGCCCGATGTTCCGACCGCCGATGGTCACGGCCAGCGATTCCTTCCTCAGCCGTGCCCCTCCGCACACGGTGCAGGGGGACGCGCTCATGTACTGATCGAGCTCCTGCCTGACGGCATCCGAGGTGGTCTCCTCGTAGCGCTGCTGCACGTTGGTGAGCACGCCTTCCCACGCGTGCTGGACGTCACCGCGATAGCCGCCGGTGTCTACCTTGAAGCTGGTTTTCCGCCCACTCGTGCCGTGGAGGATCACCTCGCGCACCTTGGGCGGGAGCTCGCCCCACGGCCTGTTCAGGTCGAAGCGGTACTGCTTGGCCAGCGCCGGCAGAATGGTCCGGCGGAGATGGCCGGAGGGTTCGCCCCACGGCAGCACGACGCCCTCGAGGATCGAGATGCGCGGATCTCCGAGGATCAGATTCGCGTTCACTTCCTTGCGCGTGCCCAGGCCGCCGCACGCCTGACAGGCGCCGAAGGGTGAGTTGAAGGAGAATTGCCGCGGCTCGAGCTCGGCCAGCGAGATCCCGCAGGTGGGGCAGCCGTAGCGCTCGGAGAAGATCTGGGTCGAGGCACCGGCGTCGGTGTGTCTGGTCACCTCCACGATCCCATCGGCGAGCTTGAGCGCGGTCTCCAGCGAGTCGGTGAGCCGGCCGCGATCCTCGGTGCGAACGACGAGGCGATCGACGATCACGCTGATGCTGTGGTTCTCCTGCTTCCGGAGCTTCGGCGGGGAGCTCACATCCACCTGTTCGCCGTCCACGATCGCTCGGATGAAGCCCTGCTTGCGCGCCGACTCGAACAGGTCGCGGAACTCCCCCTTCCGGCCACGCACCAACGGCGCCAGGAGCTCGATGCGGGTGCCGGGCGCCCAGGCAAGGATGGAATCGGCGATCTGGGTGGCGCTCTGGCGCTGAACCGGCTGGCCGCAGGTGGGACAGTGCGGGGTGCCGGCGCGGGCGTAGAGCAGACGGAGATAGTCGTAGATCTCGGTGACCGTCCCGACGGTGGAGCGCGGATTGTGTCCGGCCGACTTCTGCTCGATGGATATCGCCGGCGAGAGTCCCTCGATGGCATCGACATCGGGCTTCTCCATGAGCCCGAGAAACTGGCGCGCGTATGCGGAGAGCGACTCGACGTAGCGCCGCTGCCCCTCGGCGTAGATCGTATCGAACGCGAGCGACGACTTTCCCGACCCGGAGAGGCCGGTGATCACCGTCAGCCGGTCGCGGGGAATGGACACGTCGATGTTGCGGAGGTTGTGCTCCCGCGCTCCGCGGACGATCAGCATTTCTTCGGGCATAGCATTGAAAGGTCGTCAGCCGGACGGCGACAGACAAGCCGCCGGCCACCTACCTTTCCTCCTGCCGGGGCCCGCTCGCGCTCCCGCTGAAATGGAAAAGTTGCTGACGAGCAGGAGGTAGTCGTCATTCTCAAGACTCGCGCGCCACGACTCCAGTCGGGGGCCGGCATTTCGCGAGCTGCACCCCTCTCACCGCGCCGGGCGCGGGGAGCGCCCGCCTGATCCGAGTCAAAGTGGACGACCTGGCCTTCGTGGAAGCGGACGCCATTGCCTGGTCGGTGAACGCTCGCCTCCAGCCGATCACTCCCCTCCTGCGCCGTCTCGAGCGCGCGGGCGGGCCGGAGCTGGCGGCGCAGATGCGGACGTCCGAGCCGCTGGCAGTGGGCTCCGCGATCGTCACCGGAGCCGGTGCGCTGAACGCAGAGCTGTTGATCAGCGCGGTCGTCTCCAGCGACAGCGAGCCGGTGACTCGGGAGAGCGTGCGCCGCGCCACGCTGAGCGCCCTGCAGCGCGCCGCCGACTGGCAGGTGGCGCAGCTGGCGTGCGCGCCCTTCGGCCTGGGCGCCGGGAATCTGGACATCGAGGAGAGCGCCGAGGTGATGCTCGAGGTGATGACGAGACAGGCCGGTCGCGCTGCTCACCCAGGCGGGATCACGATCGTCGTCGAGAGCGCATCCGAGGAGGAGGCGTTTTCCTCCCGTCTCGCCCGGGGAGCGCCATGAGCCGGCGGGCATTCATGGCGGTGGCGCTGTTGCTCGCCTGGGCGGCGGGAATGGGGCTGCTCATCCACCGGGAGTACTTCCGGCCGCACGAGGAGCGTCTCCTCGAGGCAGCACTACTGATCGCCCCGGGCGCGAACTACTTCGAAGTGATGCACGGCCTTCGGCAGATCGGCTTCGCGTCCTCCACGCTCGATACCGTGCCCAATGGCGGGGTGGAGATCAGCGACTTCTTCACGGCCGACCTCGTCACCGACGGACGGGTCCAGCGTGCCACCGCACGCATCTACAGCCGCATGACGCGCGGTCTCCGCCTGCGAGCGTTCTCCTTCGAGCTGGGTCCCGCGATCGGGCCGCTCAAGGCGGTGGGCAGCATCACGGATGACTCCGTGCTGACGCTCATCCAGACGGCGGGCAGGTCCCGTCCCGACACGCAGCACATCCAGCTGAGTGAGCCATTGTACATGCCGTCGGTCGTTCCCCTGGCGGTTCTTCTCGGGCCAGCCCCGAAAATCGGCTCGACCTTTCACTTCTCGGTGTTCGACCCAACCGCGCTCAGGCCGGTGGCGGCCACGATCCGGGTCGCCGCGGAGTCGCTCTTCGTCGTGGCCGACAGTGCGCGTCTCGATACTCTCACCGGGCACTACGAGCCGGCGCACCGCGACACTGTCCGCGCCTGGCGGCTGGAGCAGGAGGGCGGGGGCATTCTCGGGGGATGGTTCGACGAGAAAGGACGCATGGTGCAGGCACGGCAGTTCGGTCTCTTCGGGCTGCGTCGGACGGCGTACGAGATCGCGTTCCGGAACTGGCAGCTGGACGCGCGGCAGCGGACGGCCGCTGCGCTGGCGAGCGAGGACATCGTGGAGTCCACGGCCATTGCCAGCTCGGCGCTGCTGGGCGGCGGCACGGGCGACATCGGGCTCCTGCGCGTGCGTCTCCGCGGAGCCGATCTCCGCACGTTCGAGCTCGCTGGCGGGCGACAGCGATGGAGGGGCGACACCCTGACCGTGATGCGCGAGGGCGTCGCCGCTCTCACGACCTACGCGCTCCCGGCGGACCGGCTTCGCTTCGACACCGAGCTGTCCGCGGAGCCGCTGGTCGAGTCCACCGACCCACTCGTCGTCCGGATGGCGAGACGCGCCGCGAGTGGAAGCCGCGATGCGCGTGATGTGGCCGAGCGCCTGACGCGCACCGTTCACGACTACGTCATCTCGACGCCGATGTTCACTTTGCCGGACGCGCGCCAGGTGTTGTTGACGCGTCGGGGCGACTGCAACGAGCATACACAGCTCTATGTCGCGCTGGCGCGGGCGGTCGGCCTCCCGGCGCGGGCGGCAGCCGGCCTCGCCTACCTCGACGGCAAGTTCTACTACCACGCCTGGCCCGAGATCTGGCTCGGCAGCGACTGGGTCGCCGTCGATCCAACCTTCGGTCAGTTTCCCGCAGACGCCGGGCATCTCCGGTTCGTGGTCGGCGGCTACCTCAAGCAGGCCGAGCTGATCCGGCTGGTCGGAGCTCTCAAGATCGACGTCCTGACGGCGCGCTAGCCCCTCTCCTCCTCGCCTCACCCATGATCCAGCTTCGCTCGCTCATCAAACGCTATGGCACCTTCACCGCGGTCGACTCGATCGATCTCGACGTGTCTCGGGGGCAACTATTCGGCTTCCTCGGCCCCAACGGCGCGGGAAAGACGACGACGCTGCGCATCATCGCGGGCATTCTCCGTCCGACGAGTGGCACCGTGCTCATCGGCGGGGTGGACATCTCGAAGCATCCCATGGATGCCAAATCGAAGCTCGGATTCATCCCCGATCGCCCGTTCATCTACGAGAAGCTGACCGGCGGCGAGTTTCTTCGGTTCGTCGCGGGACTGTACGGCCAGAGCGGGGCGGTGGTGGACCGCCGCGCCGAGGAGCTGCTGGCTCTGTTCGATCTCACCGAATGGAGAGACGAGCTGGTGGAGAGCTACAGCCACGGGATGAGACAGAAGCTGATCATCTCGAGCGCGTTTCTGCATCGGCCGGAGGTGATCGTCGTGGATGAGCCGATGGTCGGACTCGATCCGAAATCCACTCGAATCCTCAAGGACCTGTTCCGCGAATACGTGAGGCGCGGAAACACGATCATGATGTCCACTCACACGCTCGAGGTGGCGGAGAGCCTGTGCGACCGGATCGCGATCATCAACGGCGGGAGGATTCGGGCGTGCGGGACAATGGACGAACTGCAGACCGGGTCGTCGGCGTCCGATGCCACCGGACTGGAGGAGCTCTTTCTCCGATTGACCGAAGAGCGTCCGGCCCGCGACCTGGTGAACGTGCTCGATGCCTGACGACGCGGAGTTCGAGCACCCGAACGCCTCGCTGGGACACCTCCTCAGCCCGAAGTGGCTGACCGCCCGCGCTCGCACCCGCTCCGATGACCGGGGACGGGCCCCGCGGTGGATGCTGCTCGCGGTCACGGGACTTCTATTCTGGGGCTTCATCTTCGCCGTGCTCATTCGCGTGCTGCGCTACTTTCGCGGCGCGCAGGAGATCGGATCGCTGCTCGCGGGCAAGGTGCTGGGCGTCGCCTTCCTGAGCTTCTTTTCCATTCTGCTTCTCTCGAACATCATCACGGCGCTGTCGAGCTTCTTCCTGGCTCGTGACCTCGACATGCTCGCATCCGCGCCGGTCAACTGGCTTCGACTGTACGGGGCGAAGCTGGTCGAGACTCTGGTCAACTCCAGCTGGATGGTGGCACTGATGGCCGTGCCCATCTTCGTCGCGTACGGATGGGCGTACCACGGGGGATGGCTCTTCCCCCTGGTCGCGCTGGGGACGTTCCTTCCTTTTCTCGTCCTCCCGACGGTGATCGGCTCGGCGTTGACCCTCACCCTGGTGAACGTCTTTCCGGCCAGGCGCACCCGCGACATCCTGAGCGTGATAGCGGTTTTTGCGGCCGGTGGACTTGTGATCCTGTTTCGGGTGCTGCGCCCGGAGCGTCTCGCGCGGCCGGAGGGGTTCCGCTCGCTCGTGGACTTCGTCTCCATCCTGCGCACGCCGACCTCTCCGCTTCTCCCGAGTGAATGGGTGCAGCGGGCCGTGATGTCGTCACTCACCGGCACCCCGGATCCCCTGCCCTTCTACCTGCTGTGGAGCACCGCCGGAGCATCGGTGGTGCTGGGAGCCCTGCTGCATCGGTGGCTCTATGCGCGGGGATTCTCGAAGGCGCAGGAGAGTTCGACGCAATGGGCGCGACAGGGACGCATGTCGCGGGCGGCGCATGTGCTTCTGGCGCCCCTCGGCATCCTCCGCCGCGAGCTGGTCCTCAAGGAGACCAGGCTCTTTTTCCGCGACACGACGCAGTGGTCGCAGCTCATCCTGCTCGGGGTGCTCGTGATGGTATACATTTTCAACGTGAAGTTCCTGCCACTCCGGGGGAATGGCCTGACCTTCTTCCTGGTGAATGTGATCCCCTTTCTCAATCTCGTGCTGGCGGGATTCGTCCTGGCTTCGGTGGCGGCCCGGTTCATCTTCCCCTCGGTGAGCCTCGAAGGACGCACGCTGTGGCTGCTCAAGTCGAGTCCCATGCCGATGAAGGCGCTCCTCTGGTCCAAGTTCTGGATCGGCGCCCTGCCCCTGCTCCTCCTGGCCCTCGGCATCGTCTTCATCACCGACGTCCTGCTCGAGGTGAGCCCCTTCATGATGGCCGTATCCATCTTTTCCATCACCCTGATCACCTTCGCCATCTCCGGTCTTGCGCTCGGGTTGGGAGCGGTGTTCCCGCAATACGAGACCGAGAACGCCGCGCAGATCCCGACGTCGTTCGGCGGTCTCGTGTTCATGATGGCGTCCATCGGCGTGATCAGCGCGGTGGTGATCCTCGAGGCACGCCCCGTCTACAGCTACCTCAGCGCGCAGGCGTTTCTCACCGAGTCCGATCCGCGCGAGATGGTGCTGGGCTTCGGGCTGGCGGCGCTCGTGTGTCTGGCAGCGACTTTTTTCCCTCTGGCCGCGGGGTTGAAGCGGTTCGAGGCGACGGAGCGCTGAGTCGAGCGTAGCGGGTCAGGCAGCGAGCGAGTGCCCGCATCGCTGGCAGAAGCGCGCGCCGGGCTCATCGATCGCGGCACGACATCTTCCGCAGCGGCCCGCGAGATAACGTCCGCACGTCGAACAGAACACGGCATCGATCTCGGGGCGCGGTCCGCAGTGGCGGCAGGAGTACTCGCGGGAGCGATAGTGCAGGATCATGCCCTCGACCTCGTCCGCCGGCGCGCCCACCGCCTGGGTCTCGGGGCTCTCCGTGAGCACGGGGGATGCCTCCGACCGCATGTGGGCTACCGCCTCGGTGGTGTACCTCTCCTTCAGCGCCGCGTAGTCCTCGTCCGAGAGCTTCCCGGTGGCGCGGTCAAATTCGATCTCGCGCAAGGCGCCGATCGCCTGATCCTGCGATGACTCCTCGGCGTCGGTCGTCGTTGCTCCGACCGCAGGCGGCGGCGCGTCACCGAAGAGAGGCAGCAGCACGAACGCGAGCGCCAGCAGGAACAGAGCCGCGCTGAGCAGCGGCGCGATCACGCGTCCTCTCGAACGGCCGCGTTGACGCGAGCGAGCTCATCCGGCGTCGCGACCACTGCAGCGCGCTCTTGCTCAGGCAGCGGCCTCGCCTGGCGGTTCCAGCGTCGCAGCATCCCCGCGGCGACGAGAGCGCCTCCGCCCAGCGCAGCGAACGGAACGAGGTACGCCGCCCAGTTGAAGCCGGACCTGGTCGGCGCCATGAGCACCCGCTCACCGTAGACGGCAGTGAACGCATCCAGAATCTCCTGAGCCGAGTAGCCGCCACGCACGAGAGCCATGACATCCGAGTGCATCGCCGGCGAGACGCCACAGCTGAAGTCGGTGGTGCGGCAGGTGAACACGTCCAGATTGCACCCGCACTGGCAGTGGAGGCGGTGCTCCAGGTCGTCTCGCCCGCTCGCGCTCATGGACGGACCGCTCGATCTCGCCGGCCGGTTCACCGGGCGGTACCGGTCATCATCCATCCGGACGTTGGATGCCGAGCTGATCTGCTCCTGCGCGATCAGCCACCGCGGTGCGAGTGCGACCGCGGCGCTGCTCGCGGCGAGACGCAGAAAGCGACGACGCGTCGCCATGGGGGAACGCACCGCTAGCGCGCCACCAGGGCGGCCTGCTCCCGAGCCGGCTCGAGGGGCGCGGCATACCCCGCCTGCGGTCGCCTGCGCTCCGCTTGCGGCCACATCACGATGAGGCCGCCGATCGCCATCACGAGACCGCCGGTCCACACCCACACCACGAGCGGATTGAAGGTGATTCTGAGCTCGGCCGTCTCCTCCCGCACGCCCGCGAGCACGACGTAGACGTCCTGCCGCGCACTTTCGAGTATTCCTACCTCGGTGGAAGGTTGGAAGGTCGGCTGTCCGCGACTGTCCACGTGCTGGCGCTTCTCGCTGACGATGATTCCAGCCGGCGCGCCATCCCGAAACGCCTGCAAGGCGACCGCCGTGACGAACCGATTCAGGCGCTGGTCGCGCGAGATGCCCTGGCTCACGAAGCGCCACCGGTGGCCGTACGGATCGACCGTGTCATAGGCCTGACCGGCTGCCAGGGTGACGTCGAACTCCTTCTTGAACGCGAGACCCGCGAAGGCCGCGAACAGGATCACCACGCCGAGGTGAACGATGTAGCCGCCATAACGTCTGCGATTCCTTGCCACGAGCCGGAGGAGTGCGACCGGCACCGCCTCGCCATGAATGCGGTGGCGGGCGGTCACGCCCTTCTGGAACTCCTGGAGGATCGTCCCCAGCACGAAGCCCGCGAGCGTGTAGGCGATCAGCGCGTACACGTCGCGCATTCCGAGGGCGACGAGGATGGCACCGGCAGTCAGCCCTCCGAGCACCGGCATCGTGAATTGCCGGCGCAGATTCGAGACCGACGCGCGGCGCCAGGCGATCAGGGGGCCGATTCCCGTGAGGGCGAGCAGCAGCAGCCCGAAGGGAATGTTGACCTGGTTGAAGAAGGCCGGGCCAACCGTGATCTTCTCCTTCCTCACCGCCTCGCTGATGATCGGGAAGAGCGTGCCCCAGAGCACCGAGAAGGCCATTCCCACCAGCACCAGGTTGTTGAAGAGGAAGCTGGCCTCGCGGCTCACCATGCTCTCGAGCTGGGCCGTCGCCTTCAGGTCCTCGAGTCTGGTCGCGACGAGGAACGCCGTGACGACGATCGCGAACAGGAGGAAGCCGGCGAACCAGTATCCGATCACCGACTGGGCGAACGAATGGACGCTCGAGATCACACCGCTGCGCGTGATGAAGGTGCCCAGGATGGAAAGAAGAAATGCCGAGACGACGAGCGTCACGTTCCACTTTCTGAGCATACCCCGCTTCTCCTGCACCATGATCGAGTGGAGGAACGCGGTGTTCACCAGCCAGGGCAGGAAGGATGCGTTCTCCACCGGATCCCACGCCCAGTAGCCGCCCCATCCGAGCTCGACGTACGCCCACCACATGCCGAGCACGATGCCGACGGTGTTGAAGAACCAGGAGAGGATCGCCCAGCGGCGCACCGACGCCAACCATTCCGCATCGAGGCGCCGCGTGATGAGAGCGGCCACGGCGAAGGCGAATGGAATCGTGGTCGCGATGTAGCCGAGGTACAGGTTGGGCGGATGCGCCGCCATGAAGGGGTTCTGGAGCTGCGGGTTCATTCCCCGCCCGTCGGGCGGAATCCAGTCCAGCCGCTCGTATGGATTGGTGCCGAAACACAGCACCAGCACGAAGAAGAGGAGCACGGCCGACAGGGTGCCCATGACGTACGGAAAGGTCTCCGGGCTTCGCCGGCGGTGCACGACGGTAACGATCGCCGAGTACATCGACAGCACGAGCGCCCAGAGGAGCAGCGAGCCGGATTGACCTGCCCAGAAGCTGGTGAACTTGTAGATCGTGGGCAGGTTCGAGCTGGTGTACGACGCGACGAACTTGAAGGAGAAGTCCGACCGGAGCAGCGCCGTCCAGAGTCCCACCGACGCGAGGAGGAGGAAGGCGAAGGTCGCGTAGATCGAGCGCTCGGCGCTCAGAATGAGATCGCCCCGCCGCGTCGCTCCGCCGGTGAAGGCGACCGTGGTTCCCCAGGCCGCCATGAGAAGAGCGACCCAGAGTGAGAGCTCGCCCACGAGAATCATGTGCGGGTGGCGGGAGCGCGGTAGCCGGGTGTCCGCCGGTACTTCTCCGGCGCGTTCTCGTAGCGCGAGGCGCACTTGGCGAGCACCGTCGTCGCACGGAAGGTCCCGTCGCGTGCGAGCCTGCCCTCGAGCACCACGTCCACCCCGTCGGTGAAGGTGTCGGGGGGAAGACCGCGGTAGCTGACGGGGTAGCTCTGCGCGCCATCGGTGACGGAGAACGTCATGGCGCGGCCGCCGGGGTCACGCACGATCGTGCCCGGCACAACGCGGGCACCAACCTTGACGCCAGTCTCATACATGGTGGGATCGCCGGAGACCTTGGTGGCCAATTCGGTGGGCGTGAGATAATACACGCCGGTCGTCCGGATCGAGCTTGCCATGAGGTATCCAGCCGTCCCGAGCACGAGCGCCCCGCCCAACAGGAACTTGCTTCGAGCTTTCATGATTCAGTCCCGAGGCCCGCTGGCCTCACCCAACACCACGTTTCGACGCCTCGGTCCGAACGCGGGCCATGATGGCCTCCAGCTCGCGCTCGGCCGTCGCACGCTCCTCGGCGTCCCACGCCGCAGACATGCTGTTGAGCTCCCGGACACCGGCCAGCATCTCGTCCACGAGCTTCCGCAGCGCTTCGTTTCTCCGGCGATTCTTCTCCGCATCCGTCGGTCCGGGCTTGGCATCGCTCATTGGTCGGGATTCAGAGGGAAGAGGACCGTCGGGTCGCGGCCGAGAATATAGTGTGCTTCCCTCACTGCGGAGTAGAGCCCCGATGGCGTCAGCGACGCGTTCGCTCCATGAGAACGCTGGCGGCCGCGGCACCGGCGACATCCGCGACCAGGTCGCGCACCCCGAATCCCTCGGCTCCCCGGCGGTCATGGAGCTCCTTTCCAACGCCGAAGGTCAAGGTCACTGCGGAGGCACCCGCCAGGGCGCCGCCATGTGACACATTGAGCGTCCGGAGACCGGCGTACCCGACGCTCTGGATGAAGGCCGACATGAAGAAATGCTGCACCTTGTCGGGGGCGAACCAGCGGTCCGGCGCAGAAGCCGGCGGCCGGTGCAGCGCAAAGGTGAGCACGATGACCTCGAGCACGAGACCTCCTCAGGCGGAGTGATTCCTCGCGCTTCCCGTGACAGCGGAGACGCGCAGACGCGTCAGGCTTTCACCGAGAAGCTGCAGGGCGCGATCCAGCAGCGTCCGGTGGGCCGCCAGGTTGACCCAACTGCTCGCCCCGGACGGATGAGGGAGCGCGATGACTTCGGCCGAGCCCCGCGCGACGGCGATTGTCACTCGCGTGCCGACCACCGCTTCCAGCGGAACGGGACCGAGAAAGCGGTCCACGGCGAGACGGCCAACCGGAATGATGAGCGCGGGACGGATCAGCGCCAGCTCCGTATCGAGCCAGCCGCTGCAGAGCGCTCGCTCCCGAAGTGACGGCACTCGATCGCCCCGCCCCCCGGGACTCGGACCAGGATAGCAGCGCGTGATGGCGGCGATGTAGATGTGCTCGCGCACCCGCGACTCGTTCATCCCGGCACTCTCCAGCCAGCGGAAGAGCGTACGACCGGCCCTGCCGGCGAAGGGACGCCGGTCGCTCACCTCCGTCCGTCCCGGCGCCTGTCCGACGAGCATCACACGAGGCGCCCGGGCGGCTGACAGAATGGGGAGCACTCCCGGATCGCTGTTGCCGCAGCGGCGGCAGCCGGCGAGCGAGCGGGTGTGGTCCGCGAGCAGCTGGGGCAGGGCGACGCGGCGCGGGAGAGCCACGCTCACCTCAGCTCTCTGCATCGCTCGCCCACGCGAGCGCCGCTCGTACCGCTCGGCGCCATCCGCGACGCCCCTCGGCCGCGGCTCGCACTCCCTCGCCGGGCTCGAATCGATGCCACCGGCGGGTCGAGAGAAAGGCGCCCGCATCCGGCCAGATGCCAGCAGCGAGACCGGCCAGACCCGCGGCCCCGAGTGCGGTCGTCTCGACCATGTCAGGGCGCTCGACCGGGACTGCCAGCACGTCGGCCTGGAACTGCATGAGCCAGTCGTTCTGCGTTGCGCCCCCGTCCACCCGGAGCCGCGAGAACGGAGATCCGCCCTGCTCGCGCATCGCCGTGAGAACATCGGCCGTGCCGTAGGCCATTGCCTCGAGTGCCGCACGCACGACGTGCGCGCGCGCGGTGCCGCGGGTGATCCCGACGATCGTTCCGCGAGCGTCCGGCGCCCAGTGGGGCGCCCCGAGCCCCACGAGGGCGGGAACGAAGAAGACACCGTCGGTGCTCTCGATCGATCGGGCCAGCATCTCGCTCTCCGCCGCCGTGGCGATGAGGCCGAGTCCGTCACGCAGCCATTGCACCGCGGCGCCGGCAACGAAGATCGCCGCTTCGAGGGCGTAGCACGGATCGCCACGACCATCGCACGCGATGGTCGTGAGAAGCCCTCCCTCGGCGGCAGGACGCCGGGCACCGGTGTTGAGAAGGAGAAAGGCCCCGGTGCCGTAGGTATTTTTTCCCTCGCCAGCGGCCCAACACCCCTGCCCGAAGAGCGCCGCCTGCTGATCGCCGGCGATTCCGGTTATGGGTATCTCTCGGCCGAAGGCCCAGGCTCGGGACAGGCCGAACTCTCCGCTCGATCGACGTACCTCCGGCAGCACGGCGCGGGGAACCCCGAAGAGATCGCACAGCTCATCGCTCCATTCACGCGTGCGGATGTCGAACAGCATCGTGCGCGACGCATTGGTCGGCTCGGTCGCGTGAACGGCTCCCCCCGTGAGATTCCACACGAGCCACGAGTCCACCGTTCCGGCCGCGAGCTCGCCGGCCCTGGCCCGCGCGATCACCGAAGAGTCGCTGAGCATCCACTCGAGCTTGGTGGCCGAGAAATACGGGTCGGTCACGAGGCCGGTGCGCTCGGCGATCCACGCCGCGCGGGACGCGAGCTCGAAGCATCTCCGCGCCGTGCGGCGATCCTGCCACACGATGGCGCGTCCGAGCGCGCGCCCAGTCTTCCGGTCCCAGAGCACGACCGTCTCGCGCTGGTTCGAGATGCCGATCGCAACGGGCGGTGCCCCCGCCTGCGCGATGGCATCACGCGCCGCTTCCACCGTGTGAACGACGAGCTCGGTAGGATCGTGCTCCACCCATCCTGGTTGCGGGTAGTGCTGCGTGATCTCGCGATACCCACGTCCGGCCACGCGGCCATCCTCGGCCACCATCAGCGCCGTGCTCCCGGTGGTGCCCTGATCCAGCGCGAGAATGAAGCGGTCGCTCACGCGACGGGAAGTCTGAAGCGGTAGGGGGGCCGGTGCGCGCCGTGATCGGTCACAATGGCGGTGATGAGCTCGGCCGGCGTCAGGTCGAAGGCCGGGTTCTCGACCAGGGCGGCGTCGGGAACGGTGAGCCGTCCAAAGCCGCGGGCCACCTCGGCGCGATCCCGTTGCTCGATCGGGATCACGTCTCCGTCCGCCAGGGTGGCATCGACGGTCGAGCTCGGCGCGGCCACGTAGAAAGGCAGCCCGTGGTGCCGAGCCAGGACCGCCAGGGAGTAGGTGCCAATCTTGTTGGCGACATCGCCGTTCGCGGAAATGCGATCGGCGCCGACGATCACGAGGTCGATGCGTCCCAGTCGCATCAGACTGCCCACAGCGACATCGGCGACCACCGTGACGGGAATTCCGGCGCGACTCAGCTCCCATGCGGTGAGTCGGCTGCCCTGCAGCAGGGGGCGGGTCTCCCCGACGATCACCTCCACGCTCTGTCCACGCTCGGCGGCGAGATAGACAGGAGCCAGGGCGGTGCCGATGCCGGCGGTGGCGAGAGCGCCGGCGTTGCAATGGGTGAGCACGCGCGCGCCGTGTGGAATGAGCGGAAGCCCGTGGAGCGCGATCGCCAGGCACATCGCCCGGTCCTCCTCGATGACCAGGTTGGCCTCGTCGAGGAGAGCGTCGGAGATCGGCATTCCGCCGCCGGTCACGCTCTCGGCTCGCGTGAGCATGCGGTCGAGCGCCCAGGCGAGGTTCACCGCAGTCGGCCTCGCGCTGCGAAGGCAGTCCGCGTCCGTCCGCAGTCGGCGCAGGATGTCGTCGTGCGGAAGGCCCCGGTACCGCCGCGCGGCGAGCGCGACGGCCATGGCAGCCGCTACGCCGATGGCGGGGGCGCCGCGCACCGCGAGACGCGTGATGGCATCGCGCACCGCCTCGAGCGTCGTCAGATCGAGATGCTCGCAGCGCTCGGGGAGAAGGGTCTGATCGATGATGCGAACCGCGTCCCCCTCGGGAGACCAGTCCACCGCGCGGACGATGGGCACGCGCGGAAGCTAGTCGGAGTCTCCGCGGGGGAACACCAGGTCCTCGCTGCGGGGCCGTCGGCGCCGCTCGGGAAAGTGCTTATCGAGAAAGCGTATCAGAGCCTTCTCCTCGGATTGGTGTCCGTTCGGCTGACGCCCGCGGGGCATTTGCGCGAGCGACGAGGCGATCGTCTCGCCCTCGTCCTCGAAGCGCGCGATGACCATCGGGTGGATGTAGGCCTTCCGGCAGATGGCCGGCGTATTTCCCAGCTCCGCGGCCACGAACCGCAGCGCGGTGACGACCATCTTGTGCCGGAGCCGCGGTGTTTTCGGGGCGGGCCCCAGCTCGGCCAGAACCGTCGCCATGCGCAGCGTACCGCCCCAGGTGCGGAAATCCTTCGCGCTGTAGCGCCGTCCGGCGATCTGGCGGATGTACTCATTCACATCGGCGGCCGTAATGTCACGCCACGTGCGACCCAGCCGGTAGCGAAAGAGCCGGGGGCCGGGAGTCTCCAGTAGTCTGGTGATGCCGAGCGCTACCTGCGGCTCGACGACCGCGCGGCGATGGGCAATGCTGCGCTTCCCGACATAGTCGAAGAAGACGGTGTCACCGGCGACGCGCACGTGGCTCTTCCGGAGGGTCGCGATGCCGAAGGTGCGATTCTCCTTCGCGTACCGCTCGCTCCCGATGCGGAAGAACCCCTCGCTGAGGAGCTGCACGACGGTCGCGGCAACGCTCTCCAGGGAAAAGTCGCCGCGCGCGGAGTCGGCGGCGAGCCGCTCGCGGATTGTCGGAAGGTCGCGCGCCAGGCGCCGCATGCGGTAGTATTTTCGCGTCTCTCCGATCTCGACCGCACGCCCGTGATAGCGGTATTGCTTGCGACCCTTGGCGTCGATCCCCCACGCCTGGACGGCCGAGCTCGGACTCGCGGCGATGTGCACATCACGCCACGCCGGGGGAATGCGCAGAGCATCGATGCGGGCGAGCCGTCGCGCATCGGTCAGCGGGCGTCCCTGCGGCGAGACGTAGCGAAAGGTGCCGCGAGCTTTCCCCTCTCTCAGGATCCAGGTGGTCATCGGCCGCTCGGAGAGCGCAATAAGCGGTCCGACCCACAGGGCGTTCCCCGTTCGCAGGGCGCACCGTTAGATTTCGCGCGCGTAGCTCTCTCCTCCCGCCCCGCCGTCGCATGCCTTTCCCGACCCTCGCGTTCGACGTCCGCGATCGGATCGCCACGATCACGATCAATCGGCCCGACAAGCTGAACGCCCTCGATGACGCGACGATCGCCGACCTGGGACGCGCGATCGAGGAGGCCACTCTCCGGAGGGATGTCGGTGGGGTGATTCTCACCGGAGCGGGTGCCAAGGCCTTCGTGGCGGGGGCCGACATCGCGCAGCTGTCCACGCAGGGGCCGGTGGACGGTCGAGCGCGGGCCGCCCGGGGCCAGGCCATCTTCGATCGGTTCGAGCAGTCTCCCAAGCCGGTGATCGCTGCGATCAACGGCTATGCCCTCGGCGGGGGATGCGAGCTGGCCATGGCCTGCCACATCCGCATCGCCGCCGAGCACGCGCGCTTCGGCCAGCCCGAGGTCAAGCTCGGGATCGGCCCCGGATACGGGGGAACGCAGCGACTGCCGCGCCTCGTCGGCAAGGGGCGCGCTCTGGAGCTGCTGCTCACCGGAGAGATGATCGATGCAGCCGAGGCGCATCGTATCGGACTCGTCAATCGAGTCGTTCCCGCGTCGCAGCTCATGGCGACGGCCGAAGAGATGATGCGGAAGATTCTCGCTCAGGCTCCCCTTGCTGTCGCGCTATGCATCGATGCGGTGAACCGGGGTCTCGATACCTCGCTGGCGGAGGGGCAGGCACACGAGGCGAATCATTTTGGACTCCTCGCCTCGACCGCGGACATGCGGGAGGGGATGCAGGCCTTCCTCGAGAAGCGCCAACCGGCGTTCAGCGGCCGATGAGACAGCTGTCGCTGCGGATTCCGGCCGTCGTCGGCGCATCTGTCGCCTTGGCGTGCGTAAGCGCCCGCGATCGCATTGACCTTCCGACGGTGGCGATCGTGGGGGTCACCGACACGGTAGTGGATCGCCGCCTTCTTCTCTTCGTGCGGGTCGCGGCCGCCGATGGCAGCGGCTTGCTGGGAGTTCACGCCCGGGCCACGAGCAGCTACGGCAACAGCAGCACGGGCATCGATCTGGGCGAGGTTCGGCGCTTCGACGAGACGCTGTTGCTGGAGCTGAGCGACACCGTTCCGGCGGGCGCGTCTGTCGCGCTCGAGGCGACGGCGATCGACAACCAGAATTTCACGGTGTTCGCGGACACGACGATCGTCGTGCGGGCCCGCCCGTGACCGAGACGGCGCTCGGACGCGAGTCGCGGTCCGCCGCCGGAACGGCGGATCGGGCGTCGCTCAGGCGGGTGACGGTGCGCGACTTCCGGAATCTCGAGCGCGTCGATCTGGAGGTGCCCGTGGAAGGATTCGCGCTCCTGGGAGATAACGGCCAGGGGAAGACGAACCTGCTCGAGGCCCTCTACTATCTGGCGTTACTGCGCTCCTTTCGCGGGGCGCATGACACGGAGCTGGTGCGCTTCGGCGCTCCGGGTTTCCACGTGGCAGCGGAGATGGACGAGTGTCGTGCCCGCGAGGTCGCCGTCGGCTTCCAGCGAGCGGGAAAGCGAAAAAAAGTCATGGTGGACGACGCGCTGCCGGCGCGTTTCTCGGACGCGCTGGGTTCCTTTCCGGTCGTCATTTTCTCCCCGCGCGACCTGCAGCTCGTGGCCGGGCCGCCGAGCGAGCGCCGGCGGTTTCTCGATGTCGTCCTGTCGCTCACGTCACGCCGCTACCTCGCCGCGCTCCAGCGTTACCGGAGCGCTCTCGCGCAGCGCAACGCCGCACTGAGAGCCTCCGACGCGAAGGTCGTCGATCAGCGCATCGCGGTGTGGGAGTCCGTGCTCGCGGAGTCGGGGGCGCTCCTCTGGGCAGAGCGACACCGGTGGCACGCCGAGCACGCGGCGCGTTATGTCGAGCTCTGCGAAGCGATCGGCGAGCGATGCGAGGCCGGAATGACGCTGTCCAGCGGACTGGGCCGCCACTCAGTGCTCGTCGTCGACGCCGAGCGGTTCCTCACGGCGGAGCTGGAGCGGCTGCGGGGCGCCGAGCTGTCGAGGGGCGCGACTCTCGTCGGCCCTCACCGCGACGACCTCTGCTTTCTGCTCGACGGCCACGATCTGCGCACTTATGGCTCCGCGGGGCAGCAGCGCACGGCTGCGATTGCGCTCCGCCTGCTCGAGGCGGCGACGCTGCGCTCTCACGCCGGGGCAGAACCCGTGGTGCTCCTCGACGACCCGTTCGCGGAGCTGGATCTCCGGCGGGCGGGGCACATTCTCGGGCTGCTGGGCTCCGAGGGGCGCGGACAGACGATTCTCGCCGTACCGCGCGAGCATGACATCCCCGAGGGCCTGACCCGGCTCCGGCGGTGGCGCATGGTGTCTGGGGCGCTTGCGCCGGAGCGCCCGTGAGCGCGCGCCGGCCGAGTGGAAGGGGGAGGGCGATCGGAGAGGCGGTGTCCAGTTTTCTGGAGAAGTCCGGTCTCGCCGACCGGGTGCAGCAGGCAGGGATCATCCCCGAATGGCCAGGACTCGTCGGGCCGCAGATCGCGAGCGTGACCGAGCCGGTGGCGATCTCGCGAGACGGGACGCTGTTCGTGGACGTGAAGACGAACGCCTGGATGACGGAGCTGTCGCTTCTCGAGCCGCAGCTGCTTCGGTCGCTGAACAACAGTGGGGACGGCCGCGGGCGGGTTGCTCGCATTCACTGGCGATTGATGCGCTAACTGCTTGATTTTCAAAGAATTGCGTATATATTTCCTGGATGCCGGAGCGGTACTATTTCGGTAACTGTTCGGTAGCCATTCTTGTGACGGGACTGTTCGAATCATGACAACTCGCACGTCGGGCAAACCGGGGCAATACGACGCCGGCCAGATTCAGGTTCTGAAGGGGCTGGAGGCGGTGCGGAAGCGGCCCGGGATGTACATCGGATCTACATCGGAGCGAGGGCTGCACCATCTGGTCTACGAGGTGGTGGACAACTCGATCGACGAAGCGCTGGCGGGCTACGCAGACCGCATCGAGGTGGTGATTCATCCCGACAACTCGATTCGCGTGACCGACAACGGCCGGGGCATCCCGGTAGACATGCATCCGACGGAAAAGATGCCGGGTGTCGAGCTGGCGATGACCGTTCTCCACGCCGGGGGCAAGTTCGACAAGAGCAGCTACAAGGTGTCGGGTGGTCTCCATGGAGTAGGGGTGTCGGTCGTCAACGCTCTCTCCGAGTCGCTCAAGGTGTGGGTCAAGCGCGATGGGAAGGAGCACTACATGGACTTCGCGCGCGGCGACACGACGACGAAGCTCCAGGTGATCGCCAAGGCGGGCGTGCGCGAGACGGGAACGGTAGTCTGGTTCAAGCCGGACAGCACGATCTTCACCGAGCTGGTCTACAAATACGAGCTGCTAGCGGGGCGCCTCCGCGAGCTGTCGTTCCTCAACAAGGGTGTCACGATCACCTTGCGGGACGAGCGCGAGGGACAGGAGAAGGAGGAGACCTTTCACGCCAAGGGCGGGCTCAAAGAGTTCGTCCAGTTCCTCAATGCGAGCCGCAAGACGCTGCATCCCGACGTGGTGTACATCGAGACGGAGCGGGATGACATCGGCATCGAGCTGGCGCTGCAATACAACGACGGGTACAACGAGGTCGTCTTCTCCTTCGTCAACAACATCAACACGCACGAGGGTGGGACGCACCTGACGGGGCTCAAGAGCGCTCTCACGCGAGTCATCAACGGCTACGCCTCGAAGGGCAACTTCCTCAAGAAGGCCGACTACACGCTGAGCGGCGACGACGTGCGAGAGGGTCTGATCGCGGTTCTCTCGATCAAGGTGCGGGAGCCCCAGTTCGAGGGACAGACCAAGACGAAGCTCGGCAACTCCGAGGTCGAGAGCGCGGTGAAGAGCGTGGTGAACGAGATGCTCGGCCAGTATCTCGAGGAGCACCCGCGGTTCGCGAACGTCGTGATCGAGAAGGCGGTGTCGGCGGCCCGCGCCCGCGAGGCGGCACGCAAGGCGCGCGATCTCACCCGCAAGAAATCAGCGCTCGACATCGGGAACCTGCCGGGTAAGCTCGCCGACTGCACTCTCACCGACGCCAAGCTCTGCGAGCTCTACCTGGTGGAAGGCGATTCGGCCGGCGGCTCGGCGAAGCAGGGACGCGACCGGCTGTTCCAGGCGATCCTCCCGCTGCGCGGCAAGATCATCAATGTCGAGAAAGCCCGTATCGACAAGGTGCTCTCCAACGAGGAGATCCGGACGATCATCACGGCGATCGGCTCGGGCATCAAGGACGAGTTCTCGATCGAGAACACGCGCTACCACAAGATCATCATCATGACCGATGCGGACGTGGACGGGGCGCACATCCGGACTCTGCTCCTGACGTTCTTTTTCCGGCAGATGCCGGAGTTGATCGACGCGGGATACGTGTACATCGCCCAGCCGCCCCTGTATCGCGTGGCGAAGGGAAAGGAGGAGTATTACGCCTACGATGAAGCGGAGCGCGAGGCGCTGACCAACCGGCTTGGCAATGGCGACGGACGTGGCAGCGTGAACATCCAGCGCTACAAGGGTCTCGGCGAGATGAACCCGGAGCAGCTGTGGTCCACGACGATGGATCCGGAAACGCGTACGATTCTGCAGGTCGAGATGGACGACGCCGTGTCCGCGAACGACATCTTCCAGCGTCTGATGGGCGACGAGGTGGAGCCGCGGCGCAAGTTCATCGAGGAGAACGCGAAGTTCGTGAGAAATCTGGACATCTGACCTGGGGGCGCGTGCTGCTCACGTTTCTCGCTCTGGCGCAGCTCGCGTTCGCGCCGAAGCCGCACGTCATGCGCATCCCCGTCATCGTGCGATGACGTTCGGGTCGGGCACGGCCTGCCGTCACGCCTCCCGCTGCTGGTAGACGGAGGCTCCTTCACCGGTCACGCGGTGTGACACCAGCGGCAGGGGGTGATCCGCCTCATCGTCGACGACGATCGCGTCGTGAAGAGCTGACTGACCGGCGGCGATCCCCTCCGCGTCGCGAGCGAAGACGGTCGCCAGCGGCTCCCCCTGCTCCACCCAGTCACCCGGCTTCGCAGTGATGACGAAGCCGACCGACGGATCCACGCGATCCTCCATCCGTGCCCGTCCCCCGCCCAGAGCGATGATTCCGCGGCCGACCGCCCGTGGATTCACCGTCGCCACGAAGCCCTGGCGCGGAGCCTCGAACAGCTCGCAGGCATCGGCCTGTGGGAGCAGCGCCGGATCGTCCACCACCGCGGGATTGCCGCCCTGGGCCTCGATCACCTCCTGGAACTTACGCGCCGCTTTCCCGGACGAGATGGAGACCTCCATCTGCCGTCGCGCACCATCGTGGGATGATGCCACCCCGGCGAGCACCAGCATCTCGGCGCCGAGCGCATAGGTGACGAACATCAGATCGGTCGGTCCCTCCCCGTGCAGCGCGTGGATGGCCTCTTCCGTCTCGAGCGCGTTTCCGCACGCGCGCCCGAGAGGACGATCCATGGCCGTGATGAGGGCGACGACCGGACAGCCGTGATCGGCTCCGAGCGCGATCATGACGCGAGCGAGCTCGATGTCGCGTTCCAGCTCCGGCAGAAAGGCGCCGGAGCCCCGCTTCACATCCACGACCAGACCGGTGAGTCCCTCTGCCAGCTTCTTGCTCATGATGCTCGCCGCGATGAGCGGGATGGATTCCACGGTCGCGGTCGCATCGCGCAATGCGTACATCTTGCGGTCCGCGGGCGCGATCTCTCCCGTCTGTCCGAGCAGAGCGCAGCCGATGGCCTCGACCTGCGCCGCGGCTTCGGCGAGGGAGAGGCTCGTGCGCATCCCGGGAATCGCTTCCAGCTTGTCGAGCGTTCCGCCGGTGTGTCCCAGACCGCGCCCCGACATCATCGGCACGGCGATGCCCAGCGATGCGATCAGCGGAGCAAGAACGAGGGACACCTTGTCGCCAACGCCTCCCGTGGAGTGCTTGTCGAGACGAGGCTTCGCGAGGTGCCCGAGGTCCAGCATCCCGCCGCTCGCCAGCATCGCCTCCGTGAGAGCGCTCGTCTCGGCGCGATCCAGCCCCCGCAGATAGGCGGCCATGAGCAGGGCGGCCATCTGGTAGTCCGGTACATCGCCGGCGGCGTACGCCAGGATGAGCGTCCGCCACTCTCCCGGCTCGATCCGCAGGCCCTCTCTTTTGCGCTCGATGAGGCGGGTGGCGAGCATTGGCCGGTTTGCGGGGTATGCACTACCTTGCCGGCGCGAGAGTCCCGGCCAGGGGAGGCGACAGCCGCCTCCGATTCACCCCAATGTCGGAGTTTCCATGCGTGTCCGCCACCTGCCCATCGCCGCAGTGATCCTGCTCGGCGGGCGCATCGTATCGGCCCAATCGGCGAGCGAGCACATCGCTCTGGGAGATCGGGCGCACGACGAGATGAGGGCGGTCGAGGCGCTGGGCCACTACGAACAGGCACTCAAGGCCGACGCGACCAATTACGAGGCGCTCTGGAAGGCATCGCGCGAGTCCGTCGACCTGGCGGAATTCGATGCCGATCACGACGACGCCTCCAAGCGCTTCAAGGACGGTGAGCTGTACGCGCGGCGGGCCATCGCCTCCAGGCCGGATGATGCCGAGGGCCACTTCTATCGCGCTCGAGCGCTCGGGAAAGTCGCGCTCACGCTCGGTACCCGGGAGCGTATCCGCTACGCGAAGGACGTGCGCAACGAGGCGCTCGCCGCGCTCAAGATCAACCCGAATCATCCCGGCGCCCTGCACGTCATGGGGCGATGGAACGCCGAAGTGATGCGGCTGAATGGCATGTCGCGCTTCATCGCCAAGAACTTTCTCGGCGGGGCGATCTTCAACTCGGCGAGCTGGGAGGACGCGGTGAAGTACATGGAGCGCTCCGTCGCCGCCGATCCGAACCGCCTCACCCATCATCTCGATCTCGGAGAGATCTACGCCGACCTCGGCCAGCCGGCGAAGGCGCGCGAGCAGTTCGAGATCGTGGTCAAGGGACAGGCGACCGATTTCAACGACGCGCACTACAAGCGGGAAGCGGCAGAGCGCTTAAAAGGGCTGTCCTGACGCGCGGCCGCGGCGGCGCGGCGTCACCGCGCGCCGCTCCGCCGGCCCAGCTCAGCGAGTTCCGCGATCCACGACGTCCTCGGCGGCCCACCGGCCCCGCGACAGCGCACGGCGAAGCTTCCGCCGGCCACGCCGTCCCATGAAGCGCACCTCATCGCGCAGACCCGACCAGCGCTCCTCGACCCGGTCGCCGAGATACTGGCGCGTCTCGCGCCCCGACATGGGCGCGGTGAGGAGGGCGGTGCCCGCTCCGAGCGCGATCCCGAGCGCCAGCCCGGCGGCGAAGAGACCGATCGAGCCCCAGTCGCGCGGTTCGTCATAGCTCGCGCCGCTCGGGCGTTGCGCGGCCAATGCCGCGAGCGCCTCCGGGCTGGCTGCTTCTCTGTTACGGCGCCCTGGGGCGCCCGCGGCGCCGCGAGCGCGACGCGCATACTCCGTGGACCGAGCCATGGTCATCTGCTCCTGGTAGTCAGAAGGGGAACGTTGAAGGGTGGTAAGGAATTTGCTAGCTGAAAGAACATTCCATCGGTGGATGATGCCGGTGGGCCACGCCAAACGCCTCCTGGCCCGCAGCTCCGGTCGGGCTGCCGGGCCCGACGTGTGTGTGGGCCTAGCCGGTCATACCGCACCGCTCGACCGACCGAGGTGTCCCGTAACGACCGCCGCGTCGTGAGGAAGAGCATGATAACAAAGGTCAAGACCGTTCTTCTCGTCGAGGACAACGAGGACAACCGCATCGTTTATTCCACCATTCTACAGCACTTCGGCTACCGGGTGATGGAAGCCTTGAATGGCGAGGAGGGGATCGCAAAGGCTCGCGCCGAGCATCCCGATCTCATCCTGATGGACATTTCCATTCCGGTGATCGACGGCTGGGAGGCCACCCAGGTTCTCAAGAGGGATCCGGAAACGAAGTCGATCCCGATCATCGCCCTCACCGCCCACGCGCTCGCGTCCGATCGGGAGAAGGCCATGGAGGTAGGCTGCGACAGCTATCTCGCCAAACCCTGCGAGCCGAAGGCCGTGGTGAGCGAGGTGGAGCGCTTCATCGGGAAGGGCGATGGGCGGTGAGCAGCAAGCGCCCTGCATCCTGATTGTCGACGACCAGGAGGACAACGTCGAGGTGCTGCGAGCGCGTCTGGAGGCGAGTGGGTACCGCATCGTGAGCGCGTTCGACGGGGAAGAGGCACTCCGCCAGGTCGGCGCCTCTCCGCCCGATCTCATCCTGCTCGACGTCATGATGCCCAAGATGGACGGCCACGAGGTCGCACGCCGCATCAAGGGCGATGCGTCGCTGCCGTTCATCCCGATCATCATGCAGACGGCTCTCGACTCGGTCGAGCACAAGGTGGAAGGTCTCGGGGCGGGCGCGGACGACTACATCACGAAGCCGATCAACTTCAAGGAGCTGGAGGCGCGGGTGCGCTCGATGCTCCGCATCAAGGCGCTGCAGGAGGCCGTCGAGAAGCGCGAGCGGGCGCTGGAGGAAGCGAACACGGAGCTCCAGCGGGTCGCGATCACCGACTCGCTCACCGGGTTGTACAACCGGCGGCACCTCGAGGATCGCCTGCGCGAGATGTTCGAGCACTCGCTGCGCCTGCACGAGCCGATGTCGTGCGTGCTGTTCGATCTCGACCACTTCAAGTCCGTAAACGACACGTACGGCCACCAGGTGGGCGATGAGGTTCTCATCCAGCTTGCCGAGATTCTGAGGCTGTCTGCCCGGGAGATCGACCGGGTGGGACGCTTTGGCGGCGAGGAGTTCATGACGCTGCTTCCGGGCACCGCTCTGGATGCGGCGGTGACCTACGCCGAGCGTACCCGGGTGGAGGTGGAGCGGCACATCTTCACCTACGACGGCGGAACGTTGCGTAGGACGATCAGCTGCGGCGTTGCGGGGTGGCCCCATCCGCGCGTGAATCATCGCGATCATCTGGTCAAGGCGGCCGACGACGCGCTGTACGTCGCCAAGAAGCTGGGACGAAATCGCGTCGTGCGCTTCGGAAGCCCCGAATACGAGTCCAACAGCACGGAAGGGGGAGGTGGCGCGGTGGCGGATCGCGCCGCTCCCGCCAGCGTCATCCCCGAGGGGATGCCCGATGGCATCGGGGGCGGGGGCCGCCTTGCATCGCCCGCCGGCCGGGCCAGCGGCCCGCATCCGGAGCGCCCGTAGCGCGGTTGTCCCGCCGGGCGCGGGGCGGCACCTTCCCCCCATGGTCAGACTTCGTGGCGAGCTGGCGGCGCGAGCCGAAGAGCTCCGGCGTCAGCTCGAGCGCGCCAACTATCAGTATCACGTGCTCGACCAGCCGGAGATCTCGGACCTCGAGTACGATCGCATGTTTCGCCAGCTCAGCGAGCTCGAGGCGGAGCATCCGGAGCTGCGCACGCCCGACTCGCCCACTCAGCGCGTTGGCGCGACCCCGCAATCGCAGCTGGCCAAACATGTGCACCTGGTGCCGATGCTCTCGCTCGGGAATGCTTTCACTGACGATGAGCTCCGGGCGTGGGAGGAGCGGGTAGCGCGACTCGTCGGCGACGAGGTCCGGCAGGCCGGTTACACGGCGGAGCTCAAGATCGACGGCACGGCCATCAGCCTCACCTACACCGACGGCGTGCTCGAGGTCGGCGCGACTCGCGGCAACGGAGCCATCGGTGAGATCGTCACGGCCAATCTGCGCACCGTGCGGGACATTCCCCTTCGCTTGTCGGCCGATCGGCCTCCAGCGAGGATCGAGCTGCGGGGCGAGATCTATTTCCCCTATGACCGTTTCGAGCGTCTGAACCAGTCGCGGGTCGCGCAGGGCGAGCCGGTGTTCGCCAATCCCCGCAATGCCGCCGCGGGGTCGCTCCGGCAGCTCGACCCATCCGTTACGGCGCAGCGGCACCTCCGCTTCTTCGGCTTCGCGGTCTCGGCGCCCGATGGTGTGGATCTCCCCTTCACGTCGCAATGGGAGCTGCTCAGAACGCTCGAGCGCTGGGGCACGCCCGTGGAGCCGCACGCACGCCTGTGCGCGACCCTCGATGAGGTCATCGAGTTCGTGCATCGGGTGGAGGAGTCCCTGCGCTCCGAGCTCAACTTCGGGATCGACGGCGTTGTGGTGAAGGTGAACTCGTTGCCGCTCCAGCAGGAGCTCGGCACGATCGGGGGCCGGGAGCCCCGGTGGGCGATCGCGCGAAAATTCGCGCCCGACATCGCGATCACCCGGCTCACGGCCATCGCCGTCAACGTCGGGCGAACGGGCGCTCTCAACCCGTACGCGATGCTCGAGCCGGTCGAGATCGGGGGGACGACGGTGAAGCTCGCCACGCTGCACAATTTCGACCTCGTGCGCGAGAAGGACCTGCGGGCCGGCGATTGGGTGCAGGTGAAGAGAGCCGGCGAGGTGATTCCGCAGATCATCGGCACGCTTCCAGAGCGCCGCGATCCGCTGAATCCGCCTCCGCCCACGCCGGTGCCGGAGCACTGCCCCTCCTGTGGCACCGCGGTGGAACGAGACGAGGAGGAGGTGGCGATCTACTGTCCCAACGTCGCCTGTCCGGGCCGGCAGCTGGAGAGCCTTGTTCATTTCGCCTCGCGCGGCGCCATGGACATCCGCGGCCTCTCTTACGCCCGCATCGCGCAGCTGCTCGAGGCGGGGATGATCCACGATGTGGCGGATATCTTCGCGCTCACCGCCCCTCGCCTCGTCACCCTCGAGCGCTTCGCCGAGAAGAGCGCCGAGCTCCTGGTGGCCGCGATCGAGACGTCGAAAGCGCAACCGCTGTCCCGGCTCCTTTTCGGCCTCGGAGTGCGGCACGTGGGCGCGACCGCCGGAGTGCTGCTGGCGAGGCATTTTCAGACCATGGATGCGCTGGCCGACGCGAGCGAGGCGCAGATCCTCGAGGTGCGCGGGATCGGGACGATCATCGCCAGCGCCCTGGTCGCCTACTTCGCCAACCCGAGCTCGCGCGCGCTGCTGGAGAAGTTGCATGCACATGGAGTCAATTTCACCGAGCCGCGGCCGAGGCCGGCGGGGCGTGGCCTCGCGGGGCGCACGGTCGTCATTACCGGAATCCTTCCGACCCTGTCCCGAGGCCAGGCCACGGAGCTCGTCGAATCCAGCGGGGGACACGTGGCCAGCGCGGTCTCCAAGTCGACCAGCTTCGTCGTGGCGGGGGACGCGGCGGGGAGCAAGATGGAGAAGGCACGGACACTCGGCATCGAGGTGATCGACGAGACCGAGCTGAAACGACGCGTCACTGACGGAGACTGATATGCCCACGCCCACGCTCGATCTAGGCGGCCACCAGATGGTGGCGCTTCCCCGCTCCGCTCTCTCGACGCTGCGCGCCGCCCTGCTGCGCGACGCCCCCGCGGCCGCGGTTGCCCTCCGCGAAGCGGGTTACGCAGGAGGGGAGAGCGTCTTCGCGTCCTTCCGTCGCTTTCTGGCCGAGAGCGACGCCGGAGCGGGCGAGCCCGACACGCTCTCGGTGGACGAGTTCGCCCATCACGCATCACTCTACTTTCGGGCGTCGGGATGGGGGACACTGACCATTGGCGCGCTCCAGGATGCGGTCGCGATCGTGGACAGCGAGGATTGGGCTGAAGCGGATCCCGCGAGTCGGCTCGACCATCCGGCGTGCCATCTGACGACCGGCATGTTCGCCGATTTCTTCGGCCGGGTCTCCCCGGTGCCGCTCGCCGTGCTCGAGGTCGAGTGTCGCTCGATGGGCTCCGATCGCTGCCGCTTTCTTCTCGCTGACGTGGGCATCATGACCTCCGTCTACGAGGAGGTTGAGCGCGGAGCCGGGTACGAGGAGGCGATCGAGCGCGTGGGAGAGGGTGCGACGCTATAGCGCCTGCGTCCGCATCACTTCTTCAGGACCGCCGCGTATTCCGGCTTCAGCACCAGCTCGCCGTCGATGAGCAGCTCCCGGTCCCAGGGAAGGATGATGGTGCTCTCGGTCTCGAGGGACGCGAAGTCCGGCTTGTAGCTTCCGGTTCGGAATCCGACGGCCGTGCGGACATCGCCGGCGCCGGCATTCGCCACCGCAGACACGGCGAGGCGCAGTGTCGCGCCCGAGTCGCATGTCTCATCGACGATCAGAACACGGCGGCCGCGGACCGCGCTCGGGGCGGCCTCCAGCACCGCCGGCATCTCGCGCTCCTCATCGGTTCCAAAGCGGCGGCTCACCATGATGGACTGGAAGTGTCGGTCGAGAATGGCGGCGACCACCGCCCCGGGAATGACGCCCGCCGTCGCGATGCCCACGACCAGCTCCGGGTCGTACCCCCGCGCGACTCGCAGCGCCAGTGCTCGCGACAGCTCGCCGAAGAGCGGCCAGTCGATCTCCAGCACGCCGCGGGCATCGTCGACGGTTCGGCGGCGTGGAGACATGGGGACACGGTCAGAGGAGTGGGTGAAGCCCGGAGCTTCGATGAACCCTACGCCGGCACCCTCCCCCCGAGCAAGGCGGGGCGAGGGCGACCCCGTTCCCCGTTGCTCGGCTGGTTCCCGAGCGATACCTTTGCGCCGCCGCAGGGCACGTGCGCGAACCCTGCACATCCCCCTCCCCCGTGTCTCACCGCGCTACCGTCGCCTCAATCCGTCCTCGATCGCATGTCCTGGTGGAGCCGTCTCACGGGCGGCAGGTCCGAGAGCGTCAAGCCGCAGCGTCTCGATTACCTCAACGAAGCGCTCGCGCTGGAGCGTCAGGGCGATTACGACGCCGCGCTGACGTCGTATCGGCTCGCCCTCCGCGACCAGCCCAATGACCCGCGCATCCTCCAGAACATGGCGATCGCGTTCTCCAAGACGGGGCGCATCGACGAGGCCATTCGCTCGTATCGGCGGGCGCTGGACCTCGATCCGCAACTCTCCGGCGCGCACTACGGGCTAGCCTTCCTCTGCCTCAAGCGCGGTGAGAACAGCGCAGCCGAGCAGCATCTGAATGCTTTCCTGGAGCATCCGCCGACCAGCGCCGAAGCCGAGCGCTGGGTGAGGCACGCACGCCAGACGCTCGAGCAGCTCCGCAGTGGGGACGGTGCACGCGTCCCGACCGAGCCGGGCTAGCGCATTGGGGACCGTCCTCGCCGTCGTGAGCCAGAAGGGCGGAGTCGGCAAGACCACGACCGCGCTCAACCTCGCTGCCGCATTCGCGCGCCAGGGAATGAAGACACTGCTCGTGGACGTGGATCCCCAGGGCGGCGTGCGGTACGGTCTGGGCCTGTCGCGCGACCGGGCCCCGCATGGCCTCTCCGATTACCTCCTCGGATCGAAGGCGCTGCGCGACGTCATCCTCCCCACTACCCTCCCGTGGCTCCGGGTGATGCTGGCCGGCTCGGTGAGCTTCCAGACGAACCAGGAGGTCTATCACCGCATCGCCGCGCAGACCACCCTGCTCGGCGACCTGCTCGACGGCGCTCGCGAGCGCTGCGACATCGTAGTGGTCGATACTCCTCCGGGTCTCGGGCCGATGGTGCACCGCGTTCTCGAGGCGAGCCAGCACGTGCTGGTGCCGCTGCAGTGCGAGCCGCTCGCCCTGCAGACCACCCCCCAGATCCTCCGCGGCATCCAGGAGATCGTGCGCGCCAACCAGGAGCTCGCGCTCGACGGCATCGTTCTGACGATGGTGGACGGGAACCCCTCCTGCACGGCGGTGTTCGACTACGTTCGGGACAATCTTCCGCGCGAGATGGTGTTCGACGTCACGATCCCCCGCAGCAACGGCATCACTGACGCGTTCGCGGCCGGTCAGCCGGTGGTGCTGCGCGATCCATCGGACCCGAGTGCCCGCGCCTACGTCGCCCTCGCGGGCATTCTGGCCGAGCGATTTCAATGAGACGATGGTCGCCTTCCCGCGGTCGTGCGCTGCTTCTCCTCGCCGCGTCGCTACTCGTATCGCTGGCGCAGGCCTGCACGCAGGTCGGCACTGACCCGAATGCCGCCGTGGCCATCGAGCTGATCGCGCCGGAGTCTCCCTCGGTGGTGCTCGGCGATACCCTGCGCGACAGCTCCGGCGCGGCGGTGCCTCTGGTGGCGAGGGCGTTCAACTCCCGCAACGTGCAGATCCCGTCTCCCCGACTCACCTTCATCACGAGGGACACCACTCGCAACGCGACGGTGGACAGCCTCACCGGATTCGTGATCGGTCGGAAGCTGGGGGACGTCACCATCTTCGCCAACGTCGGAAATCTCCCCTCGGCCCCGATCGTCGTGCACGTCGTTCCGCGACCGGACGAGCTGATCCGGGCTGACAGCGTCCGGGATGCGCTGTCCGTCATCGGCACGCTCGATGCGACGGGGCGGCCGCTCCAGGTGAAGCTTCGCGCGGACACGACACCCCTGGTCTCGACGGACAGCCTGATTCCGGTGCAGAATTACCTGGTGCGCTTCCGGATCGTCGCGCCCGCTGGCCTGGAGAGAAATACGGATACCACGCGGCTGGTGCTGGTGAACGACCTTGGACGTCCGTCGCTGCTCGACACGACCGACGTCCTGGGCATTGCCAGCCGCAAGCTGCGGATCTCGCCAGCCGTTCCGAGGTCGGCCATCCCGGATTCCGTCGCGGTGGAAGCCTCGGCTCGGCGCCCGGACGGGTCGCCGGTTCCGGGGAGTCCAATCGTCTTCACGACCCGCCTGGTACGGAGCCCCTAGCTCCAACCGTCGTCCCCATCTGAGCGTTGGAGGTACCGATGACCGCGTCTGTCGCTCCGCAGAAGTCCGGCGGCGGAGGGGTGCGCCCCGGCGCCGTCACGCTCAACCAGCTGTTCTTCAACGCCATCGAGCGCTTCGACAAGCCTGACGCGTTACGGGTCAAGGTGGGCAGTGTCTACGAAGCACTCTCCCACCGTACGGTCGCCGAGCGCGTCCGCCGCGTCGCTCTCGGATTGCGCGCGCTCGGGGTGAAACGCGGCGACCGCGTCGCGATCCTCTCCGAGAACCGCCCCGAATGGGCGATCGTCGATTACGCGTGCCTGTCGGCCGGCATCACCGACGTCCCTCTCTACCCCCAGGTTCCCTCCGAGCAGATCGCCTACATCCTGGAGGACTGCGGCGCGGTAGCGATCTTCGTGTCCACCGAGGCGCAGTCGGCGAAGATCGCGACGGCGCGCGGGAAGCTGACCAAGCTTCGCCACGTGATCGGCTTCGGACAGCCGGCGGCGCCCGGCGTGGACCTGACGCTCTCGGAGCTGGAGGCCAGTGGCGCAACGGCCGAGAGCGACGCGGCAACGGCGAGGCATCGAGCGGAAGCGCTCCAGGTACGGGCCGACGAGCTGGCGACGATCATCTATACGTCGGGTACCACCGGCGAGCCGAAGGGGGCAATGCTCACCCACGGCAACATTGCCTCCAATGTCACCGCGGTGCTGGACCTGATCCCGATGTCGGCGAGCGATGTCTCCCTCAGTTTTCTCCCGCTGTCCCATATTCTGGAGCGAATGTTCGACTTCCTGATGTTCGCTGCCGGGGTGTCGATCGCATACGTCGAGTCGATGGACACGATCGTCGCCAATCTCGGGGAGGTGACTCCGACGATCGTGGTGTCGGTGCCGAGAATCTACGAGAAGATCTACGCCCGGGTGCTGGAGAGTGCGTTGGCGGGCGGAGCGCTCAAGAAGCGGATCTTTTTCTGGGCGAAAGCCGTGGGAGATCACTGGTCCACGGAGACGCTGGCCGGTCGGCATCCGGGCGCGCTGCTCGGGCTTCGGTACCGGATCGCGGACCGCCTCGTCTTCTCGAAGCTCCGACTGCGCGTGGGTGGGCATCTCCGTTACTTCGTGTCCGGCGGCGCCCCGCTGGCGCCGGAGATCAACAAGTTTTTCTACGCCGCCGGGCTGATGATCCTCGAGGGCTACGGCCTCACCGAGACTTCGCCCGTGATCGCGGTCAACACGCCGACGAACTTCCGAATCGGCACGGTCGGGAAGCCGATCCGCAACGTCGAGGTCCGGATCGCAGGCGACGGCGAGATACTCTGCCGCGGGCCGAACGTCATGAAGGGCTACTTCAACAAGCCCGACGCCACACGCGATGCGATCGACGCCGGTGGGTGGTTCCATACGGGGGACATCGGTGTGCTGGAGGATGGCTTCCTGCGCATCACGGACCGCAAGAAGGACATCATCGTCACCGCGGGCGGCAAGAACATTGCCCCGCAACCGATCGAGAACGAGCTCAAGTCGAACAAGTACGTGGCCCAGGCGGTCATGATCGGAGACAAGCGCAAGTATCCGATCGTGCTGGTGGTACCGAATTTCGATTCCCTCGAGAAGTGGGCCAGGATCAAGAACCTCAGCTGGACGGACCATCGGGAGCTGATCGCGCAGCCGATCGTCAAGGCGAAGATGGAGAAGGAGGTGCTGGGGAAGCTGCGTGCGCTCGCGCACTTCGAGATGCCGAGGAAGGTCGGGCTCCTGGAGCGCGACTTCACGATCGACTCGGGCGAGCTCACCCCGACGCTCAAGGTCAAGCGACGCGTGGTAGACCAGCAGTACAAGGCACTGATAGACTCACTCTACGCTGATGCGGCGCCGCAATCCTGACCCGCCGACGGCATGATGCGTGCATTTCGGGAAGACGAGTAACCCACAGGAGCACCGCCCCATGTTCAGACGATTGCTCTGCGTGCCGCTGATGGCGGTGACGCTGGCCGCCTGCTCGCAGGCGCGACGACAGAAGCTCGAGGACATCTCCCCGCCCATGCAACGGGCGCGCACGTTCACGGTGATTGGAAACTGGGTACTGGCTACACCGCCTGACTCGACCGCGTTCGCCGGCGCGCAGAATGTCCTGCTCAGTCTCACCAGCACCTCGTTCATCCTGACGGCGAACTATCCGGGAAAGCCCCCGTTCATCATCTCGGGGGACGCCGACGCCAAGCCCGAGGGGGGACTGATCACCCTGACGCCCCGGCAGACCATCCAGGACGGACGGGTGGTGGATCCCAACCCGGAATTCATCGCCGGTCGCCCGGTGACGGTGATCGCCACGGCGGCCGGTCCCAGCATGGTGTTCGCGCACCAGGACAACCCGAAGCTGCCGACATCCATCTGGGCGCGGCCTGCCGAGGCGGAGGCTGCAGGGATCATCAAGAGCGCGAAGGACACGATGCCACCGCGGAAGCCGTAGCGGCAGCCGCGAGCTGATCGCAGGGCGGTCTTCAGCGCCGGACTCGTGAGAGCTGCAACACGGGTCCGGCGCTGTTTTCGCGGGCCGCCACCCACTGCCGCGCATCGCGGGCGAGCTCTCGTACCCCATCGGGGACGGGGGCGCGCGCAGGCGCCAGAAGTCGACCGCCACTGACCAGCGCGGCTGCAGCCTGGTCAAGCGTCGACTGGACGACATGCATCTCATCCAGCGCGAATGCCCTCACCCGACCGCGAGCGAGCGGCAGCACAGGGCCGGCCCGGACCGGCGAGATGCCGCCGCCACTGGCCACGCTCGGCGAGCCGTTGAGAGCAACGACCTGCACCCCATCCACGAGATCCAGGAGATCGCTCGCCATCTCCGCGAACATGCCCACGAGCACGACCACGCCGCCCGGCTCGGTGAGCCCGAGCAGCGCCGCCAGGCGCACGACCTCCTCCCTGGCCGGCGGCCGGGAGGCCGGCGGCGGGGCTGCTTCCGAGCTATCGCGGAAGTCGGCGATCCCGGCATGAATCGGGTAGCGCGCCGCACACGTGGGACAGCCCAGCACGCCTTCCCGGACATCGCGTCCGGTCGTGTGATCGGCCGACAGCACCAGCGCCATCTCCTCATGAGGGCGCACGCAGCGGAGGGCGTCCACCAGCTCGACGAACACGGGAGGCTAGCTGGCCGAGAGCCGAAGCTCGTCGATATTCACCGTGGGCTCCCGGGTCAGAGCGTAGAGAACGGCATCGGCGACCGCGCGGGCCTGCAGCATGCTCTGGCGCGGAGGGAATCGCGATCCTTCGAGTGCGATTCCATCCCAGATCGACGTGTCGGTGGGTCCCGGCGAGATCAGCGTGGTGCGGACCCCGCTGCCGCGCATCTCGGCGCGGATCACCTCGTGCATTGCGCGGGCGCCGTACTTGCTCGCCGAATAGGCAGCGTTGCCGGGCAGCGCTGAACGGTCCGCCACCGAGCCGATGATGACGATGTGTCCGGCTTGCCGAGCCTTCATCGACGGAAGCACGGCCCGCACAACGGCGAACGCGCCGACGAGATTCACGCCGACGGTCTCGGCAAACGATGCGACGGTCAGCTCGGTGGCCGGGGCGGGATGGAAGAGCCCGGCGTTGTTGACGAGAATCGAGAGCTCGCCCAGCTCGAGCGTGGCTCGCTCGAGGGCGCTCTCGATGGCGGCGGGATCGCCCAGGTCGCAGCTCAGCGGGAGAGCATCGGACCCGAGCTCTCGGGCGCGATCCTCCAGCGCCTCCCTGCTCCGAGCCAACATGGCGACCCGCGCTCCGGCCAGGGCCAGCGCTCGCGAGATCGCCAACCCGATTCCCCGCGACGCTCCGGTGACGACGGCGACCCGCCCCTCGAGCGGACGGCCCGTCACCTAGATCCGCACCGCGCTGTGCGCGAGGTACAGAAACTCATCGCGCGTCTTGGCGTCATCGCGAAAGGTTCCTCGCACCGCGGACGTGATCGTCTTCGAGTTCTGCTTCTCGACACCGCGCATCATCATGCACAGGTGGAAGGCCTCGATCACGACGCCCACGCCCCGCGGCTCGAGGACGTCTTCCAGCGCCTGCGCGATCTGCTCCGTGAGCCGCTCCTGCACCTGGAGCCGCCGGGCGAACATGTCCACGATGCGCGGGATCTTGGAGAGACCGACGATGCGCCCATCGGGGATGTACGCGACGTGCGCCTTACCGAAGAACGGGAGCATGTGGTGCTCGCAGAGCGAGTACAGCTCGATGTCTCGCACCATGACCATGTTCTCGTGGCACTCCTCGAAGAGGGCCTGGCCCACGACCTCGTTCACATCGAGATGGTATCCGCGGGTGAGCCATCTCAGTGACTTCGCCACGCGTGCCGGAGTGCGCTGAAGGCCTTCGCGATTGGCGTTCTCACCGAGGAGCTCCAGCATGCGACGCACGAGAGCCTCGAACTCCGCGCCATCGTGGCGGCCAGCCTCCGGTAGGCGAGGGGCGGCGCTCGCGCGGGGTGGCGCGTCTGCCTTCCGGGATCCATTTCTGCTTCTGGAGTTGGCCATGGGCCTCGCTCTCCGGTGAGTCGCGCTAATCCGTCGGGGCGCGTCTTGAGGTGGCTCCGACCGCGGTCTAAGTTCTCGAACCTTCTTTGCCCCGCGCTGCGGGGGTCCACCTTCGACATCGCGGCGGTGAAAGTTAAGCTGCTGATCGCGGCCGCGGCCACCTCCGCAGCCACCGCGTGGTCGGCGCTCTGGACCTTCCCGGCCATGCTGCTCAGCGCCTTTCTCGTGGCGTGGGGCGCGGAAGCCGCGCAGTTTCTGATCTCGCAGGGCCTGGCGCTGGCGATTCTCGCCTGGCTGCAGACGCTGCCCGAGTTCGCGGTCGAGGCGGTGATCGCCTGGTCGGCGGGGAAAGATCCGCAATCGTGCTTCGTCGCGCGCCCGCCGTCAGGCTGCCACTCGCATCTCGCGATCGCGAACTTCACCGGAGCCATCCGGCTGCTGGTGGGACTCGGCTGGCCGCTCATCTACTGCGTTGCGGCAGTGGTGGAGCGGCGCCGCGGTGGCGTGCTGCGCGTCATCCAGCTCGAGAACGAGCACGCCGTCGAGGTGCTGGCCACGATGGCGCCGGTGTCCTACTTCTACTGGGTCTGGTGGAAGGGATCGATCGGCCTTCTGGACGCCGGCGTGCTGATGGCGATGTACGCCGGCTATCTGGGCATCCTCTGGCGCTTTCCTCCGCGACGGGAGGAGGAGTTGAGCGAGGTCGCCAGGCCGGCGCGCTGGGCACACGAGCGCCGCGGTGCGTGGCGGGTGATCACGATCGCCTCGTTCTTCGTGATCGGCGGCGTCCTGATGTACTTCACGACGCACCCCTTTCTCGAGTCGTTGCTGGCGGTCGCGATTCCGCTCGGAGTCAGCCAGTTCGTATTCGTGCAGTGGGTGGCCCCGTTCGTGAGCGAGTTTCCGGAGGGACTCACGACAATGCGCTGGGCCGCGACCGTGCGTCGCGCGCCGGTCGCGCTGGTGAATCTCCTGTCGAGCAACGTCAACCAGTGGACCGTGCTCGCGGCGATGATTCCGATCGCGTTCTCGGTGTCGCGCGGAGCGGCGACAGCCCTGCCCTTCGATGGCGCGCAGCGGCTCGAGATCCTTCTGACGCTGCTCCAGAGCACCGTCGCGGTTCTCCTCCTCCTCGACCTCCGCTTCCACTGGTGGAATGCGGCCCTGCTCTTCGTGCTGTGGGGCGCGCAGTTCCTGGTTGCCGAGTGGCGGGACGAGATGGTGTGGGTGTACGGCGGCTGGGCGCTGCTCCTGGCCCTGCACCGCGGCTGGCGGGGAGCGCGCGCTCCCCGCATCTTGCGCGATCTGCTGCGGTCGCCAAAAAAACAGGGCCCCGCGTGACGCGGAGCCCGAAGGAAGCGGGAACGAAGAGGATTTTTGAAGCCCCGTCGAATGTATGAGGTCCTCACCACACCTTCCGCCTTCCCCGCGCTGGGGCGTGACGTCAGCATGGATTGTCGAACCCACCCGAGAGACTTGTTGGCTCAAAAATTAGGCTCTTCGCCCCACTCTGCTATCACCATTCTAGCGGCCCACTCACCGAACGTCAACGACATGAACTCCTCTCGAAAGCTCATCGACGGCATAGCAATCCCGCTCGCGCTGATCGTGTTGGCCGTCTGGGCCGTCGGCGTCTTTGCCTGGACGGGCCCGGGGTGGATTCACCTCTTGCTGACGCTCGGAGTTTTTCTCCTCATCTACGGTATCGTGGTTCGTGGCGGCCGCGACGGGCCGGCGGCCCGACGCTGACCTCGCCCCTGTCCGAGAGCACGATGGACGGAGAGCGCGTGCCCGTGGTGGGCGTCGAGACCGCGCTCCCCGCAGAGCTGCAGCGGGCGATCGAGCGGGAGAGCGGTGCGACCGCAGCTCAGGAGGAGCCGGCGCCGGTGCTCGACGCGCGCAGCGCGCCAGTGCTCGTTACCGGAGCAGCCGGCCTCGTCGGCACGCACGTCTGCCGGGAGCTGACCAAACGAGGATGGGCCGTGCGCGCTCTGGTGCGCGACCAGAACAAAGCGCTGCGCCGGCTCGGCCACCTGCAGGTGGATCTGGTCGTCGGAGACATCCGCGACGCGGATGACCTGGACCGTGTTCTGCGAGGCGCGGGCGCGGTCGTGCACCTTGCCGCGATCGCGATCGAGGGAAGCGGTCAACGGTACGAGGCGGTGAACGCAGAGGCGACCGAGCGGCTGCTCGCGGCGGCGGCGAGGGCGAACGTCGAGCGCTTCGTGCACATGTCGCAGAACGGTGCCTCCAGCGCCTCGCCCTACCGCTTTCTCCGCAGCAAGGGGGTGGCGGAGGACAGCGTGCGCGGTAGCCGCCGCCGCTGGACCATCCTTCGGCCGTCGGTGATCTTCGGGCCCCAGGATGAGTTCGTGAACGTGCTCGCGCGCCTCGTGAGACTCACCCCTGTGCTCTTTCCTCTTCCCGATGGAGGCCGCGCGCGCTTTCAACCGATCGCGGCCGGGGACATCGCACTCGTGATCGCGCAGATTCTCGAGAAGCCGGAGACGATCGGGGAGAGCTACGCGCTCGGCGGACCGGCGGCGCTGACTCTCCGGCAGATGGCCGAGAGAATCTTCCTCGCGATGCACGTGAGGCGGCGTGTCGTCTCTGTCCCGATCGGGCTCCTCGCGCCGCTGGTAGCGCTGCTGCAGCGCGTCCTCCCGCACCCGCCCGTGACCACGAGCCTGCTGGAGCTGCTCTCGGTCGACAACACCGTACCCGGAAGCGCGCTGTCGGAGACCTTTGGCATCTCTCCCACGCCGTTCGCTCCGGAGGAGATCCGGTGGCTCCGGGACATCACGGTGCGCGACGCACTGCGCTCGATCTTCCGCCGGTAGTGGACTGCCTCTGATTTGTGGTTAGCACCGAGGCCGCGGATGATCGCGGGTGGACGCGGCAAAACGACTGCATGAGGGAGTTGCCCTTCCCCCCACGTCCTGCCCCGCTTCCCGGTGCCGGGCGCCCGGCCCCCACCACGGAGCGATCCGCGTCGCCCTCCGCCGCGAAAATCCGCGGCCGCTTTTTGCCGCTGATCTTGTTTCCCCCACGCTGACTCTCGCGGATCCGAGACGTCCTATCTCGTCGCGATGCACTCCAGCTCGATGCGCGCGCCCCGGGCCAGTCCCGTGCTGCCGAAGGCGCTTCGGGCGGGCAGATGTCGCGAGAAGTAGGTCACATACACCCGGTTCATCGCCTCCCACTCGCTCATGTCGGCGAGCATGGCCGTGCACTTCACCACCCGGTCCATCGATGAGCCTACCCGTCCGAGCAGAGCTCGAATGTTCTCGAGCGCCTGTCGCGTCTCCGTCTCGATTCCACCCGCCACGAGACGCCCGGTGCTGTCGCTCCCGATCTGGCCGGAGAGATAGATCACCGAGCCGACTCGAACCGCGCCAGAAAAGGGAAGACGCTGCTGGCCCGCGGCTCCGACGAGTGGAAAATACTCCACCTCCGGGGCGATGCTCCGATCGGGGGAGGATCCCGGAGAGTTGCCCGAACGACAGGCGCATGCAAGCACGAGGCTCGGAATGAGCGCGCCGGAGCGGAGAACACGGGCCATGGCAGCTAAATCTCCCAGTTCGACCAGACGATGCCGCTCTCCGGACGCCTCTCGGGATACTCGTCGATCGTCATCCGCAGGTCGGTCCATCGCACCCGCGCTCCCATCCGGACGAGCAGGCGATAGGCGGCGAGGTAGTCTGTCTGAACGCGGAACGCCGCCCGTCGTGCGCCGCTCCGGCGAGCGAAATCGGTGAGAATCTGCACCATCGCACTCAGATGCTCCTCGCGCTCGACGACCAGCTTGAGGACGCGCATCTCTTCACGCGCGCGACCCTCCACCAGCGGCACGCTGTGACAGAGCGCGAAGCCGCGAACGCGGCCCGCTGCACGCAGAAGCACGGTATCGCCCAGCCCGAGCTGCTCGGTGAGCACCAGCTCGCGCGTGAAGTCGTAACCCGACAAGAGGCCGGTGACGAGCGCGTGGCACTCCGCCAGGACGCCCGCCTTCTCCGCCCGGGGGACGCGACTGAGGAGCGTCGGTGCCCGCTCCGCCGTCGTCGCATCGAGCGTGAGAGTGATCGTCAGCCGGCCGGGAACGAAGCCGAGCCCGGAATAGAAGCCGATGTTGTCCATGGTGCGGGGCATCGTCTCGAGACCGATGGTGGTCACCCGGGCGTCGCGGAGCCAGTCGATGCCGGCTCGCACGATGTCCTTCCCCATCCCGGAGCTCTGCCGGTCGGCGCGCACCGCCAGCGGTCCCATCCACCCCTCGACTCCGGAGCGGTGCACGATGTTGAACGCCACGATGTCATCGTGCTCGTCGCGCCAGACCAGAGCGCCACCATCGGCATCCTCGATGGCGTAGCGCCAGATGAGCGGATTCAGATGGGGAACGCGCACCCCGACCATCCCGTCCCGGCGGTATCGCTCGGTGAACGCATCGCTGAACACCTGGTTGAGCGCGGGCACGTCGTCGATGCGGGCGGGATAGGGGCCGTCGGCCTGGTGAGTGCTTCTCCAGCTGCGCGCGATGGCCATCAGCCCGCGGCTCCGGCCGCTTCGAGCAGAGGTGCCACCACGTTCTCCGTCCCGCTCGCACCACCGGGGCCCGCCTCCACCACCGAGCACGATCGCTCCTCGTCGAATCGCACCGTGATCACGTGGTCGAGCCCCTCCCGCACCGACTCGATGTGGGTGATCACGATCACCTGCTCGAATCGATCCTGGAGACCGCGGAGCAGCTCGACGACGTTCGCCCGCCTCGATTCGTCGAGCGACCCGAAAATCTCGTCCAGCACGAGAAGGGAGAACGGCTGCCCGGCGCGCTCGGCGATCATCTGCGAGATGGCGAGCCTGAGCACGAGATTCGACAGATCTTCCTCTCCGCCCGAGATCACCGGCTTCGGGACACCGTCCTCGAGCACGACGATGTTGTACAGGTCATCGAGCTCCAGCTCGGCATAGCGGCCGTCTGTCAGGTCGTTGAGAAAGCCGCTGGCGAGCTCCGCCAGCTCGGGCCGCAGTTGATGGTTGAGATCGGTTCGCAGGTCCGTGTAGGCCCGATCCAGCTCATCGTGCAGTCGCTTGCGCGCATTGAGCTCGGCGAGCACGCGCTGCCGCTCCGCCAGCTCGCGGGCGCCCGTCTCGGCGGTGCGGAGCGCCCCGACCGCGGCGGCGACGTCACGCTCCGCGGACACCGCGGTGACCTCGGCTGCATGTCGTTCCTGAGTCACCCGCTCGTACGCGACCCGCAGGGCAACGAAATCGCGCTCGGAGAGCTCCAACGCATCGCGACGAGCCCACCCTTCCACGACCCGGCGCTGCACTCGACCCAGCTGGTCCCGGACATTGAGCCGCTCCTGGAAGAGGTGCGGCTCGCGCTCGATCTGGGCGCCGAGCCGGGCCGCACGCGCGTCGAGCGGGGTGAGGCGATCCAGCTCGCGGCGAACCTCGGCGTGGCGGGTCGCCTCGTAACCGGCGGGGATGGCGGCGAGGTCCCGCTCGAGCATCGCGAGGCGCTCCTCCTTGGCGGCGAGGTCGCCGCCGACCTGGGCCATCTCGTGGACGGCGAGCTGCACCTTCATGAGGCGCCGCTCCAGGAGCGCGATGTCCTCGACGAGCCTGCGCCGGGAGGCGTCGAGCTCCTTCACATCGTCCGGCATCTCGGTCAGCTGGTCGATGCGTCTCGTGTAGTAGTTCCCGTCCACCCGCACCGTCTCGATCTGCTCGTCGAGCATGTCCAGCACGCTCTGCAGGCTGCCCTGCAGAGGCCGCATGCAGGTCGGGCAGGCGCCCTCCGCTCCGGTGGCGGCGAGGCGGTCTCGCTGTTGCTTGAGCTCGGTGTATTGCTGGCGGAGGGCCTGGCGCTTCGTTTCGGCCTCCTGTCGATCGCGCACCCATTCCGTGCGGCGCAACTCCAGCCGTCCATCGGCGTCCTCGAGCTCCAGTCTCTTGGCCTCGAGCGTGCGCGTCGTCTCCTGCTCGAAGCGTGGCGCGCTCTCGATCTTCTCGCGTCGCTCGCGCAGGCGCGTCATCTCCTCCTCGAGTGCGTGGCGGCTCTCGAGCAGCGTCTGGCGCCGGCCCTCCTCTCGCGCCAGCGCCTCCAGTCGGTGAAACTCCGCCATCAGTGGAGCATAGGGTCCCAGCTCCCGATGCAGCTCCTCCAGCTCGCGACGCGACAGGGCGATCTCGGCCAGGTCGCGGTCCAGACGCTCGAGGTCGCGCGTGAGCGCAGCCTCCTCGCCCTCGGCAAGCTTCACCTCGGTGAGCAGCTCCTGCACGCGCTGGCGCTCGTGCTGGGCTGCTTCCCAGCGCGGAGTGATCTCGGCGACGCGCAGCTGGCATTGCCGCCGCGCCTCGGCCGCCGTCGACATGGCCGCGCGGGCAGCCACCAGCCGGCGTTCCGCGTCGATGGTCATGCGATTCACGGAATCGGCATCGGGCATGCCCTGCCTGAGACCCGCGATCTGAGCGACGACCGCGCTCCGCTGCTCCCGAAGCAGTCGCTGGGCATCGCGCAACCGCTCGTACCCCAGCACGTGGGAGAGGAACTGGCCACGCTCCGACGGCCCCATGGCCGCCATCACGCTCAGCTCCTTCTGCCCCGTGAAGTACGTGTTGAAGAATTCCTCGCGCGTCATCCCGAGACGCCGCTGCACGAGGTCGGTCACGCCGCTGATCGTGCTCGCTATCGGCGTCGCCGATCCGTCCAGGTAGAGCTCGGCGCTGGTCAGGCCGCGACAGATGCGGTAGCGATGGCCCCCGAGGTCGAAGTCCAGCTCGACGCTCACCGATGCCCGCGGCCCGGCCTTCATCCAGCGGATCGAGTCCCGCGTTCCGCGGGCCGCCGCGTTGCCATAGATCGCCCAGGCGATCGCCTCGAGGATCGTGCTCTTGCCGGATCCATTGGCGCCCACAATGCCGGTGAGACCCGAATCGAACTCGATCCGGGTATCGGCGTGCTGCCGGAAGTTGCACAGTCGAACGGCGTTGAGGCGCACTAGAACGCGACCGCCGGGTTGGACGATGGACCGGCGGCATCGGCCTCGCCGAGATACTGGAGCCCGAGAGCGACGAGAGCGGCGCGATCCACGTCGCTCTCGAGCTGACGTTTCGCGAGATAGCTCTCGACGGTCTCGCGCAGAGTCGCGCGCCGGCCGGGGCCGCCGCTGGCCGCCAGGCGGATGACCTCGGGGCGTCGGGTATCGAGCTGGAAGTTGAGCGCCCGGCGCTTGTACTCGCGGAGCGCTCTGTGGTCGAGCTCCCGAACCACGTGGCGGGGGATGTCGCGCACGACCGCGCGCACGATCTTGTCGTCGATCCCCCCGTCGCACTCGTCCACGCGCACGCGCACGAGCGCATCCACCTCCGCCGCCGAGAGCCCGCGGGCGCTCACCGGCGGAAGATCGACGTGCCGGCGCGCCGCCTCGACGTGGTGGAATCGATGGATGCCGCGGCCGAGATCGTACTCGATGAAGCCCTTTCCCGGCAAACCGATCTGCCGCTCCTCCACCAACTCGCCCCAGGGATTCGTGCTCGTGTACTCGAGCGCGCCCGAGTAGAACGCGTTGGGAGCGATCTGCCGGTGCACGTGGTAATGGCCGAGCGCCACGTAGCTCCAGAGTGGCGCACCCAGCTCCTCGGTCGAGATCGCCAGAGCGGCCCGGTCGGCGCGCGCCAGGTGCAGGGGGAGCATTCCTTCCACTTCCCCGTGAAGCAGCAGCACGTTGTGCCGCACGCCCTCCTCGGGGAGGAGTGCCGGCGCGCGTCCCAGCCGATCCGGAACGGCGAGGATGGAGAGCTCCCGCTCCGGAAAGGCGAGGCGGCGTGGCTCGTCGTCCACGACATGGATTCCGAGCGGCGCGAACAGGCGCAGAATGCACCCCGTCTCGGTGGATCTCGGCCGGTCATGATTCCCGGCGACGATCACGACCGTCGCCTCCGGTAACGCGCTCGTCAGCCGCGTGAACTGCTGGAAGGCATGGATGATCGCCGGGTTCATCGGACGCACGCTGTGGAAGACGTCTCCGGCGATCACGATCACATCGGGGGCAAGCTCGATCACCCGATCGATCGTCCGGCGGAATGCGTGCGCGACGTCCGCGTCGCGCTGATTGAGGCCCGCGGGCGTCAGTCGATGGTACTGCCGGAAGCCGAGATGAAGGTCGGCAAGATGAACGAGACGCACGGCTCAATCTACCGAGGTGGCGGTAAGTCGGGTAGCAGATTGGGGATACCCACCGGCAAGCGGTCCTCCTACTTGTCGTCCGCCAGGCGCGTTCGCTGGTTGACGCGGGTGGAGATACGCATGGGTTGGAGGGCGCTCTGCGCGGGCGGGGTGAAGACGCTGTGCACAACCATCTGCGTGCGGGCGTCGGTCAGCCAGCCGCGCTTGCGGTCCACCAGCAACGTGCCGGTAATGCTTCCGTTCACGGTCATCCGGACGCCCTGGGCGAGAGGCGCCGCGCTCGAATCGCGGACGACGCTGCCGCGCATGGAGATGTAGGCGAGCGTCGCGCCGCGCGTCAGGGAGTCGAGTCGAAAGGTGACGCGGGTGAGACTCGCGCTCTCGGTGCCGGTCTGGCCGGCGAGCGGGATGTCCATGGTCTGGGTCCAGCTCTCGCCCAGGGACACGGGATGATCGGGAAGGGTCGCGGGGAAGAGCGACATCAGCGACTCCAGCCCGGGCGCGGGCGCCGGATCACCGGGCAGGAGGTGAGCGGCGCCATCGAGAGCGAACAGCATTCGGGCCCGCTTCCCGCGGAGCGCGCGCAGAGCCGCGTCCGGCCCGGCTCCGCCGTAGACCGACTTGCCGCTGCCGGTCGATGTGCTCATCGCGACCGAGTCGATGATGCTCTCGACCGCCGTGCCCTGGTCGTCGTAGCCTTTCACGAGGATGCGTGAGAGCGTCAGCAGTGACATGCGATAGGTGACCGTATCACTCCGACTGCGCTCGACGGCCATCTCGCTCTCCTGCTCCATGCGGACGCGCAGCGTGTCGCCCACGCGGGGACGCACGCGCAGCGCCACCGGCTGGGCCGGCAGCTCGCACACGATCAGTAGCGCGGCCGAGAGCACCACCATCCAGCGCGCGCGACGGGTCGCGGTCGCGTCAGAAACCGTACGGGTCATCGGCGGGCAGGGAGCGAATGGGACGCACGGCAGGCGAGGGAGCAGCGGTCGATGGCACGAGCGTACGCAGCTGCGAGGTGAAGAATGTCTGCACGTTCTGCGGGCGCGTCTGCAGCGTGACGCTCCGGGCGCGGAGGATCTCCTCGGCCGGATGGAGGGCGACCAGATCCTGGACCCAGCTCAGCGAAATCGCCGGATCGAGTGCTCGCAGCGAGCGGAGAATCGCGGCCTCGAACGGCACATCCGCCGCTTGCGGATAGCGTTCGGCACCGTCCCGCCCGCGCAGGACGGCCGGCCGCGGGAAGCGGACGAAGATCGGTTGTGTGAAGTGCGGATGACGCACCATCAACTGCCCCTTGGACAGAGTCGCCAGTTTGGTGCGCGTCGCCGGGCTCAGCACGGAGTAGCCGGGCGTGGCCAGCTCGTCGGGATCGGTGCGACCGAAGAGGGCGGTACCCGCATTCCCGACCACGCGCCGATGCACCTGCGAGCGGAATTGCTGGGCCGAGAAGAGCACCAGTCCGAGGTACCGTCCGCGCTCGGCAATGTCGAGCAACATCCGTCGCACATACGTTTCCGGGCCATCCCCCGGCGCGTACTTGTTGAGCTCATCGACGAACACCACCACGTTGTTCACGCCGAGGTCGCGTCGCTCCAGATGCTCCCGCAGCTTGGAGACAACCCGCGCGAAGATCAGATCCTGCGCGTCCTCCTCCATCAGCGCGACATCCACTACGTACACCGCCCGGTCCTCGAAGCTCCCCCAGGGCAGGTCGCTCGGTACCCCATCATCGGTCACCAGTCCGGCACATCGGGTGGAGATATTCGACAGGCGATTGCGCACCTTCCGGATGGTCGCGATGTGATGGGTGCGCCACTGCTCGCTCCCGCCACCGCTCCTGGCGCTCTCGAGACCGTGGAGCAGGTCGCGGAACCAGCGCTCCAGATCGCCGAAGGAGCGGACGCGGTGGGCCTTCGTGAGCACCGGGTCGGCGAAGTCGCGATCCACGACGCGCTCGGTGATGAAATCGATCAGCGCATCGGCTTTGGCGTCGACGTCGTCCCGGTTGAGCAGCACCTCGGCGAACTGCAGCACCTCGCGCAATCCCCAGGTGAGGGGCTGGACGTTCTCCAGGAGCTGCTCGTTGGATCTGAGCGTAGCGAGGGAGAATCCGTCGGGTTTGTGGGGAGCGAAGTAGTGCACGTTGCGGAAGGGCTCGGCCGGGACGCCGAGCTGCTCGTAAATGCGCCGGTCGCTCTCCTCGAGCTCTCCGGGAAGATCGAGATAGCAGAGATCGGGTCCCTTCACATTGAAGCAGACGGCGGCGATCGAGCCCTTGCGTGCCGGGAAGTGGGTGAACAACGAGGAGAGAAACCACTCGACCGCACTGGTCTTGGTCGCGAGCCCCGACACTCCCGTGATGTTGAGGTGTGCCGCCTCGGGACCGACGAGGAAGTCGGCATCGAGATAGATGGCAGCATCGGTGCCTCCGGCATGATACACACCGATCGGGATGCCGCTGTGCGACCCGGGCTGCAGGTAGCCATCCATACGGAGCGCAATGGCCACGTCGGCATCGTCGGCGAGAAAGACCTCGCCCATCGGCACCGGCTGGAGCGGCTCCTCCGGCAGCTGCCGCAGCACGGCGGCTGTGTAGAGGCGAATCTCGGCCCGCTCGGTGGCTCCGAAACCCACGCGCGATGGGTCGCCGTCGAAGCCGATAACATCGAACATCGGGGACTGGAGGTCGGTGTAGCTGAACCCCTCCACCACCACCCCGTAGATGCGGGGGAGCTGTCCCTCCATCGGGTGCGCACCATCCACGCGAACGATCGTGCCGATCCCGACGGGCGATTCGACCGCCGTCCAGAAATGAAACTCGTGGGGCGTATTCGGCCTGCGCTCCGTCGCGACGACACGGCCGAGGGGTCTGGTCATGGGCAGAGGATGGCGGATGGGGGATGCGCGCTCGCAGGAGCCATATCAGCTCGTCCGAAAGCTAGCGTCGCGACACAGCTGGAAGTCAGCACGGCCGATGCGCGTGCTCCCTACCGAATCGCCCTGAGAAATTCCTCGCAATTGCGAACGCCATAGGACATGCGGTCCCAGCGGGGATCGGGCATCGCCGTGGGGGCGCCTTCGGCGAGCACCCAGCGGGAGATCTGGTCGGCATGCTCGATGGCGCGCGCGTGGTCCTCCACCTCGATGCGCACCAGGGCCCAGAGCGCGTCATGTCCGGTGGGGTCGCGCAGACGCAGATACCAGCTCAGAACGCTGTTGCGCATGCGGCCCGAGACACGCAGGACGCTCGAGCGCTCGCCGTTCGCCAGCCCCAGCACCACCCGGAGGGCATCCCCGCTCACGTAGAGCGTCCGGTGGCTCTTGATCACTCCCACCGCGGCGTGAGCGCGGGCCACGATCTCGTTTCCGCTGATCGAGCCGTCAATGTACAGCGGTCGGCTCTCGTTCTCGCACCACTCCTGGGCGAGCTCGCCCTCGGCGCGCTCTCGATCACGCTCGACCGCGTGGCGTGCCTGCTCGAGCAGGTGCAGCGGATGCAGTGCGGCGGTGCCGAGGTCGCGCTCGGAGATGTCGACGAGAAGGTCATCCGACACGACGGCGCTCAGCAGGGTGCGCGGCACATGGGCGAAGGGCGCGTACAACCGTCGGCGAACGATCGGCTGCCGCCAGGTGGCGAGACGACGATCCGCCCGCTCACGGACCACCGCGGCAACCGTGCCGAGCACGATCGGAAATTGTTGATCGTACCAGAGGACGGTGTGACTCTCCTGGACGCCGTCCAGGAATCCCCTGAAGCCTTCGCGCTTCGCGGTCGGCTCCCCGACGTGATGCGCACGGCATTTTGCGTCCTCGACGACGTGCGCGTCCACCAGATGGGGCGCTTCCGCCTCCACCGGCATCCGCTCGAGCGCCGCTGCTCCCGTGCCGACCGTCCGCAAGACGGGCGAGTGCCGAGCCAGCAGCTGCAGAGCCATGCGAAGGCTCGACTCGGTGGCAGGAGGCGGGAGGGTGATTGTGGTGCTCCGTTCTGCGTTTTCCGCGCGCCCGCGCGATCTCATTCCGGACATTCCAGTCGTGATCAGCCGCTCGGCACTGCTCGCAACGATGCTAACGGCCGCCCTCGGCTGCGACAAGGCAAGCTCTCGAGCTGGAGCGGAAGCATCCGCCCAGCGCGGGGGAGGCACCACTCTCGATCTCTCGGCGCAACCCACAATTCTCTTCCAGCTCTTCGGCGGTGGAGAGGACGTGCGGATGATCCCCGTCGCGGCCATCCGGGATCGGCGAATTGTCCGGATCGTTCTCTCCGACGCGGGGTGGCGCCGTTTCGACGCGCGCTACCTGCGGAAGGGAGCGCAGTACACGATCTATCGCGACGGACGCGCCAGTGGAACCGTTCGGGTCAAGCGCGGCATGTGGGAGCCGGGGACGTCCCCTCTCTACGATTTGCCGAATTGCACCCTCCCCACGCCGATCGCCGCCGTGACGGTGGACCCCCTTCCTCTCACCGCAACCGTCGAGCTGCTGGCATCGAATGGTGACCTCGCCAGCGCGCATCCGACACGATCGATGACCAAGGAGGAGATCAGGCTCAGCGGGCGGACCGTGGCGTACCGCGCGGGCAAGGCCGCCGATCTCGGTCGGAGCACCCTCGACAGCCTCGACTTCGAGGCGATCGCCGTTCCCACCGGGGTCGCGGCCGTGCCGACGTTGGTGGCGGCGTTCAGCGATCCCGCGATCGGACGGACCCCGGTGACGGTCTCGACCACGGCGCATCTCTTCGTGATCGCCGACATCGACTCCGGGGGCGAGTACCGCCCGACGTACCTTCAGCGCATGAACGGTCCGGTGGAGATCGCAGAGTTTCGCAGCTACTACGACCACCTGGCGCTCACCGGAGGACCCACCGACAACATCGTGCTCGAGGGCTGGCACTTCGGCGGAGATACCTTTCTCTCCATCCTGGGCTTCGACGGGGGGCGCTGGATCGAACAGTTCCGTTCGAGAACGGGGTGGTGCATCGAGGAGAAGTAGACCGCTGCGCGGCGCGTGCACGCTGCGTCTCGGTCCGGCTCACCTGACCACCCCCACCGCCACTCCATCTCCGATCGGCACCACGATGCCGAGCAGCCGCGGATCGGAGGCGAGCTTGCGATTGAAGTGCTGCACTCCGCGCAGGTCCGCGTCATCTCCCGGGTCGTCGAGCACGCGTCCACCGCGCAGCGCATTGTCGGCGATCACGACCCCGCCCGCGCGGAGCAGGCGCACCGCCCAGTCGAGGTAGGTGGGGAGCGGCTCCTTGTCCGCGTCGAGGAACACGACATCGAAGCGCTCGCCGTCGAGAGCGGGGAGAAGCTTGAGCGCCTCGCCAACACGCACCTCGACGCGACCAGCGAGCCCCGCGCGCTCGAGCTGCCGCCGCGCAAACTCGGCGTGCGCCGGGTCGCGCTCGAGACTCAGGATCCGTCCCTCGGGCCCGATGGCTCTGGCCATCCAGATCGCGGAGTAGCCGCCGAGCGTCCCGACCTCCAGTACCCGGCGGGCGCCGACGGCAACCAGGAGCAGCTGGAGGAAACGAGCCGTTTCAGGGGGCACCGAGATGGGCGGAAGCCCCGATCGGTCAGCCTCCTCGCGCAGGGCGCGGAGGAGCTCGTCCTCGGGCGCGAACAGGCCGGCGATGTAGTCGGCAATGCGATCACCCACGTCGCACCCGGCGTTTCCTCGCCTGCCCACTCACTCCACACCGATGTCCCACGCCTGCTCCAGGTCCTTGGCAGAGTAGGCGCGAAAAGCCGTCAGTGTCTGCGTGCGCTCGATGCCGGGAATGCCGGAGATCTCCTCGGTCACGACCTTGGCGATGCGCTCGTACTCCGGTACCCTCACAATTGCGACGATGTCCCACTCCCCCGACACGGAGTACACCTCGCTCACACCATCGATGCTGGCCAGGCGCAGCGCACACTGGGAGATGGATTTCGGCTGGCAGCGAATCAGGACGATCGTGGTGATCACTGGTCGACCGGGAAAGGAGGCACGTTGAGCAGCCAGAGGCCGGAGATCATGTCATGGCCGTCGAGGTCGAGAAGGACGTCTCCGGCGATGCGGAGCGTCCGGGCGGCGCGCTTGCCTCCCAGCCTGAAGTGGATGGTTCTCTCGGCCTGATCAGACTCGGCCATGAGCGTGCTCTCCACCTCAACGAGAGCGATGCCGGGTTGTGATCGACGCATCGGCACCAGCACCCGGGCGTGCGGCAGCTCGGCGGGAGGGGAGAGAATCGAGACCTTCCGCACGTCGGGCCAGACTGCCACCTCGACGCCGACGATGAGTCCGGCGTCGACATCCAGAATCACGCATGCCGCATCCCTTCCTGTCAGCTCGACCGAGCCCGACATGCCTTCGCCCCGCGGTCGCTCGGCGACGCTGGCGGTCAGGATGTCGGTATCGAGATCCCAGCGGTAGGTCACCTCGGAGGGTGCTCCTTCCGCGGGCTGAACCTGCACGGCGATGTTCATCGCGCCTCCTCGAAGCGGTCGCTCAATCTGCCGCGCCGCACGGGAAACGCGAGAACGCCGTTTCGCATTGCGTGGCAATGCGCCGCACGTCGTGTCCGCGCCGCAATCATGCTTCGGCTCGCGCGCCCTGACCCCGACGTCGCGGCGGTCACTCAGCGGACGCGCTGGCGCAGCGCATCGTGGGCCATGACGATCCGCTGGGCTCCCTGCACAACCTGCTCGATCGGCGCCGCGTACGACATGCGAATCCATCCCGCCTCGAGGAAGGCCGAGCCGGGCACGACGGCCACATCGTGGTTGTCCAGCAGGTGCGCGGCGAACGCGGCACCGGGGTCGGCGCCCGTCGAGCACGCCCCGACATCGAGAAAGATGTAGAACGCACCCTCGGGATAGATCGCCGGCACGCGGTCGTGAAGGTGCACGAACGCGGCGTTCCGGCGACGGCGAAACTCCTCCACCATCTTCGCGATCGCGTCCTCGGCGGGCTCGTGCATCGTCAGCGCGGCCAGCGCCGCGTGCTGGGACACGGCCGCTGCGTTGGAGGTGACATGCGACTGCAGCGCCGCGATGGCGGCTGCCACCGGCCGGGGCGCGATCGCCCACCCGATGCGCCAGCCCGTCATGGCATACGCTTTGGCCACGCCGTCCACCACCACCAGTCGGTCGCGCGCCTGCGCCACCGCCAGCACCGATGGGGCAACACCGGCATAACAGATGTGGCGATAGATCTCGTCGCTGATCACCCACCACCCATTCTCCGCCGCGAGATCGAGGATCCCCCCGAGCTCGTCGGCATCGTACACCGCGCCGGTGGGATTGCAGGGTGAGTTGATGATCAGGCCGCGGGTGCGCGAGGTAGCCGCGCGGTCGAGCGCGCTCGCCGTGACCTTGAACCCGTTGGCCGCACTGCCGTGCACCGGCACGGCGGTGGCTCGCGACAGTCCGATCATCTCGTAGTAGCTGGTCCAACCCGGGGTGGGGACCAGCACCTCGTCGCCCGGGCCGAAGAGCGTGAAGCAGGCATTGAACAGAGACTGCTTGGAGCCCGTGCTGACCACGACCTCTCCCGCCGCAACCGGCGCCGCACCCGCGCCGTCGCGCGTGGCGCGCGCGGCGATCGCTTCACGAAGGGGCAGGATCCCTTCGGTCGCGGTGTAGCGAGTTGCTCCGGCATCGATCGCACGCTGCGCCGCGAAACGAATGAACTCCGGGGTGTCGAAGTCCGGCTCGCCCGTGCCGAGATCGATGATCTGTCGCCCCGCCGCGCGCAATGCTTTGGCGCGAGCCGACACGGCGAGGGTCGCGGACTCGCGCATGTCCGCGATGTTCGGAGAGGGCGTAAAGCCGGCAGGCGGTGCGGCGGCTGTCGTGACGGGCGTCATGCGAATCCCGGCGAAGTGAGATTATATTTTACTCTACGCGGTCCGGCCGCGCCATTGACAAGGGAGGAGTGGTGGAGCGAGAGCGACCGTTGGAGCACGAGCGAGAGCTCGCGGGTGTGGCGCGCAATCAGAATGCGCTCCACCTGCTGCCGCACGATTCGGCGTCGATCGACGAGTTTCTCCTTCCCGCGCTGGCCCGGGTGGACCGGGACACGCCCGAAACGCAGCTCCTCGTCCTCACCCCCGATCCGGAGATGGCGCTCGCTGTCGCCCGGGCGGCGATCCGCTCGGAGCACGGCCAGGCCCTCCGGGTGATTCCGCTGGCTGGCGTGAAGCGCGCCGGACGGCTCCTTCATGCCAACCCCGCGCCGACCGTCGTCGGCGCGCCCGCCGAGGCACTGGCGCTGATTCGTGCGGCCTCGCTCAAGCTCGATCGTTTGCGGACAATCGTGATCGCGTGGGCGGACTCCATCCTCGAGCAGGGCGGCGGCGAGGCGCTCGAGGCAGTGCTGGCGGAAGTACCCAAGGAGGCGAGTCGGATCATCGTGGCCGCGACGGCGAGCCCGGCTGTCGAGGAGCTCGCGGAGCGATATGCCCGGCGTGCTCGCAGGGCGGTCGAGGTGGCGCCGGCAGCTCCGTCGCCGGTGGATATCCGCTACGTGACCGTCGCATGCGTCTCCCGCACCGCGACGCTGCGGCGCCTGCTCGACGACCTCGACCCCGATGTCGCGACGATCTGGGTGCGGAGCGATGAGTCAGAGCTCGAATTGCAGGATTTCGTTCGCTTTCTGGGACACATGCATGGCGATGAGCTGGTGCGCATCGTCCGCGGGGGGGGGAGCGACGCGGTCCGTCCGGGCCTTCTCGTACTGTACGACCTCCCCGGCGGGCGGGCCGAGCTGCAGCCCCTTCTCGGCACCGGCGCGCGCGGGGTGAGCGTGGTCGCGCTCGTCCAACCCCGCCAGCTCCCGTCCCTTCGCACACTCTCGGGAGGTGGGCGCGTGCACGCCCTCGCGCTATCGGGACCGGCCGAGCGGGCCCGGAGCCGCGAGGATGCCATGCGCGACGAGCTGCGACTGCTGCTGGCGGCCGGCGCTCCGGCGCGGGAGATGATCGCCCTCGAGCCGCTCCTCGCGGAATATGAC
>JALZAQ010000058.1 GCA_030948255.1 Gemmatimonadota bacterium
CAACTGCAGCGCGCGCGGATCGGCGAGCCCGATGTCCTCCGCGGCCATCGCGATCGCGCGACGGAAGATCGTCATCGGGTCTTCGCCGCCGTCGAGCATCCGCGCCATCCAGTAGAGCGCGCCCTGCGCGTCGCTGCCGCGCAGCGATTTGTGGTAGGCCGAGAGGACGTTGAAGTGTTCCTCACCCGACTTGTCATGGTGGGAGAAGCGGAGCTGGAGCGCCTCGCGAACGACATCGGCGGTGATCCGCCCGCCGCGGCCCACATGCGTGGCCGCGGCCTCGAGCGCCGTGAGAGCGCGTCGCGCGTCGCCGTCCGACTGCAACGCCAGCGCGGCGATCGCGTCGTCATCCACCTGCAGTGCCCACTCGCCGAGCCCCCTCTCCCGATCGTCGAGCGCGGCCTTCACCAGCGCGGACAGATCGCCCGCCGAAAGAGGCGTGAGCACGAACACGCGCGAGCGCGAGAGCAGGGCGCCGTTGATCTCGAAGGAAGGATTCTCCGTCGTTGCGCCGACGAGAGTCACCGTCCCTCGCTCGACATGTGGGAGAAAGGCGTCCTGCTGCGCCGTGTTCAGCCGGTGGATCTCATCGACGAAGAGGATGGTGCCGCGCCCCGACGTGGACAGTCGCTCCTCCGCCTCGGCGATGATCTCGCGCACCCTCGGAACTCCCTCCGTCACCGCCGAGAAAGGGACGAACTCGCGATCGGTGTAGCGGGCAATGAGCAGCGCGAGAGAGGTCTTGCCGCTCCCCGGAGGTCCCCAGAAGATCATCGAGGAGACGCTCCCCTTCTCGATCGCATCCCGCAGCGCCTTGCCCGGGGCGAGAAGCTGGAGCTGGCCAGCGAACTGCTCGATCGCGCGCGGCCGCATGCGGGCGGCGAGCGGCTGCGCGCTCTCGGGAACGCTGAACAGGCTGGGCTCACGTGACGATTTCCGAGGGCCCCCGCGAAACGCCTTCGGCATCACCGACCTCCGCCGATTGCGGAGCGCGCGACCAGATAGAGGCCGCAACCGGCGAAGAACGCTGTGGGGAGCCGCCACCCGGGCTTCCCCTGGAATTCCGGTACCAAGTTGGATGCGGCGACGTACAACGTCACGCCCGCCGAGAGCGCCAGCCCGGCATCCGCCAGCGGACGCACCATGCCGGTGACCAGAACACCCGCGACCGTCGCCGCCCCAAGCGCCGCGGCAGCCAACAGCGCCTTCGCCCGACTCGAGCCGGCGGCGAGAAAGACGCTGGAGATGGCCAGACCCTCCGGGACCTTGTGGAGAAGGATCGCCAGCCAGATGAGAGTACCCAACGCGATGCTCACGACGAAGCCGCTGGCAATCGCCACGCCATCGATGAAGGTGTGCAGCAGAAGGCCCAGCAGGGCCGAGATCCCGATGACTTCCGAGACCTCATGCGTCTCCTCCCCGAAGTGAAAATGCGGCGCCAGCGAGTGCTGCGTGAGGTGCACCAGCAGGTAGCCGACGAGCGCGACCACCGCCGCGTGCTCCCCACCGCGCCGGATCGCCTCCGGAAGGATCTCGGTGAGGGCAACCGAGATCATGAAGCCGGCGGCGAGCGCGACCAGAGAATCGAGAGCCGTCGCACTCCACCGGCGTCGCCAGGTGACCAGAACGGCGCCGAGGACGTTCGCGAGCGCGGCGACGACCGCTGCGCCGAGGGGAGTCGCGGTCACACCGGGACGAGCCCGAGAGATGCCGCCATCGTCGCGATGGCGTCGGACAGCTCGGGCGCCGGTGGGAACTGCTGGCGTTTGAGCTTCCAGCTCTTTGTCCGGACCGCCCTCCGCTCCTCGAGCCCGCGCCCCTGCAGGATGTACAGCCACTGATCCGTGCGCGCGTAGATGAAGAGCTCGAGCACGGGATTCAGCGTGAGCTGATCGTCGCTCGTGAAGACGGCGATCTCCACGCCGCCCTGCGCGGCCAGCATCGGCTGGAGTCGCGCGATCGCGTCGCGCACATCCGGGAGTGGCAGGCTCTGACCCGTCCAGCTTCGTGCCTGCCGGGCGTCCTCGATCGAGACATCCACGGCCGGCGGAAGATGGGCCAGCAGCGAGTGAAAGAGATCCAGCACCCGCTCGGCGTTGGCGACGATATGGGCGCTGTAGAACTGCCCCTCGTTGAGAAAGGAGAAGCCATCGGCCGCCGTCCGGAAGCGACGCCAGATCGAGGTGTCCATCTGTCTTCCGCGAAAAAACATGTCAGCGCTCCCGCAGTTCGTCGTGGAGGGCGACTCCGATCCGGACGAGCGTGTCATAGCTGTTCACCGATGGATCGTCCACCACGCGCTGGAGCAGGAGCGCGAGAATCCGCCCCAGCAACGGACCGTCGGGCACCCCGGCGGCACGGAGGTCGTCGCCATCCACCGCAAGATCGCCCAACGCCACGGCGTCGCGAAAGGCGATCCGGACCGCCCTCCGGTACAGGGAGGCGACGTCCGACGGCGACGGCGCGTCGTGCCCGAGCCGGCGACCCGCGCTTGCCCGAGCGGCAATCAATCGCAGCACCGGAGCGAGACGCGTCCTGCCAACGGCCGCGACCCAGCGCCGGATCTGGGTATCGTCGATTCCCTTCTCGCTTCTGCTTCCGCCACTCGCCGCGAGAAGCAATCGCTCGACGGACGGGCCGATGGCCCGCCATCCTTCCAGAACCTCGCTCACCCAGCGGATCTCCGCGTTGGCAAAGCGCAGCGCGCGCAGCACGCGTGAGGCGTCCTTCGGTGATACATCGGCGAACAGCGCGACGAGACGATTGATCCGCCGCGCCGGACGTGTGGCCGGCCCGGGACGAGGTAACGAGTCGAGCGACCCGAGCGTGACCGCCGTGACGGCGGACAACGCCGGCACGAGCACATCGATCGCGCCGCTCCGCCTCCAGAGCTCGAGTGCGATGCTGGGACGCTCTACCTGATCCAGCGTCTTCTCGATCTCCTGCTTCACTCGCTCAGCGGACAATCGGGAGAGCGAGGGCGCGCTCTCCACGATCGCCTGCCAGGTGACGGATTCGATCTCGAAGCCGAAGCGGGACGCGAAGCGGATGCCACGGAGCGCGCGCAGCCGATCCTCGCGCATCCGCTGCTCGGGCGATCCGACCGCCCGCACGATGCCGTCGGCCAGATCCCGCCGGCCACCGAAGGGGTCGTGAAGCCGGCCGGACGACGATGAGTACGCGATCGCGTTGATCGTGAAATCGCGGCGCGCCAGATCCTCGTCGAGCGATGCGCCAAACTCGACGACAGCATGCCGGCCGTCTGTCTGAACATCGCGTCGAAAGGTCGTGACCTCGTGCATGATGCCCTGGTCGTCGAGCACCCCCACCGTTCCAAACTCGATCCCGACCGGCACTGTGCGACGGAAGAGCTTGCGCACCTGCTCCGGCCGCGCCGCCGTCGCGAGGTCCCAGTCCAGGTGGGGGTGGCCGAGGAGCGCGTCGCGCACGGCGCCTCCCACGCACCAGGTCTCGAATCCCTCCTCCTCGAGGCGACTGGCTATGCGGAGCACCGTGGGCGGCGGGTTCAGCGCGGGGGTTGGAGACTGGCCCACAAATGTTTATCTTTCGAGATCATGCCGATCAGAACAATAGCCGAGAGCTCCCGCGCCACACCGGCCTTCAAGAGCGATGTCCTGCGCTTCGCGAGCGCTGGAGCCGCGGAGCGCATCCAGAGCGCGCGCTACCTGCCCGCGGTGAAAGTGGCTCGGCTGCTCGCCCAGCTTCTCACCACCGAATCGCACCTCGAGGTCGAGCGTGTGCGGATCGAGGCCGTCTCGGGCTGCTCCGATTTCGTCGGGACGATCGACGTCGAAACGCCGTCGGGATCGCACCGCTTCCACTTCGAGTGGGACTGCCGGTGGCGAGCCGTGGAGCAAGGGTACACCGATTATTTCGGCCTCCCCGACCAGATTCGCGCGGCGCAGGAGTTCGGCTGGCGCTGCTTCAAGAGCTGGAGCACCCTCGCTGGATAGTCTCACCCCTCGAACACCCCGCGCACCTCGGGTGGCGTCATCCCCGAGCCCAGCGCGAGCATGAGATCTATCCGGGCCTGCTGCGGCCTGCGCCCCCCCGACAGAATGGCACCCAGCTCCCAGAGGCGGCGCCCGCCACCGGGATAGCCATAGGTTCGGCCCACGCGCCCTCGCTGCGCGCGCGAGGCGATCACGATCGGCTTTCCGTCAGCCACCCAGCGCTCGATCCCCGGCACCATGGCCGGTGGGACGTTTCCCCGCCCCATTGCTGCCACCACGGCGCCGACGGCAGCGCAGCGGGACGCGTCCAGAAGGCGATCGTCCGACCCCGCCCACGCGTAGAGGATGTCCACCGGGGTCGCGGGCCGGCTCGGCGCGAGCAGCGGCGGGGGCGGCGGGAGCGCGCGCCGGAAGATCAGCGCCCCATCGTCGATCACCCCTATAGGGCCGACGCCGGGACTCTCGAAGGCGTCGAGCAGCTGCGTGTGCGCCTTTGTCACGTCGATGCCAGCGAAGATCCGCCCCGCCATCACCACCATCACGCCGTAGCCGCGCGCGTCGGGGCTGGCTGCCACCCTCACGGCGTCCAGAAGGTTGGCCGGCCCGTCCCACCCGAGGTCGCTCGCGGTCCGCATGGCGCCCGTGAACACCACCGGCTTGTCTGTCTCGACGGAGCGCGCCACGAGGTACGCCGTCTCCTCCAGCGAATCGGTGCCGTGCGTCGCCACCACGCCGGCGACTTCGGGTCGCGCGAGCAGCTCGGCGATGCGGCAGCGCAGCGCCCACATTCGCTCGACGGTCATGTGAGGTCCCGGGAAGGCGCCCCACTCCTCCAGCTCGACGTCGGCTATGTCCTCGATCCCCCGAGTCGCGGCCACGATCTCCCGTCCCGACAGCGCCGGCACTGCACCCCCCAACGCCACGTCGTGACGCATCGAGATCGTGCCGCCGGTGAAGAGCAGAGGGATCATGAGACCGGGCACCGCCCAGGCGCTCCCCCTACCCGCACAGCACACTCCCTCCGTTCACATTCAGGATCTCGCCGGTGACGTGGCGCGCGAGGTCCGAGCAGAGAAAGAGGATCGGGCCGGCGATGTCGCGCGCCGTGGCAATGCGACCGAGTGGGATCGCGGCGGCGATGCGATCCTTGCCTCCCTCCGCGAACGGAATCTCGCACATCTCCGTCTCCACCCATCCGGGAGCGACGGAGTTGACCGTGATGTCTCGCGGCGCGAGCTCCAGCGCGAGGGATTTCACGAGGGCGAGGAGCGCTCCCTTGGATGCCGCGTAGTCGGCGTGCTGCGCTTCGCCGCGCTGGGCAGCTGTGCTGGCCACCAGCACGATGCGCCCGCCCGCCCCGACCATGCGCGCTGCCGCGCGCGTGGTGAAGAACACCGCGTCCAGATTCTGCAACATCGTATGACGCCAGCGGTCGTCCGACATCTCCGCCAGCGGGACGTCCTCGGGGATCCAGATGCCCGCGTTGCCGACGAAGATATCCAGTCCGCCGAACTCGCGATGGGCACGCTCGAAGAGGATCTCCGCTCCGTCGGCGGTCGAGATGTCCGCCGCCTGGCTGAAGGCGCGCACGCCGCGATCGGCGAGCTGCTTCACGACCGCGGCCGCATCCTGTTCGCGGCTCCGATACCCGATGCCGACGTCGGCTCCCGCCTCCGCCAGCAGGAGCGCGGTGGCGGCGCCGATCCCGCGCGAGCCACCGGTGACGATCGCACGCCTTCCACGGAGGGAGATCACAGATCAGCCTCCACGAGCTCGCAGATCAGATGCTCGATGCAGAGGTGAATCTCCTGCGCGCGGTCCGTTCGCGCGGTCGGAACGATGACGATGTGGTCCGCCAGCGTGCGCAGCGCCCCTCCGTCGCCAGCCGAGAAGGCCAGCACGCGCATGTCCTGCGCCCTGGCCGCTTCGGCGGCCCGCAGCACGTTGGGCGAGTTGCCGCTCGTGGAGTGGATAATGAGCAGATCGCCCGACCGGCCGAGCGCCTCCACCTGGCGCGCGAACACCTCGTCGAAGCCGAGGTCGTTGCCGGCAGCGGTGAGCAGCGAGCTGTCGGTGGTCAACGCCACGGCGGGATAGGCTCGGCGCTTTCGCATGTAGCGCACGACGTACTCCGTCGCGAGGTGCTGCGCGTCGGCGGCGCTGCCCCCATTTCCACAGAAGAAGAGCGTTCGCCCCGCGCGCACGGTCGAGCGCACGAGATCGGCGGCGCGAGCGATCTCGTCCTGCATGCCGTCGGCCACGCGGGTGGCCGTCTCCGCCAGCTCGCGCAGGGCACGCGTGATGTCGCTGCCGCCCGCTGCGCTCATCGTGCGGGTGGTCCGAAGAGAAGCTCCCGCAGCCGAGCGCGCATCCCGCGCTCGACGGTCGGCAGCGGCTGCACCGGGAGAACGACCTGGCCGGAAAGCAGTCGCTCGGCGTTCACATGCGTGAGCAGACGGGCCTGCTCCTCGCCTCCAGCCTCACGAAGCCATCGCTCGGCCGCGGCCAGCGACCGGCGGTCGCCGTGATTATCGCTCGCGATGACGTCGACGAGCCCCTCCTCGAGGAGCGCTCGCGACAGCTTGCTGCTGCTCTCTCCGCCGAGGATCATGGCGGCGTCCATCTGGATGACGGCGCCGACCCCCCGCCACTCGGCCACCTTTTCGGGAGAGCACCCGAAGTAGCGCTCGGGGTGAGCGACCACGGGCACGACACCGCTGGCGCGCAGTCGTGCGAGCTCCTGGGTGGACTCCCGCGGCACGCTCATGCGCGGGAATTCCACCAGTGCGGCCGTCGATCCGCCGAGGTGCAGATCCGGCGAACGGAGATCAGCACCGGGAACGTCGAGCATGATCTCGAATCCCAGGCGCAGCACCGGGCGCGGAGGAGCCTGGCGGACGAGGTCCTCGAGAATCCGGGAATATTGCTCGACCGGAGCGCGGCCCGCGTCCGAGGCATTCAGGTGCGGTGTGCAGATCAACACATCGACGCCCTGCTCTCCGAATCGCCGGAGCACGGGCAGGGAAAGCTCCGCCGAGGGCGACCCATCGTCGACGCCCGGAAGGAGATGGGAATGGATGTCGATCACGAGCGAGCGGCGATGGCGAGGTCTCTCACCAGACGCGGACCCTGGCGCTCGAGCAGCGTCCCGACGACGACGATGTCGGCGCCGGCGTCGCGCGCCGCCCGCACGCCGGCTGCGTCGCGTATTCCACCGCCCACGAAGAGGGGGCCCTCGCAGGCGTCCCGCGCTGCGCGAACGAGCGGTGCGGCGACCGCTCTGATCGCTCCGCTCCCCGCATCGAGATACGCAGCACGCATCCCGATCATCGACGCGGCCCTGATGTGCGCCGCCACCAGCTCCGGCTTGTCCGCGGGCAGCGGCCGCGTCTGGCTCACCGACTCGACCGACGTGACCGTGCCGCCATCCACCAGACAGTAGGCGGTGCTGATGACCTCGATGTGCGGGTGCCGCGCGAAGAACGGAACCGACCTCACGTGCTCCTCGATCAGATACTGGGCGTTGCGACCGGAGACAAGGGAGAGGAGGAGCACCGCGTCCACCTCGGCAACGAGCTGCGCGGCGGTCGCGGGAAAGTGGAGCAGCGGGAGGAGAGGAGCTCCACTCTTGAGCGCCGCGGCGACGGCCACCGCTCCGTCGCCGGCACCGAAGCTGTCGCCGAGCAGCAGGGCAACGACGCCCTCATCGGCGGCCCGAGCCGCCAGTTCTCGAGCGGCGGACGGCGAGGACCGCGCCGGGTCGACGAGAACAGCGAGTCCGCCCCGCTCGAGGAGGCGCGCGCGAACGCTCATCCGCAGGGAGCGGACTGCCGCACCGCCGAGTCCCCGACGGCAGCAATCCGCTTCATCGCGGCATCGGCGCGCGCATCCAGCGTGTCGGGCGTGTCCGCGGCCGCCTCGAACGCGTAGGTGAGAAGAGCGTCCGCCGCCAGCAGCTCGACGGCGCGCGCGCGCGACGAGCATCCGCCCGCCAACGAGCCCCGGAGCAACCGCTCGGCCTCGCCGGTACAGATGTCTGGGATGCGAGCTACATCCTCGTGCAGCGCCGCGCGGAGCGCATCGCGAATGAGCGCCGCGAGCTCGGGCGGAGGGGGAGGGTTGCGCGCGTCCAACCATTCTCCCACAGTCACGCAGCCGCTCTGGCGAGTGCCGCGCGAACGACTTCCGGGACCTTGGCGAAAGCATCCGCCAGCTTCGCCGCGTCCGGGATCCCGGCCTGAGCCATGTGCGGCTTTCCCCCTCCCCGGCCTCCGCCGGCCGCCGCGATCTCCCGTATCAGCTCATCCGCGCGCACGCCGCGCGATCGCAGGTCATCGGTGACGATCACGAGGAGAGAGTTCTTCCCTTCTGCGAACGACGCGGCAAGCACACCGATGCCGCTGCCGAGTCGCTCTCGCAGCGCGTCGCCGACGGACTGCAGCTCCTTCACGTCGGCCGCCGAGACTCGTCCGCGGACCAGCTTCACGCCATTCACAGCCTCGGCCGCAGCGACCAGCCTCTGCAGCTCGTCTCCGCCTCCCCCACCGCGCATCGCCTCATCGAGACGGCGCTGGAGGACGCGGCGCTCCTCGATGAGAGCTTCGACCCGTCGCACCACACCGTCCTCCGGTGCCTTTAACAGCTCGCCCAGGAAGCGGAGCCGCCGGTTGTCCTCCCTCGCCATCTCGTAGGCGCGGGGACCCGTTACCGCTTCGATCCGTCGCTGGCCCGCTGCGACACCGCTCTCGCCGGTGATCCTGAAGAGCGCGATCTGTCCGGTGGTGCGTGCGTGCGTTCCTCCGCATAGCTCCGACGACAGACCGGGAACGGTCACGACGCGGACGAGGTCGCCGTACTTCTCGCCGAAGAGGGCCATCGCGCCTGCGGCGACGGCCTCGCGGTACGGCTTCTCCAGCGTCACGACATCGAGGTCGGCCCAGATGGCGCGATTCACCCACGACTCGATCTCCGAGAGCTGCTCCGGTGGGAGAGGACCATGATGGGTGAAATCGAAGCGGAGGCGGTCCGGCGTCACGAGGGAGCCCGCCTGATGCACGTGCTCGCCGACGATCTCGCGCAGGGCAGCGTGGAGCAGATGCGTGGCCGTGTGGTTGCGCTCGGTGTCGCGCCGGCGATCGGCCGGCACGCTCGCGACCGCAGCGCCGAAGCGGAACTCCCCCTCGAGCGATCCCACCGGCACGCTGCGGCCGTCGACCTTGCGCACTTCATCCACCGCGATCCGCCACCCGTCGCCGGTGATCTCGCCGCGGTCGGAGATCTGGCCGCCAGACTCGGCGTAGAAGGGAGACTCGCGGAGCGCCACGGCAACGCGACCATTCGCCAGCCTTCTCAGGCCGACGGCCTCCGTCTCGATCTCCAGCCGGTCGTAGCCGACGAATCCGGACGCGGAGAGTGGCGCCGCGCTTCCGGCCGCGTCCGCGGCACGCTCCCACTGCGCCGGGTCGCCCAGCTCATCGCCCGGGACCCCCAGATCGCCACGGCTTCGCCGCTCCTCGCGCGATTGACGTCGCTGCTCCCCGAGCGCGCGGTCGAAGGCCGCGATATCGACGGTGTAGCCGCGCTCACGCGCCATGAGCTCGGTCAGGTCGATCGGAAATCCGAAGGTGTCGTACAGGCGGAAGGCGTCCTCTCCGGAGATCGTGCCGCGAATCTCGCTCCCGCCCTGAGTGGAGTGGCGCGGCGCGAGCTGCTCGAAGCGTTGCATCCCGCCGCCGATCGTGGTGAGAAATCGCTCCTCCTCGGCGCGGGTGGCGTCGATGATGTGCCGCGCCCGCTCCCGGAGCTCCGGGTACACGCTCCCCATGCTCTCGATCACCGCTTCCACGACCTGGGTGAGCGTCGGCTCGGTGCGGCCCAGCAGCCCGGCATGGCGCACCGCGCGGCGGAGGATCCGGCGCAGCACGTAACCGCGCCCTTCATTCGATGGAAAGACACCGTCCGCGAGGAGGAACGCGACCGCCCGGGCGTGGTCCGCGATGACATGGAACGAAGCGGGGTCCGCGATGCCGCGACCGGGCGACCCTTCCCCCTCGTCGCGACCGTGATACTCGAGGCCGACTACCTGCTCGACCCTCGCGATCAAGGGGACGAACAGATCGGTGTGAAAATTGTTCGTGACCCCCTGCATCGCGGCGGCGATCCGCTCGAGGCCCGCTCCGGTATCCACGCTCGGCTTCGGCAGGGGGCGGAGCGCGCCATCCGGCTGTCGGTCGAATTGCATGAAGACGAGGTTCCAGATCTCGAGGAATCGACCGGCCTCTGCGCCCTCGACAAATGCGTCCTTGGCGAACTCGGAGCGTTTCATGTCGCTCCATTCGCCTCGCGCGCCAACCGGAAAGCGCCAGTCGCGGGCGACGTGCGCGAGGTCGATGTAGATCTCCGAGCAAGGCCCGCACGGGCCGGTGTCGGCCATCTGCCAGAAGTTGTCCTTCTCATCGAGGCCGTATATCCGGGAGTCCGGGAGAGCGGCTATCTCCTTCCAGAGCGCGCGCGCCTCCTCGTCCTCCCGAAAAACGGTGACACGGAGATGCTCGGGGGGCATCGCGAGCTCGGTCGTGACGAACTCCCAGGCGAAGCGGATCGCATCGCGCTTGAAGTAGTCGCCGAAGGAGAAATTGCCAAGCATCTCGAAGAATGTGTGATGCCGAGCGGTGTGTCCGACCTGCTCGAGGTCGTTGTGCTTACCGCCCGCGCGAACACACTTCTGTGCGGTCGTGGCCCGCCGGCCGAAGTCCGGCTGATCGAGGCCGAGGAAGGCCCTCTTGAAGGGCACCATCCCGGCGTTCGTGAAGAGCAGTGTCGGGTCATCGACGGGAACCAGAGACGCACTCGGGCGCTCGACGTGCCCTTGCCGCACGAAGTAGTCGAGAAAGCGCCGGCGAATCTCTGAGGCGTGCATAGACGACAATATAGGGCGGCCGCGAAGTCGCGGCTATCACCTGCGGACGCCCGTCGCCGATCACTGCGCGCTATCGCGCTCCTCCTCATCCGACGTGGAAAGAAGTCGCGTCATCACCTTCCGGATGTCGTCCGAGGAGTAGCCGCGCCGCGCGAGAAAGGAGTACAGGCGCCGCCGGCGCGTCGACTCGTCCGCAGATCGCAACAAATGCAGCTGCTTCCGCGCGATGCGCTCGAGCGCGGCGCTCTCGTCGAGCGACTCGTCCGACGTCACGTCCTTGATCGCGGCATCGGCGACATCGCGTGCGACGCCGCGCCGGGCGAGCTCCGAGTGGAGCCGACGCACCGAGAAGCCCGAGCCGATGCTTTTTATTCGCGCGAACTGCCGCGCGTACTCCGCGTCATCGAGAAAGCCGAGCGTGATCAGTCTCTCGATCGCGCGGTCCACGAAGCGCTCGGGCTCGCCCTTCCGAACGAGCTGTCGCTTCAGGTCACGCGCCGATCGGGCGCGAGACGCCAGCATGTTCTGCGCACGGTCGTAGGTGCCGAGCGCGGTTGCTTCCTCGGTGAGCGCGAGAAGCTCCGCCTCCGACAGGTCGCGCCCACGATGCAGATCCAGCCGCTCGGCGGCGTCCAGGGTGAGGGTCGCGATCGTCCTGCCGTCGACGGCGACGTCCACTCGGCCGGCGCGCCGAGCGTCGGGCGTCAGGTCGGTGATCAGCGGCATCGCGCGCTCGCGTGGCGCCGGCTCAGTCCTCCGTCGGCGCCACCTCCGCGTCCCCGAGGCCACGGATGCCGAGCACCACCTTCACCTTCTCCTCGATCTCGGCCATCATCGCGGGGTTGTCCTTGAGGAACATCTTCGCGTTCTCTCTCCCCTGCCCGATGCGCTGGCCGTTGTAGCTGTACCAGGCACCCGACTTCTCGATGATGTTCGACTCGGCGCCGATGTCCACGAGCAGCGAGGTGTGGCTGATTCCCTCGGCATACATGATGTCGAACTCCGCCTGCTTGAACGGAGGGGCCACCTTGTTCTTCACGACCTTCACCCGGACGTGCGAGCCGATGACCTCCTCCTTCTCCTTCACCGGTCCGATTCGCCGGATGTCGAGCCGGACCGACGCATAGAACTTGAGCGCTTTCCCGCCCGTGGTGGTCTCCGGGTTGCCGAACATCACGCCGATCTTCTCGCGCAGCTGATTGATGAAAACCACCGATGTCTTGGAACGCGCGATCGAGCCCGTGAGCTTCCTCAGCGCCTGGCTCATCAGCCGCGCCTGCAGACCGACGTGCGAGTCGCCCATCTCTCCCTCGATCTCCGCTTTCGGCACCAGCGCCGCCACCGAGTCGATCACCACGACATCCACGGCCCCCGAGCGCACCAGGATCTCGCAGATCTCCAGGGCCTGCTCGCCGGTGTCCGGCTGGGAGACGAGCAGATTCTCGATGTCGACTCCGAGCTTCGCGGCATACTCCGTGTCCAGCGCATGCTCGGCGTCGATGTAGGCGGCCACCCCGCCGGTGCGCTGCGCGTTGGCCACGACGTGGAGACAGAGCGTCGTCTTCCCGCTCGACTCCGGGCCGTAAATCTCGGTGACGCGGCCGCGCGGGATGCCGCCCACGCCGATCGCGGCATCAAGGTTGATCGCGCCGGTGGGAATCGCCTCGATGCGCGCCCGTGGTGCGTCCGGTCCCAGCTTCATGATGGATCCTTTGCCGCAGCTCTTCTCGATCTGCGCGATGGCCAGACTCAAAGCCTTTTTCTTGTCGTCCTGGACCGTGGAAAGCGCCATCGTCTCATCTCGCCTGTGTGATCGTGAGCCATCGAGAAACCGCGAATAATCTGCCGTCCGGAGGAGCATCGCTCAGCCCCGAACAGAATACGAAGGAGTGACCGGAATGTCAACGCGCGCCGCGGATCGCGAAGGCGTTCTCGACATGCCGGACTCGCACCCCGTCCCTGCGTACCCAGACGCCGACGACATCGAAGCGATAGCTCATCCCGGGACGCCCGAAACGTTCGAGCCATACGTGAGCTGAACGGCATAACTCGCGTTGCTTGCGCCAGTTGACCGCCTCGACCGGATCCCCGAACTCAAGCCCCCTTCGCGCCTTCACCTCGACGAACGCCACCGCCATTCCCCGCTCCGCGACCAGGTCGATATCGCGGTGCCCGCTGCGAAAGCGACGCGCGAGGATGCGCCATCCCTGCCTGATCAGCCACCGCTCGGCAATGCGCTCCCCGATGGCACCCAGCGCCTGCCTCTTGTCCGTCACGGGGGGAAGATGCGGAGTGCTCCAGCGAGGCTACCATCAGCTCACCGCGCGTCGCATCGGGAGCGCGCGCTAACTACTCTCTCGGTCCGCACACCCGATCCAGCGCGTCCAATCCCACCAGGACGTCGCGCGGCTTCGAGCCGTCGGGAGGGCCGAGCACGCCGGCCTCGTGCAGCTGGTCAATGATACGGGCCGCACGGCCGTACCCCACCTTGAGCCGGCGCTGAAGCAGTGACGTCGAGCCCTGCTGATGCTGGATCACCACCTCCGCGGCCTCGCGGAAGAGCTTGTCGCGATCGCCCGGCTCCGCGTCGTCGCCCGCCGTGCCGCCGCTCTCCTCCTTCTCCCGCCTTCGCATCGTCTCGAGGATGTCCTCCTCGCGCTGCAGCGGCTCCTCCGGAATGAGCCCCTCCTTCTCGAACGCGCTCCGCCGCAGCTGTCTCTGCTCGGCGTACCACTTCATGAGCCGCTCGGTATCGTCGCCCGAGATGTAGGCCCCCTGCAGGCGGGAGGGCTCGGACTTGCCCGGCGGGATGAACAGCATGTCGCCGTTCCCTAGAAGCGACTCCGCCCCCATGCCATCGATGATCGTGCGACTGTCCACCTGCGACGCGACCCGGAACGCGATCCGGCTCGGGAAGTTCGCCTTGATGAGCCCGGTGATGACGTTCACGCTCGGCCGCTGCGTGGCGAGGATGAGATGCAGCCCGATGGCGCGGGCCTTCTGGGCGAGCAGGGCGAGCGGGGTCTCGACCTCTCCCTGCACCGTCATCATGAGGTCCGCCAGCTCGTCGATCACGACGACGATGTACGGAAGGACGTCGCCCCTGTAACTCCTCTCCTCGAACGCCACATCCGGCCGCTTCGGCCACTTGAGTGGTACCTTGTCCTTCACCCGCCGGTTGAAGTCCTGGATGTTCCGGCAGCTGTTCTCCGCGAACAGCTCGTAGCGCTCCTGCATCTCCATCACCGCCCATTTCAGCACCGCCGCGGCATCGCGGTTGTCGGTGATCACCTTGTGGCGGAGATGCGGAAGCGAATTGTAGACGGACAGCTCCACCATCTTCGGATCGACCATCAGGAATCGCAGCGTGCGCGGAGTGTGACGGAAGACGAGACTGCTGATCAGGGTGTTGACGCAGACCGATTTTCCGGAGCCGGTCGCACCCGCGATCAGCAGGTGCGGCATCTTCGCGAGGTCCTCGATCACCGGTCGTCCCTCGAGATCCTTGCCGAGCGCGATCGGGAGCGCCGCGCGGGCACCGCGGAACTCCGGCGATTCCACCAGCTCGCGAAAGCCCACCATCTCGGCGGTCGGATTCGGCACCTCGACGCCCACCGCCCCGCGACCGGGAATCGGCGCCACGATGCGGATGCTCTGGGCGCGCATGGCCAGCGCCAGATCGTTCGCGAGGTTCGCGATCTGCCGCACCTTCACTCCGGCGGCGGGCTCGACCTCGAACTGCGTCACCACGGGGCCAGTCGTGCGCCCGACGATCTCGGCCTCCACGCGAAATGTGCGGAGCGCTTCCTTGAGCTTGAGTCCCATGGCGTCCAGCTCGCGCCGATCCAGCTCGACGTTGCGGGCGGGAACGGGCGCGAGCAGCCCAGCGTGGGGCAGCTCCTCGCCGGCGTCCGACTTCTCGGTGGCGCTCAGCTCTGCTGCGACGCGCACCTGGCGGGACGCCGCGGCGTCCGATCGGCTGCGCTTCTCTCCCTTCTTCCGGGATGCTCCGTTCTCCGCGCTGATCAGCGACGTCGCTGAGTCGATGGCCGGCATCTCCTCCGGCGTCGGCTCGAGCTCCGCGCTCACCTCCCGTGGAGTGACGGTTGGCGCGCGGTGGGTGCCGAGGAGCAGGCGAACGGGATTCCAGGCGAGGGTCGCGGCCGTGAGTGCGCTCAGCGCGAGCAGGAGGACGATCCACGCGCCCGCGTGGCCGAAAAGCTCGGCCAGATAGAAGGCGGCGAAGCTCCCCCAGAGTCCGCCCACCGCCGTGGCCTCACGGCCGGCCGCAGACGGCATCGCGATCGCGATCGGCAGGAGGAGGCAGACGCCACAGAGAAAGAGGAGCCACGATCGGTCGGTCTCGGAGCGCATCCGGCCGAGCAGCCGGAGCGAGTGCACGGCCGGCGCGAGCGGAGTGAGGAGCGCCGCCGGCCAGCCGAGAAATGCGATCAGCGGCCGGGCGATCAGATTGCCGACCGATCCGAAATCGTGGCGCGTGTCCATGCCGGCATGCCAGAGAGCGACGCCGTGTACGCCGAGCACGCCGGCCAGGAAGCAGGCAAAGAGCAACAGAGCGATGCCGGTCAGCTCCCGTCGCAGGTGACTTCCGGCGGCAGCGGGGTGCGCAGATGTGGATGGACTGGGATGGCTCAGAGGACTACCCGCTCAGCTCTCGCCTTACCGCTCGCGGTCGGGTCCGAGCTTGGTGATGTGACGATCCTGGTAGATCGGGACGACGGGATACGAATCGATGGCGGCACAGACGGGCAGGTCCTCCGCGAAACCGGCCTCGATGAGCGCCTTCCCATGCTCCGACTCGTGGAAGAGGCGGTCCAGCCGATCGCCGTACTTGCGATCGATGAGCTCGCAGGCGCGGGCGGCATCGTTCATCTGCAGCTCGGGGATTCTCTTCGCGATGCTTCGCGCGAATCGCCCCGCGCACGCGGAATCCTCGAGCGAGAATTGTCGATCCCGACCCGCGCAGACGATCGACACGTCGGTGCCACCCCGGAGCGCGGAGCGCAGCAGCGCCGACACCGCCGAGAAGTTGACGTAGCAGGCGACCACGACGTCACGAGCCCCCTGGATGGCCACCAGCGCCGCCGTCCCATTCGTGGTCGTGAGCAGCACCGTCTTGCCTTCGACGTTCTCCCGGGTGAATTCGCGCGGAGAGTTCCCGAGGTCGAACCCGGGGATGGGGACCATCCGCCGCTCGCCCGCAAGGCGAACCTCCGAGCGCTCGAACTGTTTGGCGCGGGCGATCACCTCGTCCGTGCCCTCAAGGGGGACGACGTTCCGCGCATCGTTGGCCAGCGCGACGGCGATCGACGTGGAGGCACGCAGCACGTCGATGACCGCGACGACGCGACCCGCCATGAGCGGCGCCTGGAGCTGCGAGGGGCCAAACAGGACATCAATGCGCATTCACGGCTCCCGCATCAGCTCGGTCTCTCGCTCGAGAAACTTGGTGTCGACCTGGCCGGCCTGGAAGCGAGGATTCTGCATCACGCGCGCGAGAAAGGGGATGGTCGTGGTAACTCCCTCGATGATGAAGCTGTCCAGCGCGATCTGCATCCGCTTCAGCGCTTCCGGCCGCGTGCCGCCCTGACAGATGAGCTTGGCCAGCAGCGAGTCGTAGTAGGGAGGGACGACGTAGCCCGCGTAGACATGCGTGTCGAGGCGAACTCCGGGACCACCCGGCGGATGGAAGACCTCGATACGTCCCGGTGAGGGCTGAAAGTTGCGCGCAGGATCCTCGGCGTTGACCCGACACTCGATCACGTGGCCGCGCAGCGGGGGCAGTGCGGTGATGCTCAGCGGCTCTCCGGCCGCGACGCGGATCTGCTCCTTCACCAGATCCACGCCCGTCAGCATCTCGGTGACCGGATGCTCGACCTGGATGCGGGTGTTCATCTCCATGAAGTAAAAGGCGCCGTCGGTGTCGAGCAGCATCTCGATCGTGCCGGCACCGACGTAATCGATCGCCTTCGCGCCGCGCACCGCGGCGTCGCCCATGGCCAGCCTCAGCTCCGGTCCGACCGCGGGACTGGGAGCCTCCTCGATGAGCTTCTGGTGCCGGCGCTGCACCGAGCAATCCCGCTCCCCGAGGTGGATGACGTGACCGTGCTTGTCGCCGAGGATCTGGAACTCGATGTGCCGGGGACGGGCGAGGTACTTCTCGACGTACACATCCCCCGACCCGAACGCGGACAGCGCCTCGGAGCGCGCGAGCTGGAAGGCCCGGCTGAAGTCATCCGGGTCATTGGCGACCCTCATTCCCTTGCCGCCCCCGCCCGCGGCGGCCTTGATGATCACCGGAAAGCCGATCTCGCGCGCCAGTCCGAGGGCGACGTCCACATCCTCCACCGGGCCCGGAGTGCCGGGGACGATCGGCACGCCCACGGCCGACATGGCCTTCCGCGCCGAGGCCTTGTCGCCCATGACGCGAATCTGCTCGGCGGTCGGACCGATGAAGGCGATGTTGGAGGCGGTGCAGGTCTCGGCGAACTCCGCGTTCTCGGCGAGAAATCCGTATCCGGGATGGATCGCGTCGGCGCCGGTGATCTCGGCGGCCGCGATGATGCGGGGGATCTTGAGGTACGACTCCCGCGCCGGGGCCGGACCGATGCAGACGTCATCGTCGGCGAAGCGGACGTGAAGCGATTCACGGTCCGCCTCGGAGTACACGGCGACGGTCTGGATCCCCAGCTCGCGACACGCGCGGATGACGCGGAGAGCGATCTCGCCGCGGTTGGCGATCAGGACTTTCTTGAACATCGCCGCCGCTCAGAGCGTGTGGTGCTCAGGACGCGTCACGCTGAAAGTCGTCCCACGACTTGTCACTCGACCCTTCCACACCCTGGACCCGGAGCGCGAACTCGCTCGGGTTGGTGGCGTAGAACATCGCGCTCTCGTACGAGATCATGCCGCGCGAGTACCAGTGCATCAGCGACTGGTCGAAGCTCTGCATGCCGTACTGGATCGTGCCTTCGCGAATCAGCTCGGGGATGTTGAGCGACTTGTTCATGTCGCGGATCTGCTCCCTCACGGCGGCCGTGTTGATCAGTACCTCGCACGCCGGAACGCGACCGGGCTGATCGGAGCGCGGAACGAGCCGCAGGGAGATGATGCCCGCAAGGGCACTGGCCAGCATGAAGCGCACTTCGGCCTGCTGGTGGGGCGCGTAGAAGGAGATCACCCGGTTGATGGTCTGCGTCGCGTCGGTGGTGTGCAGCGTCGAGAAGACCAGGTGGCCTGTGTCGGCAGCCTTGATCGCGACCTCGAGCGTCTCGAGATCGCGGATCTCGCCGATGAGGATCACATCCGGATCCTGCCTGAGAACGCGCCGCAGCGCCTGGGCGAAGCTGCCCGTGTCGGCGCCGACCTCGCGCTGGTTGATGCTGCAGTGGATGTCGCGGTGCAGGAACTCGATCGGGTCCTCGATCGTGATGACGTTGGCCGCTCGTCGCTCGTTGATGTGCTGCACCATGGCGGCGAGAGCGGTCGACTTCCCGGAGCCCGTGATGCCGGTCACCAGCACGAGCCCTCGCGGTCTCAGGGCGATGTCGGCGCATATCGCCGGGAGATTGAGCTCGGTGATCGTCTTCACCTGGTACGGCACGGCGCGGAGCGCGTACGCGACGGTGCCGCGTTGCTGGTAGACGTTGACGCGAAAGCGGCCGATTCCCGGAACCCCGATCGCAAAGTCGGCTTCCTTGAAGTCGGCGAACTCGCGCACCTGCTTCGGCGTCATGATCTGTTCGGCGAGCGACTTGAGGTCCTCCGGGCGAAGCGGCGGCAGGTCGAGCGTGATCAGATCGCCGTTGACACGGAGAACCGGTGGCCGGCCGACCTTGAGGTGCAGATCGGAGGCGTTCTGCTGAATCATGCGCTGGAGCACCGCCTTGAAGTGGAAGGCGGCAACGGGGGCGGCGGCGGGAGGGACGCCCGCAGCAGCATCGGGAGCCGCGTGGGCCGTCGCGTCGACGTCAGCCATTGGGATCGATCCGGAAGAGTACCTGGGCGTACTCGACCGGATGGGCATCCTCGGCGAGCACCTCCTTCACGACTCCCGCATACTCGGACTCGATCTCGTTCATGATTTTCATCGCCTCGATGATGCAGAGAATCTGCCCCTTGGCGATGCGCGCTCCCGGCGTGATGTAGGGAGTGGCTCCTGGCTCCGGAGAGGCATAGAAGGTTCCGACCATTGGCGACTTGACCTCCAGCATCGTCTTCCGGAGCGCCTCGCTCTTCCCGGCCGCGTCGCCGTCCGCAAGAACGGGGGTCCCATCCGCGGGAGTCTGGCGCGCCGGCAATGCCAGAGGAGGCAGCATCGCAGGCATCGGCATCGCGGGGGCGACCTGCATCGTCCCACGCTGCTGAGGGGTCTTGGAGATCCGGATCTTCTGCCCCTTGTCGGTGGAGATCTCGATCGAGTCCACCGTGGATTGATCGAGCAGCTCCACCAGCTTCTTCACGTAGCGTAGGTCGATCATAGGCGTGTCAAAGGATTCGCGGCCCGGCACTCAGACGATCTCGATCAGGTCGCGGGTGAACGACGTCAGCACGCGAGCGTGTTCTCCCTCCAGCACGACATCATCTTCGATACGCACACCGCCCCACCCGGGGCGGTAGATCCCCGGCTCGATCGTCACCACCGCTCCCTCGGGAAGCACTGCCTCGGCGGTCGCGGCGAGGCGAGGGGACTCGTGCACCTCGAGTCCGATACCGTGTCCCAGGCTGTGACCGAAGCCGTCGCCGAAGCCCTGGTCCTCAATGTAGCGCCGCGCGAGCGCGTCGGCATCCCGGCCCCGGATTCCTGCCCGCACACCCGCCGATGCGCGCTCGTTGGCCGCGCGCACCACCGCGTACAGCTCGCGCTGGTCCGCGCTGGCGCGTCCGACGACGAACGTCCGCGTGATGTCCGCGCAATAGCCGCCCACGACGGCGCCAAAATCGATCAGCAGGAGCTCGCCTGCCCCGATGCGCCGCCGCGACGAGCGCGCGTGGGGAAGCGCGGCACGCGGTCCGGAGGCCACGATCGTGGGAAAGGGGAAACCCTCACTCCCCGCATCGCGCAGTGCGTGCTCCACCAGACCGGCGACCTGCATCTCGGTCAGTCCGGGCCGCACACCCGTGATGGCAGCCTCCAGTGCTGCCTCGGCGATGCCGGCCGCCTCCGCGATCAACGCGATCTCCTCCGCGTCTTTTCGCTCACGCAGCGTCTCCACCAGATCCACCGTCGGGCGCCATTGCCAGTCGGCACCGGCGCCGAGCAACCGCTCGAACTCGCGATGAGGAAGATGAGCGGACTCGAAGCCCACCACCTCGAGACCGGCGATGCCGGGGAGCAATCGCCAGAGCCCGCTCCAGAGCGACTGCGGCTCGATCGCGATCCGCGCCAGCTCCCCCACTTCGTCGTTCACCTGGGTCGCGTAGCGGAAGTCGGTCAGCAGGAGCAGCTCACGCGGCGTCACCAGGAGGAGGGCGCTCGTGCCCGAGAAGCCGGTGAGATAGCGAATGTTGGGGAGGCTCGTCACCAGCAGGCCGTCGACGTGGCTTGCGGTCAGAGACTCGGCCAGCGCCTTTGCGCGTCGAGGCCTCGCGTCAGCCACGCGCCAACCGCGACGTCAGACCGCGCAGCGCCAGCTCATAGCCGACCGCGCCGAAGCCGCAGAGCACCGCCGCCGCTCCGGCCGCGAGCACCGAGTGGCGCCGCTCCGGCTCGCGCGCGTAGATGTTCGTCAGGTGGACCTCGACGAACGGGACGCGCACCGCCGCGAATGCGTCCCGGAGTGCCAGACTGCTGTGACTGTAGGCGCCCGCGTTGACGATCGCGCCGTCCGCATGGCCCTGCATCGCGTGAACGCATTCGATGAGATCGCCTTCGCCGTTCCGCTGCTCGAACTCCAGAGTCACCCCCAGCTCTCCGGCCAGGGCGCGCATCCGCCGCTCGATGTCCGCCAGCGTGTCCGATCCGTAGACCGCCGGCTCACGCGTACCCAACAGATTGAGGCTCGGACCGTTGAGCACGACGATCCGCACTATTTCTTCAGGCCCGCGAGCCACGCGTGGAAGGAGGCGAGATCCGACTCCGATGCCTCATCGGCGCGCTCGCCCGAATCGCGATCGGCACCGGGAGCATCCGCTGACGGCGGGTGGGGAGGGGCGAAGAAATCGTCGAAGGACACCGTGTCGCCGCCACCAGAAGCACCGGGCCTCGTCTCCGATGTCGGGGGGTGGTCGGGGCGGTCCACGAACGCGCTTGCGAGCGCGCTGGCAGCCGCCTCGTCCTGCGCGGACGCTCCCGTGCTCCCGTCGGCTCGCTCCTGCGGGAGAGCCCACTCGTGCGGCGTCTCGCCCTCTCCCCCCCCCTCTCGCGCCGCCGGAGGATGGGCCGGTCGGCGGGTGGTGAGCCCCGCGAAGAAATCGCGGATACTCTCCTTTCCGTTCGATCGACCGCGCTCGCCGGATTCCAGTTGCCGAACTCGCTCGCGCAGCGCCGCGCTGCCCGGGTTCTGCGCCTGAAGCTGCCGGTAGATCTCGAGCGCCCGATCGCGGAATCCCTGGCGCAGGTACAGCTCGGCCATCGTC
>JALZAQ010000011.1 GCA_030948255.1 Gemmatimonadota bacterium
CCCTCACTCCAACCAGCCAGGGTGCGATCAGTCCACGCGTACAGTCGAGCGCATCCACGGGTGAATGCAGCACTGCACCTTGATGTTCTGATCCTTCACCCCTGGGAGGGGCAGGTTGTACTTGCCGCCCGGCGGAATGAAATCTTCACTATCGAGCGTCTTGCATTCCGGCGCTTCGATCGGGGTGCGCGAAAGCGTGTTCAGGAATGGCACGATACCCCCACCGAAATTCTCCACTCGGGTAAAGGTGTGCACCTCGCCCCCCAAGTTTCGGGCGAGAAGGGTCGTGCCCTCCTCCACGGAGCGTCGCCTCGGGACGAAGCGCCACTTGCGCGCCATCCCGGTCTGGGTCAGCTCCGCGACGAACTGCGTGAAAGTCGTCTTCCCCGATCCGACGCAGGTTCCTGGTCCGACCCTGAGGTTGAAGGTTGCCGGGTCGCAGTCGTCGAGAATGCGAAAGCGCGCGAAGCCCGCGCGGTCCCCATCGTCGTCTTTGCGATCGTCACCGCGCCGATCTTCGGCGTCCTGCTCGGCCGAGCCAGCGCTCCCGGCCCTGTCCGCGATCGTGCGGCTGCCAGTGGGATTGGGCGAATCTCCACAGGCCGCGAGCGTGAGAAGAGCCCCGGCCGCCAGACCGGCCGCTCCGAAAAACCCCAGAAGACGCCACATGGCTCACCTCCCCTATCCGTGGTCGCGCCGGGGAGCGCAGTCCCGTACCGCGCCGCCGCCAGACTTGAGTACGACGCCAAGGTGCATGGGCGGGATCTCGCGGGCGAGTAGCTTGGGGTGAAGCGCACCGTTCGTGAGGCGACGGCGGTGATTCCTCCCAGGTTCCGGCGTCCCCGACCGATCGCTGTTGCTACGTCCTCTCGATGATCCCGCTTATCATTCCCTCGGTGAATACGGACACTTTGCCCCCGCGGCGACGCTCGCGCCCGTTTCGACGGACCAGCGGCGAAGCGCCGCCACCGCAGGACGCCGACGCGCAGGTTGGACCGCTGCGCCGCGAGCTCTTCGGTCCGGATCGACTCGCCGAGCACGCACGCCAGCTCGCGAGAGGCCAGCAGCTCGAGCCGCTTGCCACGCCCCGACTGCGGCGCCCGGAGCGCGGCCTCCTCCTGGCCCGACTCGACGACACGGAGCGCGTGCTGACGTGGGTGCGCGAGACACTGGTCGGCGCCAGCCGCGCCGGCGTGGATATGAGCCCCGCCGGCGCCTGGCTGCTCGACAATTTCTTCGTCGTGCTGGAGCACGTCCGGGAGATACGGGCGAACATGCCGAGCGGCTACTACCACGAGCTACCGAAGCTGTCCACCGGGCCGCTGGCCGGCTACCCGCGGGTGTACGAGCTGGCGATCGAGCTCATCGCGCACACTGACGGCCGACTGGATGGGCAGAACATCGACCTCATGATGCGCGAGTTCCAGAGGGTGGTCCCGCTCACTCTCGGAGAGCTGTGGGCGTGGCCGGCCATGCTGCGTATGGGGCTTCTCGAGAACGTGCGGCGGATGGCGCTCCGCACCGCTCGGGACGTTACCGATGCGGAGGAGGCCGACCGCTGGGTCGTCCGCTTCCACGAAGCGGCAATCGCGAGCGACACACGGTCACACGCAGTGGGCGAGCCGGTGACCGAGGGGAAGCCTCCTCTTGCCGGTCACGACAGCCTCTCACGCGAGCTGGAAGCTTTCGTCAATCAGCCCCCGGAGCTCACCCCCGCGTTTCTGACGCGCTTCCTCCGCGAGATCCGGACTCGACGCGCCGATTTCACTCCCCTCCTCTGGCTGGAGCAGTGGATCGCCGAAGACGCGATGACGGTCGAGGAGGCGGTGCAGCGCAGCACTCAGGGACTGTCACTGACACAGCTCGTGATGGCGAACAGCATCACGAGCCTCCGGAGCGTGGCCAGCTTCGATTGGCGCGACTTCGTGGAATCGGCGAGCGTCACCGAGAGCGTACTGCGCCGCGATCCGGCGCGACTCTACGCCGGCATGACGTTCGAGACCCGCGACGGCTACCGCCACGTGATCGAGGCGATCGCGAAGCGAACGCGGCGCAGCGAGCCGGATGTCGCCGAAGCGGCGATCGTCATCGCGGAGGCGACGCGAGCTCCGGGGCCGCGTGAGCGCGTGTCGCACGTCGGGTTCTATCTCGTGGACGACGGTCGTGCGCTCCTCGAGAGCGCGATGGGATACCGTACTACCTGGCGCGAGCGCATGCGCCGCCGCGCGCTCCGACATCCGAACGCGGTCTATTTCGGCGCTCTGGCGGCGGCTGTGATCGGAGCACTCCTGCTCGCGCTCTCCCCGCTTCCCGACGACGTCGGATTCGTGGCGCGCATCGCCGCCGCGCTGCTGGCGCTCGTTCCTGCGAGCGAAGCCGCCATCGCCGTCGTGAATCAGCTCGTGGTGCTGCTCGTCCCACCCGGCCGGCTACCCCGACTGGACTACGAGAGCGGGGTCGCCGCCGCGGATCGAACGGTGGTCGCGGTGCCGCTCCTCCTGCCAAACGTGGAGGCGGTGCGCGATGCCCTCGACCATCTGGAGGCCCAGTACCTCGCCAACCGCGATCCCGAGGTGCGGTTCGCGCTGCTCGGCGATCTCACGGATGCCGATCGGGAAACGCTCGACGACGACGCAAACGTCACCGCCGCGGTCGCCGAAGGGGTGCGCGCGCTGAACGAGATCTATGGAGCGAGCTCGCCACCGTTCTACGCGTTCCTGCGCCCGCGGCGCTGGAATCCCCGCGAGGGTGTCTGGATGGGCTGGGAGAGGAAGCGCGGGAAGCTCGGCGACTTCAATGCCTACCTGCTCGGTGTGGCACGGGAGGCCTTCACCATCGTGGTCGGCGATGCGCCCTGGCTCGCGGGCGTGCGATACGTCATCACGCTCGACGCGGACACGGTGCTTCCTCGGGGCGCTGCGGCGACGTTGGTCGGCACGATGGCGCACCCGCTCAATCGCCCGGAGTTCGACGCCGAGCGTGGTCGAGTCATCCGCGGGTACGGAATCCTGCAGCCGCGAGTGAGCGTGACGCTGGAGAGCGCCAACCGATCGCGCTATGCCACGATGTTCGCCGGCCATCCAGGCGTGGATCCCTACACGACGGCCGTGTCGGACGTGTACCAGGACCTCTACTGCGAGGGAACGTTCACGGGCAAGGGAATCTATGACTTGGCCGTGTTCGAGCGCTCCACACAGGGTCGATTTCCCGAGAACGCCCTGCTCAGCCACGATCTCATCGAGGGAGCATTCGCCCGCGCCGGTCTGGTCACAGACGTCGAGGTGTTCGACGACTACCCATCGCGGTATCTGACCGCCAGTCGGCGGCAGCACCGCTGGATACGTGGCGACTGGCAGCTGCTTCCCTGGCTGGGCCGTTGGGTGCCCGGACCGTCGGGCGCCACGCGGAACCCGCTCTCCACGGTGTCGCGCTGGAAGATCGCCGACAATCTCCGCCGCAGTGTCTGGCCCGTCTCGGTGCTGATCTGGTGGCTCGCGTCGTGGACGATCCTCCCCGGACCGGCGACGCTCTGGTCGCTCGCCGTCCTCGTTGCGCTCGCCACTCCCTGGGCCGCCGCGATCGCGATCGCGCTCCTGCGACCGCCTCGCAATCTCTCCTGGGCCCCGTACTACGCCGCCGTGTGGCGGGATGCCCGAAGCGCGATGGCCCAGCTTGGCCTCTCGCTGATCTTCCTTCCTCATCAGGCTCTCGTCGCCCTCGACGCGATCGGTCGCACTCTCGGACGGCTTCTGGTCTCCCGCCGGCATCTCCTCGAGTGGCAGACGGCCTCGCATGCGGAGCGAACTGCTCCGACCAACCCGCTCGCGGTATGGGCGCGGATGCTCCCCGGAGTGGCGGTCGGCTGGTCCGTCCTCTTCCTCTGCGCGCTGGCGGTCTCGCGGAGCCCTCACCCCGACATGTCGAGCGGTTGGCTCATCCTCGGGGGCGTCGGAATTCTGTGGACGATCGCGCCGCAGCTCGCCCATCGTCTCAGCCTGCCGCATCGGCAGCGGGACCGCGCTCTCGCGCCGGAGGAGCGCGATACTGCCCTCCGCTACGCGCGCCTTCACTGGGACTTCTTCGACCGCCTCGTGACCGCGGACACGCACTGGCTGGCTCCGGACAACCTGCAGGAGACTCCGGAGCCAGTCATGGCTCGACGCACCTCTCCGACCAACATCGGCCTCCAGCTCCTCTCACTCGTTTCGGCGTACGATCTCGAGCTGCTGGGGCGCGGCGAGCTGCTGGATCGGCTCGAGCGTGCCTTCGATTCCCTCCACCGCATGCGCCGCACGCGCGGCCATTTCTACAACTGGTATGATCTCGCCGATCTGAGAGTGCTCGATCCTCCGTACGTCTCGACGGTGGATTCGGGCAATCTTGCCGGCCACTTGCTGGCGCTGTCGGAGGCCTGTCTCGAGATCGCGGAGGGAAGCGTCGATTCGCCCGATGACGCCGGCCGGCTTCACGCCCTGCAGAAGGCCGCGCACGACATGGCGATGGCCATGGACTTCCGGCTGTTGTACGACAGCAGAAAGAAGCTCTTCTCGATCGGGTACGACGAACGAGCGAACCGGCTCGATTCGTCCTCGTACGACCTCCTCGCTTCGGAGGCGCGTCTGGCCAGCTTCGTGGCCGTCGCGAAGGGAGACGTCCCGGCGGAGCACTGGTTTCGCCTCGGACGCTCGCTCACGACCGAGAAGGGAGCGACCGCGCTCGTCTCGTGGAGTGGGAGCATGTTCGAGTATCTGATGCCGGTGCTCGTCATGCCATCGCACGGCTACTCCCTTCTCGATCAGACGCACCATGCCGCGGTCCGCCGGCAGATCGCGTACGGGCGCGCACGGGGCGTGCCGTGGGGCATCTCGGAGTGTGCGTACAACCTGCGCGACCGCCACGAGACCTATCAGTACCGGGCGTTCGGCGTTCCGGATCTCGCGCTCAAACGCGGCCTCGCCGACGACCTTGTGGTGGCCCCCTACGCGGCCGCGCTCGCCCTCATGGTGGCGCCGCACGAGGCGCTGTCCAATCTCGGGGAGCTGGAGCGCCAGCAGGCACTCGGGGCGTACGGCTTCTACGACGCCCTCGACTACACCCGTCCGGATCCTCCCGGCACGCACGCCGTGGTGCGCGCCTGGATGGCCCACCATGTCGGGATGAGCCTCGTGGCGCTCGACAATGCGCTGAGCTGGAACGACGGTCAAGGCGTGTGGCAGCGTCGGTTCATGCGCGACGCAGTCTCTCGCGCGGCTGCACTGCTCCTCGACGAGCGGGTGCCGCGGCGCTACGTCGCGCAGCAGCCCCAGTCCGATGCTCCGGGCGAGGACGTGGTTGCCGAGCGGCCGGTGCGCGCCCATCCGGTGGTACGCGAGTTCGACACGGCGCACACGGACGAGCCTCGCGTGGGACTTCTGGGCGCACTCCCCTATTGCCTGCTCATCAGCAACGCCGGCGGCGGGTACAGTCGGTCGAACGGGATGGCCGTCACGCGGTGGCGTGCGGATTCGACGCGCGACGATAGCGGGCAGTGGCTCTACCTGAGGGACCTCGCGACCGGGCGTCTCTGGTCTGCCTCGCACCAGCCGACGGCCGCGGTGGCCGATCAGTATCGCGTCGCGTTCGCGGCCGATCGCGTTCGCTTCACGCGGCGCGACGGCGCGGTGGACACGCGGCTGGAGATCGTGGTGATCCCGCGCGAGCGCGCGGAGATCCGACGTGTCACGGTCACGAACCGGTCGCGGGAGGTGCGGGACATCGAGCTCACGAGCTATGCCGAGATTGTTCTCACCACGCCGGACGCCGACCGCGCCCATCCCGCCTTCCAGAATCTGTTCGTCGAGACGGAGTGGGTGTCCTCTTGCTCGGCGCTGCTCGCCAGCCGCAGGCCGCGCTCGTCCGGAGAAGCTCGGCCGTGGCTGGCGCACGTCCTGGCGGCCGGCGGCGAGCGGGTGGGCGCGGTGACGTGCGAGACGGACCGCGCACGCTTCATCGGCCGCGGTCGCAGCATTCGGTCGCCGCTCGCGCTCGATGCCGGCATGACACTCTCGGGAAGCGTCGGCGCGGTGCTCGATCCGATCGCCTCGCTCCGCGTGCGCGTGACGCTGGAGCCGGGTCGCTCGGCCACGGTAGCGTTCACCACCGTCGTCGCGGAGAATCGGGAGGAGGCGCTACAGAACGCCGATCGTTATCGGGACCTTCGCGCTGCCGACCGCGCCCTCGCGCTGTCGGGCACGGAAGCACAGATGGAGCTTCGCGACTTCGATGTCACGCCGGCGGAAGCCGCGCTCTACCAGGAGCTCGCGGGCGCGCTCATCTATCCTCACGAAGCGCTCGGGGCATCCCAGGCAGAGCGAGCTGCAAATCGGCGCGGACAGAGAGCGCTCTGGGCGCACGGAATCTCCGGGGACTGGCCGATCGTGCTCGGAACGATCGGCGACGCCGGGGGACTGCCGAGCGTTCGGCAGCTGCTCGTGGCGCACAAGTACTGGCGGATGAAGGGTATCACGTCGGATCTCGTGATCCTCAACACGAAGACGCCGACCTACCAGCAGGAGCTGCACGATCAGATCGTGGCGCTGACGCTCGCGTCCACCGAGGGCGCGATCGTGGACAGACCGGGAGGAGTTTTCGTCCGCCGTGGCGATCTTCTGGCGGCCGAGGATCTGGCGATGCTCCGGGCTACGGCCCGCATCGCGGTCGTCTGCGACGGTGTGGGACTCGGCGAGGTGATGGAGCCGAACGGAGAGATCGAGTGGCAGACGGACCGATTGCGCGGGAGTGCGCGCGAGCCCACGATCGTGCGCGTTCCGCCGTCCCGGGGACAGAGCCTGGATGAGACCCCACCGTGGCCGGTCGCGCGAGCCGGGAGTGGTGAGAACGGCTTCGGCAGGCTGGTGGAGAAAGGGGACTACGAGATCCTCGTGAGCGGGGCCCACCTCCCTCCCGCGCCCTGGGTCAACATCGTCGCCAATCCGCGCGCGGGGTTCTGCGTCACCGAGCGGGGCGGGGGATTCGCGTGGGCCGAGAACAGCTACTTCTATCGACTCACCCCGTGGCACAACGATCCGGTTGGAGATCCGTGCGGCGAGGTGATCTATCTGCAGGACGCGGACAGCGGCCGGAGCTGGACTCCCACGCCGGGTCCGGCTGCTGCGCGGGGACGCTCCGGCGCTCCGAGCTACACGGTGCGGCACGGCCCGGGCGTGACCACCTTCTCACATGAGCGGGAGGGCATCGCGAGCGAGCTCACGCTCGCGGTGCCAGAGGAGGATCCGGCCAAGATCTCGCGGCTGCGTTTGACGAACCGGGGGTCCGCGACCCGTCGCCTCACCATCACCAGCTTCGTTGAATGGGCGCTCGGCGTCTCGCGAGAGCACACGCGCCATCAGATCCATACGCGCCGGAACGAGGCCACCGGTGCCCTGCTCGGCCAGAATTACTTTGCCGACGACTTCGCCTCCCGGGTCGCGTTCTCCTGGATGAGCGAGCGAGTGACCAGCTTCACGGGGGACCGGGAAGAGTTCATCGGCCGGAACGGCGATCTCGTGGCGCCGGCCGCGCTGGCGCAGGCGACACTCTCGGGCGCCACCGGGGCGGGCTACGATCCCTGCGCCGCCCTGCGCGGCACGATCGCGCTCGCGCCCGGTGAGACACGCGAGGTTGTGCTGCTGCTCGGCGCGGCAATCGGCGAGGAGGAGGTGCACGCCATCATCGGTCGCCTCGGCGCGCCCGGGGCGGCGTCGGCGGCGATCGACACGGCTGTTCGCCGTTGGGACGACCGACTGTCCACCCTCACGGCCCGCACGCCCTCGCCCGAGTTCGACGCGATGCTCAACCGTTGGTCGCTCTATCAGGCCCTCGCCTGCCGCATGTGGGCGCGGTCCGCGCTCTATCAGTCGAGCGGCGCCTACGGATTTCGCGACCAGCTTCAGGATTGCATGGCGTTCGTCTACGCCGAGCCGGGAATCACGCGCGCCCATCTGATACGATCGGCGAGTCGGCAATTCCGGGAAGGGGACGTCCAGCACTGGTGGCACGAGCCGACGGGCAACGGAGTGCGGACCCGCATCTCGGATGACCTCGTCTGGCTGCCGCATGTGGCGGATCACTACGTTCGCGTCACCGGCGATCAAACGGTGTGGGACGAGCGCATCCCCTTCCTCTCGATGCGACTGCTGGCGCCCGGAGAGCAGGAGGCGTACGAGCTGCCGGAGGTGAGTGAAGAGAGCGCGACGCTGTATGAGCACTGCGTGCGGGCTCTCGACCGCGCGGCGACGGCGGGATCGCACGGCCTGCCCCTCATCGGCTGTGGCGACTGGAACGACGGCATGAATCGGGTGGGGGTGGGGGGCACGGGGGAGAGCGTCTGGCTGGCGTGGTTTCTCATCGCGACGCTTCGGCGGTTTGCCCTGCACGCCGAGGGCCGCGGCGACGCTGCGACAGCGGCTCGATTGCGATCGCGCGCCGACGACTACAACGCCGCGGTGGAGCGAGAGGCGTGGGATGGGAGCTGGTACCGTCGAGCGTACTTCGACGACGGAACCCCACTCGGCTCGCGATCGAGCGATGAATGCCGCATCGACGCCATCGCACAGAGCTGGTCGGTGCTGTCGGAGGCCGGGGACCCGGTGCGCGCACGCGAGGCGATGCGGGCCGTCGGGGAGCAGCTGGTGCGGGAGGATGCGCGGCTGATCATGCTCCTGACTCCCCCGTTCGATCATTCGGCGCGCGATCCCGGATACATCAAGGGATACGTTCCGGGCGTGAGGGAGAATGGCGCGCAGTACACGCACGCGGCGCTCTGGACCGCGCTCGCGACCGCGCGCATGGGCGATGGCGACCGCGCGTTTCATCTCCTGCAGATGCTGAATCCGCTCACCCACGCGGCCACGCCCGAGGGCGCTGCGCGCTACAAGGTCGAGCCCTATGCGGTCTGCGCGGACGTCTACACGGCGGACGGGCATGTGGGCCGCGGGGGTTGGACCTGGTACACGGGATCGGCCAGCTGGAGCTATCGCGTGGCGCTGGAAGGGATCCTCGGATTCACCAAGCGGGGCGACCGCCTGACTCTGGATCCGTGCGTGCCCACAACGTGGAGGGAGTTTTCCCTCACCTATCGCTATGGCGCGACCACGTACTCTGTGGAGTTCCGAAATCCGGATGCTGTCGCTCGTGGTGTCGCGATCGTGGAGCTGGACGGACGGCGTGTGGAGGACGGGCAGATTCAGCTTCGCGACGATGGGGTCTCGCACTCGGTGCGCGTAACACTCGGCGCGCCCGAAGTGGTGGTGTAACGGCGAAGGGGGTGCGGCGACTCCTCAACAACGCCGGCGGCTATCGCGATCTCGCGACTCCGGCCAGCCGCGAACAGGAGGAAGGTCGATGCTGCTTTCAGACAGCGCATTCCATCTCGCGCGGTGGCGTCGCGCCGTCGCGACGTGCCGCTCCGTCGCCGTCGTGATCCTCTCGATGCTCGTGGCAGCGCACGCGATCGCGGCGCAGCCGCGGCGCCGCGCCAAAGCGCGGGCGGAAACGCCGCACCAGGGCGAGGCCACGCCGTCGCAGAAAATGAAAGGCATCTGGGAGCCTGTGAGCTACCCACAGGATCTGGCTCTCGAGAGCGTGGCCTTCGCGGGTCCCGAGATCGGGTGGGCGGCCGGCGACGCCGGAACCCTCATCAAGACAACCGACGGGGGCCTTCACTGGACGGCGCAGCTCGGCGGCGATCCCCAGAGCCGAGCGCGCCGCATCACGGATCTCCAGGTCCTGGATGAGACGCATGCGTTCGCGGTGCAGACTGCCGGGGTCGGTGACCACACCCTGATGCGCACGACCGACGGCGAGAAGTGGGAGGCATCCGGAACGGTGCCACAGCATCGCGCCAGTTACTTCTTCACCACGCCCACGGTTGGCGTCGCGGCGATCAAGCAGCGCATACTACGCACCCAGGATGCCGGCCGGAGCTGGACCCCGGTGGCGTCATGCGCTCTCAAGGCCGAGGTCGCGGGGCTCGCGCGTGATCTGCGCTGCGACTTCGACGCATTTGCCTTTCCGACGCCCATGGTGGGGTACGCCATCGGACATCCGGCAGGCGCGAAGGCGTTGGTGGTCGCCCGAACCGACGACGGCGGCGGGAGCTGGACGATGTGGATGGCACTTCCGGGTGAGAGCGGCGCGGAAGGTCACGTCTTCTTCACGGATGAGAACACCGGAGTGGCGTGTCTTTCCGGAGCGCATCTCGTCTCGACCACCGACGGCGGAAAGAGCTGGACCGGCATCGCGGGGGTGAGCTGTCCGGGCAAGCCGGCGGTGCGCTTCGCCGACAGAGAGGTTGGATGGGCCCTCGCCCACAACGGGTGGAACTTCACGGCGGACGGGGGGCGCCACTGGAGCTCACGCCAGGTCGCCTTCCCGGCCGCGGTGCATGCGTTCAGCCTTCCGCGGCGAGACCGGGGCTACGTTGTCGGGGATCACGGAATGGTGTACCGCTATCGCATCGTCCCGGTAGCGTATTCCGCGCCGAATTCCCTCGACGCTCCGGTCGTTGGCGCGCCGACGCGGCCGGACGGGAGCCCGTGAGGGCAGTCGGTAACCTTCCGAACTGGAACGTGCTCTAGCCTTTCGCCGACGCGAGGGGCTGGGTCATCCAGGCGGGGCCGCAGCCGAGCAGCCGCTCCACGGCGTCGCTCTTCACCGGGCGCGAGAAGTAGTAGCCCTGGCCCAAGTCGCATCCGTGATGGCGTAGCTCCTCGAGCTGCTCCGGCGTCTCCACTCCTTCGGCGACGCTACGCACGCCGAGTCCCTGGGCGAGCCGCAGGATGGTGTGCACCACCTGCCGGCTGGCGTGCTCCGTGCTCATCGTCCCCACGAACGCGCGGTCGATCTTGATCGCGTCGATGGGCAGGCGGTTGAGGTAGCTCAGGGAGGAGTAGCCCTGGCCGAAATCGTCGAGATGGACCTCGACCCCGATCTTCCGGAGTCGGGTCAGCGTCTCGATCGCGGCATCGGCCCGGTCGAAGACGACGCCTTCGGTGATCTCGAGCTGTAGCGTCCTGGGGTCGATGCCGGCCTCCTCTACCGCCATGATCACCTGCTCGACGAAGTCGGGCTGGTTGAACTGCTTCACCGACACGTTGACGCTCGCGGTGAGCGGGACGGGTCGCGGGAAGCGCAGCTGCCATTCCCTGAGCTGCCGACAGGTGCGCACCAGCACCCAGCGACCGATGGGGACGATGAGCCCGAGCTCTTCCGTGATCGGAATGAACTGCGCGGGGTTCAACAGTCCCTGCGTCGGGTGATCCCACCGGATGAGCGCCTCCAGCCCGATGATCTGCCCGGTGTTGAGCGCCACCAAAGGTTGCCACACGAGATGAAACTCATCCCGTTCCAGCGCGCGGCGGAGGTCGGTTTCGAGCTGCAGCCGCTCGAGTGCCTGACTGTGCATCTCGCGATCGAACAGCGCGTAGCGGGAGGCCCCCATCTTCTTGGCCCGATACATCGCCATGTCGGCGCTGCGGAGCAGGTATTCCGCCGGCTCTGGCGGATGCGTGCTGAGTGCGATTCCGATGCTGGCCGAGCTGAACACCTCGTAGCCGTTCAGGTCGATGGGCGTGGCCAGCTGCTGCTGGATGCGGGCGGCGGTACGGGCGGCGTCGTTGCTCGTGATGTGCTCGAGGATGATCGCGAATTCGTCGCCGCCGATCCGCGCCACCATGTCGGAGGGCCGGAGGCATAGCTTGAGCCGCTGGGCCACGGCGATGAGGAGCTGGTCCCCGGTGGGATGCCCGAAGCTGTCGTTCACCCACTTGAAGCGATCGAGGTCCACGTAGAGGATGGCGAACTGCGCCTCCGGTCGTCGCGCCGCGAGCGCGATGGCGAACTCGAGGCGCTGCAGCAGATAGGCCCGGTTCGGCAGCCCGGTCAGGCGGTCGTGAAGGCTGTCATGGAGCATCTCCTCCTCGGCTCGCTTGCGCTCGGTCATGTCGCGTCCGATGAGCAGCAGGCCGGTGACGCGACCGTCCTCGCGGATCGCGCTGCAGGTGCAGTTGACGATGCGCATCGACGCGTCCTGAGCCACGAACCGCACCTCGAACTCCCGCGCCTCCCCGAGAATGGCGGCGTCGATGTGCTCCGCCAGCATTCCCCGGTCATCGGTATGGACGACGCTCTCGAGGGGCAGGCCGACCAGCTCCTCCGGCGCGCGCCCGCTCTGCTCGCCCGAGGCAAGATTGGCCGAGGTGACGACGCCGCGGGGATCCGTGGTGAGAATCATGTCCGGCGCGCTGCGCAGCAAGGTGCGGTAGCGCTCCTGCGCGCGCCTCATGATTCCGATGAAAGTGTTCTGGATCACCGCTGATGCCACGATGCTGAGGGCGCCGAACAGCGCGAGCACAGCGGCGAAGCGCTGATTGCCCCCGATCAGCGGCGCGCCCAGAAAGGGCGTCTCCATCACGATGCCCTGCGCCTCGAGCCCCAGCAACCCGACGAAGGTCAGGATCGCGTACGCGGTGATGTACCACGCGCGCCGCCGCGGCAGGGAGGCAAACGCGAAGGTAACGATCAGTCCGTGCGTGGCGGCCCCGAGCCACCACCCGCCGCCGAGCACGAGGTACATGCCGGGGAGCAGGCTGAGATCACCGTAGAAGCCGAGGGCTTGCACCCGGTCCGCCGCCTCCGCTGTCCGGGCACGATGCAGGCAGAACGAATACGTGAGGATGAGCAGCAGCCAGACCACGAACAGCGCGTTCGCCCACGGCGAGAGCTCGTAACCCATGAGCTGGAGGCCGACGCAGGCGCACGCGTACGAGCAGCAGATGAGCAAGCGCGACCTGTTTGTCACCGAGGCCCGCCTGGCGGCGAGCGAGCTCTGCGCGATCTGGAATGGATTCGCCAGGAGAGGCATGCGAATGACGGGTCTGGGGAGCCGCGAGCGATCTGCTGCGGCTACACGAAAGACGAGCCGGCGCGACTGCTCGCAACCCGGGACGGCCCGGGAATCGTCTGACTCGCGAGCGCGGCCGGCGACCGCCGTTGGCATGCACCGCGGCCGGTCGCGTATATTCGTCGCGTTCGGTCCCGACCAACGTTCTCTCGCGAGGTTCTGGATGCCCGCCAGCCTGTTTGCGTCCGCCCGAGCCGTGGTTCTGAGCGCCGTCGTCGCCACTCTGGGCCTTCCCCTCCACGCGCAACAGCCGGTCGCGCCTGCCGACACGGCGGCAAATCCCCGGCTGCAGGCGCTGAAGCGGGAGGTCATGCAGGACGTCGAGTCTCGCCGTGTCTTCACGCAGCAGATGGTGGATCAGATCTTCAGCTTCGGCGAGCTGGGATTTCAGGAGTTCGAGACATCGAAGTATCTGGTGGATGTCCTCCGCCGGAACGGGTTCACGGTGAAGGAGGGAGTCGCCGGCATCCCGACCGCCTGGGTCGCCACCTGGGGATCGGGGAAACCCGTGATCTCGCTCGGCTCGGACATCGACGATATTCCGCAGGCCTCGCAGAAGCCGGCCGTGGCGTGTCACGATCCGATGGTCGAGGGTGCTCCCGGCCATGGCGAAGGGCATAACTCCGGACAGGCGGTCAACATCACGGCGGCGCTGGTGGTGAAGAAGATCATGGAGCGCGACCACCTACCGGGCACGATCCAGATCTGGCCAGGCGTCGCCGAGGAGCTCGTTGGAACCAAGGCCTATTTCGTCCGCGCCGGCGTGTTCAAGGACGTGGACGTCGTCCTCTTCTCCCACGTCGCCAGCAATCTGTCCACGTCCTGGGGACAGTCGTCGCAGAGCGGCCTCATCTCGGCGCTCTTCAGCTTTCAGGGGCAGAGCGCCCACGCCGCCGGCGCCCCCTGGATGGGCCGAAGCGCGCTCGACGCGGTGGAGCTGATGGATGTGGCGTGGAATTTCCGCCGCGAGCATCTCCGTCTCCAGCAGCGGTCGCACTACGTGATCAAGGACGGGGGCGATCAGCCGAACGTCGTGCCACCGACCGCGTCGGTCTGGTATTACTTCCGCGAGTTGGACTATCCCCGCATCCGCGGTCTGTTCGCTCTCGGAGACACGATTGCGCGAGCGGCCGCGCTGATGACGGGTACGACGCTGGCGTCCACGCGGATCCTCGGCTCGGCGTGGCCCGGCCACTTCAACAAGCCGATTGCCGAAGCGATGACGGCGAACATCGAGAAGATCGGGCTGCCGCAATGGAGCGCGGCCGATCAGACGCTGGCGAGGGCGTTGCAGAAGGAGCTGAAGCTCACCGAGAAGGGCCTCGACACCGCGCTGGAGAAGCTGGAGGCGCCGCTGAAGGAGGCCGATCGGCGCGGCGGCGGCTCGGACGACATCGGCGACGTCTCGTGGAACGTGCCGACGATCACGCTTCGCTTCCCCTCGAACGTGCCGGAGCTCCCGGGACACAACTGGTCCAACGCGATCACCATGGCCACCCCGATCGCGCACAAGGGCGCGACCGCTGGCGCCAAAGCCCAGGCGATGACGATGCTCGACGTCCTCTTGACCCCGAAGCTCGTGCAGGATGCCTGGGAGTATTTCCGTACCGTGCAGACCAAGGACATCAAGTACGAGCCGCTGGTGCGCGCCGAGGACCGGCCTGCCATCGAACTGAACGCCAACATCATGGAGAAGTACCGGCCGGCAATGAAGAAGTTCTACTACGATCCGGCCAGGTATCGCACCTATCTCGAGCAGCTCGGCATCACCTATCCCACCGTGCGCAAGGCCGACGGAAGCTGCTCATCGGGCGCGACTCCGTGAGCTGACGGATGCTGATCGGCGTCGCCGGGATGGTGGGATCGGGGAAGAGCACGCTCGCGCGTGCGCTGGCGGCGCGCTTCGGTCTCCAGCTCGCGCTCGAGAGCGCCGACGAAGACAATCCCTGGCTCGAGTCGTATTACGGGGAGGCGGATGGCCGCAGTCGATTCGCGCTGCCCCTTCAGCTGCATTTTCTGGCGACGCGATTCGCGAGCATGCGCCTCATGCGCGCGCACGGCGGGAGCTGGATCCTCGACCGGACCTGGTACGAGGACGCGGAAGTCTTCGCGGCCGGCCTCGTCGAGCAGGGGTACGTGACTGCGGTCGAGTACGATCTCTATGCCCGTCTCTATGCCGAGCTCCTACACTCCCCGTCGGCGCGGCCCCCCCGTCTGTTGATCTACCTCCATGCCCCGCTCGCCGAGATTGTGCAGCGGATTCATCTGCGCGGCCGGCCCAAGGAGCGTGAGATGGACGTCGGATACTGGGCCGGGCTGCACTCCCGGTACGCACAGTGGATCGACGGCTTCCGCCATTGTCCGGTGCTGCGCCTCGACGTGCGCGACTACGATCTGGTCTCGGATGCCGGGGCGATCGAGGACGTAGCCGCTCTCCTCCGGCAGCGGCTGGAAAGAGAGCTGCCGCAAACCGAGCTCTGGCCGGCCATCGGCCGCAGACACGCGGACGCCTTCCCCTTGGCTGCCGCCACGACGACGTTTCGGGCCGATGCGAGCCGCTCGAGCGAGCATCGTCCCGACCCCGGATCATGAGGAATTCCTGAATGTTCCCGCCCATCCGCTCCGTTGCTCTCCTGTCGCTCGCTCTGGCCACGACGCTTCGTGGCCAGAGCGCGGCGAAGCGTGCGATGTCGTACGAGGACTTCGCTGCCGTGAAGGCCGTCTCCGATCCCCAGATGTCGCCGGATGGACGATCGGTCCTGTTCACCGTCCGCAGCATCGACGTCGAGGCCAACAAGCGGACCACACGCACGTGGTTGGCGCCGGTTGCGGGAGGAGACGCTCGGCCGTTTCCGGACGCGCAGACGAGCGTGAGCGAGGCGCGCTGGTCGCCCGACGGGTCGCGCATCGCCTTCATCGTCGGCGGGCAGCTGTCCGTCGCGACTGTGGACGGGGGCAATCGCAAGTCATTCACTGCCCTCAGCGGCGGCGCGACGGGTCCGGTGTGGTCGCCGCGCGGTGACCGCATCGCCTTCACTTCCGGTGTGTACCCCGACTGCGCGTCCGACTCCTGCAACGCGCAGCGCGACAGCGCGCACCAGTCAAGCAAGGTGAAGGCCCACGTCGCTGACCGCCTCATGTACCGCCACTGGAACGCGTGGGATGAGGGCACGAGGTCGCATCTGTTCGTCGTCGCTCTGGACGGATCGGCGCCGCGCGACCTCACGCCAGGTGCGAAGTACGACACTCCGCCCGGCCCTTTCGGCGGGAGCGAGGGCTACTCCTTCTCCCCTGACGGCGGAGAGATCGCATACACCGCCAAGGACCAGGGACGCGCCGACGCCTGGAGTACGGACGCGAACATCTATCTCGTGCCGCTGGCCGGCGGAACGCCGGTCGTGATCACGCAGAGCAATCCGGGTGCGGATCAGAATCCGGTCTACTCTCCGGATGGGCGGTTCGTTGCCTACGCCTCGCAGCGTCGCGGAGGTTTCGAGTCGGACCGGTGGCGGCTGATGATCTACGATCGCACCGCAAAACAGTCCCGCGAGCTGCTCCCGCTCTGGGATCGCAACGCCGACAGCTATTTCTGGTCGCCGGATGCGCGCGCCATCTTCGTTGCCACCACCGATGCCGGGCGAGACAAGCTCTATCGAGTCGCCCCCGACGCGCGAGGGGCGCTGGGGAAGCCGGAACTCCTGATCGGGGAGCACAACAGCACGGCGTTCAGTTGGTCCCGGGATGGCAGGACGATCGCGTTCTCGCGCGACGCGGCGGATCACCCGGCGGAGGTCTGGGTGGCGACACTCGGCGCGGGCGCCGGCGCGGCGACCGCGAGGCCGCTCACCCATCTCAACGACTCGCTGGTCACCCAGCTGGCCGTGCATCCCGCTGAGGACTTCTGGTTTGCGAGCCCTGGCGCGGACAGCGTCCAGGGGTTCGTGGTCAAGCCGCCGCATTGGGAGGCCGGCAAGAAATATCCCGTGGTGCTGCTGATCCACGGCGGGCCACAGGGAGCCTTTCTCGACCAGTGGCACTCGCGCTGGAACTACCAGATGTTCGCCGCCCCGGGCATCGGTGTCGTGATCGTCAATCCGCGAGGCTCCTTCGGCTATGGCCAGAAGTTCGTGGACGAGATCTCACGGGACTGGGGCGGCAAGGTGTATGTGGACCTGATGCACGGTCTCGACGCCGCGCTGGCGCGAAACGGGTGGATGGACTCGAGCCGGGTGGGTGCGGCCGGAGGCTCCTACGGCGGCTACATGGTGAACTGGATCGCGGGCCACACGAATCGCTTCAAGGCGCTCGTCTCCCACGCCGGTCCGTTCAACCTGGAGAACATGTACGGGGCGACGGAGGAGCTGTGGTTTCCCGAATGGGAGTATGGCGGCCCGACCTGGGACACGACGGCGATGAAGGAGCAGTACCGGGTCTACTCTCCGCACCTCTATGCGAAGAACTTCCGCACGCCGACACTGGTCACCGCGGGAGAGCTGGATTATCGCGTGCCGTACACCGAGGACCTTTCCTTCTTCACCGCTCTCCAGCGCCAGGACGTACCGAGCCGCCTCGTGCTGTTTCCGGACGAGGGCCACTGGATCCTCAAGCCGCAGAACCAGCGTCTCTGGTGGAGCGAAGTGCAGGGGTGGTTTCGCAAGTACCTGGCGCCGTCCGACACCCGGGCGAGTCGGTGACCCAGCCGGAATACTACGGGTGGCACAGCCCGGCGCTGGGCCGGCAGATGGAGCTGTTGAGCTATGGCCACGGCGGGGCGCGAGTCATCGCGTTCCCTACATCGATGGGTCGCTTCTCCGACTGGACGGATCGGGGCCTCGTGTCGGCGCTCCAGGAGCACCTCGACCGAGGCTGGCTGCAGATCTTCTGCGTGGATGGCGTGGACACCGAGAGCTGGTACAACAAGTGGATTCCGGCGGGTGACCGGGCCAGAAGGCATCATCAATACGATCGCTATCTCCGAGAGGAGCTCCTGCCGTTCACGGCGAGCCGGAACTCCAATCCCTACGTGATCGCGACCGGCCCCAGCTTTGGCGCTTACCAGGCGGTGAACTTCGCTTTCCGTCATCCCGACCTGATCAACCGCGTGCTCGGGATGAGCGGGCTCTACGACATCAAGCAGCTCACCGATGGCTACTCGGATGAGGACGTCTACTTCAATAACCCGTCGGACTTCCTGCGGAACGAGCACGATCCCTGGCGACTCGACGCGCTGCGGCGGATGGACATCATTCTGGCCGTCGGACGTGACGATTCGGCCCGCGCCAACAACGAGGAGCTGTCGGCCACCCTCCACAGCAAAGGCGTTCCGCACGCCTTGCGGATCTGGGACGGGTGGGCGCACGACTGGCCGTACTGGACGCGCATGATCCAGCTCTACATCGGCGGACACGACTGAGGAGGCGGGATGGACCAGGCGAAGCGGGTGGGGCTCATGGTCGGGCGAGAATGGTCTTTCCCGCCGGCCTTCATCGAGGAGGTGAACCGCCGCGGCCAGGGAGTCGTGGCCGAGATGGCTCAACTGGCCGGAACGGCGATGGACGACCCCTGCCCCTACGACGTGATCGTCGATCGCATCTCGCACGAGGTGCCCTACTACCGCTCCTATCTCAAGTACGCGGTCGTGCGTGGCGCGACGGTGGTCAACAATCCCCTCATGTGGACGGCGGATGACAAGTTCTTCGAGGCGGCGCTGGCCACCAGCCTCGGCGTCGCCAGCCCGAAAACGGTCGTTCTTCCCAACAAGGAGTACGTGCCCGGCATCCACCACGTGGAGAGCCTGCGCAATCTCGTCTATCCGCTTCCCTGGGATCGCATCCTCCGGTACATCGGCTTGCCGTGCGTGCTCAAGGATGCCCATGGCGGAGGGTGGCGGGACGTCTACGTCTGCCGCACGGTCGACGAGCTGATCCACCACTACGACACGTCCGGCATGCTGACGATGATCCTGCAGGAATTCATCGAGTGGGATCAATACATCCGCTGCCTCTGCCTGGGCCGGGAGGAGGTGCTCCCGATGAAGTATGATCCCCGGGAACGGCGATACCTCGTGGAGCACGAGCACCTGAGCCCGGAGCTGGGGAAGCGGATCGTCGCCGACTCTCTCACTCTCGTTCGTGCGCTCGGCTACGACATGAACACCGTCGAGTGGGCGGTGCGCGATGGCATTCCCTACGCCATCGACTTCATGAATCCGGCTCCCGACATGGACGTGAACTCTCTCACGCCTCACTACTTCGAGTGGACGGTCACCCACATGGCGGATCTCGTGATCCGTCTGGCAAGGAAGCCCCGGGCGCAGCGCGGCGAGATGCGCTGGGACGCGCTCTTCGCGGCGGGTCGCTGACGTGGGTGAGGAGCTCGCTGATGCGATCGGGAGCTATCACGACCTCCTGAGCGACGAGAGCGCGTCCAGATCCCAGGCCCAGCTCGACCATCAGCTCCGGTCGCGTGGCCTCTACTTCGGCGCGCGGCCCCTGTGCACGGTTCTCAGACCACGCTTCATGGCGGTCACGCAGTATCGCCACCTCCAGCAGCGGGCCGCGGTGACGCTGCGCGCATTCGACCGGGCGTACCGTCGTGCGGTCGAGGATCCGCTCTTCCGGTCGGAGTTCGGCCTGCTCGAGTGGGAGGAGAGGCTCGCACTGGAGGATCCGGGCTTCCGGGAATCCAGTCCCACGTCGCGACTCGATGCGTTCTTCGTGGATGACGGCGGTGGGCTGCGCTTCACCGAGTACAATGCCGAGACGCCGGCCGGCGCGGCGTACAATGATGCGCTCGCCGAGGTCTTCCTGGGGCTGCCGGTCATGCGCGAGTTCCGGCGTCGCTTCGAGGCGTGGCCGCTCGGAGCGGCGTACGGCGTCGTGGACGCGCTCCTCGATGTTTGGGCTCAGTGGTCGGGTGGACACGACGTGCCGCGGCTCGCGATTCTCGACTGGAAGGAGGTTCCGACCTATAGCGAGTTTCTTCTGTATCAGCGGCTCTTCGAGTCGCAGGGCATTCCCTGCGCGATCGTCGATCCGCGCGAGGTGGAGTACCGCGGAGGCCAGCTGCTGGCAAACGGCACGCCGATCGATCTGATCTACAAGAGAGTACTGCTCGAGGAGCTGGTTCAGCGCGGCGGGCTGGACCATCCGGTCTTCACAGCGGTGCGCAACCGGGCCGTGTGCATGGTGAATCCGGCGCGCTGCAAGATCCTCCACAAGAAGGCGAGCCTTGCCGTTCTGAGCGATGAGCGACACGCGGCGCTGTTCACGAGCGAGGAGAGCGAGGCGATCGACCAGCACATCCCGTGGACGCGGCGCGTCGAGGAGCGACACACCGAGCATCAGGGGCGTCGCGTCGACCTGCTGCCCTTCGTCCAGCAGAATCGGGATCGCCTCGTGCTCAAGCCCAACGACGAATACGGAGGGAAGGGGATCGTGCTCGGCTGGGAGGTGGACGACAGCGGGTGGACGTCCGCGCTCCAGGCGGCTCTGAGCGAGCCATACATCGTTCAGGAGCGCATCATCCTGCCGACCGAGCCCTACCCGAGCATGCTGGACGGGAGTCTCCGGGTCGCCGACCGGATGGTGGACACCGCTCCCTTTGCATTTCACGACGCGTACGTGGACGGCTGCATGACTCGACTGGGCACGGAGTCGCTGCTCAACGTCACGGCCGGCGGAGGCTCCAGCGTCCCGACCTTTCTCCTCGCGGGGCGCCGCTGACAGGGGTTAGATTGCCTGCTCACGCTCCGACGCCGAGGGCTGCATGAAGGCGCCATCGCTCACGATCGGCATCGAGGAAGAGTATCAGATCATCGATCCCGAGACCCGGGAGCTCCGATCGTACATCACGGAGATCCTGGACGGTGATCATCTCATCCTGGAGCAGGTGAAGCCGGAGCTCCATCAATCCATCGTCGAGGTCGGCACCACGGTCTGCCGCACTCCCGCGGAGGCTCGCGCCGAGCTGGTGAAGCTGCGACAGGCGGTGATCGGGCACGTCGCCAAGAGCGGGCTGAGAGTGGCGGCTGCGGGAACCCATCCCTTCTCCTCCTGGATGAGCCAGGAGATCACACCGCTGGAGCGCTATCTCGGCGTCAAGGCCGACATGGCCGAGCTGGCGCAGCAGCTCCTGATCTTCGGTACGCATGTCCACATCGGGATCGAGAATCACGAGTTCCTCATCGATGCGATGAACGCGGCTCGCTACCTCATGCCGCACATCCTCTGCCTGTCCACCAGCTCGCCCTTCTGGATGGGACGCAATACGGGGCTCAAGTCCTACCGCAGCGTGATCTTCCGCAATTTTCCGCGAAACGGCGTGCCCCGTGTCTTCCGCTCGTGGTCCGACTTCTCCGAGCTCGTGAGCACGCTGGTCGAGACCCGCTGCATCCCCGACGGCTCCAAGATCTGGTGGGACGTCCGACCGCACCACGCCTATCCGACGCTCGAGTTTCGTATCTGTGATGTCTGCACGCGCGTGGATGAGGCGATCGCCATCGCGGCTATCTTTCAGGCTGTCATCGCGAAGCTGTGGAAGCTCCGCCGGGACAACATGACCTTCCGCATCTATCCGGCGGATCTGATCGAGGAGAACAAGTGGCGCGCCGTGCGCTACGGTCTGGACGGAAAGCTCGTGGACCTCGGTCGCCAGCAGGAGGTTCCGGCACGCGAGCTGGTCCGGGAGCTCATCGAGTGGTTCATCGGCGACGTCGTGGACGAGCTCGGTAGTCGCGAGCAGGTGCAGTACGCCTTCCGGATCCTCGACGAAGGGTCGAGTGCCGACCGACAGCTCGCCGTTTACCAACGGACGGGTGACCTGAAGATGGTCGTGGACCACCTGATCAACGAGACGGCCGAAGGAGTGACATCAGCTCCCCTCGTCGGCCAGCACGCCTAGTCCAGCCGTCGACTCGAACCGGATGAGAAGCATGGAGAAACGTCCCGTCATCGGGATCACGACCCAGACGCTCGATGCGATTCCGGACCAGCTTCCGTGCTGCTGGGTCATGAGCCAACGCTACGTCCACGTTCTGATGGCCGCGGGGGCCATCCCGTGGGTGGTGCCGCTGATTCCGGGCGATGAGCGGACGTTGCGTGCCATCTACGAGCGGCTCGACGGGGTCTTCTTGCCGGGCGGGGTGGACATCGATCCGGCGAGCTATCTGGAGGAGCGTCATCCCGGTTGCGGCCGCACCGACCTGGATCGCGACGGCACCGAGCTCGCGCTGACGCGCTGGGCGATCGAGGATCGAAAGCCCCTCCTTGCCGTGTGTCGCGGGGTCCAGGTGATGAACGTCGCCGTCGGGGGAACGCTCTACCAGGACTTGGCTGCGCAGCATCAAGGGATCAAACACGATTATTTCCCCTCGCTGGGCGATAATCCCCGCCATCAGCTGGTGCACGATGTGAATATCGTGCCGGGAAGCCGGCTGGCGAAGATCATGAATGCCACGTCGATCTCCGTGAACAGCATGCACCACCAGGGGATCAAGGAGCTCGCTGCCGGCCTGACGCCGACTGCGCTCGCGCCGGACGGACTGATCGAAGGCGCGGAGGGCAGCGGAGACCAATTTCTGCTCGGGGTGCAATGGCATCCCGAGGACCTCGCCGACCGGGAACCGCGGATGCGACAGCTGTTCGACGCGTTCATCACCGCAGCGCTCGAGTTCGGGCAGCTGCGGCTCGTGGGTGAGGCGCGCTAGGGAAGAGCTGCATCGCAATTGAGGTCCGGGTGTGGAGATTCGCCGCGGAACTCGGACACGGTCGATTCCTCAACCAGAGCGGTTTACCCTCCGCACGACACAGCCCAGCGCGACTGCGAACGGCGGCCGCGGATTTTCGCGGAGGGACGCGGATACGACAACCACCCGCAGCCTGGGGGGAACGGCAGAACGGCGCTGACTCTCGCGGAAAGAGCGGCATCCCCGTCACACGCAGCGGGGTGCAGCGGCCGCTGAATGCAATCATCATCTCTGATGTAGTCCAAGCGGTCTAGCGGATACGCACTCCCACGCGATGCGCGCCGGCGCCGGCCGCAATCCGCTCCCATGCGTAATCCACGACAAGGCGGTCGAGTCCGAGCGATGCTCCGGCGGTGAGAGGACTCTCGCCAGAGGTCTCCGTTCGCCGCGCGCCCAGCCGCCCCGCAACCACCCACCCATCCAGCGGCACGTAGCTCAGCTCGAGTCCGCCCGCGGGATTCACCCGACCGTCGCGCAGCACGGAGATCGCCGAGCTGAGCGCCACATCGAAAGGTCCGAGCGGAAGGACGCCTCGGGAGAATCCGAGTGTCGTGCGCAGGGGGAAGGGGACCTTGCGAGCTCCGAGTCGGAGCCGCGGGCCGATGTTCTGCACCGCCAATCCGACGGTGCCTCCCCACACGTCCTGCGCCAGTCCGAGATCCACGGCAGCGCGTCCCACGCGCGTCTGAGACGAGCGTTCCTCGGCGTACTTGCCAGCGATCCCCACCCGGAGGTCGTGCACGATCGTGGAGAGACCCACCGATGCGGCCGTGCTCGATGAGCGCTCGCTGTCATCGGAGGCCAGTGCCGAAATGGGAGGGGGAAAGGGTGTGGCGGATCCGTAGTCGAGCATCTGGATGCCGATGCCGATGGCGCCGCCGCCCAACGGGGTGCTCGCCGACATGGTTCCGAGAGTGCTGCCTGATCGGTAGCGCTCGAGCGAGACTCCGAGCCCGGGTCCGACTCCCAGCTGCGACGGGTTGTAGAAGATGACGTCTTGATCGCGTCCGGCGACCCAGGTGTTGCCCATCCCGAGTGCCCGCGTGCTGGCCGATAGCTGCAGCACGAGCGGCGCGTAGCGCCCGCTCTGCGCCCTCGCTCTCGGCGCAAGGCTCGACCAGAACACGACGAGCAGGCCGGGAATCAACATGAGCCGGCTCATCGGGGCGCGCTCCCCGCGGCGATGAGAAAGGCGGGGTCGAGCGACGAGATGCCAATGTCATCCAGTATCACCGTGCCGACCGGCGTTCTGTCGAAGCGAAAACGCAGCGATCGCAAGGTGGCGGGATCGAAGCCCGGCTGGACACGCGCGAAGTCTGCCAGGGGAATGACGTACGTCTGCAGAACGATCTCGTACGTGTTGACGAAGTTGCGCTTCTCCCGGTCGGCCCGCCTCAGCACGTGCGTGGCCAGAGGGCGCCTGACTGCGCCGTACTGGCTGAGGGGCAGCCGCGCCGTCACGTCGCGCGCATCCACAACCTCGATGGTGAGATCCATCGGCACGCTGTCGTCGGCCGACTTGGCGGCGCCCTTTTTCGCGCTCGCCGCGTCAGCCTTCGCTCGCTCGGAGTCCGATGCGGTCTTCTTGCTGCTGTCCTCCTTGATCTTGCGCGGCTCCGGACGTGCGCTCGTGGGGGCGAGGGAGAATTCCACCGACGACTGGGCATTCACGGTCCAGGCGTCGCGTAGGGAATCGCTCAGCGTGAGCGCGTACGCCGCGGGAGGACCCATCTTGGTCGTGTCGGCGCCGGCGAGGTGATTGTTCCATCCCAGCCAGACGGCGCTGTGGCCGAAATTCGAATCCTTCCACCGCATCGGCACAACACCTTCCTTCCAGACAGATAGACTCTCTCCGGCGATCTTGACCCCCGGCACGCTCCCGGTGGTGACGTCCACGTCCTCGTGATAATCGGCCAGGGCGCGGAAGCCGGAGTCCTGGAAGCGAGTGACGTACATCGTGTGGGGAAGCCACTGCCCGATCACTCGATGGTCGCGGAAGAGCGGGAGGTACTCGCGCCTCCCCTTGAGCGTTGCCTCGAGAAAAGCTCCGATATAGACCTTTCCGAACCGTTGCTGATCGTTCGGCGACAGGAGGCCGCGCAGGTCGAGGTAGCGCGCGCTGCGGGGCCCGTTGTCCTGGTTGCCCCACACCGTGTTCCACTGCCCGTGGTTGGCGCGATAGACGTACACCGCCGACTTGAACCAGGGCTTTCCATCGGTGAATCGGATGCGCTCATACTGGCGCAGACCGGAGAAGCTCGACACGTCGCCATCGTGCGAGCCGTGGATGACGAGGTAGCTCACATTCTCCAGCGGCGTCGGCTGGTCCGCAGGCTTGTACTGGCCGTCGATCGGCGCTATCGCGACGAGCGCCTTGATCGCGAAGCCGAAGTCGAACCGGAGCGTGGCATCATCCGGGTAGAAGGGTAGGCGATTGAACGCCGCCGCCACGGCGACCGCCTCGCCGCCACGGGAGTGCCCCATCAGCGCGATGTTCTGCATGTCCACGCGATGCGTGAAGGGCGTGCCAAGCGAGTCGTTGAAGCCGCGCCACGCCTTCAGGTGCTGCAGCAGCAACCATCCGCGGGCATCGTTCTCGTTGCGGATGAAGCCGTTGAGAAAGTTCTCATCCACCGACGCGAGGATGAATCCGCGCGAGGCGAGAAGCTCCCCGAGGTACGCGTAGCCAGGGTCGGAGAACTGCTTCATGTCGTGGTTCCCGTGAACCACCAGCACCAACGGAAAGGGCCCCTCGCCTTCCGGGTACCACACGCGCCCGTTAACCGGCATCTTCGAGAAATCGAAGCCGAAGAAGCTCTTCCGGATCTTCGCCTGCTTGGGGTCAGGCGCAGCCGCGAGCTTGCTGCCATCGACCGTCGATGTCTTGAGCGTCACCGAATCACGGAACGCCCGGCGCTGCTTGTCCGTGCCGCTGCCGTACGTGAGGGTGCGGACCTTGAACGGGCCGGGCTCGGCCGGATTCGGAGCCGCGAGGAGCTGGTGAGCCAGAACGACCGCGGAGTCATCTCTGGACAGGACGAGCGGCTGCGTGCAGGCGCCCACGAGAGTCGCGAGAGCGAGAAGGCAAGCTCGATTCAGCGGCATGGCTCGGCGTTTCTCGGGATGAAAAAGGGTCGTGGCGAGGCAGGTAGCCGATTCCCGTGAGACAGACCGGCGCGGAAAATCGTTGTACCGCCTGCCGGCCCAAGGTAGCTCGCTTCCAGAGATCCTGCCCGAGGAAGAGCGCAGACGGCTGGGAGCCCCTCACCCGCGCGCTCCGTCGCCGGTATCATAGGCGAATGCTCTCTCCACGCATCGTGCTGGAAGCCGAGAAGGTGGGGAAGCGATACGGTGAGGTCGTCGCCCTCGACGGCGCGTCGCTGGCCTGCCTGGCCGGAAGCTGCACGGCGATCGTGGGGGAGAGCGGATCGGGGAAGACGACGCTGCTCCGCTGCTTCAACCGGATGGCCGAGCCTGACGAGGGACGGATTCGCGTGGCCGGCCAAGATGTGCGCGCTCTGGATCCCGTGCTGCTCCGCCGGCGGATCGGCTATGTGCCGCAGGACGGCGGTCTGCTTCCGCATTGGCGCGTGGCGAGAAACGTCGCGCTCGTTCCGTGGCTTCAAGACAGCCCGGACTCCGACGCACGCGTCGTCCGCGCGCTCGACCTGGTCGGGCTTCCGGTCGAGCAGTACGGGATGCGGTGGCCGGGCGAGCTCTCGGGCGGGCAGCGGCAACGTGTCGCGATCGCCCGCGCGCTGGCGTCGCAGCCGGAGCTGCTGCTGCTCGATGAGCCCTTCGGCGCGCTGGATGCCATCACTCGCGCCGAGCTGCAGGAAAGCTTTCGGCAGCTCCAGCGGTCGCTCGGGGTGACGAGCGTGATCGTGACGCACGATCTGCACGAGGCGGTTGATCTGGCGGATCGCGTGGTCGTGCTGCGCGGTGGGCGCGTCGAACAGGACGCGGCGCCGAGCGAGCTGGTGGGGGCGCCGGCCACGCCCTATGTCCGGGAGCTGCTTCGCCGCGCGCGGGTGAGCGCAGCATGAGGCCCACGTCATGGTTGGCCCTCGTCGCCCTGCTCCACAGCGGCGCCACTATCGATGCGGCCGCCACACTCCCGGTGGCTCGCCCGGTGATCGTCGCCTCCAAGCCGTTCGGCGAGTCGTATCTTCTCGCCGAGATCATGGCGCAGCTGCTCGAGTCGCGAGGCTTTCGCGTCGATCGCCGCCCGGGTCTTGGCGCCACCGAGATTGCCTTCTCGGCGCTCCGGCAGGGCGCGATCGACGTGTATCCGGAATACAGCGGCACGGGTCTGCTCGCCATCCTGCATGATCCGCCGGCAACCGACCCCGGAGCTGTCTTCGCGCGCGTGTCCACGGAATTCCGCCTCCGCTACGGAATCCGCTGGCTGCCGCCGCTGGGCTTCGAGAATAGCTACGCCATCGCGGTGCGCGCAGATCGGGCGCGCCGCTCGCGACTGGCGACGCTCAGCGATCTGGCGGCAGCTCGGCCACTCCTCGTCGGGGGATTCACCCCCGACTTCATCGGCCGTCCGGATGGCCTGCCCGGGCTGCAGCGCGCGTATGGCCTCGAGATGCGGGCCATCCGCTCCCTCGTTCCCGCGGTGAAGTATCAGGCGCTCGCGGAGGGGCAGGTCGATGTCATCGACGGCTATTCCACCGACGGACTCATCGCACGCTACCAGCTCGTGGTTCTCCGCGATGACCGCCACTTCTTTCCGCCGTATCAGGCGGCGGCGCTCGTGGGTCGCTCACTGCAGAGTGACATGCCGGGCGCGGTGGCCGCGCTCACGGAGCTGAGCGGGCGACTGGACGAGGAACGCATGCGTCGCCTCAACCGGCGCGTGGAAGTGGATGGCGAGGCGGTCTCCCGCGTCGCGTCCGATGCGCTGCGTGAGCTCGCCCTCGTCGGACGTCAGGAGGCGCTCACCTCCGCGAGCAGGGCGGCGCCGCGGGGCACGCTGATCGACTATTTCGTGGCGCGGCGGCGAACGTTGCTCGCTCTCACCGGGCGGCACCTGCTACTCGTGGGGATCTCGCTCGCCGCCGGTATCCTGATCGCCGTCCCACTCGGCATCGGCCTGGAGCGGGCGCGCTGGAGCGCCGAGGGAGTGATCCGCGCGGTCGGCCTTCTCCAGACGCTCCCGAGCATCGCGCTCCTCGCCTTCATGATTCCTCTGCTCGGCATTGGAGTCGTTCCGGCGCTGGTGGCGCTGATTCTGTATTCGCTCTACCCGATGGTGCGGAACGCCTTCACCGGGGTGCGTGACGCGGATCCGGCCGCTTCGGGGGCTGCGCTGGCCCTCGGGATGACGCCCTGGCAGGTGCTGCGGTACGTGCGCCTTCCCCTCGCCGCGCCGGTGATCATGGCCGGCATCCGCACCGCCGCGGTGATCGACGTCGGCACCGCCACTCTTGCCGCATTCATCGGTGCCGGCGGGCTGGGTGACCCGATCGTGGCCGGTCTCGCTCTGTCCGACACGCGCATGATTCTCTCCGGCGCTATTCCGGCCGCGTTTCTGGCGATGCTCGTGGACGCAGCGCTGGGCTGGTGCGAGCGGCGACTGCGACCGGGGCGGGGCTGAGGCGATCCGGCGTTCGAACCAGGGCGCACGCTGTCGCTCAGGGCCCGCGATAGATCGTGCCTCCCTTCATCACCAGGCGGACCCTCCGCAATGCCCCGATGTCCTTCGTCGGATCGCCGTCCACGGCGATGATGTCCGCCAGCAAGTGCGGCTTGATGCTGCCCAGCCGGTCGTCCAGGTGTAGCACCTTCGCATCCACGGACGTTGCGGCGCGCAGGGCCTGTACCGGCGACATCCCGTACTCCACCAGCATCTCGATCTCGCGGGCGTTCTCTCCGTGTGAGAAGACGCCGACATCGCTCCCGCTGGCGATGGTGACGCCCGTCGCCAGCGCCGCCCTGAAGCTCGCCTTCTTCCTCGTGATCGACGCCGGCTCGGGGTCAATCCCCTTTTTCCATCCGCGATACTGGAGGATGGCGTCGCCCGCGGCGAGCGTGGGACAGAGCGCGACGCCTCGCTCCGCCATCAGTCGAAAAACTTCCGTCGTCCCCTCGTCGCCGTGCTCGATCGTCTCGACGCCAGCCAGCGCCGCTCTGCGCATTCCCTCGGCGGTGGTCGAATGGGCCACCACGGGCCGACCACTCGCGCGCGCTGTCTCGACGATCACCTTGAGCTCGTCGAGCGAGAACGTCGGGAGTGCCTCGCCGCGCGGGCCCCATCGATAGTCCGCGTAGACCTTGATCCAGTCGGCACCTTTGCCGATCTGGTCGCGCACCACTCTGGTGAGAGCATCGCGGCCGTCGGCCTCCTCGGCTCCCTGCGGCGCGTCCCACCGGGGGTCGAAGCCGCGCGGTCCGTAGCTGCCGGTCGCGACGATCGCACGAGTGGTCGCGATGACGCGAGGGCCCGGGATGATCCCTTGCTCGATCGCGTCGCGCAGTCCCACGTCGGCGTATCCGGCACCCTCGGTGCCGAGATCACGCACGGTCGTGAACCCGGCGTGCAGAGTGGCCCGGGCGTGGTTGGTCGCACGGGCGACGCGGAGCGCGAGCGCCTCGTGGAGAACCTGGTCGTTCCACGACGTCTCGTTGTACGGGTGAAGCAGGAGGTGCGAGTGCGCCTCGATCAGTCCCGGAAGGAGCGTCGAGCCCGGAAGATCGATCACCGCGGCTCCAGGGGGTGTGCCGATCTGCGCGGCCGGCCCAGCGGCGACGATCCGATCGCCGCGCACGAGCACCGCCCAGCCCTCGTTCGCCTGGGCGGAGAAGCCATCGAACACGCGTGCCGGCCGGAGGAGGTAGCTGCTCGGAGGAGCGGCGGAGGGGGTGGCCGTCTGGGCCGCGAGAGGAGCGCCGAGGAGAGAGAGAAAAACGGCGAATCGTCGCATGGGACCTATCGTGTGAGGAGGAGCACGCGACCGTCGGGTCGCGCGAGGTGGATCGGAGACTAGTATGCGCACCCGGCCGCGGCGGTGCTACATTCGCGGACGGAATGCGCTCGCCCCGTCCACCCCGGAGTGGCCCTCGATGACTCGCAGCGAATCCCTTCTGATCCTGTCGCTGTTCGCCTCGCCGTGCCTGCGGCCGCTCCTCGCGCAACCGCGCCGCGACTCAATCGCGTTCATCCGCTTCAACCAGCTCGGTTATCGACCGTCGGGCCGAAAGGTCGCCGTGGTCTGCTCGCTGGATTCCTCGGGCGTTCGAAGCTTTTCTCTACTCGATCAGAAGGGTCGGACCGCGTGGGGCCCGAAGCGGCCAGTGCAGGGAGGCGCCTTCGGTCCCTGCACCACCACCCAGCGGCTCGATTTTTCGGCGCTCCAGCGCGAAGGAAGCTATCGTCTCGCCGCCGCGCCGGCGGAAACGGTCACGGTACGCATCTCGATGCATGCCTACGAGGGCGCGGCGGACACGCTGCTCTACTACATGCGCGAGCAGCGCTCCGGGTGGAATCCCGTCTTCCGCGATTCGGTGCATCGGCGCGACGGCATCATCGTGGATGATCCTCGCCATCAGGGGACGTTCATTCCAGTGAGCGGCGGTTGGGCGGACGCCTCGGACTACCTGCAGTACGTGACGACGTCGGCCAACGCCACCTTCCTGATGCTGATGGCGTACCGTGACCATCCGATGGCTTTCGCCGATCGTTTTCTCGCCAACGGTCTGCCGGGGACGAACGATTCTCCCGACGTGCTCGACGAGGCGCGTCACGGCCTGGAGTGGCTGGTGAGCATGTATCCGACCGACGACCAGATGTACAACCAGGTCGCCGACGATCGCGATCACAGCTACTTCGACCTTCCGACGAACGACAGCTCCGACTACGGCTGGGGAAAGGGGCGCGAGCGCCCGGTCTACCCGTGCACTGGCTCGCCGCAGGGTCTGTTCGCCTATCGGAATCGCTCCACCGGGTGGGCTTCGACGGCAGGGAAGTACGCCGCCGCGTTCGCACTCGGCGCTCGACTCTTTCGCGAGCGGGATCCGGTGTTCAGCGAGCTACTACGCTCGAAGGCGCTCGCGGCGAACGCCGCGGGGGTGGCCCATCCCGGTGTGTGCCAGACCGCTCCCGCGCGTGCTCCCTATTTTTACGAGGAGGACAACTGGGTCGATGACATGGAGCTCGCTGCCGCCGAGCTGCACTCGCTCACGGGCGAGAAGCGATATCTTGAGCAAGCGCTCGCCTATGCCAGCCGGGAGCCGGTGACGCCCTGGATGGGCCAGGATACCGCCCGCCACTACCAGTTCTATCCCTGGCACAACAACGGCCACTTCGAGATCTGGCGCAACGCCGATGACGCGGGAAAGCGAGCCATGTCGCTGAACTACCGGCAGGGTCTCGAGCTGGTCGCGCGCCGCGCCGGAAACGGCTTTCGCGTCGGCATCCCGTTCATCTGGTGCTCGAACGACCTCATGGTGTCGCTCGCGACGCAGGCGCTTCTCTATCGGCAGATGACCGGCGACACACAGTTCCTGGAGCTCGAGAACGCGGCGATCGATTGGCTCTTTGGCACGAATCCATGGGGGATGTCGATGGTCATCGGGCTGCCGCACGGAGGCGCGACGCCGCGTGATCCGCACTCGGCCATCGCGCGACAGCTCGGCATCGAGCTGACCGGGGGATTGATCGATGGGCCCGTGAAGCGCTCCATCTTCGAGAGTCTCCGGGGCATCCGGCTGCTCAAGCCGGATGCGTTCGCGCGGTTCAACACTGGCGCGCTCGTCTACCACGACGATCTGGGCGACTACTCCACCAACGAACCGATCATGGACGGCACGGCCAACCTCGTCTACCTGCTCTCGGCGCTGGAGGGAAGGTAGAAAGCGGCCGGATGTCGTCACTTCTCTTTCTGCTTTCCCTCCTCGCTCTGGTCGTCGCGGTGCCCGTTCGAGTCGAGGCCCAGCACTCGCACGGCTCCAGCGCGGGTGCGACGGCGGTCTTCGAGGTGCAGGGAATCGCGGTGGTGACGCGCGTGCAACCGGGGATCGGAGGGATGGCGCTGACGGAGGGTTACCTCACTCAGCCCCTGCTCATGATGCATGCTCACCTAGGCGGCGGATGGCTCTCCTTCGTGGGCACGGCGGATCTGGAGGGACTCACTCTCCGTCGAGGCGAGCTCAATAGCGGAATCTACGGAGAGGGCTACATCGACCGGCGTCATCCCCACACGTATGCCCATGAGCTGATCGCCACAGTCGGCGTGGGCGCGCGCGACACCGGCTTCTCTCTCTCGGCAGGCAAGGGATTCGCGCCATTCGGAACGGACGATCCGATTTCGCGGCCCTTCGTGAGCTTTCCGGTGAACCATCATCTCGCGCAAGTTCTGGAGCGCGCGGTCGTCATCGGCAGTGCGCGTCGCGGACGGCTGGCGCTCGAGCTCGGCGCCTTCAACGGGGACGAGCCGGTATCGCCCGGCAGCCTTCCCGCGCTGAGCCGGTTCGGCGATTCCTGGTCTGCGCGGCTCACCTTCCTTCCGACGTCCGCAACCGAGCTTCGAGCGAGCCACGCTCGCATCGCGTCGCCGGAGGATCGGGGCGGGAAGGGAATGGATCAGAGAAAGTGGAGTGTGGCGGCCCGCCACGGTTCCCACGAAGACGCACGCGGAGAGCGATACGCCCTGCTGGAATGGGCCCGCACGGAGAGCCTCGATCGCGGCCGCCCGGCTTTCCGGTTCGAGAGTGTCCTCGGCGAGGCCGCCGCAGAGTGGCGTGGCATACACGGCGCCGTTCGGCTGGAGCGGACATCGCGACCGGAAGAGGAGCGCCTGGCAAACCCCTTCCGCTCCGTGTATCCGGTGGCCGATGTGCAGATCCTCGGTATCACGCGATTCACGGTCGCGAGCGTGGCCCTGCGCCGGGAGCTCGCCGGTCAGCACCGAGTCCGAGTCCGGCCATTCGTCGAGCTGTCGCACGCCTTTGCCGCCGCCCTCGCCCAGCCGGCCGTGTTCCAGCCGGCTGACTTTTACGGGTCGCCGCACCTCTGGAGTTTCTCGGCGGGTCTGCGTCTCGGTGCTGGCGCAGCGCACCTGCGGATGGGCCGCTATGGCGCCGCAGCTCCCTCCCCTTGACGCAGGTCCCGATGCGAGATTGCGCAGTGCTCTTCCGTCGCCGGAGTCCTCGCGTGTCTCGCCGTCTCACTCCTCTCGTTTGCGCACGTGGTGCGTGGCGACTCGCGTCACTGGGCCTCGTTCTTTCCGTCTCTTGCGGCGGAGAAGGGGCCACAATTCCTTCACCGGTCGCGACGGTGCGCGTCGTCGGAGCGTCGAGCTGGCTGGCGGTCGGCCAGGAGCTCCAGCTCACGGGGCTGGTGAGGGATGCGACGGGGGCATCGGTGACGGGCCGGGCGATCTCTTGGAGCACGAGCGACGTGACGATCGCCACCGTGTCGTCGAGCGGGCTCGTTCGTGGCATCGCACCGGGTACGGCAACGATCAGCGCCAGCGTCGACGGGCATCGCGGCAGCTTTCCCCTGATCGTGGCCGTTCCGGCGGTGGGATCGATCGTGATCTCTCCGCTGGCGGGACTGGTCGGAATCGGCGAGCAGATCACCCTGACGGCGACCGTACTCGACTCGGGAGGTCGCTCTGTCCCGGCGCCCAGCGTCACCTGGCTCTCGAGTAACCCGATCGCCGCGTCGGTCACGCCGGAGGGCGTGGTGACGGGACTGGCGCGCGGCACCACGGTGATCTCCGCGTCGTCGGGCGGGCGTGAAGGCACGGCATCGATCGCCGTCGCGCCGCCCACGCTCGCGACGCTCGGACTCGGAGCAGTGACCGAGCGCTACACCGCAGAGGTGAGTGTCTACGGACGCTATGCGTACACGAGCAGCTGGAGTCGCCGCGGCACCGTTGTCGGCAACGCCATCAAGGTGTGGGATGTCAGTGGAGGTCGTCCGGTACTCGTCGATTCACTCGTCATCGACGGAGCCACCACGACCGGTGACGTGCAGGTCGTTCCGGATGCGAGACTGCTCGCAGTGGCGACCGAGCGGACGGGTGGCTCCCTCGTGCTCTACGATCTCGCCGATCCCGCGCACCCGACGCTCATCACGCGCTACTCCACGCCGAACACCCAGAATGGCGTTCATACCGCCGAGCTCCAGCGCGTGAATGGAACCCTGTACGCCTTTCTCTGCATCGACCAGCTGGGCAGCGCTCCGGCGCGGCTGACGATCGCGGATCTGACGACGCCGAGTGAGCCGCGAGAGGTATTCTCCCAGGTCATGGGCAATCCCTTCGTCCACGACGTGTTCGTGCGGGACGGTCTTCTCTTCACCGCGCTCTGGCAGGACGGAATGACGATCTGGGACATCGGCGGAGGGGGCCGGGGCGGCTCGCCATCCGCTCCGATCGAGATCGGCAACATCCGGACGGTGGGTGGCGCGGTTCACAACGTCTGGTGGTTTCACGATCCGCTCACGGCATCGCAGCGCTACGCCTTCATCGGGGAAGAGGGGGCAGGCGCCATCGGCAGCTCGTCGTCGGGAGATATCCACGTCGTGGATGTCGGAGATATGACGGCACCTCGAGAGGTGGCGTTCTACCACGTTGGGGGGGCGGGCACGCACAACTTCTCCGTCGACGAGCGCAGCGCGGTGCTCTACGCGGCGTACTACAACGGCGGAGTGCGCGCGATCGATGTGCGGGGGGATCTCGGGGGCTGTGAGTCGACGGCTCGCTCTCCGGACGGCCGCTGCGACCTGACCGCCATGGGCAGGGAGATGGCGCGCTGGCCGGCCGCGGGAGGACCGGCGGTGTACGTGTGGGGCGTGCAGCAGGTGGGCGGATTCGTCTACGCGTCGGACATGCTTGCCGGTCTCTGGAAGCTGGACGCCCGGTGAAGCGGGGCGTCGCTCTCCTCGCCCTCGCGCTCGCATTCACCGCCCGGGGCGCCGCCCAACAGCTCACGCGCGCCGACCAGGCCTGGCGCACGGTCGAGACGACTCATTTCGTGATCCACTATCCCGAGTCAATGTCGGAGTGGGCGCTCGAGGTCGCGCACCGCATCGAGGCCGTGCACCGCGCGGTGACCGATCTCGTCGGCAGCGCGACTCCACATCGCACCACCGTGGTCGTTGACGACCCGTACAATCTGGCGAACGGTCTCACCTTCCCGTTCCTGGACCACCCCACGGTCCTGCTCTGGCCCACGCCGCCCGAGCCGAGGATGGAGATCGGACACATCCGCTCCTGGCCCGAGATCCTGTCGGTGCACGAGTACGCTCACGTGGTGCACCTCACGCGGCCATCCCGAAATTCCCTCCGCCATTTCCTCGCGAGTCTTCTTCCGGGCTCGCTCGGGCCACTCGCTCTGCGGTCACCACGCTGGGTGATCGAGGGATATGCGACCTACGTGGAGGGTCGAATCACCGGTAGCGGGCGCCCCTTCGGGGTGTATCGACCCGCGATTCTCCGTCAGTGGGCGCTGGAAGGCAAGCTGCCGACATACGCGCAGCTGAATGGCAGCGCCGAGTTCGAGGGAGGCGCGATGGCGTACCTGGCCGGCTCCGCATACCTCGAGTGGCTGGCGGCGAGATCCGGCGATTCGAGTCTCGTCCATCTCTGGCGCCGGCTCTCGGCGCGTCGCAATCGCAGCTTCGGCGAGGCGTTCACGGGAGTCTTCGGCGGAAGTCCCGAGGATCTCTATGGTCGCTTCACCGCGGAGCTCACGGGCAAGGCGATCGACGTTCGACGTGATCTCGTGGCCCGTCGGCTGGTCGAGGGCGACACGGTGCAATCGCTCTCCTGGCTCACGGGTGAGCCGGCGCTCTCGCCCGATGGCTCGTTGATCGCGCTGGTTCTCTCGGCCCGGAATCTTCCCCCGCGGATCGTCATCTGGAAGGCGGCCGACGAGGGGAGCGACACGGCGGTCGCGCGTGCCCGCGAGCGACTCCTGAAGCACGACCCCGAGGATGTCGCCGACATCCGGTGGCGGCCAGCGCCGAAGCGACCGATCGCCACTCTCTGGCCGTTCGCGGGGATGCCGCACGAGAATCCGCGATGGATGCCTGATGGCGTCACCTTGCTGGTCACCCGCTACCAGGCCGTTGGCGATGGAAGCCAGCGTGCGGATCTCTTCGCGTGGAACCATCGCACTGGCGAGCTCCGGCGCATCACTCGGGGGGCGGGCATTCGCCATGCCGATCCGTCCCCCGATGGGAAGTCCGCCGTCGCCGATCGATGCCTGGGTGGCCGCTGCGACATCGTTCGGGTGAATCTGCAGAGCGGAGTGGTCCAGCTGCTCGCACCGGGGTCGCCGACGTTGTCGTACTATCGTCCGCGCTACTCCGCCGATGGCCAGACCATCGCGGCGGCCGTGCAGCGTCTCGGCCGCTGGCGCATCGTCACGCTCGATACCGCGGGCGGCGCCCCGCACATCGCCGATCCGGAGGATTTCGCCGACCGCTACGATGTCGCGTGGATGCGCGACGGCCGTTCTCTCATCGTCACCTCCGAGCTAGGAGGCGTGGCGAACCTCGAGCAGATCGAGATCGGACGGGCGGTCGCCCGGCCGCTCACGCGGGTCACCGGGGCCGCGTATGCTCCGGAGCCCGGGCCCGGAGGGTCGATACTCTTCCTTCGTCTCCACGCTCGCGGGCTCGACCTCGCCCGCATCCGGCCAGGCAGCGCTCCCGCTCTCGACCGGGTAGCTTTTCTTCGCCCCGCGCTCGCGCCCGCATCTCCCGCCGCAACGCTCGCTCACGCCGACAGCTTCGCGGTGAACGCGGTCTCGCCGGTGCAGTCGTACGGCATAGGGCCATCGCGGTTGCTGTTCACGCCGGTGCACTTTCGGAGCGTCGAGGGTAGCGCGACCGGACTGACGCTCATCCGAACCGACCCGGTCGGTCGGCTGACGGTGGTGGCTCAAGGGATGCTCGACGGAGGGGTTCCGTCCGTCTGGAAAGGGTATTCCCTCAGCGCGGCATGGCGAGGATTTCGCCCCGCGTTGACCGGCGAGCTGTTCACCACCCGGCATCACCCCTCCCTGCAGCGCGCCGGGACGCTCGCGTCGCCGGCCTTCGATGTGAATTACGCCGGCGGCGCTCTGTACCTCGCGCTCGACCGGAATGTTCGCTCGTCGCGCGCCGCCGGCCGGCTCGGCGCGTCCATCGGATCCCTCGACGGAGCCGTCGTCGGGGAGCGGTCGCGCCGCCTCGCGCTGTTGGAGCTCGCCACCGGTGTCGCGCGCACGCGCGGGGCCGCGTACGTGAGTGCGTCGCTCGGTGGTCGAGGCTACGCCGGCACTACCGGCGGCGACAGCTGGACCCGGGAGATCGTGACGGCGGGGCTGCGAGTGGGCGCCCGCCATCTGGGACTCGTCGCCGACGCGCTCGCGGGACAGGCCGACGCGGGGACGTCCGGTTACGAGAGATTCGTGATCGGTGGGAGCGCACCGCCGCTCTTCGACCCGTCTCTGCTCTCCCAGCGGCTGGCGATGCCGGCGTTGCCATTCGCCACCGCCGAGGGCCGGCGCGCGGCTCAGTGGCGCGTGGCGCTCGCGGGAGACGGGTTTCAACCGTATCTATGGGCCGCCAGTGCCGGTGAGCGCATCGGACGATGGCATCGCGTGGTAGGAGCCGAGAGCACGCTTCTGCTTCCGCCTCTTCCGATCGTTCGCCTTCCGGCCACCCGGACGACGCTCGGCGCGGGCTACTCGCTCGACGAGCCCTTCAAGTACAATCTGCGCGCGTATTTCGGCGCGTCCTTCCGACCCTAGAAGTCAACGCACGTAGCCGGATGCCCGTATGTCCATCACCCGCGTTTCGCCCACCCCATCTCTTCCGACCATGATGCACGTCACCCGCTCGCTCATCGGCATTGCCGCGATCGCCTCGGCAGCGGCCGCTCAACAATCTGCTCCGAAGCCGCTCACCCCGGATGCCTACGATCAGTGGCGGACCATCCAGGGCGAGAAAGTCTCGAACGATGGCAGGTGGGTCGTGTACTCCCTCGTTCCGCAGGTGGGGGACGGTGAGCTGGTGGTGAAGGCCGTCCCTTCAGGGCCGGAATATCGCCGTAGTCGGGGATTCATCGGGCGCCCCGAGATCCGCGCCGGTGCGCAGACGCGCACGGGATACCGTGCCCCGGAGCCCGCGATCACGGCCGATGGCAAGTTCGTCGTGTTCACGATCGACCCGCCGCGAAATGACGTCGAGCGCGCCAGACGGGAAAAGAAGAAACCGGCGGAGCAGCCAAAGGCGTCGCTCGGAATCCTGCGGACCGCGGATGGCAATGTAAGCGTCGTTCCGAACGTGAAGAGCTTCCGCGTCGCGAAGGATGGCAGCCGCTATGTCGCGTATCTGCTCGAGCCGAGGGACAGCGCGTCGCTTCAGAAGAGTGCCCGCGATTCCCTCACGCCTGTCCCGGCCGCGGCGGCTACTCCGGGCGGGCGGCCGCGGCCGGTGGCGGCCGACTCCGCCGGGCGACGCGAGCCGAAGCGGGAGACGGGCTCGACGCTCGTCGTGCGGGATCTCCAGAGTGGCAGCGAGATCACGATCGAGGACGTGACGGCGTATGCCTTGACCGATGCGGGCGGCTGGCTCGGCTACACCGTGGGATCCCATGCGGGCACGACCGACGGCGCGTACGTGCGCTCGCTCGCGGATGGGAGAACCACGCCTCTGCTCGCCGGGCGGGGAAGCTACCGGCAGCTCGCATTCGACAAAGCGGGAACCCAGGTCGCGTTTCTCTCCGACCGCGAGGAGCAGAGCCTGACGAAGCCGCGTTACCGGCTGTATCACGCGTCACTCGGCGCCCCGCCCGCGCACGAGCTCGTGGGGCCGAAGGCGACCGGAGAATCCGTCGTCTCTCCCACCGCCCGGGTCGAGTTCAGCGAGGATGGTCGCACCATCATCTTCGGCGTGGCGCCCGCACCGCTGGATTCGATTCCCGCGGATTCGCTCGCCGACAAGGCGGTGTTCGATCTCTGGCACTACAAGGACGCTCGCTTGCAGCCGCAGCAGAGAGTGGAGGCGACCCGCGATCGAGAGCGAGGGTATACGGCGGTCTACCGGCTCGATGCCAAACGCTATCAGCAGCTCGGCAACGACACGCTCCAGGTTCGACTGGCGCGCAACTCCAGCGTCGCCTTCGGCACGGCATCGCTTCCCTATGCGCTCCAGCAGATGTGGGGAGAGGGTGGGAGCGATCTGTACGTGATCGATGCCGCTGGGAATCGCAAGCTCGTGAAGACGAAGGCGCCCATCGGCGAGGAGCGCACCGGCGAAGCGGGAATCTCTCCGGACGGTCGCTTCGTGCTGTACTTCGGCGATGATGCTCACTGGTACGCCTATTCCGTGGCGACCGGGCAGACGGTCGATCTCTCGGCCCGAACGGCCGGCGTGCGCTTCGAGCGAGAGCAGTGGGACTCGCCGAGCCTCACCCCCGCGTGGGGTGTGGCCGGGTGGACGAAGGGAGACCGGTCGGTGCTCCTCTACGACCGATACGACATCTGGGAGCTGGATCCGTCCGGGGAACGGAGTGCGCGAGTGGTGACTGACTCGCTCGGCCGCCGCGACCATCTGGTGTTCCGGGTCGTCGAGACGGACACCACCGAGCACGCCATCGATCCCGGCCAGCCCCTTCTTCTTCGCGCCACGAACGACGAGACGAAGGCGAGTGGCTACTGGCGTGATCGCCTCGGGGTGACCGCACCGCCGGTGAAGCTGTTGATGCTCGACAAGCAGCTGGGCCGGCCGGTGAAGGCCCGGAACGCCGACGTCTTTGTCTTCACCGAATCCACCTTCCGGGAATTTCCCGATCTCTGGGTGTCCGACGGGCAGTTCACCACGCAGGTGAAAATCTCCGACGCCAATCCCCAGCAGAAGGACTACAAATGGGGAGCCGCACAGCTCGTCAGTTGGCGCAACGACGATGGCGTCGAGCTGAAAGGCATTCTGTTCAAGCCCGACGGCTTCGATCCGCGCAGGAAGTACCCGATGGTCGTCTACTATTACGAGCTCCTGTCCGAGAACCTGCACGGATACGTCGCGCCGGCGGGAAGGAACGTCATCAATCCGACCGTCTATGCCTCGAACGATTATCTCGTCTTCGAGCCGGACATCGTCTACACCGTCGGCTATCCCGGTCAGAGCGCGTACAAGTCGATCGTGCCGGGAGTGCAGATGCTCATCGACAGCGGCTTCGTGGACGCCAGGAAAATCGGGCTCCAGGGTCAGTCGTGGGGAGGATACCAGACCGCGTTCCTGATCACGCAGACGAACATGTTCGCGGCAGCGATGGCGGGCGCGCCGGTCGCCAACATGACGAGCGCCTACGGGGGAATCCGCTGGCAATCCGGACTTGCCCGTGCCTTCCAGTACGAGCATACGCAGAGTCGGATCGGCGGCTCGATCTGGCAGTTTCCGCTGCGGTATCTCGAGAATTCTCCTCTGTTCTTCGTGGACCGGGTACGGACGCCGCTCCTGATCATGTCGAACGACGGCGATGGCTCCGTACCCTGGTATCAGGGGATCGAGCTCTTCGTGGCGATGCGGCGGTTCGGCAAGGAGGTGTATCTGATCGACTACAACGGAGACGAGCACAACCCGACCAAGCGCGCCAATCAACTCGACATCGCCATGCGGATGCAGCAGTTCTTCGATCATCACCTGAAGGGCGCCCCGGCGCCCGCCTGGATGGAAAAGGGAATTCCCTTCTTGCAGAAAGGCCGCGACCAGCTGGCGGCGTCGCGCGCAGCCGGGCAACCGCCGGCCGGCTCCGGGGAGAGCAGGGAAATACCGCCCCGGCCGTGACGATTCGGCGCTCCGCCGTGAGAGTGTCGGACCCTCCTGCACGGCAGTGGCGGAATGGGTTACGGAGTGAGGTGTCGGAGCGTCTGTTCGGCAAGGAGCCCGCCGATGACCGACACCACCGAAACGCGCTGGGAACGTCACAATGATGCAGGACGGCGGTACTTCAGCCAGGGTGAGCTCTCCCAGGCGGAAGCCGCGTTCGTAGCGGCGATTCGGGAAGCGACCTCGCTCGGACACGAGAATCTCCGTCTCGCCGCGAGCCTGAGCAACCTCGGCCAGCTCAAGTACAAGCAGAAAGCACTGCCGGAAGCCGAAGCGCTGTTCAAGCGCGCTCTCGGCATTCGCGAAAAGGTGCACGGGCCCGACCACTTCAGCGTGGTCAAGGACGTCAACAATCTCGCCGCGCTCTACTATTCGCGCAGCGAGTTCGATCTTGCCGAGCCGCTCTTCCGCCGCGCGCTCTCGGTGAGCGAGGCACATCTGGGGGCGGATCACGCCGACGTAGCGGCTACCCTCAACAACCTCGCGCGGCTCTGCTTTCGCAAACAGGACTACGCGACCGCCGAGCCTCTCCTCAGCCGACTTCTGGCCGTGAAGGAGAAGGTCGCCGGTCCGGATCACCCCGAGGTCGCCGGAATCCTGATGAGCCTGGTGAAGGTCCGGTTTGCCGCTGGCCAGTATGACGCGGCCGACGCCCTGTGCCGGCGCGCTCTGCACATCCGTGAGAGCCACCTCGCGGCCGAGGATCCCGCTCTCGGACAGACCCTGGATTCGCTGGCGGAGATCTGCGCCGCGCGGAAGAATCACGGGGAAGAGCTCGCGCTGAGGAGACGTTCGCTCCACATCAAAGAGCAGGCGCTGGGCAGCGATCATCCGAGCGCGCGCGCGACGCGTGCTGCGATCGAGGGTCTGGCCGTCCGGCTCGAGCCCGAAGCGGCTCCTGTTCCGGTCGCCGTAGCACCGCCGCCCCCTCCGTCACCGATTCCCGCGCCCCTCGCGCGTCCGTCCGAGCCGATCCTCAGCGCGTTGTCCTTCCTAGAGCCCGCGAGCGGACCGAGACCCGAGCCCTGGAGCGGACCGAGACCCGAGCCCGCCAGCGGACCACGACTGGAGCCCCGGAGCGGACCCCGATTCGTGCCCTCGAGCGGACCGCGACCAGAACCCATCAGCGCTCCCCGACCCGAGCCCGTGAGCGCACCCCGACCGGAGCCCGTCAGCGCGCCCCGACGGGTTCCGATCGTCGCTCTCTCGGAGCCTCTCGGAACGCCAGCGCCGCCGACATCCCTCGTGATGGACGAGGCGTTCGGCGATTTCATCGAGCGCGCCGAGGCCTCGCTACCGCGGAGCTATGGGGCCCCGATCACCCCGCCGCGCGCTCAGTCGCCTGCGCTCCCCTTTGCTCCCGTCACGGATCCGCTGGCGCTCTCACCACAGCGGGTCCACACGTACCAGGATGATCCGGGATCGGGTCCGACCACGTCGCCTGACTTCGCCGCCTTCCCCTCCCGCAACAGGTGGAAATACGGCGCGGCCGCGGCAGCCGCCATCGCCGTCGTGGCCGGCTGGCTCCTCTTTGCTGGTGGCCTGTCCGGCCGCACCACCAAGCAGGGGTCCGCTCGGCAGATGGGCGCTCCGATACCAACCAGCGGCGCCGGCACGCGCGAGAGCGCCCGTCCGGCCGCTCGCACCGACTCGATCCGCCGCCCCGGGCCCGGCTCGTCGGTCCGTCCAGCCGAGAGCGCGCCGCCTCCGGCAGCTGCGCTCGTCCGCAGCGCCAGCGCGGCGTCCGACGACACTCCGCTCCGCAATGCGCGTCCCCGGCTCGAGGCGGCGAGCACGCAGCGGAGCGCTGAGCCGGCGCCGCTCCCCTTCCCAAAGCTCGACATTCACGTGACGGGAATCGACAAGATCACGCAAAACATCGAGCAGAGCGCCAGAGCGCGAGTCGACTCGCTGGCCCGCCTCACCGTCAAGGCGCCGACCTTTCAGAACAAACCGGTCAGCCAGCCGCCACAGAAATAGTCACCCTTCGGGTCGCTACGCACTGCGAGCGACCAGGAAGCGGCAGCTCGGCTCCCCCGATCGATCGCATTGCTCCCTGACGCGCGCTCCAGTGATCTCGGCCACGAGACTCTGGATCGCACGACAGACTGAGGGATGCCCCCGCACCGCCTCACCGAGCGGACAGCCGTATCCTCGAATCTCGAGCGCCTCGGTGCGCTCCTCGACTTCGACCAATCCGCCAAGCTCGTTCAGCAGCGCCACCGCGGGCTGCACACGCGGGCCCAGTTCCGCGGAGGCGGCGCCGCTCCCCTTCGAGAGCCGGGACCCGGTGGAGCGCATGATCTTGTCCAATTCGGTTGTCCCCATCCTCGCGCCGAGCTCGGCGAGTAGGGTCAGCAGGAGGACGGTAGGCGCGCGACAGATTGGCGTACGCTTTCGGGGAAAGCTCGTACGTCACGGCTGGCTTGCCGCCCGTGGGCCGGCGCCCCGCCGGTCTCGTGATCCCCTCGTTCTCGAGGCTCACCAGCTGCGCCCGGATGGCATTGTCGGTGAGACCGAGCTGGATGGCCATGTCATCCACCGTGAGGCGTTCTCGCCGCAGGAGCGCGACGATTCGGCCTCGCGTACTGCCGAAGAACTTCCGATTCCATCCGCCCAGCGTCATGGCGATTCCGTCAGCACGAGATATCCGATGGAAGCTGCCCACTTTGCCCAGTAAGTCAAGAGAAATATTGACTAAGGGAGCCCGGATCGGGTATACTCCCTTCCATGCCAATGGCAGGAAGCAGAATGACCCAACCAATCGAGGAGGCATCATATGAGATTTTTACTGATTTCGGCGACGGCGCTGGCACTCGGGGGCTCGATTTCCCTCGCAACGGGAAGGGCGGCGACCGCGTCCCGTTTGCCCGCGCTCGGCACGTCGGTCGGTAGTCCGTCGAGCGCGATCGACGATCCGACCATCGTCGCGATCTTCGATTGGGCGAATGGCGCGGATATCGAGACGGGCGGCATCGGCGCGGCGCGGGCACACGACAAGGACGTGAGAGCTCTCGGCCGACAGCTGGTGCGCGACCACCGGGGCGTGCAGAAGCAGGGGCGTGCGCTGGCGAAGAAGCTGGGCGTCAAGGTTCCCCATCTCGCCAACAAGGACAATCCGCTGTACGAGCAGCACGTGGCGGCGCTGAAGACGCTCCGGCATGCCAAGAAGGGCGCCGACTTCGATCGCGCATTTCTGCAGCACGAGGTGGACTACCACAAGGCCGTCATCGACGCGGTCACGAACCAGTTCCTGCCGGCGATCAAGAACGCCGAGCTCAAGGACTTCGTGACGAAGGTGGCACCCGCCTTCAAGGCGCATCAGGATGCGGCGCAGAACCTGCTCGACAAGATGAAGAGCTGAGACGCGAGCAGTCTCCGGTCTGAGGGCGGGGTCGCGGCGTGTGCCGTGACCCCGCCCTGCATCTCTGGCGTTCGGATGCATTTCACTCGATTCCGCCGTAACTTTGCGAGATGGACCCGCTCGAGCTCTTTCAGGAGTGGTTCGCCCGGGCTCGCGCCGTGGACCGGTCGCTGCTGCCCGAGCCGACGGCCATGGCGCTCGCTACGACGGACAGCGACGGCCGACCGGGCGTCCGGATGGTGCTGCTCAAGGACGCCGACGCGCGCGGCTTCGTCTTCTACACCAACACGGAGAGCCGGAAGGGTCGCGAGCTGATCGCCCATCCCCGAGCTGCGCTCTGCTTCCATTGGCAGCCGCTGGAATTGCAGGTGCGAATCGAGGGCGAAACGGAGATGGTGAGCGACGCGGAGGCTGACGCCTATTTCGCTTCCCGCGCGCGAGTGAGCCAGCTCGGTGCGTGGGCGTCGTCGCAGAGCAGGGTGATGGCGCAGGATGAGGATCTGGAAGCGCGACTGCACGAGATGGAGCGTCGCTTCGAAGGTGCGGCCGTGCCGCGCCCGGCGTACTGGTCGGGCTTCCGGGTGGTGCCCACCCGCTTCGAGTTCTGGCGCAATCGCCCCTTCCGTCTTCATGACCGCCAGCTCTACGAGCGCTCCGAAGACGGCTGGCTCGTCACCCGCCTCTATCCGTGATCGGTGGCGCGGGGCTAGGACCTCGCCGTCGCCTCGTCTAAGATTCGCGCATCATGGCCACCACCCATCTCGCGCAGGACGCTCCGGCGGGCACAGGCTCCGCCTGGACGATCGAGGATTCCCGACTCCTCTACAATCTCGAGGGTTGGGGCATCGGGTACTTCGATGTCAACGACCGCGGCCATGTCGTGGTGCGTCCGGACAAGGCCAACGTCAAGCGCGAGCTCGATCTCTATGAGCTCGTGCGCGACCTCGAGGAGCAGGGTGTGGGTCTGCCCATGTTGCTCCGCTTCTCCGATATCCTCCGCTCGCGCATCGAGTCGCTGTGCGGCCGGTTCACCCACGCCATGGAGGAGTTCGAGTACGAGGGAGGCTACACGCTGGTGTATCCGATCAAAGTCAACCAGCAGCGACATGTCGTGGAAGAGATCGTGCAGTTCGGCGCTCCCTTCGGCGTCGGACTCGAGTGCGGGAGCAAGCCGGAGCTACAGGCCGTGCTGGCTCTCAGCGAGTCCACGAATCACATGATCGTCTGCAACGGCTACAAGGACGAGGAGTTCATGCGCCTCGCGCTCATGGGTCAGAAGCTCGGCCACGAGGTGTTCGTGGTGCTCGAGCAGCTGAGCGAGCTGGATGTTCTCCTTCGCGTGGCCGAGGAGATGGGCGTGGAGCCGACTGCCGGCGTTCGCATCAAGCTGGCGTCCGAGGGGTACGGCCGATGGGCGGAGAGTGGGGGGGAGAAGTCCAAGTTCGGTCTCAGTGCAAGTGAGCTCGTTCGGATGATCGACAAGCTGAAGGCGCTCGGGCGGCTGGACATCTTGAAGCTGATTCATTTCCACCTGGGCTCGCAGATCACGGATATCCGGTACATCAAGGCGGGGTTGCAGGAAGTCGCTCGCTTCTACGCCGAGCTCCGCGCCATGGGCGTGCATATCACGCACGTCGATGTCGGAGGTGGGCTCGGGGTGGACTATGATGGCTCCGGATCGACCGTCACTGCGAGCGTCAACTACTCCGTTCAGGAGTACGCCAACGACGTGATCTACACTCTCGCCGAGGCCTGCCGGGAGAATGAGCTGCCGATGCCCCACGTGATCTCGGAGTCGGGGCGAGCGCTGACCGCGCACCATGCGATGCTCCTTCTCAACGTCATCGACGTCGAATCGCAGCAGGACATCGCGCTCCCCGACTTGACCGACGACGACCACGCCATCCTGCACGAGCTCAAGGAAGGCTTCGGCTCGATCTCCAATCGGAGCGTGCGCGAAGTGTACCACGATGCGACGTTCGCCAAGGAGCGCGCCCAATCGCTCTTCAACAGCGGGGTGCTGACGCTCCGAGGCCGGGCGCTGGCCGAGCAGCTGTACATGGCGACCATCAACCGCGTCGCCAAGCTCGCGCAGAAGGACCGGGAGGAATACGAGGACATCGTCGAGGACCTCGAGGCCCGCCTGATCGATCGCTACTTCTGCAACTTCAGCATCTTCCAGTCGCTGCCGGACAGCTGGGCGATCGATCAGATCTTTCCCATCGTCCCGATCCACCGGTTGGATGAGGAGCCGGTTCGGCGCGGGACGATCCAGGACGTGACGTGCGACTCCGATGGGAAGATCGACCGCTTCGCGGGCGGAAAGCACGGGCGACCGAGTCTGGAGCTCCACCCCTTCCACGAGGGAGAGCCGTACATCCTCGGGATCTTTCTCTCGGGTGCCTACCAGGAGATTCTGGGCGATCTGCACAACCTGTTCGGAGACACGAACGCGGTGCACGTGCGGCTCTCGCCGACTGGTTACGAGGTGACCGACCTTGTGCACGGCGACACCGTGACCGAGGTGCTCAACTACGTGCAATTCCGGGCGTCCGACCTCCTGGCGGTCTTCCGCCGCAAAGTGACGGCGGCCAAGGCGCTCAGCCGTCAGGAGGCGAACACTTTCATCGCCGAGTACGTGGCCGGGCTCGAGGGATACACGTATCTGGAAGGCGATGCCGCCTCGCCATGACGCCGCCGCGCTCCACGGAACGATCCGCGTCGCCCTTCGCCGCGAACATCCGCGGCCGCCTCTCGCAGTTTTTCTGGTCTCCGCGAGTCAGCGCCCGAATCGCTTCTGAACCTCGGCCCAGTTGACCACATTCCACCAGGCCGTCACGTAATCGGGTCGGCGATTCTGGTACTTGAGGTAGTAGGCATGCTCCCAGACGTCGAGGCCGAGAATGGGCGCGGGCTTGCCGTCCATCAGCGGATTGTCCTGGTTCGGCGTGCTGATGATCGAGAGCTTGCCGCCCTCGTTCATGAGCCACACCCACCCGGAGCCGAAGCGGGCGGCAGCTGCCTTTCCCCACTCCTCCTTGAACTTGGCGACATCCCCGAAGCTCTTGCCAATCGCGCCGGCAAGTGAGCCTCCGGGCTCGCCCCCGCCGCGCATTCCGCCCTGGCCGGCGGACGTCGAGCCGGGCGCCATGATCTGCCAGAACATGCTGTGATTCCAGTGGCCACCGCCGTTGTTGCGGATGGCCGTGCGCACCGCCTCCGGAGCGCTGCCGACGCTCCGCATGATATCATCGATACTCTTGCTCGCTAGCTCGGGCGCCTTCTCGAGTGCGGCGTTCAGGTTTGTGACATAGGTCTGATGATGCTTGCCGTGATGGATCTCCATCGTCTTCGCGTCGATGTGGGGCTCGAGCGCGCCGACGTCGTACGGAAGTGATGGAAGCGTGAACGCCATGTCTCCTCCTGGAGATGCGTGCCGTGCGTGAAGCGGGAACCCTGACCACTGCACATCCAGTGCTCACGCGGTGCCGGCGGTTCCCGTCACGCGCCGCCGCTCGCGGATCCACCCGATGATGCCGGGCAGAATGGACAGAAAGATCACGATCAGGATTACCGGCTCGATGTGCGCGGCGACGCCCGGAACGTGTCGGCCGAGCAGGTAGCCTGTGAAGAGCATGCCCCAGATCCATACCAGCGCGCCGAACACGTTGAACAGGATGAAATCCCGATACGGCATCGCGGCGACACCGGCAACCACCGGGGCGAACGTCCGGATGATTGGCATGAATTGCGCTAGCACGATAGTCTTGCGCCCATGGCGCTCGTAGAAGTCGTGAGCGCGGAGGAGATGCTTCCGATTGAAGAGGAGCGAGCTCTCGCGCCTGAAAATGCGAGGTCCCGTCGCTCGCCCGATGGTGTAGCCGAGGGAGTTTCCGCAGATGGCCGCGATCCAGAGGAGGCCGCCGAGAGCGTAGACGTTGAGACCGACGTCCGGTTGCGAAGCGAGGAGGCCCGCCGTCACGAGAAGGGAGTCGCCTGGCAGGAAGAAGCCGACCAGCAACCCCGTCTCGCTGAAGACGATCGCCGCGAGGGCGACGTAGCCGCCCCAGCGGATGAGCTCCGGCAGATTTCTGAGGCGGTGGAGAAATTCGAGCAGCGCATGCATGACGGCTGGTGGATGAGTGTGAGTGCTCCGGTGCCTGAACATCGGTAGTCACGAGGCATCGGTCAACCGAGATCGCTCCATCTTCCACCGTGGCGACGGTGGCCGGGAGAATCAGATGACAGGAATTCCGCAGACGCGTGGGGCAGCCGGCAGCTTGCCGGAGCCAGAGGCGATCGCGAACAAGCGTCGGTCGGGGGAACAGATCTCCCAGGTGCGGGCGGCCGATCTGGAGCCGTATGCGGGGCTCCGCTACCTCTCCAAGCTGTTCAGACTGATGGCGCTCATCCTGCTCGTTCTCCTGGCGGCGGAGGTGGCGACCGGCCTGAGCTCGCAGGGACTGGGAGCTGCGTGGACACTGATCGCCGAAGCGGGGCGGCTGCTCGTTCTCGCCGGAGTGCTCTGGGGCGTGGGTGACCTCGCGGTGCTGCTGATCGACGTCGGGCACGACGTCCGCGCCGCGCGCATCCTGCTCGGACGTTACGGGCCGCGCCCGCCGTCGCCGCCGAGCTCCGATCCGGCTCATCCGGCTTCCCGGGAGAGCGACATCCCGCGGTGACCATCTACACCATCGGCCACTCCACGCGGCCGATCGATCGGTTCTTGGCGCTTCTCGCTCGCGATGACATCGAGCTCGTCGCGGACGTGCGATTGTTGCCAGGCTCGCGGCGACACCCGCACTACGATCGCGAGCCGCTGGCCGCGGTGCTGGCCTCGCATGGAGTCGCCTATCGCCATCTCCCTTCGCTCGGCGGCCGACGGAAGCCGCGGGCGGACTCGCGGAATGTCGGATGGCGGAACGCCAGCTTTCGCGGCTACGCCGACCACATGGAAACGAACGAATTCCTGGCGGGGCTGGACGAGCTCGTCGCGAGTGCTCGGCGCGCGAACACGGCGGTCATGTGCGCCGAGGCCGTTCCCTGGCGCTGCCACCGGACGCTCATTGCCGATGCACTTCTGGCGCGCGGCGAGGACGTCCGCCACATCCTGGATGGGAGCACCCGGCCGGCCACGCTGACCCCCTTCGCATGCATTGACGGCGGGCGACTCGCGTATCCGGTGGACAGCGTGTCGCGGCCCGGAGATCTGTTCGACGCGCGCTGAGGCTACGGCTGGTACGCAAGTTGCCTTCCCACGAGCGGGGGTAGTCCGAACCTTCAGCGGAGGTCTCGTATGATCTGGACGCTTGCGGTAGTTCTGTTCATCCTCTGGCTGCTCGGCTTCACCGTGTTCCACCTCGGCGCCATCGTCCACCTTCTGCTGGTGCTCGCGGTGATCGTCATCCTGTGGCGCGTCATCACCGGTCAGCGGCCGGTAGTGTAGCGCAGGGTCGGTGGAATGTTGGGGGCGGCCTACATGGCCGCCCCTTTTTTTGGTGCTAGCTTTGCCGGATGTCAGAGCATCGCGTGGCCACCTCCGAAAAGGTCCGTCCTCCGATCACCGTGCACGTCGTCTCGCACACGCACTGGGATCGGGAGTGGTATCTCCCGGCCGGCCGGTTCCGTCAGCGACTGGTAGCTCTCGTCGACGAGCTGCTGGAGCATCCCGATGCCGGGGGCCAGCCTTTTCTCCTCGACGGTCAGGCGGTGATCCTCGACGACTACCTTGCCGTTCGGCCCGAGCGCCGCTCCGCGCTCGCACATCAGCTCCAGCAGGGCGCCCTCGACGCCGGTCCCTGGTACGTCCTCTCCGACGAGCTGATTCCGTCGGGCGAGGCGCTCGTGCGGAACCTGCTGGCGGGGCGCGAGGCTCTCCGCCTGCTCGGAGCGGTTCCCCCACCGGTGTTGTACTCACCCGATGCGTTCGGACATCCGGCGGCGCTCCCCGCGATCGCCGCCGGCTTCGGCCTTCCTCTGATCATTCTCTGGCGCGGTTTCGGCGGTCCGGCGTGGCCGCCGGGCGACTGCGTGCGATGGAGCTCTCCGAACGGTAGCGAGGTGCTCCTCTACCACCTTCCGCGCTCCGGCTACGAATTCGGGTCGGCGCTCCCCACCTCTCCCGACCAGGCGGTCGAGCGTTGGAGAACGATTCGTGAGGAATTGGGCGCGCGCTCGGCCCTCGGAGTCGTGCTCCTGCCTAACGGCGCTGATCACCACGCGCGTCAACGGGACTTGGGCTCCGCTCTCGAGGCCCTCCGGCTCGCTTCCGGTGGCGACCCCATCGTGCCAAGCAGCCTGCGACGTTTCGCCGCCGCCCTCGCGGAGCGCGCCGAGACCGTCGATCTGCCGCGAATCGAGGGCGAGCTGCGTCACTCCTATGGCTACTGCTGGTCTCTCCAGGGGACGTTCGCGACTCGGGCGGCGCAGAAGCGACGCAACGCACAGATCGAACGGCTCCTGTTGACCGAGGCCGAGCCCTGGAGCGCGCTCGCATCGCGACTCTCCCGGTCGCGTCGTCCGGTGGTGAAGGCGGCATGGCGCTCACTGCTGCTCTGTCATCCCCACGACACTCTCTGCGGCTGCTCCACCGACGAGGTGGCACGCGCGATGGACGCGCGGCTGGACGACGCGGCTTCGCAGGGGCACGGCATCGTCGAGGATGCGCTGCTGGAGCTGGTGGGTCACGATCGAGAAGCTGCTCGCGGCGCGCCCCACCTGTGGAAGCCTGTCCTCCTGCTGCGCAATCCCGCAGCGAGGGCGCGGAGGGGAGTGGCCGAGGTCGAGCTGCTTCGCTTCTCGACGCACGTTCCCGTGGGTCCTGGCTCGGCTCGGCGGAGGGATCAGGCACCGCAGCCGGACCCGCCCACGCTTCCTTTTTTTCACCAGCCCCTCGAGGACGGGATTCGCTATGATCGCGTCGATTCGCCGCGACACTATCCGGCCGCGGACCTCGTCCATTCACGCCGTGCCCTCCTCTGGGTCCAGTCCATTGCCGGGTATGGGACGCTCGCCTTTCCGCTCGAGCTCGCCTCGGCGGGCGGGGAGCCGCCGGCGCGCGATTCGGTGCGCCGACTACACGAGGGGATCGGCAACGGGGTGATCGACCTTCTGGTCACAGACGGCGGAACGCTCGCGCTGCGCGACGCCGCTTCGGGGTTACGGATCTCGCCCGTCGTCAGATTCGAAGACGTCGGCGATGCCGGTGACCTCTACACGCACTCTCCGGTATCCCCGACGATCGAAACCATCCGCCCGCAGAGCACGCAGTTGAGTGTCAGCAGTCCGCTGCGCGGCGTGATCAACAGCCGGTGGACGCTTGCGGTGAGGGAGGCGGGCGACCGGACGGGGCGCACGCCGGCGTCGCTGCCGGTCGAGATCCGCCTCTCATGCGAGATAGACGCCGGCGCTCCATTCCTCCGAATGCGCATCGCGGGCGACAACCGCGCGCGCGACCACAGGCTACGCGTCGTCGTGGGCACCGGCATCGAGCGCGCGTCGGTCCACGCCGACGCCGCGTTCGCGTCGATATTCCGCGCGCCAATCGTCGTCTCTCCGCAGGACGCCTCGGCGGAGCTTCCTCCGCCCACCGCTCCCCTCCACCGCTATGTCACGGTATCGAACGAATCGCGCGGGGTGACCGTGATCTCGGACGGACTGGCGGAGTACGAGGTGCTTCCAGGCGGCGACATCGCGATCACTCTCTGCCGGGCCGTCGGCGAGCTGTCGCGTCCTGATCTCCCCGAGCGACCGGGGCATGCCGGCTGGCCGGCACCGACGCCCGAAGCGCAGTCGCAGGGCCCATTCGAAGCCATGCTCGCGATCTACCCGCATGGACCGCGGGAGCGGGAGACCATCGTCGCCATCGAGCATGTCGCCGAAGACGTGCTGATCCCGATCACGGGTGGAACCATTCGCTCCGCGCTGCAGGTACCCATTCCCACAGGCGGTCTCGCTCTGGAAGGGGAGGCGCTCGTCTTCTCCACGCTCAAGGAGAGCGAAGATGGGGAGTGGCTGGTGCTTCGATGCCGGAACCTCGTCGAGCGAGCGACGACCGGAGTATGGCGTTTGGGCTTCGACGTGAGCGAAGCGCGGTCCGCACGTCTCGACGAAACGCCCGGCGACACTCTGGAGCTCGACGGCCGGTCCGTTCGCTTTCCTGTGCCGTCTTTGGGCATCGCGACGGTGCTCGTGCGCTAGCATTTTTTCCGCTCCTTCGCTCAGGAGCGATCGCGCAGGAGCACGACATCCTCACCGGCCAATTTGTCGCGCAGCGCGTCACCGAGCAGCGTACAGGCGAGAACGGTGACGACCACGGCCAGCCCCGGGGCCAGCGCCACCCATGGTGCGGTGACGATGCTCTCGCGGCCGTCGGCGATCATGTTCCCCCAGCTGGGCTGCGGCGGCTGGATGCCCAGTCCGAGAAAGGAGAGCCCACTCTCCAGCAGGATCGCGCTCCCCACACCCAGCGTGATCGCGACCGTCGCTGCGCCCATGGCATTCGGCAGCGCGTGGCGCCAGAGCACGCGCCAGCCGCTGGCGCCGAGCCCGCGCGCCGACTCGATGAAGGGAAGCGCTCGCACACCGAGCAGCTCCGATCGCACGAGGCGGGCGACACCCATCCAGCCGGTCGCGATCAGCACGGCCACGACCATGCCTGCACCGGGACGCCAGAGAGAGGCGCAGACGAGCAGCAGGATGAGGCGCGGGATCGCGAGCAGCGCATCGCTGGCAGCCATGGTCAGCCGATCCAGCGCTCCGCCGCGCCACGCCGCGAGCGCGCCCACCGCGATCCCGGCGGTGCCGGCGGCAAGCGAGCCGAGGACGCCGACGAGCAGCGAGATGCGAGCGGCGAGCATCATGCGGACGAAGAGATCGCGCCCGAAGCGATCCGTCCCGAGGAGGTGGAAGCGGTGCGCAACATCGACGGATGCCGGCGGCTGGAAGCGCAGCGCCAGCACGTTGGCGATGGCCCGCGGATCCGTCGGCGCCAGCGCCGGTATCGCGACGGCCCCGATGACGAGAAGGAAGAGAACGGCCGCCGACAGGCGCGGCGCCCATTCGCGGCCCGGCGCGACGCGCCTCACCGTCGCCGTCGCGGATCGAGGAGCGGGAGTGCTAGATCGCCGGCCAGGTTTGCGAGGATCACGAGCGCGGCGTAGAGGCACGTGGCCCCCATCACCACCGGATAATCGCGCGCGCCGATGGCCGCGAGCATGACCCGACCCATCCCCGGCCAGGCAAAGACGACTTCCACGAAGACGGAGCCGGCCAGCACACCAGGGAGAGCCAACGCGAGCAGGACCACCAGCGGTGGCAGCGCGTTCCTCACCACGTGGCGAAGGTAGATCCCCCGCACGCCGAGTCCCTTGGCGCGCGCCGTTCTCACCCAGGGAAGGGCGACGAGGTCGGCCACGATGGTGCGGGCGTACCGCGCCACTCCGGCCGCACCGACGGCGGTGAGAGTGATCACGGGCAGAGCGGCGTGCCGAATGACGTCGACCAGCGCCGCCGCTCCGACGGCCTCGCCCGCCGGATCACGTACTCCGAACGCCGGGAGGCGCAGAGCCCCGGGGAAGCCCCATTTTGCCGCGCCGTACGTGAACAGCGCCACCAGAGCCAGCGCCAGCCAGTAGCTGGGGGCCGAGTACAGGGTCGTCGTCGCAATCGTGAGCGCGACGTCGAGGGTCTCTCCACGACGGACGGCCTGGAGCGTGCCGACTCCCACTCCGATCGCGAAGGTGAGGAACAGCGAGGCGCCGCCCAACGCGAGCGAGTAGGGCAGGGCATCGCCCAGAACCGCGATCACCGGACGATGCTGCACGAAGCTCTCGCCCAGATCTCCCTTGAGGATGCGACCCGACCATCGTGCATATTGCACCGTCAGGGGCGCATCGAGCCCGAGCTCGGCGCGCCGCCGAGCCACGTCGGCAGCGGTCGCACCCGGAGCGATCAACAGCGCCGCGGGATCACCTGGTGCCGCCCGGAGGAGTGCGAAGGTGAGCGTGAGCACGATCCAGAGGAGGATCGCGGATTCGGTCAGGCGACGCGGCAGGACGTGCATCGTGAGGATGATGACGCAGCGCCGCCGCGCGTCAACCTCCGCCCGCGTGCGCAGGGTCCTGCTGTCCGCTGGCGCTATCGCTTCTCTCGCCGGATGCGGGGGATCCGAGCGGTCGCCGGGCACCGTCGTGTACGCATCGGGAGCCGATCTCGAGTCGGCGAATCCGCTCGTGACCGTCCATCCGCTGTCGCGGCAGGTGCAGCGATTCGTCCTGTTTGTGACGCTCGCTCGTTACGATTCCGCGCTGGCCCCGATGCCCTACGCGGCCCGCGCGTGGGAGTGGTCGCCCGACCGGCGCGACCTGACATTCCACCTCGTGCCCGGAATCCGGTGGCACGATGGGACTCCCACCACCGCCGCCGATGCGGTCTTCACGATCGACGCAGCGCGCGACCGCGATACCGGCTATCCCCGCTTCGCTGACCTGGCCGACATCCGCCTGGCGACCGCGGCCGACGACACGACGCTGGTCGTCCGCTTCACCCATCCGCAGCCGCGCTTCCCGCTCGTGCTCTGCGAGCTACCGCTCGTCCCGGCGCATCTGCTGCGGCTCGTACCCCACGCACAGATGCGTCGCGCGAGCTTCAACGAAGCGCCGGTTGGAAACGGACCCTTTCGCTTCGCCGGTCGCCGACCGGGTCAGCGCTGGGTGTTTGTTCGCAACGCCGACTTCCCGATTGCGCTCGGAGGTCCTCCCGAGATCGACCGGCTCGTCGTGACGGTCGTGGACGAGCCCACCACCAAGTTCGCCGGTCTGGTCTCGGGCGACCTCGACGTCGCCGGCATCTCGCCTTCGATGGCGGCCCTCGTCCGTCGGGACCGCGGACTTCGCGTTCTGGAGTATGCGTCCCTGCTCACCACGGGCCTGATCTTCAATACGGCGCGCCCCCCGTTCGATGACGTCCGCGTACGTCGGGCGATCGACCTCGCGCTGGACCGGGGGCGGATGATCGATGCGGCGCTCGCGGGATTCGGGATTCCCGCGAGCGGTCCTGTTCCCCCGGATCATCCGTATGCCGTGAGTGCCGGCTCTGCTCTCGATACCGCTGCGGCCGACTCGTTGCTGGATGCCGCGGGCTGGCACCGATCGGCCGGCGGAATACGCGCGCGGTCAGGGCGTCCGCTGGCTTTCGAGATGCTCACCGTCGGGAGTGGCGACAAGGCGTTCGAGCAGCTCCTGCAGGCGGATCTGGGAGCCGTCGGTGTGCGAATGGAAATCCGCCAGCTGGAGATGGGAGCCTTTCTCGCCCAGGCCCGCGCGCGCGAGCGGCGCTTCGATGCGCTGTTCGCGGGTATTCCCGGCGACGCCTCGCTCGCGTATCTCTCGTCCATGTACGATTCCCACCTCGCGGGCGGTGTCCTCGACTACGGCGGCTTCCACACCCCTCGGCTCGACTCTCTTCTCGCCATCGCCCAGTCGGCACCGTCCGACAGTGTCGCTCGCGGCGCCTGGGGCGCCGTGCAATCCGAGCTCGCTGTTCAGATTCCGGCTGTCTGGATCTATCATTCGCGCGGCGTTCAGGGGCTTTCCCGCCGACTTCGCCATGTGGTCATGGATCTGCGTGGCGAGATGGTCTCGGTGGCGCGGTGGAGCGTCGCGGGCCCGCCGGGGTCGCGGTGAGCCTTCTCCTCGACGCTGCGGGGCTGGACGCCCGGCGCGCGCCCGTCGCCGGTCCCCTCGCTTCCCTTGCCGAGTCGCTTCGGCACGACCTGCAGCGCGTCATCCGGGCCGATCCGCATCCCGCGGCGGAGAAGGCGCTGCTGTCACGCGATGGAGGTCGCTGCCCCCGCGACGCGTCGTCGCTCTCCTTCGACCCGTTCTCTCCCCGCCACCACCGATGTCCGACGTGCGGCGAGAGCTTCCGGGGGGCGCGCCACGACCGCTGGTGGGTGATGGGCTACCAGCTCTGGCTGGCCGAGCGCGCCGTTCACGCCGCCGCGCTCGGCCGGCTCACCGCCGACGATGAGCTGTCTCGCTTCGCCGCCGACCTGGTTCTCGAGTTCGCCGAGCGCTACCTGAGCTACCCCAACCAGGACAACGTGCTCGGACCCACGCGTCTGTTCTTCAGCACGTACCTCGAGTCCATCTGGCTGCTCCAGATCTGCATCGCGCTCGACCTCCTCGAGAGTGGCGGAATGTCGAGAACGCTGGGCTACCGGGTTCGCGACCGGTTGATCGAGCCGAGCGCCGCCCTGATCGGGTCATACGACGAGGGCATGTCCAATCGCCAGACATGGAACAACGCGGCCCTCCTGGCTGCGCACCTCCTGCTCGACCGTCCGGTGATGGCCGAGGAAGCCGTCCACGGTCCGAGCGGGCTGATCGCCCAGCTCGACGAGGCGCTGCTCGCCGATGGCAGCTGGTACGAAGGGGAAAACTATCATCTCTTCGCCCATCGAGGACTGTGGTACGGCGTGACGATGGCGCAGCGAGCGCAGCTCGAGCTCCCGGCGAACCTCGAGGGACGCTTCGAGGAGGGATTCGCGATGCCCCTCGCGACCGCGCTCCCGGATTTCACCTTTCCGTCACGGCGGGACTCGCAGTATGGCGTGACACTCCGCCAGTGGCGATTTGCGGAGTCGTGCGAGCTCGGGCTGGCGCGACGCGATGACCCTCGGCTCTGCGGGGCGTTGTGGGAGCTCTACGAGCGACCCCTCTCGACGGTCGGCGATTCCGGGCGATGGCGCTCCACCGCGGAGGCGGAGCGAAACGAGCCACCCACAAGACTGACCCGGTCCGACCTGGGATGGCGCTCCCTTCTGTTCGCTCGGGCGACACTCCCCAAGCTCGCGCCGCCAACTCCCGGATCCGCGCTGCTCGAAGGACAGGGACTGGCGGTCCTGCGCCGCGACAACGGACGCGTGTACGCGGCGCTCGACTACGGACACTCGGGCGGGGGTCACGGGCATCCGGATCGGCTCAACCTCATTCTGGCCAATGGCAGCGATCGCTGGCTCGACGACATGGGCACGGGCTCCTACGTCGATCCGTCTCTGTATTGGTACCGCAGCACCCTTGCCCACAATGCCCCTCTGGTCAACGGATACTCGCAGCTGCGCGCCCATGGGGTGCTTCGTGCCTACGACGATCGCGAAGGGGTGACCTGGGTGGAGGCAGAGGTCCCGCGCGATGGCATCGCAGCAGGAGTTCGTGTCAGCCGCACGCTCGTGGCGATGGACTCGTATCTCGTGGATGAGCTGAGGTGGGAGAGCGAGCAGGATGTGACACTCGACCTCCCCTTCCACGTGGACGCAACGGCGGACGGACTCGAGGAGTGGCGAGCCGCGTCGCTCACCGGCGGCAAATCAGAGACCGATGGGTTCCGATTCCTGCACGACACGGCGAGCGCGGCCGCTCCGTGGGAGGTGTCGGTCAATCTCGCGCTCCGCTCCGGCGGCGGCGAAGCGTGGGTCCTGTCGAGCACGGTCGCGCACTGGTGGCGGGCGTCGGCGCCCGGTCCACCCGGCACAGGAGCGCGCGCGTTCTTCGTCGTCCGCACACGCGGTCGCAGCGGGATCATCACCACCGTCTGGAGCTGGGCGCGGCGGGTGCTCTCCGCCTCGTCGCGCGACGGCCTGCTGGTGGTACGGCTCGCCGACCGCGTGAGGCATCATCACGCACGACGCGCCGCCGGGTGGCACATCGACCGCTTCGACGGGAAGGAGCGCAGCAGCATCGATCTGGGAGGCCTGAGACCAGCGCCCGCCCCTCGTCGCTATCGGGCCGCGCCGGAGGACAGTGTCCCCGCCCTTCTGTACCCCGGCTCCCAGAGCGATGCCGGCGGTCTGCGCTTTCACCTCGGAGAGGAGACCTACCGCCGCTCCGAAGACAGCTGGGAGGAAGCGGGAAGGCCTTCGGCGACGGTCACCGTACGGGCATCCCGTCTGGAGCTCATTGTGGAGGTCGAGGTGCACAAGGCGCCACTCGTCTTCCGGCCAGCCGAGGCGCCGGACCCGTCTCTCGACAACGAGCATCCCGACATTCACAGCGACGGGGTGCAACTCTACGTCCGCGCTCCGGGTTGGCCGCAACCCGCGGGCTGGCTCGCCGTGCCGGTGCCCGGCGGCTCGCGTGTGAGGGTGCACGAGATCGACGGGATGCGTCAGGGACTCCCGCTGAGCGCGACCTGGAAGGTCACGCCGACCGGGTACGCCATGCGCTTCTTCCTCGCGCTCAGCTCCCTCGGCCCGGGTCCTGAATACCCGCTGCTCCTCGACGTGCTGGTGAACGAGATGGGCCGCGACCGTGAGCGCCGGCGCGGACAGCTCGCGATGAGCGGATCGGACGGCGGCTTCGTCTATCTTCGGGGCGACCGACACGAGCCCGAGCGCATGCTCCCCTTTCGCGTGACCAGTGACTGACTTTCCCGCCGGCGCGTTGGAGCGGATACGGGTCGTGCTCTTCGAGCCGCAGGATCCGGTGAACATTGCCGGGACCGTGCGGGCGATGAAGAACATGGGACTCGGCTCCCTCCGCCTCGTGCGTCCGGCGCCCTACGATCCCGAGCGGATCGAGGGGGTAGCTCATGACACCCGCGAGATCGTGAGTGCGATCGAGCATTTCGCTTCCCTCGAGGAGGCCCTCGCCGGATGCGTGGGCGTGGCCGGCTTCACCGCCCGGCGCCGCTCGGCGAAGCGCGAGGTTGTGGATCCGCGCTCCGCCGCCGCGACGATGCTCGCCCGCACGAGCGATGGGCCGGTCGCGCTTCTCTTCGGACGAGAGGATCGTGGTCTGCCAAACGAGGCCCTCGACCGGGCGCATCTCGTGGTCACCATTCCGACCACCGAGCATGCGTCGCTCAATCTGGCGCAGGCCGTGCTGATCGCGCTCTACGAGCTGCATCGCGCGACGCCGTCGGCGACGCGCGCGCTGGCAGCCCCACGCAAAAGTGCGCCGCCCTCCACGTCGGAGCAGTACGAGCAGCTTTTCACCGATGGCGAGCGCGCTCTGGCCGCGATCGAGTTCTTCAAGACCCGGTACAGCGAGCACGTGATGCGCAGCCTGCGGTCCCTGGCCTACCGCGCGGCTCCCGACTCTCGGGAGATCACGCTGCTGCGGGCGATGGCGATCGAGGTGATGCGAACGATCGACCGAGTGCAGGGTGCGCGCTCTTGACGCCACTCCCGCGGGCATTCCTTTTCGATCCATGTCGCTGAACACCTATCCCGACATCGAGAACACCGACTGGCGCGCTCGGGCGGCGGCGGTCATCCCCGGCGGAGCGTCCACGGGTAGCAAGCGGCCCGAGGCGCTGTTCGGTGCCGACACCGGGTCCGCGCCGGCCCACTACCTCAGCGCTCACGGCTGCACGATCGAGGCGGTGGACGGCTCCGAGATCATCGATTGTACGATGGCGCTCGGCAGCGTGGCACTGGGGTACGGCGATGCGTCGGTCAGCGAGGCCGTGATGCGCGCTGCGTCCGACGGCAACGTGTGCGGATTCTCCTCGCTGCACGAGATCGTCATCGCCGAGCGACTGTGCGAGGTCATCCCGTGTGCCGAGAAAGTGCGCTTCCTCAAGACGGGGGCCGAAGCGGTCGCTGCGGCTGTCCGCATCGCGCGGACCGTGACCGGACGCGATACCGTCCTCGGCGCGGGCTACTTCGGCTGGCTCGACTGGTGTCAGACCCAGCCTGGCGTTCCCGCCGGCGCGCACGGTGATTTTCGCTCCATCCCGTTCGACGACACGGCCGCGCTCGAGCGGGAAGCAGGCGACGCTGCCCACGCGCTGGCAGCGATCGTCATCGAGCCCGTCGTGGAGCGCCTTGCGTCGCCGGAATGGATCGCCGCCGCGCGCCGCGCCTGCGATGCTCACGGGGCCGTCCTGATCTTCGACGAGATGAAGACCGGCTTCCGACTTCGCACGGGGGGGTATCAGGCGTTCGCGAACGTGACGCCGGACCTCGCCTGCTTCGGCAAGGCGATGGCCAATGGATTTCCGCTCGCGGCGGTCGTCGGCCGGGACTCGGTGATGGACGCTGCGGAGCGGAGCTGGATCTCCTCCACTCTGGCGAGCGAAGCGGTGGCGCTCGCGGCTGTCGGCGCCGTTCTCGACGCGCACGAGGCCGAGGACGTCTGCGCATCGCTCTGGCAGATCGGCGAGGAGATGCGGAGCGCGGTCGGCCGGGCGATCACCGCCAGCCGGGTGCGCGGCGTGACGGTCGAGGGCATTCCACCGATGTGGTTCCTCCGATTCGATGAGGCGGAGAGGGAGCGGCGTTTCCTCGAGCTCGCACTCGCCGCCGGAGTCCTGTTCAAGCGTGGCGCGTACAACTTCGCGGCGCTGGCGCATGACCAGGATGCGCTCCTCCGGATCGAGGCGGCGGCGAGCGATGCGCTGGTGCAGCTGCGCGACGAGGAGAACCCGCGGTGACCGATCGAAGTGCGACGCTGGCGGGCGAGGCGCCGCTCGTGGATGTCCATGCGCATTTCTTCCATCCCGCGTGCGGTCGGCACGATTGGTCGGAGCGGAACCATTCCCGTCTGCGGGCCGGCGACCGCATCGGCATCACCGTTCACATCGCCTCGATCCTCGGAAGCTTCGGCTTCACCTCGCCCACCTACTTCCCGTCACCGGCCGACGTCACTCGCGGCAACGACGAGATGCTTGCGCTCCAGCGGCGCGAGCCCCACCGAGTGCGCTGCTATGTGGTCGTGAACCCGAACGACCAGGAGCACGCGCTCGCCGAGATCGCGCGCTGCGTCGCGGCCGGCGCCGTGGGAGTGAAGCTGGCGGCGAGCCGCCGCGCCGATGATCCGCTGCTCGATGCGATCGCCGAGGAGGCGGAGCGACGCCACCTGCCCGTCCTCCACCATATCTGGCAGCACCGTCGTCACGACTGGCCCGGACAGGAGGCGTCGGATGCGGTGGAGCTCGCGCGTCTCGCCGCCCGTCATCCCCGGGTCTCGTTCATCCTCGCCCACATCGGCGGGGGAGGGGATTGGTCGCACAGCTATCCGGCGGTTGAGGATCACCCGAACATCCATCTCGATCTGTCGGGAAGCGGTGTCGATCGGGGAATGCTGGACGGCGCATATCTGGCCGTCGGCGCCCAGCGGCTGCTCTGGGGATGCGACGTGACGATGGAGACGGGGCTGGCGAAGCTTCGTGCGCTCGACGTCATCGGACTCACGGCCGATGAGATTGCCGACGTGCGCTGGCGGAATGCTCGTCGCATCTTTCCTCGCGCCGCTCTCCCTCGCATCCCGGTCGAGATGCCCACGCCCGCCGCCGTCAGCGTGATCGGGACTGCCAAGCGATGACGATCGATGTGAGCTGTCTCGTCGGGCCGTATCCCTTCCGCCACGTTCCTCACCCCGAGCCCGACGTGCTGGTTCGGGTGCTCGTGCGAGAGGGAATCGAGGGCGCCTGGGTCGGACATCTTCCGAGCGCGTTCTACCGAGATCCGGCTCCGGGAAACTCGGAGCTGTTCGAGATGCTGGCGCCGCATCACGAGCTCCGTCCGGCTCCCGTGGTCCGACCGGATTGGCCTCACTGGCAGAAAGCGCTTGCCGGCGTGATCGCCCGTGGCGCCGTCGCCATTCGCGCCTATCCGCCGCAGTGGGGACTGGGAGCCGACGACGTCGCGATGGCGTCACTCTCGGCTGCGTGCGGCGAGGCCGGGGTTCCCCTGCTGCTCACCGTTCGATTCGAGGATCTGCGCCAACGCCACGGCCTGGATCGCGCGGGCGACCTCACGGGTGCTGCGATCCGTGCGGCGGTCCGGGCCAGTCGCGAGGTTCGAGTCGTAGTGAGCGGCGCCGGTCGCGCTCTGATCGAGGAGGTGCACTGGGGACTCACGCCGTCGGAGCGAGCGCGCTGCTGGTGGGACATTGCGTGGATCTGGGGTCCACCAGAGGACGACCTCGCGCATCTGCTTCGCTCGATGGGGCCTTCGCGCTTTCTCTACGGCAGCATGTGGCCGCTCCGGCTCACGCAGGCGCCGCGTGCGAACCTCGAGCTCTTACCGGACGAGCTCGACGGCGCAGTGCTGGCGAGCGCGGTCGACATCGGCGCAGCGGTGAAGTGAATCGGGCCTCTTGCGCGTGCAAACGGGCGGATTCAAGTTTCCGCCCATTGTTTCGGCTTGTGAATTTGTTCACAAACAGCACTCCCGACTCCAATCGCACTGCGTGATGACGAAGCGGAAAAAGTGGACGGTCATCCCGGGACTGTTCACCGTGGCGGCGACGGCTGTGCTCCTCTCGGCGTATAGCGGAGCCTCGTCCTCCCAGGGCAACTCGCCCAAGCAGCCCATCCCCTTCCCGCATCCCGCGCACGTGCAGACGCTCGGCATGAACTGTCTGTACTGTCACTTCGCCGCCTTCAAAGCGCCCGACCCCGGGATGCCCGCCGTCAGCACCTGCATGGGATGCCACACGGTCGTGAGGGAGCAACGCCCGGCGATGAACGGCCGACCG
>JALZAQ010000059.1:0-5314 GCA_030948255.1 Gemmatimonadota bacterium
GGGGGGGGGGATGCGGCTGCGGGCGAGGGGGAGAGAGCGCGCCCGCTCGAGTCGGCGCTCACGACCGCCACGGGAGGAGCAGGGGCGGCCACTGGCTGTGTGCGCTGCTCGAGATCGGAGCGCAGCTCCTGGAGACGGCGCTGACTCTGACCCGTGAGCTCCTGCACGGCGATGAGCTGTTGGCCCATCGCGTACAGGTCACCGCGCACGTCCCCCTGCATCTTCGCCAGCCGGGCGTTGAAGACCCGCAACGAGTCGCCGATCCCCCCGAGCGTCTGGATCACCTGCGCGATCTGGGTCTGGTGCGCGGAATCGGCCTGCGCCCGCTCCGTCCGCAAGGTCGAGATGTCGCTCTGCAGCAGTCGGACGTCGTCTCGAGTGGCGAAGCACGCGCCGCTGGAGAGGACGGCGACCGGCAGCAGAACCGACCGGAGGCGGCTCATGGACGAGCCGCCGCGGTGATCTGGTCTCCGCCCGCCGTGATCTCGAATTCCGCGCGGCGATTCTGCGCCCACGCGGCCTCATCGTGGCCCGGCGCGGCGGGACGCTCCTCCCCATAGCTGATGATGTCGAGCCGGGACGCGTCCACACCGTGGTCGCTGAGATACCGCTTGGCCGCGGCAGCCCGGCGCTGGCCGAGCGCGAGGTTATACTCGTCCGAGCCTCGCTCGTCCGTGTGGCCCGCGACCCGGAGATGCACTCCCACGTTGGCCGCGAGAATGGCGACCTTCTGGTCGAGAGCGGAGCGAGCGGCGTCGCTCAGCGCGTCGCTGTCGTACTCGAACAGGATATTCGCGGTGAGGGTGGAACGCGTCTGCGCGAGCGCCGCTTCGCGCTGCTGCTTCATCCGGTCTGTCTCCGCCTGCGCACGAGCTGCCGAATCACGACGCATCTGCTCGGCGCGGGCCATCGAATCCTGACGCGCACGCTCACGGTTGATGCTGTCCTGATTGATCGTCGGCACCGGCGCCGGGGCAGGCACCGGCTTCTTGGGGCACGCGGTGAGGGCAATCGTGGCTGCGATCATCGTGAGCAGCGGGCGGTGACGGTGGGACATGGTTCCTCTCAGGTACGGGATGGTGCGGTCATGCGTGTCGTTTCTCTGGTGCCTGCGATGACATTTCCGACCCTACGGTGCCGCATCAGCGAGCCGTCGCGACCAGGCTGCGAGCCGCGAGCCTGGAGAGCGGGTGAGCTGTCGCGTTCGTCCGGACTCGATGTCGAGCACCACGAGTTGCTTGGCCCCGCTGCGCGATGAGGTGAACACGAGATGGCGGGCATCCGGCGCCCACGACGGATCCTCATTGACTCCGTCGCTCGAGAGCTGCTTCACGCTCCGATCCCGGAGCGAGATCGTCATGATCTGAAAACGCCCTCCGAGCTGGGACTGAAAGGCGATCAGGCGGCCGTCCGGCGACCAGGCGGGATTCGAGCGATAGCTCTGATCGCCGTAGTTGAAGGTTGTCAGAAGCTCCGCATTGGAGCCGTCGATATCGGCGGTATAGATCTCCGGGTGGCCGGACCGTCCCGCCGTGAACGCCAGCCGCCGACCGTCCGGACTGAATGACGGAGAGACGTTGTCGGTCCCGCGGGACACGGTGATCCGGTGACCGGGCCCGCTTCCCGTGCCGTCGGTGGCCATCAGATCCGTTCCCGTTTCCTCGCCATGAGCGTAGAGCAGTGTCGCGCCGTCGGGTGAGAATTCGGGCGTAATGTTGAGTCCGCGCGTCGTGCCGGGGACCACCCGTCCCTGTCGGCTCCCGAGATCTCGAAGAAGAATCTGTGTGCCGCGCTCGCCGAAAGCGCTGTAGGCGAACGCGCGACCGTTGGGATGCCAGGCGGGGGACATCGCACCCCCGCCTTCCGTCATCGCTCGATCCCCGGCGCCATCGCTGTCTATAACGTATATCCGGCCCTCGCGCGCGTACAGGACGCGACTCCGCGCGATCCCCCGCGTTCCGGTGATCCACGCTTCGATCTCGTCCGAGACCCCGTGAATGCTCGACCGCCACTCGGGGGAGTATGCCGGCGTCGCGAGCGGGAACTCCTTGACGCGCGCCACCTGCCGGGCCGTGACGTCGTGAAGGGCGACGTGCAGGGAGCCCGGGGTCAGGGTGGCCTGGACGATCGCGGCCGCGCCGAGCGCCTTCCAGAGCGGATAGTCGAGCGTCCCCGCTGCCGCGCGCGCCACCTCGGCGGCGCTGCTTCCCTCGGCCGCGATCACCGCAATGCGATCGCCGTAATCGAGGTCACGCTGAAGGATCGCACGGACGCTGTCTCCCCCGTCGCCTCTCACGGGAAGGACGACGACACCGGGCTTGGTGCCCGGCTCGTAGGTGAGGCCCAGCCGGATGCCGCGAGACGCCGTGTCCTGCGCCGCGGCGGATCGCGCGAGAATTGGAGCGAGGCACGCGGCGATCATCAGACGACTGCGAAGTGAGGCCCCGATCACCGAAGCACGCGCGGGTCGAAGCTGAAAATCACGGGCAGGACATCATCGGTAAAGCCATCGGGGAGAGGACCGAATGCGCGCGAGTTACCCGCATCCTCGATCGCGCCCTGCGCTTCCAGATCGAACGCGTAATTTCCCGACCGACTGACGAAACGCATTCCGGTGACCGAGCCGTCCCGTCGAATGAGAAAGAGGATCTCGGCGCGCGTCACGACATTGGGCGGAGCGTGAAACCGCAGCACGACCTGTCGAATGATGTTGTCCTTGTACCCGGAGTAGGGAAACTCGATCCCTTCGGTGCGCACAGTGGCGACATCGGTGCCGCGTGCGCCCGTGGGTCCGCCGCCCGCGATCGGCGGCGGCGTGGGGCGCGACGTGTTGGGCGTCGCCGGAGCGGGGGTGGTCGCCGGTGGAGGCGAGCGCGTCTCCGGCGCGCGAACGGGTGCGGGCGGCAGAGGATCGGGAGGGGCGACGCGTTGTGGCCGAGGGGGGAGCGGCGATGGAGTCGGCGGCCGTTCGGCTGGGGCGGGTCGCACTACCCCCAACGCCCTCGGACCGGCGGGGGCAGCCACGAGATCCACGCGATACATCGGAGGACGCACGATGCTTGGCGAGCCACGAGATAGCAGGAACATCACCGTCGCGAAGACAGCGTGCACGGCGACGGAGACACCGAGTGGAGTGCGCAGCTGCGATCGCCATGCCGGATCGCTCCTCATCATCGCCGGACATCCTCGGGCTCGGCAACCAGACCGACGTCGGACACGCCGTTGCCCCGCATCACCGCCAGCACCTTCACGACCAATCCATAGTTCACGTTCTGATCCGCCCGCAGGTAGAGGCCCTGCTTCCCGCGGCGGGACGCGAGCGCGGCGAAGCTCGCCCGAAATTCCTCGTAGGACAGACGGGTCTCGTCCACATAGATGTCGCCGCCCCGAGTGACGGTCACGACCATTCCGTTGCGCGATTCGAGCGGCCGCGCCTGGGCGCGGGGGAGCGACACATCGACTCCTCCCTGAAGCATCGGCGCGGTGATCATGAAGATCACCATCAGCAGCATCATGACGTCGATCAGGCTGACGACGTTGATGTCGGCGTTGAGCGGCAAGCCACCCCGCCTGCGCCGGCGGGCCATCTAGATGCGCCCTTCCCGCACCATCAACGCGATGATCTCGGCGCCGAAGCTCTCGAGGGCGCCGTCGAGACGATTGAGGCGATTGGCGCAGAAGTTGTACCCGAACACAGCCGGAATCGCGACCGCCAGAGCCGCCGCTGTTGCGGTAAGCGCTTCGGCCACTCCCGGTGCGACCGCGCCGAGGTTGCCGGAGCCACTCACCGCGATCCCCACGAATGCGTCGATCACTCCGAGCACCGTGCCGAGCAGGCCGATGAGGGGACTCACCGAGCCGATCGTCGCGAGCCAGGGAATGAAGTGGCCGAGGCGCTCCCGCTCATCCGCCGACTCCGAGTCCAGAACGAGACGTAGCGCCTCGACCTGCGAGCCGGTGAGCGGCGCAGCCTGCGGATCGCGCAGCGCGCCGGGCTTCATCTCGGCAAAGAAGTTGAGCGCGCGTCGAAGGACGCGACCAAAGGGGCTGGCGGCGCCCTGCTCCCCTGCCACCAGGTCGCGGACCCCTTCGAGGTCGGTGGCTCGCTCGAAGTCCGCGACGAACGCGCGGCCGGCGGCCTCGACCGTGCGGAATTCGCGCCACTTGAGAACCATGATCCCCCAGCTCGTCACCGACAACAGCGCGAGAAAGACGAGAACCCCCTTCGTCACGGCGCTGGAGTGGGAGACCATCTCCCATGCGGAGGTCGGTACTGCCCCCGCGAGCTGCGCCAGGAGTGACATCATGCCTCTCCTCCGGCGCTCGCGCCGGCGAACCACTCGAAGGCCCGACGGAGGCCTTCCGCCAGTGGAACTTCGGGTCTCCAGCCCAACCCTCGCGCCGCCTTCACGATCTCCACCGCCGAGCGAAGCTGCTCTCCCGGACGGGCGACCGCGTGCTCGACGACGCTTCGTCTCCCCGCGACCTCGCCGATCAAGCGCGCAAGCTCGAGCACGCTCGTCTCGACCGACGTGCCGATGTTGAACGAGCGGGAGTCCACACCGGCCATCGGGGGCAGTGCGATGTCCGCTGCCAGCACGTTGGCTCGAGCGACATCCTCGACATAGACATAGTCGCGGGTCTGACGGCCGTCCCCGAAAACCGTGAGCGGCTTCTGCTCGAGGACCCTGTTGCAGAAGATCGAGACGACTCCAGCCTCGCCGTGCGGGTCCTGGCGTGGACCGTATACGTTGGCGTAGCGGAGGGTCACGCTCTCCAGGCCATGGACACGCGCGTAGTAGCCGAGGTAGTACTCGACCGACAGCTTCGCCGCGCCGTAGGGAGACTGCGGATTCTTGGGGGCGTCTTCGGATGTTGGCGGCTCGGCGAGATCGCCGTAGATCGCGCCTCCGGTGGACGAGAAGACGAATCGCGTGCCGGCACCGGAGCACCGGATGGCCTCCAGAAGATTCAGCGTCCCTTCGATGTTCACACGGGCGTCGTGCCGGGGATCGTGCACGCTCTTCCGAACGTCGATCTGGGCGGCGAGGTGGAAGAGCACGTCGAATCGCGATTCGCGCACGAGGGACGCGGCCGCATCGGAGGATACCGAGAGCTCGTGGAACGCAGCCTCGTCTGGAAGCTGCTCTCGTCTACCACTCGAGAGGTCATCGATGATGGTGACCTCGTGACCGGTCGCCAGCAGCCGGTCGGCGACGTGGGACCCGATGAAGCCCGCGCCTCCGGTGACCAGTGCGCGACGAGTCACGCCAGCGCGCCTCTGCAGGAGCGGCGCCGTGGCGGATGCCGCGGC
>JALZAQ010000059.1:5324-15167 GCA_030948255.1 Gemmatimonadota bacterium
CCGCGGCGCCGAAGCCGGAGGTCGAGCTATTTGAGAGGCGACGTTGAAACGCATGCGTCGCCTAATCTAACCGGCTTGCGGCTCGACGGCAGCCGCGCCGGACCATCGGTCAGGGCATGCGGGCCGTCATGCGCGCCGGCAGTCCCATCTTGATCGGAGGCTGAACCTGATCGACGATGATTCCCGTGGCACCGCGCTCGCTGACCCTCACCACCTGGACGAGCGCCACACGCTCATCGGGCAGCGTGACTCCTTCGGGCGTGCGAAGGCGCGGCCGATAGAGGGTGAACTGATCACCCATCTTCACTCCGTCCTTCAGGGTGGCATCGAGCACCAGGTACCGCTGCACCGTCGGCAGAACCGAGATCTCCGGCACCCAGAGGACTTTGGCCGTCGGGCCGAGCGTCACCGCGGCGGGGCGGGCGTCCAGCGCCATGGCGAAGCGCTCGAGCGGGATCACGATGTCGCCGACCTTCACGGCCTCGAACTGATTGACGATGCGCGCCGTCGTGGCCTCATCCGCGACACTCCGCTCCACCTCGACGATGCCCGTCGGGAGAACGAGCTGAGCGTCCCGCCCCAGCTCGGCGCCAAGGCGTGCGAGAAGAAATCGATCTCCGCGAGCGGCGGTAACGCCCCGCGGAAGCGTCACGTACACCCGATCCTCGTTCTGGAGCCGGACTCGCTGGGACGCTTGGGAGATGCCCGGAAGATCCGCCGGACCGACCAGCTCACCCCGCCCCACGGGCCCGTTGTGGCGGTCCACCCAGGGCGCCGCGTAATACTCGCCCGGCCGAACAGCGGTCCGAGCTTCCTGTATCACCAGCTGACCGCGCTGCGATGCCGTCCCGCGTCGCACGATCTGCTTCGCGAAGATCGTGCTGCCGAGCCGCCGCTCGCCGGTGACGGCCTCCGATGGCTGCACCGCTGGCTCATTCTCGCGCGCGACAACGGTCGGTCCACCCGGGATGCGCAGAACCTCCCCAGGGTAGATCCAGTGCGGGTCCTCGACGACCGCGGTATTGAGGCGGTAGATCTCGGGCCAGAGAAACGGATCGCTCAGGTAAGTGCGGGCGAGATCCCAGAGGGTGTCGCCACGCTTCACCTGGTGAGTGCGGCCGGTCTCCGCGGGTTGCTGCGCGGTCGCGGAGGCGGCGCAGAGCAACGCGACGAGGAGCACTGCTCCCCGGGAGAAGTTGAGCTTTCGCAGAGACATCCTCATGGTGTGTAACCCCGTTGGGAGCTGAACCTGCCCGCCTGGTCAGTCATCCCCCGTCGGAAAACGGCGCTCTGGCCGTCGCCGGGAGAAGAGGCGTCAGCCGGATGACGATGACCACCCCCGGAAAGAAACGAGGCGGAAGCGCGCAGGCGCCGCCTCTGTCCATCAGAAGGGCAAGTCGTCGTCCTCGTCCTCCAGCGTTCCGCGAAAATCCTCGAAGTCCCCGGTCGCGCCACCGGCACCGCTCGCCGCGGTGGTGCCTGCCCGGGGGCGCTCGCTGGTGCTGGCCCGCCCACGCGGCGCCGAGCTGTCAGCGCCCGCGTCCTCGCCTGCCCCGCTCCGCCCACTCAGCATGAGCAGCTCGCGGACGTTGATCTCGGTGGTGTAGCGCGTCTGGTTCTCCTTGTCCTGCCATTGCCGGTATTCGATCCGCCCCTCGACGTAGGCCTTGTCGCCCTTCTTCAGATATCGCTCCACGATATCCGCGAGCTGCGACGACTTGCTGTTCCAGACGACGCACCGGTGCCATTCCGTCTTCTCCTGCTTCTCGCCCGACGCCCCCGTCCACGACCGGCTCGTGGCAAGAGAGAAGGTGGCGACGCGGTTTCCCCCCGAGGTCGAACGCACCTCCGGGTCGGCGCCGAGATTCCCGATCAGGGTCACCTTGTTCAAGCTTCGGCTCACGATTCCTCCTGGCTATTGAGCGAGCGACCTCGCTCGGGAATGTATATCAGGGCCTCCCTGCCGACGAATCAACAAACTATTGCGCAGCAAGCGCTTTTATTGCGTCTGATAATGTACTGTCTCAGGGTCGACCGCGAGCAGTCGATGTCGCAGAACGAGCGCATCCTCCACCGGGCGACGATAGTAGCCGCGGCGTCGGCCGATGAGGTCGAAGCCGTGCGAGAGATACAAGGCCAGTGCGGTTTCGTTCGACTCGCGGACCTCGAGGAAGATGGCGTGCGCACCGCGCTCCCGTCCCGCGGAGACCGCGGCCTCGAGCAGCTGGGAGCCGACGCCCCGTCCTCGCGCCTCCTTTGCGACGGCGAGGTTCGCGATCTCGCCGTCCTCCATCACGAACCAGGCGACGACATAGCCGACCACCCGGCCATCGTCTCCCTCCACCGCTCGAAAAAAAACCCGGCGATCGCCCAGCAGCGCACGAAACGACTGCCGGCTCCAGGCGTCCGCGAAGGCCTCCAGCTCGATCTCGGCGATCCGGTCGAGATCCTCTTCTGTCGCCGCACGGACGCCCGCCACGGCGCCGCCTTTTGGCACGGTCATACGCGTCCTCTGGACATCGTCACGCCGACGAAAGGGGACGGCCGTGCGCGGACTCCCATCTCGCCTGCGCTTCGGCCTGACGGCCGTACTCAGGCTCCCACGATGCCACATCGACCACCACCGGGCCAGCCGCGGCCGAACCCGTGTCCGATAAAGCCGGACCCGCAAACCCTCGCGCGTGCGGTCGTCCGGCAAGCAGCTGGGCGCTTCCGATCGCGGTCGCTCCGGTCGCATGGACCCGCTGCGACAGCTCCGGAGCGCTGAGCAGCTCGATCGGGCCGCGCTCGATCACGTCGCCGGAGGGGAGGAGCTCGACAGGCGCCACGAAGAGCTGTCCCCTGAGCGCGTCGAGGGCGCTCAGGTAAAGGCCGGGTTGCAAGCCGGGCGTCCCGGCCACGATGAGCGCCAGTGATGACCTCGTGGCGAGGGGAATCCGATGAGCGAACGCGATCCCCTTGGCGATGGCTGCGGCGATCCGGAGGCTCGTGAAGCTCCCCGGCCCTCCCCCACAACAGATCAGGGCAAGGTCTCCCGTCTTCACCCCCGCGGATTGCAGCAGCTCCGCGACCGCGGGCAGGAGGCGCTCCTCGCGCTCTCCCCGCATAGCGACGTCGCGCTCGCCGAGCACTCGGCTCCCCTCGATCAGAGCCGCGCTTCCCTGGTAGGTGGACGCATCGAGGGCCAGCACGAGGCGGCTCACCCGGCGAGCAGGACGCGCCGCTCCGGCGCGCCGGCAACGGACTCGAGCTCGATGCCAAGCGCGTCAGGTGGCAACCGACCTCCGGCCCGCTCCGGCCACTCGATCAGCACCAGAGCGTGCGACGACACGATCTCGTCCCACCCCACGTTCGTCAGCTCTGCCGGGGAGGCGAGCCGGTAGAGGTCGAGGTGATAGATGGGAAAGTGTCGCCCCTGATACTCGTGGACGAGCGCGAAGGTCGGGCTCGTGACCGGCTCCACAACACCGCATCCATGGCAGATGGCCTTGACCAGGGTTGTTTTCCCCGCACCAAGCTCACCCGAGATCGCGACGACGAGGGGAGGCGAGACCGCTCGGCCGAAGCGCTCTCCCCAGCTCTCGAGCTCGGCCTGCGTCACGGTGAGATGCCCGCCCGGCGCCAGGGAAGGGACGACATGATGATGCGGCTCGAGCACGAGTGCCTACCGGCCGGCCCGGATTCCCGCGAGGCCCGGGGCGCCCCGCCCTGCTCCGGAACGCGACGCCGTCGAGCTCGCCGCGGCACGCAACTCGAACAGCTGGTCGCGAAGTCTGGCCGCGACCTCGAAATCGAGATCGGCGGCGGCCTGCTTCATCTGACTCTCGAGCAGATCGATGAGCGCGGCGGCATCCATCTCGCTCGCGTAGGTCGCGACCTGTTCGGCCACCTTTCGACCCTTGTCCTCCCGCTCCATGCGGGCGTCTGCCACCCGCGTGCTGAAGCGAACCTGGTCGGTGCTCTTGACGACCGATCGCGGGGTGATGCCATGCTCGAGATTGTGCGCCACCTGTATCTCGCGCCGCCGACTGGTCTCGCCCATGGCGCGCTCCATCGAGCCCGTGATCCGGTCGGCATAGAAGATCGCGCGGCCGCTGACATGACGCGCCGCTCGGCCGACGGTCTGGATCAACGACCGGTCGCTCCTCAGGAATCCCTCCTGATCGGCATCGAGCACCGCGACGAGCGAGACCTCGGGAAGGTCCAGCCCCTCCCGGAGCAGGTTGATCCCCACGAGAACGTCGAAGTCGCCGAGCCGGAGCCCGCGGATGATCTCCATCCGCTCGATGGCATCGATATCCGAGTGCATGTAGCGGACACGAACTCCCATCTGCTGCAGATAGTCGGTGAGGTCTTCCGCCATCCTCTTCGTGAGGGTCGTCACGAGGACGCGCTCGCCCCGGCGCTCCCGCAGCCTGATCTCGTTCAGCAGGTCATCCACCTGACCGCGAACGGGGCGCACCTCGATCTCGGGGTCCACCAGTCCGGTGGGACGGATGATCTGCTCGACGACGACGCCCTCGCTGAGCTGCAGCTCCAGGTCGCCCGGGGTCGCGGAGACGAAGAGCGCGCGGGGAGTGAGGGAGAGAAACTCGTCGAACATCAAGGGTCTGTTGTCCAGCGCGCTGGGCAGCCGGAATCCGTAGTCGACCAGCGTGAGCTTGCGCGCCCGGTCTCCGTTGAACATTCCGCCGAGCTGGGGGAGGGTCACGTGGGACTCGTCCACCACCACCAGATAATCCTCGGGGAAGTAGTCGAACAGACAGGCCGGCCGCTCTCCCGCCTGCCGGCCGGACAGGTGGCGGGAATAGTTCTCGATCCCCGCACAGGTGCCGATCTCGAGCATCATCTCGACGTCGAAGTTCGTGCGCGACTCGAGGCGTTGGGCTTCCAGCAGTTTTCCGGCATGGCGCAGCTCGGCCAGCCGCTCCACCAGCTCGCTGCGTATCAGCGCGATCGCGCGCTCGAGAGTAGGACGCGTCGTCACGAAGTGCTTCGCCGGATAGACAGCCGCGCGCTTGAGCATCGCGATCGTCTCCCCGGTGAGAACGTCGATCTTGGAGATCTTCTCCACCTCATCGCCCCACATCTCGATGCGCACTCCCTGCTCCTCGTACGCAGGGAAAATCTCGACCGTGTCTCCACGGACGCGAAAGGTGCCGCGCTCGAAGCTCACATCGTTCCGGGAATACTGGATGCTCACGAGCTTGCGAAGGATGTCGTCGCGGGCGATCCGCTCCCCGACCGTGACCTCGACCATCCGCTCCCGGTAGGTCACCGGGTCGCCGAGGCCATAGATCGCCGAGACGGTCGCGACAATGATCACGTCGTCGCGCTCCATGAGACTCGAGGTGGCCCGCAGGCGGAGGCGATCGATGTCCTCGTTGATCGAGGCATCCTTCTCGATGTACGTGTCGGTTGTCGGCACGTACGCCTCTGGCTGGTAATAGTCGTAGTACGAGATGAAGTACTCGACCGCATTGGTGGGGAAGAATCCCTTCAGCTCTCCGTACAGCTGCGCCGCGAGGGTCTTGTTGTGGGAGAGAACGAGGGTGGGCCGGCCGTAGGAGCGAATGACGTTCGCCACCGTCATCGTCTTTCCGGACCCGGTCACACCGAGCAGCGACTGGAACCGGTCTCCGCGCTCCAGGCCGGCCGACAGCTCGCCGATGGCGCGCGGCTGGTCGCCGGCCGGCTCGAATGGTGCTTGGAGGTCGAAGGACGTGCGAGACATGGGTGGGAATATAATGGGCCGGGACGGGATTTGTTCGGGGGGCGGCACCGCGACTCCGGGCGCCCGGCGCCGGCTCACGTCACCCCTTCTCCCCCAGCCGCTCCCGGCGCGTCACGTCCGAGACGCCTTTCACCTTTCGCATGGCGCGCACGATCTTCTGGAGGTGGGAGAGGTTCTCGACCTCCACCAGCACCGAGCCCGACACGCCGCCGCCGTCGCCGGTGACGAGCTCCATGCTCTTGATGTTGGTCCCGCTGCTGGTGACAGCCGCCGCCACATCGGCATAGAGGCCGCGCCGATCCGATGCCTCGAGCGCCAGCCGCACGAGGAAGCGCTCACCCTGCATTTCCTGCCAGTCGATGTCCAGCCGCCGCTCCGGCTCGTTGGCCAGGAGCAGCAGATTGGGGCAGTCCGCCCGGTGGATGCTCACGCCGCGTCCCCGTGTGACGTAGCCGGCCACCGGATCTCCCGGGACCGGCTGGCAGCACTGCGAGTAGCGCACCATGAGCCCATCAACGCCCTGAATGCGCACTCCCTTGGACGAGCCACGCATGCGCTGCACCAGCCGCTCGAAGGCGCTCGACTTGGCGGGCTGCTCCGGCGCCACTTCGGCTTCCGGGTAGAGGATGGCGAGCACCTGCGCGATGTTGACGTCGCCCTGCCCGATCGACGCGATGAGGTGCTTCGAGTCGGATAGGTTGAGCGCCTTGGCGGCACGCTGCAGCTGGTCGTCGTCGACCTTGGGCGTGCCGCGGCGCCGCAGCTCGCGCTCCAGGATCTCGCGTCCCAGCTTGGCCGAGGTCTGCTGCTCCTCGACTTTGATCCACTGGCGAATCTTGTGGCGCGCCCGCCCGGTGCGGACATGCGAGAGCCAGTCACGACTCGGGCGCGCGGTGGGAGAGGTGAGAATCTCGATGGTATCCGAGTTCTTGAGCTGCCGCGACAACGGTGCGATGCGCCCGTTCACCTTCGCGCCCTGGCAGTGCGACCCGATCTCGGTGTGGACAGCGAAGGCAAAGTCGATCGGCGTGGCCCCTTTGGGGAGCTGGATCACGTCGCCAGCGGGGGTGAAGACGAAGATCTCGTCCTGATACAGATCGAGCTTCAGGAATTCCAGAAACTCCTCGGGCGTGCGCGCGTCCATCTGCAGCTCGAGAACCTGTCGAAACCACGCCAGCGCCCGATCGAGCTCGTCGGCGCTCTTCGCGTCCTCCTTGTAGAGCCAGTGCGCGGCAATGCCATATTCGGCCGTGCGATGCATCTCGCGCGTCCGGATCTGGATCTCGAACAGCTGCTTGGATGGTCCGAAGACCGTCGTGTGGAGGGATTGGTAGCCGTTGGACTTCGGCTGAGCGATGTAATCCTTGATTCGCTCCTGGATCGGTGTCCATCCGTCGTGGATGATTCCCATCGCGTGGTAGCAGTCGGCGACGTTGTTCACGAGCACGCGGATCGCCATGAGGTCGTAGATCTCCTCGTACGGCTTCTCGCGCTGCTTCATCTTCTTGTAGATGGACCACAGGTGCTTGGGACGGCCGGTGACCTCGACGTCGCGGATGCCGGCGCGCTCGAGCTCGCTCTGCAACGGATCCGCCAGACGAGCGATCAGCGTCTCGCGCTCGACGCGCCTCTGCGCGACCAGCTTGGCCAGCTTCCGGTACTCCGGTGACTCGAGGTGCTTGAACGAGAGATCCTCGAGCTCCCACCGCATCTGCGCCATGCCGAAGCGGTGCGCCATCGGCGCGTACAGCTCCATCGTCTCCTGCGCGATGCGGTGCCTCTTCTCCTCCGGCAGGTAGTCGAGGGTGCGCATGTTGTGGAGCCGGTCCGCCAGCTTGATCAGGATGACTCGAACGTCCTTGGCGACCGAGAGAAGCAGCTTCCGGTAGTTCTCGACCTGGCGCTCCTGGGTGGAGCGAAAGGTGATGTTGCCGATTTTGGTGACACCGTCGACGATGTGCGCGATCTCCTTGCCGAACTCCGCCTCGACATCCTGGACGGTGATGGCGGTGTCCTCGACCACATCATGGATCAATCCGCTCGCGACGGTCACGCTGTCGAGGTGAAGCTCGGCAAGGATCTTGGCGACCTCGACGCAGTGCAGGACGTAGTTCTCACCCGAGGAGCGCTTCTGTCCCCGGTGGGCCTGCTCGCTGAAGCGATATGCGCGCGCGAGGAGCTCGCCGTCGAGGCGCTCGACGGGCGCCCCCTCAGCGAGATCCCACCCCGGTATGACGTCCCGCAGCGCCGTCGCCGTCACAGCAGTCCCGCCTCCGCAAAGCTCGAGTAGCGACCCCGGCCCACGATCACGTGGTCGTGCACGGGGATGTCCAGCAACCGTCCTGCCGCCGCCATCTGCTCCGTTACCGCGCGGTCATCCGCCGACGGCGTCGGATCGCCGCTCGGATGATTGTGCACGAGGATGATCGCCGCCGCGCGCTCGGCGATCGCTTCGCGAAACACCTCGCGCGGATGAACGAGGGAAGAATTCAGGATGCCGCGCGTCACCGTGATGTCCCGCTCCAACCGATGCTGCGAGTCGAGCACCGCAACATGAAACTCCTCGACCGGCAAATCTTCCAAGCGCGATGCGTACACAGCGTGGACGTCGCGCGGTGAGCGCATCGGGGCCCCCTCATCGCGGACCTCGCCCGCCATGCGTCGCCCCAGCTCCAGAGCGGCGTGGATCGCTACCGCACGGGCCGTTCCGATCCCGCCCAGCACGGTCAGCGCGGCCACGGGACGCGACGCCACTCGACGCAGGGACCCATCCGCGCTGGCGAGGACGAGCTGGCCGAGGCCGAGCGCCGAGCGTCCCACACCCCCCGAGCCGAGCACGATCGCCAGCAGCTCGGCGGTGCTGAGCGACTGCGCGCCGAGATCGCGGAGCCGCTCCCGCGGTCGGTCCGACCGGGGCATCTCCTGTATAGTTAACGCTCGGGTGTTCCCGGTGCCAGTCGGCAGAGGCCCTCCGCGGCGATGTGAACCGCTGCTCGATGCCGACTATGGGCTCGCGAAGAGGAGCAGGACGCATCTCTTCGCCTCTCGGGGAAGCAAACGGCCACCTGTTCCCGACAGGTCTACTCTCGCGGCCGCATCAGCTCGCGGTAGGCAGGATAGTCGACGAGCGTCTCGAAGCTCGCCTGCAGGTGGTCGTAGTACGTGTGCCTCCACCCGAGCGCGTACGCATCCGCGAGCAGGCGCACGGCTCCGGGCCGGTCTCCGAGGACGGCGGCGATATGGGAGCTCAGGTAGCTCGCCTCCGCGCGACGTGGCAGTGTGGAGCGCTCGCGCAGCCACGTCCACTCCCGCATCGCTCGCGAGCGGTCCCCGCGCTGTGCCGCGATGATTCCGGCGGTGGCATGGTGCTCGGCGACATCGGTATCGGCCGCCAGCCGGGAGTCGGCCACCGCGCTCGCCTCTGTCCATCGCTCGGCCTCCCAAAGCCGGTGAAGCCGCTGCGTGACCCCTTCGGGTCCGCTCGGATCGGCGGAAGGGTTCGCTTCGTACCATGTGATCGCGCGGGCGATAGCCTGCCGCGCCGCCGCGCGATGACCGTGGGCGCGCAGCTCCAGTGCGACATTGCGCATGACCATTCCGGGAACCCACGCGACCCCCTGATCGACCGATCGGGGGGACGACAAGCCGAGACTCTCATCCAGGCCACGCCGAACATTCTCGACCTCTCCGAGTGCGGCCCGCGCTTGCAGCTCCAACCACAGGTAGCGGAGCAGCTCGGGACGCACCCGCCGGGCGGCGAGGGCCACGCTCAGCTCCTCCCGATAGTCTCCGAGCTGGTGGAGCTGGTACGCCAGGTTGGCCCAGTAGTCCGGCCATTCTGCGACCCACGGCTCGGTCGGATCGAGACGGCGCAGGGCAACAACTGCCTCCCGCGAGCGGTTCAGGCAGGACGCGTCTCTCGCCAGAGTGACGGCAAATTGGGACTTCGGTGCGAGTGCAACCAGGCGTCGCGAGCTCTCGAGCGCGGCCGCGCAATCACCGGCCAACCGAGCCCGCCATCCGACGAGCATCAACCGATCAACCGGCGACAACCGATCACGCAACCGCTCCACGTCCCGCACGAGAGAATCAGCCGCTCCGAGCTCGCC
>JALZAQ010000059.1:15177-21243 GCA_030948255.1 Gemmatimonadota bacterium
CGGCGTCGATCGCCCAGAGGCGGGGTGCCGCATACATCGAGTCTACGGCCGCCGACCGGACGAAGTGTGGAAGCGCTCGGCGCGAGTCGCCGCCGAGGAGCATCAGATCCAGACCCTGGGTGAACTCGAGGTACGCGGCGAACGACGGAGGCTGGCCGGACAGCGCCGCCCAGGCCCGCAGGCGGGGATCGGCCAATTCAGCCAGATTCGCCATCACCCGTTGCCGAAGCAACTCGGCTCCCGCGAGAGGATCCGAAAGTCCGGCGTCGATCCCTACCCCGCCACCGAGCACGCGCCCGCTTTCCCCTTCCACGATTCTGTAGGTGAATCGCAGCGTGTCATGCAGGAGAAAATAGGATCCGGCGACGACCAGCTGGGCATCGGTAGCGTGCGCGAGTCGCCGCTCCTCGGTAGTCGTGCGCCCGCGCTGTCGGGCGGGTGGCGCGACCGCGAAAGCGGTCATCGTGGGCACCACGGCCAACAATCCCGTTTGCTGCAGACCGGAGGTCACCCAATCGGCGACGATCTCGCCGATCGGATCCAACCGCCGGTCGCCCGTCCGGTTCACGAAAGCGCCAACCACGACTCGTTGCGGCGTCGCCCTCGTGTCGGCCTGCATCCGCGCCGCGAGCGCAACTCCCAGGAGAACGACCGACGCGGCGATGAATGCCGACCATCGTCGACGCGGCAGGCCACCCTTCGCCAGGAGTCCAATCGCCGCACCATCCCGATGCGTCCCATCGCTCACGCCGTCCGCGGCGATGCGCGTTTCCGCCGCGCTCTGACCGGACGCGACAGGGAGCTCGAGTCGCGACGTCAGGGTCGAGCGCTTCCCGGCGGGAGTCTCGCAACGGCGCATGTCGTCCATCAATCTGACGGTAGCCCTGGAGGGACGGATATCGAACTCTCTCATCAGCCGCGCACTGAAATCATCGTAGGCACGGAGGGCGCCGGCGCGGTCCCCCTGCCGCTCGAGCAGGGAGATGAGACGGCGGACTCCCACTTCATCATCGGGCTGCAGGAGCGCGGCGAGACGGGCCCAATGCGTGGCGGCTCGTCCGTCTCCGTCACGCTCACAGTCCTCTGAGCAGCGCCACGCCGCTCCGGCCGCCTGCGCCTTCAGCGCTCGCCGTTCGCGCGCGATCCAGTCGTCGAGCTCCGGCGCCGCATCGGTGACAAAAAACCCGTCGAGCAGGTCACCCGCGTACTCGGCAAGCGCAGCCGCGGGGTCTGCCCGCGCGAGAGCGCGCGCGAACTCCACCGCGTCGCAGCGGATGACGCCACCGTCCACGCCGACCTCGTCCTCGCCGCGGGCAATGATTGCCTCGTCCCCGAGCTCCCGGCGCAGGAAGTAGAGGGCCTGCCGGAGAGCGGCACGAGCATGAGTGGAGTCCAGGCCGGGCCAGAAGAGCGCGACGACGGTGTCGCGCCGGCTGAACCCGTCCGGGGTAGCGATCGCGAGGTAGGCGAGAAGAGCGCAGCGCTTGGGTTGCGCGAGCACAGCTCCGAGGTCCCGCCCATCGGAGGACCTCAGATCCAATCCGCCCAGCGTTCGCAGCCGGATGATCGCCACTCGTGCTGCCTCCAGGGGTCCAGAGACGAGATCTGACCGTCGCCGCCATCTCAAGGGTGAGATGAGCCCCGATTCCAACATGCGGCGTGACACCCGACCGGTCAATCGGTCGGCACGGCGCCCAGGTGACATCAGCGTCACAGCGAGGTGATCGAGGCGCTCCACCTTGAGCTCGGAAGCGTCCTACACGCCGGTCCCCCAAGGAGGAATCATGCGTTGTCCCATCCCGTTTACGGCTACCGCCGCCCTGGCGGCCGGACTCCTCGCCCTTGCGTGCTCCACCGAAGGTCCCGCCGCTCCGGACACCGGAGCGGGCCAGAATGTGCCAGCTTCGGGATCGCTTACGGTCACACCGACGCCCGATCTCGACGTCACCCTTGCGCCCCCAAGCGGAGGCGGCGCCGCCGGTCAGGTGAGCTTCCGCCAGCCGCCGGATGAGCACAACACCGTGCTCCTGGGGGTGCAAGTCACCGGTCTCGCCCCGAACACCGACTACCGCTTGCAGCGCGCCACGGATGGGCCGGCGGACGGGATCTGCACCAGCACCTCCTGGCTGACGCTCGGTCGCGGGAGCGCTCCGCAGGCGATCACGACGGACGCGAGCGGAGCTGGCCACGCCGCTCTGTTTCGGGACCTCACCGCGCCCGAAGGGACGACGAACGACATCCACTTCCAGGTCATCGATGCGGTGACCGGCGCGGTGGTGCTCCAGAGCGGCTGCTACCAATTCGTCGTTCGACGATAGCAGAGCTGGTTATCCCTCTGCGCGCATGGGCCTCTGCGCCCATGCGCATCGGAGCCGGGCTGTCAGGGGCTCAGACGTGCGCCCCGTGGCACTTCTTGAACTTCCGTCCGGATCCGCACGGGCAGGGGTCGTTTCGGCCGACGCTGGACCAGTCGACCGTGGTGTTCGCCGCCTTCGCGTCGAGCGAGCGAACGCGACCGGCGCCGACGACCACCGGATCCTTGCGCGCGACCGGCTGATGTCGCGGTGATTCGCCGGGGCCGATGTCGAGCACCTCGCCGCCTCCTCCGCCGTCGCCATTTCCATCGGCGGCGCTCGCCAGCTCCTCGTCGGGAATGTCCTCCAGGATGCCCATGGCGTTGTAGCGCCTGGTCGCGCGCTGGCGCGTCTGCGCAGCGCTGCGCGCGGCTCCGCCACCAGCCTCTGCAGCGCTCTGCGCCTCGAACTGCTCGTGATTGAAGACCAGCTGCACGCGAAGGAATCTCTCGGCAAAGGTATTCCGGATGTCGTGCATCAGATCCTCGAACATCGAGAACGCCTCCTGCTTGTACTCGATGAGCGGGTCCTTCTGTCCCCACGACCGGAAGTGAATCGCGGCCCGGAGCTGGTCGAGATCGTAGAGGTGATCCTTCCACTTCTCGTCGATCACGTTGAGCATCACGAGCGCCAGAAGCTGGTCGGCGTACTCGTTGAGGCTCGTCATCTTGGTGTGGAAGGCCGCCACCCCGGCTACCCGCGCCACCCCCTGAGCTTCCGCCATCGACTGCGGCTGGCCGCCTTCCGAGGCGTCCCGGACCTCGAACTCGGGCACCGTCAGGAGATAATGCATCAGCAGCTCCTGGCGAAGGAGCAGCAGGTCCCACTGCTCGGCGCTCTCGTAGCCGACGAGGTTCATCGTCACGCGCCGCTGCAGCGCCCCTTCGATCATCCCGATCGCTTCGGCCTTGAGCTCCTCGCCCCCCTCGAGTGCGAACGCGCGAAGGGAATAGATCACCTCGCGCTGCTGATTCATCACGTCGTCGTACTCGAGCAGCCGCTTGCGCGCCTGGAAGTTCTGCAGCTCTACCCGCTTCTGGGCCTGCTCGATCGAGCGGGTGATCAGGGGATGCGTGAGAACCTCTCCCTCCTGCGCCCCCATGCGATCCATCAGCTTGGCGATGCGCTCGGACCCGAAGAGCCGCATCAGGTCGTCTTCGAGCGAGAGGAAGAACTGCGACGCGCCCGGATCGCCCTGCCGCCCCGCCCGGCCCCGCAGCTGACGGTCGATCCGGCGCGACTCGTGCCGCTCGGAGCCGATGATGTGGAGGCCGCCCATCTCCTCCACCTCGACCTCCTTGTTGTCCGCATCCTTGACCATCGACGGCCTGGACACGGTGACGCCCGGACCCAGCTTGATGTCGGTGCCGCGGCCCGCCATGTTGGTCGCGATCGTGACGCCGCCGGCCTGCCCGGCTCCGGCGATGATCTCCGCCTCCCGCTGGTGGTACTTCGCGTTCAGCACCTCGGGCCGAAGTCCCCGCTGCTTGAACAGCCGCTCCAGCGTCTCGGACACGTCGACGCTCACCGTGCCGACGAGTACGGGATAGCCGAGCTCGTGCAGGCGCCGCGTCTCCTCGACGATCGCGTTGTACTTCTCGCGCCGCGTCTTGTAGATCAGATCGTGCCGGTCATCCCGGATCACCGGCATGTTCGTCGGGATGACGGCGACCTCCAGCTTGTAGATCTGGAAGAACTCGGTCTCCTCCGTCTCCGCCGTCCCGGTCATTCCCGCGAGCTTCTCGTACATCCGGAAGTAGTTCTGGATGGTGATGGTCGCCATGGTCTGGGTCTCACCCTTCACCTGGACCGCTTCCTTGGCCTCCACCGCCTGGTGCAGCCCCTCGGACCAGCGACGACCCGGCATGGTGCGGCCGGTGAACTCATCGACGATCAGGACCTGTCCTTCCTGGACGACGTAGTTCACGTCCTTCTCGTACAGGGCATGGGCGCGCAGCAGCTGATGGACGATGTTGAGCTTCTCGCTTTTCATCGCGTACTCGCGCTCGATCGCCGCGCGCCGCTCCAGCTTCTCCTGGGCGGGCATCTCGTGATCGTGATCGAGACGGTAGATCGCCTCCGAGATGTCGGGCAGCACGAACGCCTCGTGATCGCCGGGCGACATGTAGTCCACGCCCTGGTCGGTGAGGTGCACCGTATGCCCTTTTTCGTCGAGCACGAACAGCAGGCGCTCCTCGAGATCCCCGAACTGCTGCTTCGATCCGGGCTGCTTTCGGTCGGCGAGATGCTCCAGCTCCATCTTCTGGACGAGCTGCTTCGCCCCCTGCTCCTGCAGCACCTTCAGCAGTCGCTTGTTCTTCGGCGAGCCCAGCTGCGCCTGATACAGCCGCAGCCCGGCCGTGCGCGTGTCCTTGGTGGCGAGCCCGTCCTCCCCCTCGGCCACGAGACGGTTGGCAATGTCGTTCTGGGCTCGCACGAGGCGCGCGACAGCCGCGTTGTGCTCCCGGTACTCGCCGTCGCTCTCGTTCCCGACCGGCCCCGAGATGATCAGCGGGGTGCGGGCCTCGTCGATCAGAACCGAGTCGACCTCGTCGACGATCGCGTACCAGTGACCGCGCTGCACACGCTGGTCGAGCGACACCACCATGTTGTCGCGCAGGTAGTCGAAGCCGAACTCGTTGTTCGTCCCGTACGTGATATCGCAGAGATAGGCGTTGCGCCTCTCCATGGTGCCCGGCTCGGTGTCGTCCAGACACCCCACCGTGAGCCCGAGATAGCGGTAGACGTGACCCATCCACTGCGAGTCACGTCGAGCGAGATACGAGTTCACGGTGACGAGGTGCGCTCCCTTCCCGGCCAGAGCGTTCAGATACAGCGGGAGCGTCGCGACGAGCGTCTTCCCCTCGCCCGTCGCCATCTCGGCGATCTTGCCCTCGTGGAGCTGGAGACCCCCAATGAGCTGAACCTCGTACGGCACCATGTTCCATTCGACATCACGACCCGTGACCGGGACGAACGAGCCAACGAGACGCCGGCAGGCCTCGCGCACGGTCGCGAACGCTTCGGGCAGGAGCTGATCCAGCATCTCGGCGATGACGTCGCGGAGCTCCCCTTCGGCCCCCCCCCGTCCGTCTGCTCCCCCGAGCTCCGCGTCGATGCGCTCGCGCTCGGCGGTGTCGGCGGCAGCGTGCTTGGCTTCTTTGAGCGCGGCAATCCGCTGCTCGAGGGGCGACATGCGATCGCGCATCATTCCCCGAAACTTCTCCGTCTGCGCGCGCAGCTCGGCGTCGCTCGCGCCCTGGAGGCGCGTGTCGTGCACCAGGATCTCGGCGATGACCGGCTGCACCCGGCGCAGCTCGCGCTCGTGCCGGGTTCCGAACAGACGTGTGAGCAGGGGCTTCAGCATTGCGTTCCTCTAGCGGTACAGGCGCGACGTCTGGATGTACTCCGCGACGGCGTCCGACACGAACCCTCGCACCGAGCGGCCGGCGCGGACGCGCGCCCTGATCTCGGTCGATGACAGGTCCACTCGGCGTGTGCCCAGACGCTCCAGCGCGAGAGTCTCCGCCGCTCTGCCGGCGACGCTCGGCGCGGGGTCGTTCCCAGCCCTGGCGAGCACAACCACGCGCGCCAATCCGGCAATCCGCTCGGGCTCTCGCCAACTCCAGAGCTGCTCGGCCAGATCCTCGCCGATGAGGAGATAGCGCTCGGCTTCCGGAAAGCGCTCCGCGATCTCCGACAACGTGTCGAC
>JALZAQ010000060.1 GCA_030948255.1 Gemmatimonadota bacterium
CCCCTGACATCGGCACGACGAGCGCGCTTCGCCTCCTCGTCGAGCGCATCGCGCACGCGGACCAGGCCGGGCTCGACGTCTTCGGCATCGGGGAGCACCATCGACGGGAATTTCTCGACTCGGCCCCGGCCGTGATCCTCGCGGCGGCGGCGGCCCGCACGAGCCGCATCCGCCTCACGAGCGCGGTGACAGTACTCAGTGCGGTCGACCCGGTGCGCGTCTTCCAGCAGTTCGCCACCCTCGATCTGCTGTCGCAGGGTCGGGCAGAGATGGTCGTCGGCCGAGGGTCGTTCACCGAGGCGTTCCCCCTGTTCGGATTGTCATTCGAGGACTATGACGCGCTGTTCGCGGAGCACCTCGACCTGTTGCTCGAGATCCGGGCGAACGAGCACGTCCACTGGTCGGGCAACCATCGCCCTCCACTCACCGGTCAGGGAGTCTATCCGCGTCCGTTACAGGATCCGCTACCGATATGGCTGGGAGTCGGCGGCACTCCTCAATCGTTCGTGCGGGCGGGCTCGCTCGGCTTGCCCCTGATGGTCGCGATCATCGGTGGTGAGACTCACCGCTTTCGTCCGCTCGTCGATCTTTACCGGGAGGCGGGGCGTCGCGCCGGACACCTTCCAGAGCAACTGAAGGTCGGGATGCACGCCCTGGGCTACGTTGCCGAGACGACGCAGGCCGCCCGGGAGGAGTTCTTCCCGGGCTACGCCCGCACGTTCACCAGGACCGGCAGGGAGCGGGGGTGGCCGCCGGTGACGCGGGCCCACTTCGACGCCCAAGTACGTCCGCAGGGAGCGCTGCTGGTGGGCGACCCCGACGAGGTGACGGAGAAGATCCTCCGACACAGCGAGGCACTGGGCGGCCTCTCCCGCGTGACCTTCCAGATGGACGTCGCGACGCTCCCGCATGCGAAGCTTCTGAACGCCATCGAGCTACTCGGCACTCGCGTCGCACCGGCGTTGCGGGACGCCACCGTCCTCTCTCCTTGACACTCACTCCGCCGCATAGACGGCAGACTCAATATCCCATGACACACAAAGCATTCGAGCCGGCGAAGCTCGGCTCCTTGACGCTCGCCAATCACATCGTGATGGCTCCCATGACCCGCAGCCGGGCTCTGGGCAATGTCCCCAACGAGATGATGGCCGAGTATTACCGTCAACGGGCGACAGCCGGCCTCATCGTGACCGAGGGCACGGCGCCAGCCGCCGAAGGTCTCGGCTACGCCCGGATCCCGGGCCTGTTCAATCAGGAGCAGGCCGTTCAGTGGAAGATCGTGACCGACGCCGTGCACGAAGCGGGCGGCCGCATCTTCGTGCAGTTGATGCATACCGGGCGCATCTTCCACACGCTCAATCTGCCAGCGGGAGTCCAGGGTGTTGCCCCGTCGGCGGTTCCGGCCGCCGGCGAGATGTGGACGGGGCGAACGGCTACTTGCTGGAACAATTCCTGAATCCGCATGCCAATCGGCGAGGCGATGAGTACGGGGGCAGCGTGCAAAACCGCGCGCGCTTCGTACTCGAAGTGACCCATGCAATTACCGCGGCCATCGGGGCCGAGCGCACCGCCATCAGGCTGTCACCGTGGGGCGTGTTCAACGACATGCCGCACTATCCCGAAATCGACGCCACCTACGTCTACCTTGCCGAGCAGCTGCAAAGGCTCGATGTGGTGTACCTGCACGTGATCAGGCAGTCGAGCATGGGCGCTCCGGGCGCGTCCGCCGAAACGGTGCGCACCATTCGCCGGACGTTCACCAACACGCTGATCCTGAACGGGGGCTACGACACGGTGGACGCCATCGACAGGGCGCTGGACAGTGGCGACGCCGACCTGGTGGCCATCGGGCGTCCGTTCGTCTCGAACCCTGATCTTGTCGAGCGTCTGCAAGTCGGCGTGCCGCTGGCCAAGCCCAATCCCGCCACGTTCTACGCGCCGGGGCCTCAGGGGTTCGCCGACGGGTACACGGACTACCCCAGTGCTGCCCTGGCTGGCGCTTAGGCGGATGCCGCCATTTCCATGTCCATGGATGGTGTCGTCCTCGAGGCTTTCACCGACAGCGATCGGTAGCGCTGCCGCGTAGTCTGGGATAACGACACCCGACTGGGCAGGAGGGACCTAAGGGTCTCGCTGTTGAACGGTGTCTTCCATCAAACAGAATGCACGATGCCCGACATCCCTGCGCACGCGTACATGGACAACGATGATTCTCCACAAGGCCGTATCCTCACGCGACGTGAGGCGCTCGCCGTGCTCGGCGCGACCGGTGTTGCCGTGCTGGCGGGCTGTGCGAGACGCACCACGACGACGTCGGACACCACCGGCGTCTCCACATCTTGTGTCGCCAGGCCCCAGGAGACCCAGGGCCCGTACTTCGTGGACGACAAGCTCGATCGCTCGGACATCCGATTGGATCCGTCCGACGGAACGGTCAAGCCCGGCGCACAACTCCAGCTAACCTTCAACGTCTCCAGGGCCATCTCCAACGGCTGCACGCCACTGACCGGGGTGCTCGTCGATGTCTGGCATTGTGACGCGCTGGGCGTCTACTCCGACGTGAGCGATCCAGGCTTCGACACCGTCGGCAAGACGTTTCTGCGCGGATACCAGGTGACCGATGCGACGGGTGCCGCGCGCTTCACGACGATTTACCCCGGATGGTACCAGGGGCGGGCGGTTCACATGCACTTCAAGATCCGATCGGCGTCGTCCTCCGGCCCGGGCTTCGAGTTCACGTCGCAGCTCTACTTCGATGACGCGCTCACCGACCAGGTGCACGCGCAGCAGCCGTACGCGACCAAAGGACAGCGAACGGTTCGCAACGCCGGAGACGGCATCTACCGGCAGAACGGATCGCAGCTGCGGCTCGCAGTGAACCAGAATGCCGCAGGGTACGCCGCGACGTTCGGAATCGCGCTGCAGACGGCCTAGCTGCCGAGCAAACCCTCTTTCTCTTCACTCTGTCAGAGCGAGGGAGGAGGTCTACATGCGCGTTCTCGTCCACGACATCCGCTACGCCCTTCGTGGGTTCGTACGGCATCCGTCCTTCACCGTCGTGGTGCTGACGACGCTTGCGCTCGGCATCGGCGCGAATGCCGCGATCTTCAGCGTGGTGAGCGGGATCTTACTCCGTCCACTGCCATACCCGGGTGCCGAGCGCATCGTGGAGTTCGGCCACGAGCCGCCAACCTGGCTGACCTCGGACGCCAATTTTCTCGACTACCACCGCGATCTCCGCACGTTCGACGGGCTCGCCGCGTACTCGCAGAACGAGGTGACGCTCGCCGGAGGCGAGGAGCCGGAGCGACTGCGCAGCGTGCGCGCCAGCGCCGATTTCTTTCCGGTGCTCGGCGTCAAGCCGCTGCTCGGGCGCACCTTCGTCGAGGACGAGTACGTCCCCAATCCGACCAGTGTCGTCGTGCTGAGCCATGCGCTGTGGCGGCGCCGCTTTGGCGGCGATGCCTCGATCGTCGGGCGCACCATCTCCATCGGCGGGATTCCGCGCACGGTCGTCGGTGTGATGCCGCCCCGATTCGAGTATCCTCAAGCGCGCACGGATTTGTGGAGTCCCCTCCCGCGCATGAAGTTTGACACGGCGCAGGCGCAGCGAGCCAACAACTACCTGTTCATGGTCGGCCGGATCCACGCTGGCGTCACGATCGAGCGCGCGCGAGCCGACGCACGGCTGATCGCGCGGCGCATCATGAGTGCACATCCGGAATCGTTCAACCCGAATCAGCCGCTGACGCCGCATATCGAGACGATCGGCGACAAGTTGGTGGGTGGCACGCGGCCATTTCTCGTGGCTCTGCTCGCCGCGGTCGGTTTCGTGCTGCTGATCGTCTGCGCCAACGTCGCCAACCTCCTACTGGTACGCGGTGAAGGCCGTCGGAAGGAAATGGCGCTCCGCCGGGCTCTCGGCGCGTCGAGCGTCCGCCTGGCGCGGCAGCTCCTCACCGAGAGCGCACTACTCGCGCTCGCCGGCGGCGCGATGGGGCTGGCTCTCGCATGGGCCATCGATCGTGCCTTGCTTGCCGCCGCCCCCTCCTCCGTGCCGCGCCTCGCGGACATTGGCATCGACTGGAGGGTGCTCGCGTTCACGCTCGCCGCGTCGACAGTCACGGGTCTGACGATCAGCCTGGTGCCCGCGTGGCGCGTGGCGCGAGGCAGGCCGCTCGACGCGCTCAAGGAGGGGGGTAAGACCAGCGGTGCGCACGGCACCGCGCGGGGCGCGCGACGCGCTCTCGTCGTGGCCGAAGTCGCGCTCGCGGTCATGATGCTCTCCGGCGCCGGGATGCTGCTGCGCAGCCTGTGGCACCTGCAGGGCAACGACATGGGCTTCGATCCGCGCAATGTGCTGACGGCGAAAGTCTCGATCTCGGCGCGGGAGTACAACGATGCACGTGCCGGGCTCTTCTTCGAACAGCTTGTGAATCGGGTTCGCCAGATGCCGGGCGTGATCGCCGCAGGAGCCGCGGGGTGGTTGCCGGTCATCGATGCGAACGGACTGTGGGGCATTCGTCCCGAGGGGCGGAGCTACGGCCCAGGCTCCGGCCCGGACATGCCGTTGGCGGTGCCACAACAGATCACGCCGGGCTACCTCACCGCCGTCGGCCTGCCGCTCATCGCCGGCCGCGACATCTCGGCGGACGATCGCGACGGCGCGGCATTGGTTGCGCTCGTCAGCGCGAAGCTCGGGAAGACCGTGTGGCCGGGAGAGTCCGCCATCGGACAGCGATTCGCGCTCGGCCAATCCGGATCGCCGTACATGACAGTCGTCGGTATCGTCGGCGACATTCGATCGCGCGGGTTTGATGATGTCCCGGAACCAACGATGTATTTCCCGTATGCGCAGGCGGCGAAGAGTGCGTACTTTGCGCCGCGCGCGATGTCCCTTGTCATCAAAACGCCCGGCGACCCCAGGGTGTTGACCGCATCGGTGCGCAACGCTGTTCGCGGGCTCGATCGAAGCGCGCCGGTGTCGGAGGTCCGTACGCTCGAGGAGGTGGTCGGCACCTCGGTAGCGAACCGCCGCTTCACGACGTCGCTTCTCGCCGCGTTCGCCGCGCTCGCGCTCGTTCTGGCTGGAGTCGGAACCTATGGCGTGATCGCGTACGGCGTCTCCCAGCGCACCTACGAGATCGGTGTGCGTATCGCGCTCGGCGCCGAGCGCAGCGCCGTGTTGAGCTTGGTGATGTCTGAAGGGCTTCGTATGGCCATGGCGGGCTTGACGATCGGACTCATCGGATCGGTGGCCGTCGCGCGAGGAATGCGTGCGATGCTCGTGGGCCTCTCGCTTGTCGATGTGCCGACTCTCGCCTTGGTGTGCGTTCTGCTGCTCTCAGTGGCGGTCGTCGCGGCGCTGGTGCCTGCCCAGCGCACGACGAAGGTCAGCCCGACCGAGGCGTTGCGCGGCATTTAGCGTGTAAGGCTCTGGCTCAGCGGAAGGAGCTCTGGCAGTGCGACCGTGGGAGGGTTCCGGCACCGCCCTTGAGGACCGCGACGCTGAGGACCGCGACGCTGCTGAACAGATCTCCCTGGCGCCTGGAGCGTCCCGTCTGCCACTCTTCCCGGGTAAGCGCTCTCGTTCACGGAGCGACTCCGATCGTACCCGACACCTTCACCGAGCCTTCCTTGGCGGAGCACCTCGACTTCGGCCGCTTCTTTGGAGATGCGGCACCCGCGCGCGCGATCGGACGCGTGCAGCTCTGTGAGGCCGTGTACCGGCGACGCGACCGGCTGCCGTCGCACGCGCACGCCGCGCCCTATCTCTCCTTCGTCGTCGCCGGGTCGTACGTCGAGACGGTCGGCGCGCGGCAGCTTGCTTGCGAGACGCACACGCTCCGTTTCCACCCAGCGGGCGAGGAGCACGCCGACGTCTTCGGGGCTCAGGGCGCCGTCTGTATGAACGTCGAGCTGGCGGGCGACTGGGATGAGACGCTCGCGGGGCTCGCGCTCGGCGACGAGCCGGTGATCACCGACGCCGCGCTCTGGCCCGCGCTTCGCCTGCGGCGCGCGGGTCGCTACCGTGATGTCGCATCTGCGCTCGCGCTCGAAGAGGCGACCCTCGAGCTGCTCGAGTTCTGCTCCCGACTTGCGCGACTGCGGCGAGTCGCGAGCGAGTCGCGCTCACTCGCGCGGGCGCTGGAGTGCGTGGCAACGCACATGGAGTCCGGTGCGGTGGCAATCAGCCTAGGCGAGATCGCCGCCGCGGCAGGCGTCCATGTGACCCACCTCGCGCGACTCTTCCGTCAGCGGCTGCACTGCACGGTGGCTGAGCATGTTCGGTCTGGCCGCCTGGTACGCGCTCAGCACCAGATTGTGGAGCGGCCGGAATGGACGCTCTCCCGTATCGCTGCAGAGCAGGGCTTCGCGGACCATGCGCACTTCACCCGAACCTTCGTGCGTGCGTTCGACATCACCCCATCGGGATTCCGCCGTGCCGCCCAGGAGGAGGGCACTGCATGGTAGAGTCGGTGATGAACTCCTCGGTTGCGCGGTGCTCCACGCGTATCGCCTCCCTCACAACCGCCGCGAGCCCACCGAAACGCTAAGCCGATTCAAGACAGGGGCGTGACGCGGAGCTATCCTGGCACGATGCAGCTCCATTCTCTTCCTCGCTCGATGTCCCGGGCAGTTACGGTCGGCGTGGTCGCGCTCGGCGGTCGCCTCGGCATGGCGCAAGGCGACACCGCAGCACTACCACGTTACGATTTCACGGTGACGCTGCAGCCGGCCGTGCGGCGCATCGAGGTGTCCGGTACCATCCGCCTCCCAGCGAGCCCGGTGCCGCGCGACAGCGTGGCCATCGCGCTGTCCGAGCGCTTTCCCGACCTCCACGTCGAGGTGCTTGCTCCCACCGAAAGTGCAGGCGAGGCACGGCTCAGCGCCGTTGTGCGGCCGTACTCGCGCCCTGGTTGGGGCACGACCGGGTGGCACATACGGCCCGTGCAGCCGATTCCCGCGGGGGAGCCGGTGGTCCTGCGCTTCAGCTACAGTGGCGCCGGTGATCTGAGCGCGTTCGTGTTCTCCATTGGGGCAACGTCCTTTGGTGCGGGCATCACGACCGCGTGGTATCCGGAGCTGGAAGAGGCCGAGCCGCACCCGGCAGGCCGCCTGCGCGGGCTCCGCGCCATGGGAGAGGTGAGCTTCGTCGTTCCGCCTCCGATCGTCGTCCACGCAACCGGCAGACCTGTTGGCTCGGCAGCCGATTCAGCGCGCGGGATCTATCGCTTCAGCGTGGAGCGGCCCACCTATTTTTCGTTCGCGGCGGGTCGGTATGTGGTGATGCCGGGGGCGCTGCCCGTGAGTGCAGAAGGCCGCACACTCCCCACGGCGGCATACTTCCTCCGGCGCCGGCCGATGGCACGCGAGTATGCGCGTCGCGCGCTCCAGGTGCTGCGCGTCCTCGAGCGCGAGTTCGGCCGCTATCCCTTCGACCGCTTCGCGATCGTCGAGGTCCCCGCCGCGGACGCCGAGCGCGCAGGATTCGCCGGCGCGAGCGTGGACGGATTCATCCTCTCCACCCCGGCGTTCCTCGATCAGCCGTTCAACACAGCGTACTACGGCCACGAGATCTCGCACCAGTGGTGGGGCGTCACCGTACGGCCGACAGGTGCGCGCGGGGTCTGGATGCTGAGCGAGGGGATGGCGCAGTACGGCTCGCTGCGCGCCGTGGAGGCCCTGGACGGAGCCGAGCAGGCGCGGCGCTACCGTACCGCCGACTACCCGGGATATTTCGACCTAGGCGGAGGAATCTACTTCCGCCTCGCCGGCGCCCATCACGACGCGGCGCTCGCGGATTTGCCCGCCGATGACGCCCTCTCGCGGCTGCTCGCCGACAGCAAGGGGTTCCTCGTCTGGGACGTGCTGGCGCAGGAGGTTGGCCGCGACCGATTCCGCGCGACGCTCGCGAACGTGGTGCGCCTCTACACCACGCGTCGAATCACGTGGGACGAGTTCCTCGGGGAGGTCTCGCGTGGGGCGGGGCGTGATCTTGGGTGGTTCTACCGACAGTGGTTCGACCGCCCCGGCGCGCCTGACTGGCGCATGGAGCGGCTGGAGCGCGTGGGCGATTCCGTCCATGTACTCGTCGCCCAGGACACGCCCAGCTATCGCGTGCGTGTTCCGGTGCGACTCAGCGGCACGGGTTGTCCGCGCGAGCTTCGCTGGGTGGAGCTCGACGGGGCTCGGACGCTCGTGGTACTTCCAGCGCGGTGCCGGGTGGACTCGCTCGTGATGGACGCGACCCACGACGTCATCCACTGGACGCCTGCTCTCCGCGCCGAGGCGAGCGCTCTCCAACCGTACACGGAGGCACAGCTCGCGTATACGTACGGGCGTGACGACGCCGAGCGTCTCGCGCGCGAGGCGCTGGCGCGTGTTTCCGCGACGGACTCGGCTGGGCTTCGTCTCCGCCTGCACTTGCTGCTCAGTCAGATGGTGACCGACGCCGGGAGGCACGACGACGCGCGGCGGGAGATCACCGCCGCCCTCGCGAGTGTGCCACGTCCGCCGGATCTTGTTCCGCTGGTGTACCTGCAACTGGCGCGAGTCGCTCGTGCTCAGGGTGACGGGGTGGCGCTGCGCAAGGCCGTCGCAGCGACCATCCGGGCGGATCGCGCGGTGCACAACCATACTGGCGCGGGCGCGTTGGCAGGTGCGCTGCTACCGGAGTAGGGCAACTTGCGTGGCGGATCGGCGGCTCGACGATCGCGCTGCTGTCGCGGTCGCAACGCATCGCGAACCGCAAGCTCCGCGAGGAGACCGGATGGATGCCGCGCTTTCGGAGCGCGCGCGAGGGGTGGCAGGCAATCGTGGCCGAGCTCGGCCCGAGCTCCAACGCCTGAATGACATGACGCCGTCGCTCCCGAGGCTCGCACCCCCGAGAGCGACGGTCACGGAAACGATGTGCAGCCGCTCCAATGCTATCTCGTGAGCGGGTGTGCCCTCGCCTCATTGATTCCGCCTTTCCGTGTCCAGAGGAAGGCGTGCGCAATGAAGCTGCCATCCGCGTCGCCGGGCCTGACGCATCTCGAAGTGGCGGAGGCGTTAGAGATCAGCATGGGCACGGTAAAGTCGCGGCTCGCCTACGGACTCGCGGCGCTGCGAAAGACGGTAAAGCAGTAGACCCACCAAGTGTGAGCGTCTCCTTTGCAGCGAGAGCTGTCAGGTCACCGCACGTCGAATTCCATGTGGGGGACGGTACGTCCCGGATCACCCTCCATGGGCGCCGCTTCTTCGCGTAGCAAGCGCGCGCCGAGACGCTCGTAGAAGCCTCGAGCATGGGGATCAGCAACAAGGCGCACCGGCACCGCGCGAAGCCGTCGGGCGGTATCGAGCGCATCGCCAACCAGACCACGCCCCACTCCGCGACGCTGAAACAACGGCTCGACCCACACATGCTCCAGCATCCAGTGATCCGCATGGTCTTCCAGCGCGCACATGCCAACGATCTCCTCATTGTCATAAGCGATAGTGACTCGATGCTGGTCGATGTAATCGGGTGTAATGGTCAGCTGCGGAACCCATGTCTCCAGCCACGACGCGGGGTATCCCCAATGCGCTTTGGCTTCGTGCGCGAGGCGAGTCAACCGCCGCGCCTCCGATGAGGATGCGCGACGAATGCGCCACGGTGCCGTGTCCCCCATATCGAGCCCCCCTCATGCATTGCGCGCGCATGACTGCGGAGGCTATGCCTCCACAACGGCCACTCGCTCCTGCCCGTATACGCTAGAATGCCGGGGTAGCAGACGGCAACCGCGTGCAGGTACATCCGGTGTGGTTTGCCGCCCACCGTGAGCTTGAATCCGGAATGCACGCGGATCACAACGGAGAACACATGATGACACGATGTATGGCAGCCATCATCGCGATCGCGCTCGCCGGTGATCCGGCAAACTGCGTCGCGCAACAGAGTTCGGGACAGGCGGCATACGGGGCGATAGGCGAGATCGTCAGGATGCTGAAGGCGGACCCGAGCACCGATTGGAGCAACGTGAACGTCGAGGCCCTCCGCCAGCACCTCATCGACATGAACGACGTGACGATGCAGTCGGTGGTCGAGCAGCGGAACATCCTGGGCGGCATCGAGGTCGACGTGACTGGCACGAGCCGGACAATCGCGGCGATTCGTCGCATGACAACCAGCCATTCGCGTACGCTCGAACAAGGCGATGATACCACGCGTCGGTCCAGGAGATTCCCAACGGCGCCCGTCTCACCGTGACCGCGAAGAACCCGAGTGACTCCAACGTCGTAGCGCGAATTCGCGGGCTGGGGTTCGCTGGCATCATGACCGAAGGTGAGCATCACGCGCGGCACCACAGAGATCCCGCGTGCCTAACCTGGTGGCGCTGATCGATGCCTTGACGCAACAACAATAGTTGATATATTGAAACCATGGTCTCTCTTTCCGCTGTCGAGCTTTCCCGGTCGGCGCAGCTCTTTCATGCCCTCTCCGATGAGACCCGCCTCGGCATTCTCGAGATGCTGCGGGGCGGGGAACAGTGCGTGTGCGACCTGCAGGAGGATCTGGAGGCGGCACAGTCCCGGCTCTCATTCCATCTGCGCGTGCTGAAGGAAGCGGGACTCGTGACCGACCGGAGAGAGGGGCGCTGGTCGTACTACAGCATCGTGCCTGAGGCGCTCACGGAAGTCCACGATCTCGCCGTCACGATGCAGCCATCGAAGCTCAAGGTTCTGTCCGGCAGCAACGGGCGCTGCTGCGGGTGAGCACTTCGCCCGCGGCATGGTGCCCTTTCTTCGGTCGTATACATCAACAGTTTTTGATTCCGAGGCATGATCATGCCATCACTGCCCCTCAAGACGGACACAGGATGTTGCACCCCCGGCTGCTGCACGGACGGTCAGGAATACACCGGGACGGTCGCGCCCAGTCCAGCGGCAACCGCGTCCGCTTCCGGCGAGGAGCTGACCTCCATCGTGCGCGAGAGGTACGGAGCTGCCGCGCGTCGCGTTCTCGAGAGCGTCGAGACGGCGAAGGCAGCCGGCGTATCCTGCTGCGGCCCCGTCAGCTCCTGTTGCGGAGGAGCCGCGTTCGATGGTGCCGCGGATCCGATCACGTCCAATCTCTACGTGACAGGCGAGACGGATGAACTCCCGGAAGCGGCGGTGCTCGCGTCGCTCGGATGCGGCAATCCTACCGCGCTCGCCGAGCTCCGAGAAGGCGAGGTCGTGCTCGATCTGGGGTCGGGCGGCGGCATCGACGTCCTGCTCTCCGCTCGCCGCGTGGGGCCCACCGGCAAGGCATACGGTCTCGATATGACGGATGACATGCTTGCCCTCGCGCGCGGCAACGCCGAGGAGGCCGGGGTGAAGAACGTGGAATTCCTGCGCGGCCGCATCGAAGAGATCCCGCTCCCCGCGAACAGCGTGGACGTCATCATCTCCAACTGTGTCGTCAATCTTTCGGGTGACAAGCGAAAAGTGCTCGAGGAGGCGTTTCGCGTCCTCAAGCCTGGCGGTCGGTTCGCGGTGTCCGATGTCGTCGTCCGGGGCGAGCTGCCGTCCGATGTGAAGCGGAGCATGGAGCTCTGGGTGGGCTGCGTGGCGGGCGCGCTCTCGGACGAGGAGTTCGTCACACTGCTGGGGGAGGCGGGCTTCGAGAAGGCGAGTGTGGAATTCACGAGGACGTATGCGATCGACGATGCGAAGGCCTTTCTCGTGAACACGGGTCTCGATGCGGACCGCATTGCACGCGAGGTGGCAGGTCGAGTCGGCGCGGCGTTCGTGCGCGCGATCAAACCCGCGCCTGCATCGGCGGCGGCGGAGCTGCGCTCATCGGTCGCCTCCGATCTCCCAGCGATCGAGCGACTGCTTGCCGCGTCGGGGCTCCCGCTGGCCGGGGTCGCCGATGCCCTTCCGGGCTTCGTCGTGGCCGAATCGGGAGGCACGATCGTCGGCACAGCGGCGTTGGAAGTCTGCTGCGACAACGCGCTTCTGCGCTCCGTCGCGGTCGCGCCGGACTGGCGCTCCTTCGGCCTTGGCCGCGCTCTCGTGACGCGGGTGATCACCGATGCGGAAGCGCGTGGGATCCGCGCGCTCTACCTCCTCACGACCACGGCGGATCGCTATTTTCCGAGCTTCGGCTTCCAGCCGATTTCACGCGATGACGTGCCTTCGGACGTGCGCGGAACGGAGGAGTTCCGGAGCGCGTGCCCGGCATCCGCCATCGTGATGACTCGGTCTTGTGCGTCGAACGCTGAGTCTCTCTGACGACCCACACCTCGGCCGATGCGGTACGCTCTCATCTCCGACATCCACGCGAACCTGCCGGCCCCGGACTCGAGTACCTGCGCACCGGCGGCACGCCAATCGCGAGCGTGGGGTAAGTGCTCGGCGCCGTGACGACTGCGCAGCTGGCTCCTATCCGAGGTCCACTTCGCGAGGCGCTCGTGAGGCGAAGCGTCCGACTGAACGTCGTGACGCTTGCCTACAACTCTCTCGAGGGCGTGGTGGCGATCACGGCGGGCGTCGTCGCCGGCAGCGTCGCGCTCGTCGGCTTCGGCCTCGACAGCGTGATCGAGCTTGCCGCGAGCGGCACCGCGCTGTGGCGGCTGCATGCCGACGTCGATCCCGCTCGACGCGCGCGGTCCGAGCGCGTGAGCCTCCGGATCATCGGCGTGCTCTTCCTCGCGCTCGCGGCATACGTCGCTTATGACGCAGTGCGCGCGCTGGCTCTGCGCGAAGCGCCGAGCGGGAGCACCGTCGGGATCGTCCTCGCGGCGCTCTCGTTGCTCGTGATGCCGCTGCTCGCTCGGGCGAAGCGCCGGGTCGCGTTCGAGATGGGCAGTGGCGCGCTGGCGGCCGAGGCGAAGCAGACTTCGCTCTGCGCCTACCTGTCGGCGATCCTCCTCGGCGGTCTCCTCGTCAACGCCATGCTCGGCTGGTGGTGGGCCGATCCGATCGCCGCGCTGGCGATGGTGCCGATCATCGCCCGGGAAGGCCTGGAGGGTATGCAAGGGCGCTCGGCGTGCGCGGACGACTGCTGCTGAGCGGACGCAGCCCGAATGTCCCGGGCGGCGCGGTCACGGGCTGAGGCGCAGATCGGCCGGCGTTCGCAACGGCGTGAGGAAAGCGACCCAGAACCTCTCACCCCCGTCCGTCCAGAGCCGCTCGATGGAAAAGCCAGCGGCGGCAGTCACGCGATCGAGCCGCGGCCGATCGTATTTGTAGGAGGACTCGGTCCAGATCGTCTCGCCCCGCGCGAACACGATCCCCTCACCGGCGACGCAGGCTGTCTGGCGCTCGAGACTCTCGAGGTGCATCTCCACGCGGCTCGTGTGAGGATCGAAGAAGGCGCGGTGCCGGAAGCGTGAGAGGTCGAAGTCGGCGTCCAGCTCCCGGTTGAGCCGCGCCAGCATGTTGAGGTTGAACGCCGCGGTGACGCCTTCGCGGTCATTGTACGCTGCGTGGAGCACGCGCTCGTCCTTGCGGCGATCGACGCCGAGTACGAGCGCGCCGTTCGGCCCGATGGTGCGCCGGATGCGATGCAGAAACGCCGCTGCCTCGGCAGGGTGAAAGTTGCCGATCGTCGAGCCGGGGAAGAAGGCGAGCCGGCGCGCATCGCCAGGCAGGGCAGGGAGCCGGAAGCTGGTGGTGTAGTCCGCGCAGAGCGGCCGCACGGCGACGCGCGGATAGCGCGCGGCGAGCGTGTGGCCGACCTGCGCGAGCTGCTCGCGCGAGATGTCGATCGGGACGTACGCCACGGGCTCCTCCAGAGCGTCGAGGAGGAGGCGCACCTTTACACCCGCGCCGGAGCCGTACTCGATGAGCGCGCAGCGCGGTCCGGCGAGCGCGGCGATCTCCCCCGCCCGCGCCTCCATGATCTCCAGCTCGGCGCGCGTGAGGTAGTACTCATCGAGAGTGCAGATATGCTCGAAGAGGAGCGCTCCGACCTCATCATAGAAGAACTTGGGCGGGAGGGTCTTGGGGGTGCCGCGAAGTCCGAGAAGGGCCTCCTCGCGCAGCGCATGGTCCGCAATTCCGGCCCGGAGGAATGCACCGCCGCGTGTCGCGTCGAGGGGCGCCGTCATCGCTGCGCCGCGAGGCGAATGCCAGCGAACTGCCATCGCGCATCTGCCGGGAAGAAGTTGCGGTACGTGAGCCGAGCGTGCGAGAGTGGCGTGGCGCACGAGGCGCCGCGCAGAACCCACTGATCGCTCATCCACTTCCCGTTGTATTCGCCGATAGCTCCGGTTGGCGCCACGTAACCGGGGTACGCGACGTACGGGCTCTGCGTCCACTGCCAGACATCACCGTAGAGTTGCTGCGGCGCGTCGGCGCTCGCCCGCGTCGCCGGTGCCGGGTGGAATCGGTGCGACTCGACGAATGTTCCCGCGACGGGCGCATGGTGCGCCGCGACCTCCCACTCGGCCTCGGTCGGCAGGCGCTGCCCCGCCCAGCGGGCGAACGCGTCCGCCTCGTAATAGCTCACATGGCAGACCGGCTCATCGGGGTCGAGCGTTCGCGAGCCGGCGAGGGTGAACTCGTTCCATCCGTCCGTGCTCCGCTCCCAATAGAGCGGCGCCTCCCACTTCCGGTCCTGAACCGTGCTCCAACCGTTCGACAGCCAGAGCGTGGGGCGACGATATCCTCCGTCCTCGATGAACTCGAGGTACTCGCCGTTCGTGACGAGTCGCGAGCCGATCCGGAAGCCTTCCAGGAACTGTCGGTGCGACGGCGATTCGTTGTCGAAGGCGAACCCCTCGCCCGCGTGCCCGATCCGATACAAACCTTCTGTCACGGAATGCCACTCGAGCGGCCGTACGGTTCTGGCCGGCTCCGCTTCTCGCGGCGCGTACACGGGACGCAGCGGATTCGTCCAGAGGACGTGCTTGATGTCGGTGAGCAGCAGCTCCTGATGCTGCTGTTCGTGATGCAGACCGAGCTCGATCACGGAATTGGCAGTGTGTTCGCCCTCGTTCCCGCCAATCCGCTCGATCAGCGACCGCATGTGCGCGTCCACGTGGGCCCGGTAGGCGAACACCTCGTCCACGGTGGGGCGCGTCACCAGTCCGCGCTGGGCGCGGCAGTGACGCTCGCCCGCCTGCACGTAGTAGGAATTGAAGAGGAAGGAGTACTGCGGGTTCGGTGATCGGTACGATGGGTCATTCGGCGCGAGCACGAATGTCTCGAAGAACCAGCTCGTGTGAGCGAGATGCCATTTGGTGGGGCTCACGTCCGGCATCGAGCTGACGACGTAGTCCTCGGTCTCGAGCGGCTCACAGAGCGCTTCGGTCTGAGCGCGGACGGCCTGGTACCGGCTCGCCGGGGTGGTCGGGCGACTGGCGCCGTCAGCTCGCTCGCCGGCTCCCGGGGGCCCGCCGGGTCGCACGGATGGCGGCAGCACTACCTCGGTCGCCGTTCCGCGGGTGAACTGCTGCGCGTCAGACACGTCCATCGGGGCACCCTCGCAAGGCGGGGACTGAGGCAGGAGCAGAGGGCGTGCCGCGGGGCATCCGGGGAAGGGTGGCGGCTCTCAGAAGGTCGCTCCGACCCCGGCGTAGACGCTGCGCGCGATGCCGGGAAGGATTCCGGGCCCCGGGTACTCCCCCGTCCGCTTGGTAAAATAGCGCGCGTTGGCGAGGTTGTTCACGCCGCCGCTGAGCGTCAGCCGCGGAGCGACACGCACTCGCGCCGACCAATCCAGAACGGTGTACGCCGGCACGAGACCGGCCGTTTCATCCTCGGTGGGGCGCAGGGTGTTGTTCGCGTCGCCGAACGACGCGCTCGTGAAGCTCGCCTGGACGGTCATGGCCACTGCGCCTCGCGTGTAGGTGAGGCCGGTGCGATCGACGACGCGTGGAGCCTGCTCCACCCGATTCCCCTCGTACTGGCCGGAGACATAGCGAGCGTCCACGCAGGCGAACGACGTGAAGAGGTCGAGAGATCCCAGGCGTCGCGTGAACTCCTCGCCGCCGGCGAGCGCGAACGGATCGAGCTCGACGTACGCCTCGATGCCGCGGTGCACGCTGTTCCCGATGTTGGAGCGCTCACTGAACTCGCCTCCCCCCGAGGAGTCCCGAACGGTGCGCGTGCCGATGCGATCATGGTAGCCGAGGTAGAACGCGCCGAGGTCGAACTTGATGGCGTGGGCGGCGGTGCCCCGCCAGCCAAAGTCGGCGTTGTATCCGCGGGCGGTCCTGAGCGCGCGGTCAACGCGCGTGATGCTGCCGAACGGGGTGAGCGCGGCGTAGAGAATAGGCCGATAAGCCTCGGAGATGTTCGCGTAGAGCGCGGTCGCGCCGGATAGCGCGTACTCCGTGCCCACGCCGAGCAGGGGGTAGGCGAATGTGCGCGGTGCGAAGATCGAGTCGACATCGGTGTAGCCGGCTGCCGTCGAGCGGAGATACTCGAATCGCACTCCGGGTGTGACCGAGAGCCGATCGGTGACGTGGACAAGCTCCTCGGCGAAGACTGCGGCGCTCTGCGAGCGGAAGCGAAGCGATCGCTCCCACGTGCCGCCGACGAGACTCATGTCGAAGTCGGCGTTCGTCGAGCCAGGGCCACCCTCGAAGCGCTGCATGCGGCCCGTGAGCAGCCGCACTCCCGTTGCCAGCGTGCTCGGCCGGCCGAAGAGCCCATGAGCGACGCGCAGTCGAGATTCGAGAGTGCCGTTCTGGAAGGTCTCTCGCTCGACTTCGCGCGGTACGTAGCGCCCGGTCGCCGGGTCGATGGCATCGGGCGCGGCCGCGCCGCCGTCCTCATTGCGCCAGATCAGGTGTCGGTCGCTGGAGAGGAAGGAGAGCGTCGTTTCGAGGCGGACGTTGGCCGCCACGTCGTAGAGCGCACGCACGGCGGCGATGTTCCACGGACTGGCCAGCCAGTTGCGCGCGCGAAATGATTGCGAGGGATCGCGGGTGAACTCCTCGTCCGACAAACCACCGCCCATGTGGATCCGATTGCGATAGACGGTGAGCTCCGCCCTCACGGTCAGCCGGTCGGAGGCGCGGTAGCTGCCGCTGGCGTAACCGGCGGCCTGCCGGTAATCCGAGTTGGGGCGCCACCCATCCTCGCGGCGAAAGTGCGCGAAACCATAGTAGGTCCACGCCGACGTGCCCCCGGAAAGGGCGTTGAAGGAATCCAGGAAGCCGAAGCTTCCACTCGTCTGCGCGGTCGTGATGGTGGGCCGGGTATTCGCGATGCCGTGTCGGGTCACGTAGTTCACGACTCCACCGAACTGCGGTCCAAACGCGAGCGAGCCCGCGCCACGCACCACCTCGATGCGCTCCAGGGCGTCGGCGGGCGGTGTGTAGTACGTCTCCGGGTAGCCATAGACATCGGCGGCGATGTTGACGCCGTTCTGACGCGTGTTGACCTCGACCGACTGGGTCGGGTCGAGCCCGCGAAATCCGACGCCGTTCGAGGGGAATCCCGCACCCGCCGTCTCGGAAAAGTGTGCGCCCGGCACGCGGCCGAGGATCTGACGCTCGACGTCGCGCGCCACGTTGGCGCGGAGGCTGTCCATGAGGAGGACTTCGGTCTTCTTGCCGCTGTAGATGACTCCGCCCTCGACGTCCGGCATGTGGCCGATGACATGCAAGGGACGGGCAGCCATCACGACCACCGTGGCGAGTTCGGTCACGGCGTAGCCGATGTCGAGGACGACGTCGGTCACCTCGCCGGCGAGAAGCGTCACCGAGCGCGTGGTCGTCGCCCGACCAGGCAGCTGCACGGCCAGCGTGTAGGTCGCGACCGGGACGCGCGCGAACACGAAGCGACCGGCGCTATCGGTGACCGTCCGGGAGCGCACCGACGACCCGCCCGAGGTGCGAGTCGTGAGAACGACGGGCAGATCGGACAGTGAGTCCGATCGGGCGCCGACCAGGCGCCCCCGAATCGTCGCAGTCGAATCCTGAGCGTGGGACCGAGAGGGGCTGACGGCGAGCAGCAGCGACGCGAACGTCCCGACCAATCGGGGCGATCGATGGAGAAGGAAGCGAAACAAACTGGACTCCGAAAAGAGGGTACCGGTCATTGCTTCTCGAACGTGCTATGTGCGGAGCGCCATCTCAGGCGATGGCCCGCCTGCGTGTGGCCATCTCCTCGACGGCGGTGAAGAGCTGGTCGAAGGAGTCGATGACGAAGAGCACGTCCTGCAAATGGTCGATCTCGAACGGCTGGGAGATCACCGCTTCGAGGGAGAAAGGACGCCTCGTGCATCCCGAGCCAAGGGCGTTGGCAGCGTCAGAGTGTGAAGAGATCAGACCGCTGCCATACACCTTGACGTGCCCTCGTTCGCGAATGAGGCCGAACTCGACCGTGAACCAGAAGAGACGGGCCATGGCTTGCGTCTCGCGATCGGTCTCCGCCGCGGCCGCGAGGCATCCAAAGCGGTGCAGAAAGTCTGCAAAGACCGGATCGGAATGAAGGGGCACATGTCCAAAGACGTCGTGAAAGATGTCCGGCTCGGGAAGATAGTCGAGTTGCGCTCGGGGACGCACGATCAGCGTCGTGGGGAAGCGGCGCCGCGCCAGTGACTGAAAGAACTGCGCGGCCGGGATGAAGCCGCCCACGCCGACCGCCGCCCATCCGGTGGTAGCACCGAGCCAGCGGTTCACCTCCGAGAGCTCGGGAACGCGGTCCGGAACCAAGCCGATGCGCTCGGATCCGTCGAGGAAAACGGCGCTTCCGGTCTCCCTGAGCGTTGCCATCCGCCGCTCGTAGAGGATGCCCCAGACCTCATGGTCCTCGGCCGTATACGACTCGTACCGTTGTTCCAGAACATGGGGTAGGAGGGCCGTGGTCGGCTCCGGCATTGTTGGGATAGCGGGAATACTCTCGCCCATGAGGGCCTCGTTGACTGGCGAGTGGAACAAAAAACGGCCCGTGAGCTTCACGGGCCGCGAACGGATCAGGCAGTGATGCTGCGCCGGTGGCGCTGCTGCCTCATCCGCGCCCCGTGAGGCGGGTCGCGTAGGCATAATACCAGACGGCGGCAGAAGAGATGGTGCGGCGCATGGCTCGATCATAACCATGCGCCCCGAGACCGGTCAAGTCGAACGAGCGGAGGTGCCAAGCACGGAGAGAAGTGTCCCCGTCGCTCATGCCGTTGATCTGAAGGCGGCGATGTTACGCCGCGCCCAGGCCTCGAACGTCCCTGCCTTTCGCCCCGTGAGCTTCTCGACGGTGTCGGTGACGACGTCGATCGTGCCGGCCTTCATGTGGGCCATAAGGTCCAGAAGGGCCTCGACATACGCAGGGGGGATGCTGCCCTTCAGCATTCCGTCCCGGGCGGCCTCACCTGTGTTGCCGGTAGCGCCTAGCACGAGAATCATGTCGTGCTCCTCCGTCACGGTGCTTCGCTGCGTGTATCGCCCGATCGCTGAAGGCACGGCGCAACGCAAGGGTTCCAGTTCCACAGGAGATACCTGTATGCGCGTTGCTCTCTGCCCCGGGCATTCGTCTATGTGACAGTGCGCGCCGTCCCGAGAGGATCGCGATCGATCCCCGGAACGGGCCTTCGTCCCCAGTGCGCCCACCCCACCCGCCTCGATACCGATGACGGCTGTTTCGGCTTGCTCGACCGGGATCGGCCCTCGCGTGAGCGCGTGATGGGCACGTCCACCGTTCCCGCCCGGCGGCGCTTCCTGGCGCTGCCCCGCCTGGACAGTATCCGCAACAGGATCGTGGTGTTCGCGGTCCTCGCGACGCTGGTCCCATCCGGCATCACGATGGGGATCTCGTACGCCCAGAGCCGGCGGGCGCTCGAGGCGAAGATCACGCAGGATCTCGTGTCGGAGAGCGGCCAGAGCGCCCGCGCGATCGGGGTATGGCTCAAGGAGCGCCTCTACGATCTGCGCGTGTTCGCCAGCTCGGAGGAAGTGGGGAATAACCTCGGCCGTTTTCCCCGCAACCGGTCGGGGAGTGGCCTGCCCAGTCGCAAACGGCTCGGGGACTACCTCGCCTCGATCCACGAGCGGTTCAAGGACTTCGACCAGCTCATCGCGCTCGACCTGAAGGGAAACGTTCTGGCAACGAGCGCGGGGAACATCACGTCCGTTCGGCTTCCTTCGGACTGGGTGAGAACTCTCCGCTCGCAGAGCCAACTGGTCGGCGATGCCTACTGGGATGCGAGCAGCAGCAAGGGCAAGCTGATCGTCGCGGTCCCGGTCAAGAGCACCGACGGCCAGCTCATCGGCGCGTTTGCGGCCGAGCTCAGCCTCGCTCCCCTGCAGGAATTACTACGTGAGTTTGCGCAAGACAGCGGCGGGGCGATTCATCTCATGACCGGAAACGGCGCCCTGATCGCCAGCTCGGAGGAGATCTCCGCGAGACTCATCACGAGAATGCTCTCCCCGGTCGCGCTCGAGCGTCTGACGAGGCGGGAGGAGGCGGTCGTGCCGTTCGTCGATCCACGAGGCCGCGAGGTCGTGGGCACGCTCGAGCGAGTCCCGCAGGTGGCGTGGGCCGTCGTCGCCGAGATCTCGCCCGACACGGCTTTCAGTCAGGTGCGCCACTTTCGCGACCTTGCCCTGGTCATCATCACCCTGCTGCTGATCGCGGTGGCGGCGAGCGGCTATCGTTTCGGGCTTCTCATCGTCCGTCCGCTCGATCGCTTGACACGGGGCGCCACCGAGGTGGCGGCCGGAGATCTGGCTGTGGACCTTCCCGAGACGAGCGGAGGCGAGGTCGGCGCGCTCACGAGCGTGTTCAACCACATGGTATCGCGCCTCCGCGAGGGACGTCGGGAGCTCGATGTCATCAACGCAACCCTTCGCAGCAAGAACGAGGAGCTCGAGCGGCTCTCGGTCACCGACGGCCTCACGGGGCTGGTGAACCATCGATTCCTGATGCAGAGACTGAAGGACGAGGGAGTACGCTCCTTCCGGAACAATCAGGAATTCTCGGTGCTGATGGCCGACGTGGATCACTTCAAGGAATTCAACGACGCCTTCGGCCATCCGGAGGGAGACGAGGTCCTGAAGAAGATTGCGGCCATCCTACGCGACTCCACCCGCGCCATGGACTGTGTCGCGCGGTACGGAGGCGAGGAGTTCGCCGTCGTGATGCCGGAGACGACAGCGGACGGCGCGCTACAACTGGCGGAGCGGATCCGGGCGCGTGTCGCCGAGGTAGAGTTCCACGGCCAGCAGATCACGCTGAGCATCGGGGTCGCGGAGTTCCCGAAGGATGCCGACGTGCCGCAGGCGACCATCGCCGTC
>JALZAQ010000012.1:0-26142 GCA_030948255.1 Gemmatimonadota bacterium
CCCCCCGCGCCGCGCTCGAGCTGGGGATGGCGATGAATCTCGCGGGGGGCACGCACCATGCTTTCCCCGACCATGGCGAGGGCTTCTGTGTGTTCAACGACGTCGCGATCGCGATTCGCGCGCTGCAGCTCGAGCGGCGCATCGCCCGCGCCGCGGTGATCGACCTGGATGTGCATCAGGGGAACGGAACGAACTCCATCTTCGCCAGCGACGCGAGCGTGTTCACGTTCAGCATGCACGGACGCCGGAACTATCCCTTCCGCAAGGTGGCGGGCACCCTCGACGTGGAGCTCGAGGACGGGACCGCCGATGGCCCGTATCTGGAGCGGCTGGCGGAAGTCCTGCCGGGCGTGCTCGCCTCGGCCCGCCCAGCGCTCGTGGTCTATCTCGCCGGCGCGGACCCGCACGAGGGGGATCGACTCGGCCGGCTCCGACTCACCTTCGATGGTCTTGCCCGGCGGGATGCCCTGGTGCTCGAGAGCTGCCGCGAGGTGGGCATCCCGGTCGTCATCACGATCTCGGGGGGATACGGCCGCACCATCGCCGACACCGTCGCGATCCACGCGCGAACGGCACGGATCGCGGCGGATATGCAACCTTGACGGATGCACCTCTCCCCGGTATCTCGGAGCATCGCACCCTCCGACCGCCACGACGTGCCCGCTCCCATTCCTCCTCCGCGCGACGATGGGTTCACCAGCACGACGCAGACTCCCCTCTACTGGGCCCGCTACGGAGCGAGCGGGACGCCGGCGCTGCTCGTTCTCCACGGCGGGCCGGGCGCGCACCACGATTACCTTCTGCCGCAGCTGCTCCAGCTCGCCGACCGCTACGAGCTGGTATTCTACGACCAGCGCGGCGGAGGCCGCTCGCGCACCGATGACCGTGAAGCGATCGGCTGGCGCACCCACGTCGCCGACCTGGCTGCGGTCGCCCGCGAGCTCGGGCTCGACCCGCTCTCGCTGGTCGGCTATTCCTGGGGCGGATTGCTGGCGATGCTCTACGCGCTCGAAGCCGCCCGCGACGAGACCGTGCCCGCCCCACACCGGCTGGTGCTCATCGATCCTGCGCCCGCGACCCGCGAGCATCGGCGCGCCTTCGAGACCGAGCTGGCGAGGCGGCAGGCCGCGCCGGCGGTTCAGGCCATGCGCGACGAGCTGGCCGCATCGGGTCTCCGCGAGCGCGATCCACAGGCCTTTCGCCAGCGCAAGTTCGAGATCGGGGTCGCCGGCTATTTCGCCGATCCCCGCAGGGCGAGCGACCTCACTCCCTTTCGCGTAATGGGTCGCGTGCAGCAGTCGGTGTGGGAAAGTCTCGGTGAGTTCGACCTCCTCCCGGATCTCGGAGAGATACGCGTGCCGACGCTCATCCTCCATGGACAGCAGGATCCGATCCCGCTCGCCGCCTCGGAGGAGACGGCTCGGCGCATTCCGAACGCGCGGCTCGTCGTACTGGAGGGTTCGGGCCACGTACCTTATGTCGAGGCGGAGGTTGCTCTCTTTCGCACCATTCGTCGTTTTCTCGACGCGACCGCGCAGCGGGCCATCGCCTGAGGACTCATGCAAAAGAGCGACGAAACGCCCCAGCCCCAGATAGGATCGGTCGCGATCAACGGCCGGCACTACACCGTCTCTGTGCTGATCTCCTACGACGGAGTGGAATACGCGGGGCGCCTCTGGTTCGCGGAGGATGACTGGGAGGACTCCGGCATTCCCGATCGGGGGCTCATCCCCGGACGGTCGAAGCAGGAGGTGATGGAGTATGCCAAGAAGCTGTCGCCGAGCGACCTGACGGCGCGCTATCGGCGGGCGCTCGCGAACAAGCGACGCTACCTCGCGCTGCGGAACGCGACCGAGGAGATGCTGCGCAAGATCCGCTATCTGAATCAGGTGGCGGTCTCGATGCACGCCGGGCTCATCGACCTGGACGGCGCGGCGCAGGAGATCGACGTCACCGAGCAGCAGATGCATGAGATCGTGACGCGATTGCGCGATGCTGCGGGCGAGGAGTCGCCGGCCTGATTTGTGCCCAGCGATGAGGCGTGATCGCGCGCCTCACGCCATACGAAAGCATCCTCGAGCCACTGGAGCGCTCGACCTTTCCCGCCATCCGCGCCGAGGCCGAGCAGCGCGGCACCAACACACGACGCCGCGACCAGTTTCTGCTTCTCGGTCACGCCGGCGCCGCGCTCAAGGAGATCGTCGCCGACGAAGCCCCGGCCGACGCGATCGATGAGTACAGCGAGCTGCTGTACCAGGGCTATCAGTTCTGGAGCTTCGGCCGGCGGCTCTACGTTCTGGATGAGAGCGTCACGGAGAAGGTGACCCAGCCCACCGCGGACCTGGGCAGCTGGATGTTCGCGGGTCCTCCCTCCTCCTATCTCCAGCTTCCGCCGCAGCGCCTCTGGTCGCGTGTCAGTGTAGAGTCGCCGTACGAGCCGGTGGACGGGTGCTTCGTCGTCTGCGATGACACGCTTCCGGCCGAGGACGCGGGGGCGCATCTCCGCGTGCAGCTGGTGCTCGGGATGCGATCGGAGCGGCCCGGTGTATCGCTCGTCTCCTACCGCACCGATCTCGATCCGCGTACCGCGCCCGAACATGCCGGCAGCCCCTGGCGGGAGGACGGCCCGGCCTTCTCCAATGCGATCCCGGGCGGTGAGCGGAAGGGCTACCGCACCGTCGCGACGACGAGCGAGCTCGAGGCGCTCGTCATCCGCATCCTCTGGCACCTGGACCGCAACAGCCGCTCTCTCGTTGCCCACGACGCATCGGCCGCGGCGGGAGGCACGAGGTTGAAGTGGGTCGCAGTGAGAGGGTGAAGCCGAAGCCGCAGCTGGCACGTCGCACTGCCCCTCTCTACCCTTCCCCCAATGGACCCGCGTACCGCGTCACACGTCCTGTCGCAGATCGGCGATCTGCTGGAGCTGCAGGGTGCCCAGCGGTTCAAGGCGAAGGCGTACGTCGTGGCGTCACGCGCGATCCTGTCGGTGCAGACGGATGACCTCTGCCCGCTCTTTCGCTCGGGGGCGCTGGGCGATGTGAAAGGGCTCGGACCGGCGACGCTCGGGGTCATCGGGGAGCTGTGCGCGTCCGGGGAATCGAGCTATCTGGAGCGGCTGCGCGCCGAGACCCCCGACGGGCTGATCGACCTCATGCGTGTTCCGGGACTCGGCATGGCGACGATCCATCGCATCCACCAGGAGCTGGGCGTCACGTCCGTGGAGGGGCTGGAAGCTGCGGCCCGGGATGGGCGTCTCGCTGCCCTCCCCCGGTTCGGGGGGAAGACCGCCGAGAAGATCCTCAAGGGGATACAGTATCTGCGCTCCACCGGCGAGTACGTGCTCTATCCGCGGGCCCGCGCCGAAGGCGAGCAGCTCGCAGCGATGGTGCGCCAGCACCCCGGAATCCGCCGGGTGGAGGTCGCGGGCGCGCTCCGTCGCAAACGCGAGATCGTCCGAGAGTTGGTGCTGGTCGCGGTGTGCGCGACGAGTCCGGCTGCGGTCGCAGGCGACTTCGCTCGGATGGCGGGAGTACGCGAGGCGACCGGGATCGGGAGTGGCGCCGTCTCGATCACCTTCGTGGATGGCATCCGGATGGAGTTGCGCTGCGTCGAGCCCCCGCAGTTCGGCATCGCTCTCTGGCGGGCGACCGGGAGCGAGGAGCACGAGCGGGATGTGCGCCGGCACGCCGCGGCGCGCGGCATGACCATCTCCGACGAGGTCCTTCGTGGCGCGAACGGGCTTACCGTGCCGACGGAGGAGGAGGGAGGTCTCTATCGGGCACTGGGGATGGAGTACGTCGAGCCCGAGCTCCGCGAGGGACTGGGGGAGGTGGACGCCGCGGTCGGCGGGCAGCTCCCGACGCTGATACGCGATCGCGACCTCCGCGGAGTGCTGCACTGCCATTCCGACTACTCGGACGGGAAGGCCACGATCGCCCAGATGGCGTCAGCAGCCCAGGACAGGGGTTGGAGCTATCTCGGGATCTCCGATCACTCGCAGTCCGCGTTCTACGCCGGGGGACTGTCGCCCGATCGCGTCCGGGAACAGCATGAAGAGATCGATCGGCTGAACGAGACCCTCGCACGCTTTCGGGTGTTGAAGGGGATCGAGGCCGACATCCTCCTGGATGGACGCATTGATTACGAGCCGGATCTGCTCGATCGCTTCGATTACGTCATCGGCTCCGTGCACTCGCGCTTCGGCCTGGGCGAGGTCGCGATGACGGAGCGCGTGCTGGCCGCTCTCGACAGCCCGCATCTCACGATCCTCGGCCATCCCACCGGCCGTCTGCTGCTCAGCCGCGAGCCATATGCGATCGACATGAGCGCGATCATCGACAAGGCGGCGGAGCGTCGGGTGGCGATCGAGCTCAACGCCGATCCGCATCGACTCGACCTCGATTGGCGCCTTTGCCGAGTGGCGAAGGAGCGTGGGGTGGCGATCGAGATCGGCCCCGACGCGCACTCCCCGAACGGACTGGACAACGTGGAGTTCGGCATCGGCATTGCCCGCAAGGGATGGCTCGAAGCCGGGGATGTGCTGAACACGAGAGAGGCCGACGAGATCGTGCAGGGTGCGCGAGAGCGCCTGAACGGGGGACACGGGTGACGCCGTCGAAGGCAGGCCGTCGCTCTCCGGCGATCTCCAAGCGCGCCGCCGCCTTGGCGGAGCGGGCGGCCGAAATCGTCCGCCGACTCCGGAAGGCGTATCCGGACGCGCGCTGTTCGCTCGACCACCGCTCGCCCCTCGAGCTCCTGGTGGCCACGATTCTCAGCGCGCAGTGCACGGACGTCCGCGTGAACCTCGTGACGCCGGCACTGTTCTCCAAGTATCCGAGCGCGGAGCACTACGCCAACGCGTCATCGTCGGAGCTGGAGGAGGACATCCGGAGCACGGGGTTCTTCCGCAACAAGGCGAGGAGCCTCATCGGCATGGGCGCCGCGATCGGCGATCGACATGGCGGCTCCGTGCCGTCGAGCATGGAGGAGCTCACCCAGTTGCCCGGGGTGGGGCGCAAGACGGCCAACGTCATCCTCGGCAACGCCTTCGGGAAGAACGAGGGGGTGGTCGTGGACACGCACGTCGCGCGCGTGAGTGCCCGACTCGGGCTGACGCGCGAGAGCGACCCGGTGAAGATCGAGCGGGATCTCATGCCCCTGGTGCCGCGCCGGCTGTGGGCGCTGCTTTCGCATCTCTTCATCTTTCACGGCCGCGCTATCTGCGAGGCTCGGAGCCCCAGGTGCGAGCTGTGCACGCTGAGCGATATCTGCCCGTCGTCTCGGGTCTGAGCCTCATTCCGCGAGATTATCGATGCGCGTTCGCCGCTACTGGCTGGTAAAGTCCGAGCCTGACTCGTTTTCCTGGGATGACCTGTGGAGCGCTCCCGAGCGCACGACGGCGTGGGAGGGCGTGCGAAACTACCAGGCGCGAAATCTCCTCCGGGACATGATGCAGAAAGGGGATCTGGTCTTCTTCTATCACTCCAGCGCGGTGCCGCCGGCGATCATAGGAGTCGCGGAGGTGATGCGTGCCGGCTATCCGGACCCGACCGCCTTCGATCGGAAGTCGGAGCAGTTCGACCCCAAGAGTGATCCCGCATCCCCCGTCTGGTACGCGGTGGACATCAAGGCGCGCCGGGCCTTCCGTCGCCCGATCACGCTGTCCGAGCTGAGACTTCTCCCGGAGCTGCAGCGCATGGTGCTGTTGCAGAAGGGGAGCCGCCTCTCCGTGCAGCCGGTGTCGCCCGACGAGTGGGAGGTGATCTACGCGCTCGGCACTCGCGAGGTGGACTGAGCAGATTGTGTCGCAGATGGTCCTCTCATCCGATCCGTCGTTGAGGGGAATGCGACACCAGCGGCGTCGCCCCTTCCCCCATATCCTGTCCCCCCCGCGCGGATTCCCGCGGGAGAGCGGAAGACGAGAAGGGCAAAAGCGGCCGAGGATGAGCGCGGGTGGACGCCGATAAAACGACTGCATGAGGGGGTTGCCCTTCCCCCAAGTCCTGCCCCTCTGCTCGGCACCCGGCCCCCACCACGGAGCGATCCGCGTCGCCCTTCGCCGCGATCATCCGCGGCCGCCGTTGATCTTTTCCCCCGACGCCGTGCCCTAGAGCCAGGCGGAGGGAGATGTTAGCGTTCACGCTGTCGGAGCGGCGCCCGTGCCGCGCCGGATCCTCCAGGAGGCAGAGTGGCGAAAAAAGCGATCTTCGAGACGAACCGCGGACGGATCGTCGCGGAGCTGTACGACAAGGATGCGCCGAAAACGGTGGAGAACTTCGAGAAGCTGGCGAACTCGGGCTTCTACGATGGGGTGAAATTCCACCGGGTGCTCCCCGATTTCGTCGTGCAGGGCGGCGATCCCTACTCCAAGGGTGGGGTGCACGCGAAGGGGCCGGTCGGAACGGGCGGACCGGGCTGGACGATCAAGTGCGAGACCGCGAACAATCCGCGGATGCACGAGGTGGGCGCTCTCTCGATGGCGCACGCCGGGAAGGATACCGGCGGGAGCCAGTTCTTCATGGTGCTGAGCGAGCAGAACACTCGGCATCTGAACGGCGTGCACACGGTGTTCGGCAAGATCACCGACGGACTGGACATCATGAAGCAGATCAAGCAGAGCGACAGCATGACGTCCGTTCGCGTCGAGTAGCGATCTCCAACTGCCCTTTTCAGCACGAGGATCCCGCGATGGCAGCTCCCCAGCCCGAAGACAAAGGCGCCGGGATCACAGGCCTGATTGTGGCTGTGATCTTTCTGCTGGTGATGGTGACGACGATCGTGGCAGTGACGAATCGCGTGTCCGGCCCGGAGGCGGAAGCCAGCGCGACGAAGTAGGCAGGTGGGCCTTGACTTCCTGGTCCGGCCTGAGATATTACTGACCTTTGAGTAAGTAAGGTTTTCTTACTGACTGGTCAGTAACTCCATGTCTGGTCCCGCTGTACAAGAGCCCCGCTGGCGCCGCCTCCCGGAAGAACGGCCGGGCCAGATCATCCGCGCCGCGCTCGAGGTGTTCGGCGAGCGAGGCCTCGCTGCCGCCAGGCTCGAGGATATCGCCCGCCGCGCCGGCGTCTCCAAGGGCACCATCTACCTCTACTTCCCCAACAAGGAAGAGCTCTTTCGCGAGATGATCCGACAGACGGTCATCCGCGAGATCGAGCGGGGCGAGCACGAGATCGCCGAGGGCTCCGCCCGCGCCCAGCTTCTGCGCTATGTGCAGGAGTACTGGTCGTTCCTGCGCTCGCCGGTATTCGAGATCATCTACCGCCTCGTCCACGGCGAGCTGCACCAGTTCCCGGACCTCGCCGATTTCTACTCCCGCGAGGTCATTGCGCGCGCCATGGCGCTCGTCGCCCAGATCCTGCGCCGGGGAATGGAGCGCGGCGAATTCCGCCCGACCGACCCAGTCGTCGCCGCCCGCATGCTCGGCTCCATGATGGTGAGCCATGCCCTCTGGTGCAGCCGGCGCGCGGTGATGCGACATCCGGGGCTCATCGACACCACCGACGACCAGTGCATCGATCAGGTCCTCGACTTCTACCTCCACGCTCTCCTTCCGGAGTCCGACCGCACCGCACTTCCGGATGCGACCGGTGCCTGAGATCATGCTCATGACATCCCGTTCGGGTCTCTTCCGCCAATTGGCGGCCGGCGCCGTCCTCTACGGCGCGACAGCCCTACCGGCCGCCGCTCAGCGAGACAGCGTGCCCGCTCGGCCCATCACCATCGGCGAGGCCGCGCGCATCGCGGCGCGGCGCGGCGTGCTTGCCCTGAGCGCCATCGCGCGCGCCGACCAGGCCGATGCGCGCGTCACGCAGCGCCGCGCGGAGCTACTTCCCTCTCTCTCGGCATCCGATCTTCAAGCAGGCCGGACCTTCAACACAGCGACCTTCGGCATTCCCTTCCCGGGATTTCCGCCCGGCGGCGCCGTCGTCGGTCCGGTGAACACGGTCGACCTGCGAGCCCGTGGGTCGCAGACGCTCTTCGACGCCGGGGCCTTCCAGCGCGTACGCAGCGCCCGGGCGAGCGCCCTCGCCATCCGCACCGAGGCGTCCAGCATCGCCGAGCAGGCGGCAGCCACCGCCGCGGGCGCGTACGTGCGCGCCGCCCGCGCGCGCGCACAGCTCTCGGCGCGGATCGCCGATTCCGTGCTCGCGGACTCCCTGGTCGCCATCGCCCGCGCCCAGCTGCGAGCGGGGGTCGGCGTGGGCCTCGATGTCACGCGCGCCCAGGCGCAGCTCTCCGGCACCCGCGCGCAGCTGATCGTCGCCCGCAACGAGCGCGACCGCTCCCAGCTCGATCTCGTGCACGCGCTCGGGCTGCCCCTCGACGCCCCTCTCCTCCTTGCCGACACGCTCGCGTTTCCGGCCGCTGACAGTATGCCCGGCGAGAGCCAGGCCGTCTCCCTCGCACTGCGCAATCGCCCCGATCTGCGCGCCGCCGACGAGCAGCTCCGCGCGGCCGAGGTCGGGATCAAGGCGATCCGCGCCGAGCGCCTCCCTACGATTGCCCTCTTCGGGGACGAGGGGTGGATCGGTCTCGGCTACACGCGACTGTTGCGCACCTACGATTGGGGTCTGCAGCTCTCCCTGCCTCTCTTCGACGGCTTTCGACGCGAGGGACGCGTGGCCGAGCAGGAGGCGCTCGCGCGGGAGATCGACGCTCGGCGCCGCGACCTCCGGGAGCAGGTGGCGACCGACGTGCGCGGAGCGCTGCTCGATCTCGCGTCGGGCCGGGAGCAGCTCGGGGCCGCGAGCGAGCGACTGCGGCTCGCCCGGCAGGAGCTCGCGCAGGCCCAGGAGCGCTTTCGCGCCGGCGTGGCCGGAAACGCGGACGTGATCACCGCGTCGCTCTCGCTCAACGCCGCGCGCACCCTCGTCGTCGACGCCCTCACCGCCTATCAGTCGGCACGCATCGAGTTGGCGCGCGCCGAGGGCGGCATCACGTCCCTTCCGTAACCCGCTGGCACTCGACAATCACCATCAACGTTCAGCACTCACCACGACTCGCGAACGTCAGGACTGAGACCATGGCCACCGCCATCGACCACACCGCCGCAGACCCTCTCGACGAGCAGCCGCGTACCACCAACGCGGCGGCTCCGAGCAGCTCCAAGAAGCGCTTCGTCTTCCCTATCCTGGGCGTTTTTCTGCTGCTCGCACTCGTCTGGGGCGTGAAGAAGTACCTCTACTCGCGCGGCCACGAGTCCACCGACAACGCCCAGGTGGACGGACACATCATCCCCGTGCTCGCCAAGGTGGGCGGCTACGTGTCGGCCGCAGCGGTGGACGAGAACCAGCACGTCACCGAGGGGCAGCTTCTGGTGAGGCTCGACAGTGCGGAGTACAGCGTGCGACTCGCGTCGGCCGTGGCTGACCTTGCGGCGGCGCGCGCTGCCGCCGGCGGCAGCGGAATGGTGGGACAGGCCGCCGCGCAGGTGGCTGGCGCATCCAGCCAGGAGGCCGTAGTCGGCGCCCAGATCACGGCCGCGCGCGCAAACCAGGAGCGGGCGCTGGCCGACTACCGCCGGATGCAGGAGCTGGCGAGCCAGCAGATCGTGTCGCAGCAGCAGCTCGACGCCGCGCGCGCGAACGCCGAAGCGTCCGCCGCGAATCTGCAGGCGGTGCAGCGACAGTCGTCCGCCGCTGGCGCAACCGTCGCCAGCGCGCAAGCCGGAGTGCGGCTCGCTCAGGCCCGATTGAGCTCCGCGCAGGTGGCGGTGGAGAACGCGCGACTCCAGCTCAGCTACGCGACCATCGCCGCGCCGACCTCGGGGCTGATCTCACGCAAGCAGGTCGAAGTGGGCCAGCTCGTTCAGCCGGGACAGCCCCTGCTCTCCATCGTCTCGGACACCGGGAGCTGGGTGACGGCGAATTTCAAGGAGACGCAGCTGTCGTCGATTCGCGTCGGTCAGAAGGTGGACATCGACGTCGACGCCTACGGGGGATGCCTGGCCGAGGGAAAGGTGGAGAGTCTCAGCGCGGCGACCGGCGCCAAGTTCGCGCTTCTGCCTCCGGACAACGCCACCGGCAACTTCACCAAGATCGTTCAGCGCGTCCCGGTGCGTATCGCGGTGACCCGGGGATGTGGCGCTGATCGTCCGCTTCGCCCCGGCATGTCGGTGGACGCCCACGTGCACACGCGCTGACCGCCGTGGCGTCCACTGCTCTTCCGGCTCGGGCGCTCGTCGCGTCCGCGGGTGAGGACCGTTACGCCCACAAGTACCTGATCGCGGCCGCGGTGACGCTCGCGGCGATGCTCGAGCTGATCGACACCTCGATCGTCAACGTCGCCATCCCCCACATGATGGGCAACCTCGGCGCGACGCTCGATGAGATCGCGTGGGTGTCCACCGGCTACATCGTCGCGAACGTGATCGTGATCCCGATGTCGGGGTGGCTGTCCGCGTATTTCGGACGTCGCCGCTATCTGGCTGGCTCGATCGCTCTGTTCGTCCTGTCGTCGTTCTTCTGTGGCGCGGCGACATCGCTCTGGGGGCTCGTATTCTGGCGGGTGATCCAGGGCATTGGCGGCGGCGCGCTGCTCTCGACCGCGCAGTCCACGCTGTTCGAGGCGTTTCCACCCGAGGAAGTGGGGATAGGCCAGGCCATCTTCGGTGTGGGGGTGATGGTCGGGCCGACGCTCGGGCCGACGCTCGGCGGCTACATCGTCGACGGGTACAGCTGGCCCTGGATCTTCTACATCAACGTCCCTCTCGGCATTCTCGCCGGAATCATGGTCGTGACCTATGTGCGCAACGCCGCGCATCAGGAGCGCGCCGACACGATCGACTTTCTGGGTGTCGTCCTGCTCGCGCTCTGCGTGGGATCCCTGCAGTGGATGCTCGAGCGCGGGGAGCGCTACGACTGGTTCGACTCGCGCTTCGTCACCGCGCTGCTGATCGTCTCCATCGTTTCGGGGATCGCGCTGATCTGGCGAGAGCTGACGATCGACGAGCCGATCATCAATTTTCGCGTCCTCAAGAGCCGCCAGCTGACCGCCGGCGTGAGCTACGCGCTGGCGCTGGGCCTCGCGCTCTACGGATCGGTGTTCATCCTTCCGGTCTTTCTGCAGCAGCTGCACGGCTTCACCGCGTGGCAGACCGGCAAGGTCATCCTTCCGGGCGCGCTCGCGTCGGCGGCGACGATGGCGGTGGTGGGACGAAATGCCGGCCGCCTCGATGCCCGCTACACCATTCCCGCCGGCTCGCTGCTCTTCCTGCTCTCGATGCTCAAGCTCTCCCGGCTCACCCTGGACACGGGAGCCCATGACCTGTTCTGGCCCCTCATCCTTCGCGGGGTGGGACTGGGATTGATCTTCGTTCCGCTCACCAACGCGTCGATGGCGGAGCTCCCGGTGAAGGATCTGGCGCAGGGCACGGGGATGTTCAACCTGATGCGCCAGCTCGGGGGCTCGCTGGGCATCGCCATCATGGCGACGCTGCTCGGCCGCTTCATGCGCACCGAGAAGGCGGTGCTGGCCGATCACGTCGAGCTGTACAGCCCGGATACCCAAGCCCGCCTCGGCATTCTCGTGCGCGGCTTCGTGGCGCGTGGCGCCGATGCGATCACGGCGAAGCAGCGGGCGCTCGCAGTGATCGACCACCAGATCGCTGGGCAGGCGAGCGTGCTCGCTTTCTCGCGGATCTATCTCATCAGCGGCATGGTCCTCATCGCCGGTCTCCCGCTGCTGCTGCTGTTCAAGACCGGCAAGGGACGCGGGTCGCTGGGACCGGTGCATTGAGCGTGGTGAGGTCACCGAGTTCACCGGTCGCCATTCCGGTGCTATGTTCCCTCCGCACCGGCTCCCGACCCTTCCGCTACGACCTGCGATGACCGAGAGTGCGCTACCTTCGCGAGCGGACGCCCTCGCCCTCGTTCACGAGTACACGGCGAGCGAGTCGCTGCGCAAGCACATGCTCGCCGTCGAGTGCGCGATGCGCTCCTACGCCGTTCGATTCGGCGAGGATCCGGATCGGTGGGGCCTCGCCGGGCTCGTGCACGACTTCGATTACGAGCGGTGGCCCAATGAGGCGCACTCGCCGACGGACGAGCATCCGGCCGAGGGCGTGAGGGTGCTGCGGGGCCGGGGATATCCCGAGGATGTCCTCCGTGCGATTCTGGGGCATGCAACCTATTCAGGCATCCCCCGTGACACACCGATGGCCCGGGCTCTGTTCGCGGTGGACGAGCTGACGGGCCTCATCACCGCCACCGCGCTCGTGCGCCCGTCGCGGAGCGTGCATGAGGTGGATGCGCGCTCGGTACGAAAGAAGATGAAGGACCGGGCGTTCGCCCGCGGGGTGAGTCGGGAAGACGTCACCCTCGGCGCCCAGGAGCTCGCCGTGGATCTCGACGAGCACATCCAGTTCGTGATCGAGGCGATGCGCGGCTCAGCCGGTGCGCTCGGTCTGGCCGGCCAGCCGAGCGGGGGCTGAGACACCCACTCAACGTTCGGGGGAAGCGGCGCGTTGATGACACGAGAGATCAGTGGCTCGGCGATGACGGGCCCACGCGCTGACGAGCGGGAGGTCGTGCTCGCCGCTCAGCGCGGAAGCCGCGAGGCGTTCGAGCGACTCGTGCGTACCCATCAGCAGCGGGCATACGCCGTGGCCCGGGCGATCGTCGGGACGCACGAGGATGCGGAGGACGCGGTGCAAGATGCCTTCCTGCACGCCTATCGTGCGCTCGACCGCTTTCGGCCGGAGCAGCCGTTCGGGGCCTGGCTGCACCGGATTGTGGCGAATGCGGCCCTGGATGTGGGGCGGAGGCGAAAAGTGCGTGACGCAGACTCGCTGCCGGATTCGATCTCGATGCCGTTCCGTGACCCGGCCGAGTCGGACGAGCTGCGAAGGCGCCTGGGAGAAGGGTTGGCGGGGCTCAGCGATCGACAGCGGTCCGTGATCATCCTGCACGATGTGGAAGGATTCACGCACGCCGAGATCGGGGACATGATCGGCATGCCAGAGGGAACCGCGCGGTCGGACCTGCATCACGCGCGCGTCGCCCTGCGCCGCGTGCTGGGCGACTTACGGAGTGAACGATGAGCGATGAGCTGCGGATTGGTGCGGAGGGACGCGACGACGAGGTGACGCGGACACTGCGGAGCGTCTACCAGGCGCCGCTGGAGCCGGGCTACTGGGACCGGCTCGCGGCGCGCATCATGAGCCGCATAGCGGCCGAGGACGAGCAGTGGTGGCAGCCCTTTCGCGAGTGGGTGCGCGGCGGCCTGATCGCGGCGGGTTTCACCGCGCTCATCGTCGGTCTGGCGCTGGGACGGGCTCGCCGGAGCGAGGCGGAGCTGGCGTACCGCACGATCATCGAGACACCGCGAACGCTCTCGCTGCAGCTGGCCACAGAAACCACGGGACTTCCCGGCCGGGAAGCGACCCTGCGCTACGTCACCGCACCCTGAGGAGTGGGAATGCAACGCTCGAAGAGTCTCGCGCTGTCCTTCCTGCTCGGCGCGCTGCTGGTGGGAGGAGCGCTCGGCTTCACCGCGGATCGCGTGCTCGGCCGCGACGCGTATTGTCGCCAACGTGGCGATCGCGTCGCGATGCGCAAGAGGCTCGCCGATGATCTCGGCCTCACGTCCGCGCAGCGGCTCGCCGTGGACAGCATCCTGGACCGGCGTCATCACGAGATGACGGCCATCATGGATCCCATGCGCCCTCGGCTCGACTCGGCGCGCGACCGGGCGCGCTCGGACATCCGCAAGCTGCTCGATGCCGGTCAACGGGAGCGCTTCCAGAAGCTGCTCGATTCGCCGCGGGAGCAGGAGAGGAGATGAAGGCGCTCCTGCTCGCGCTCCTGGTCCCGGCGCTTCTCGCCGGCCAGGTGGCCGACAGCTCCGCTCGGCCGATCAGCCTCGACGAGGCAATCCGGCTCGCCCAGCGCTACGCACCCCTCGCGGTCGCGGCGCGCGGACAGCTCGAGACCTCGAGCGAGGCGGTTCGCGCGTCGTACGCCGCGTTCATCCCGAACCTGAGCGTGAACGCCGTTCGCTCGTACGTGAGCCCGACCGGCGGACGGGTGGAGAACGGACGTCTCGTGAACCTTCCCAACTGGGCGTCGACGGACGGCATCTCCTCGAACGTGAACCTCTTCGATGGCGGCCGCCGGTTCTACAACATCGGCGCGGCGAAGGCCAACGTCGGTGCCGCCGAGGCCAACGAGGTGACGCAGCGCTTCACCGTCGCGCTCACCGTCCAGCAGGCCTTCTTCAACGCCCTCGCCGCGCGCGAGTCCGAGGGCGCGGCGCTGGCCCAGCTCCAGCAAGCGCAGGAACAGCTCAAACAGGCGAACGCGCGGGTGGCGGCCGGTGCCGCGACCCGCTCGGACTCCCTGCGCTCGGTGATCGCGATCGGGAACGCCCAGCTCGCCTTGCTCACGGCCCGGAACAATCTCACCGCGGCCAACGCGGCGCTGACCCGGCTCGTGGCGTCGCCCTTCCAGGTCACTGCCAGCTCCACCGACACTGTCGGGCTGGCGACCGTCGCGACCGACAGCGTGGCGCTGGCCGCTCTCGCGGCGAGCGGACCGGCGGTGCACCAGGCAGAGGCGCAACAGATCGCGGCCCGCTCCTTCGCCCGGGCGGCGCGTACACCATACCTGCCCTCTCTCGATCTCTCGTACGGACTCTCCGGCTCGGGCTCCGACATCGCCTACGGTCTCTCGAATCCGTTCAACTACGCCAACTCTCTCCGCTTCACACTGAGCTACCCGATCTTCAATCAGTTTCAGCGCGAGCAGGCGCGGGTCCAGGCCGATGTCGCCGCGGCGAATGCCGAGGCGTCACTTCGCGACGCCCGGCTGGCCGCCCAGCAGACACTGGTGCAGAACCTCGGCTCGCTGCACACGGCTCAGCAGCGTGTATCCATCCAGCTCGCTTCGGTCGCGGCGGCGGAAGAGGACCTGCGCGTGCAGCAGCAGCGATACGCCGTTGGCGCATCGACGCTGCTCGACGTCCTGAATTCACAGACGACGCTCAATCAGGCGCGAGCCGCGCTGATCCAGGCGCGTTACGACTATCGGGTGGCCAAAGCGCAGCTCGAAGCGCTCATCGGCCGTCCTCTCTGAGACCCCGGATGAACCCATGACAGCACCATCTGCCCGCCGCTGGCCCGCCGTTCCGCTGGTCATCGCCGCACTCGCGGTCCTCGTCGCCGGCTGCAACAAGGCCAAGGGCGAGAAGGCGAAAGTTCAGACCGTGGCGGCGTCGCGCCAGAACATCATCGTCAGCGCGGAGGCAACCGGCGTCGTCGAGCCGATCAACGTCGTGGAGGTCAAATCCAAGGCGGGCGGACAGATCGTACAGATGCCGGTCGAGACGGGTACGCAGGTGAAGCCGGGCGACTTGATGGTGCAGGTGGACACCCGCGACGTGAAGAACCAGTACGAGCAGGCCGCAGCCGACGTGCGGGCCGCCGAAGCGAGCGTGGCCGTGGCGGAGTCGCAGAAAAAGCGCAGCGACGACCTCTTCTCGCAGCGCATCATCACCGCCCAGGAGCACGAGACGACCACGCTGACGTCGGCCAACGCCCAGGCGCAGCTCGTGCGCTCGCGGGCGTCGCTGGACCTGGCGAAGCAACGGCTCGAGGACGCGACGGTGCGCGCCCCGGTCACGGGCACGGTGATCGAGAAGGATGTCGCGCTCGGGCAAGTGATCACGTCGGCCACCGGGGCGTTCGGCGGCGGGACAACGCTGCTCAAGATGGCCGACCTCGAGAAGGTGCGCGTTCGTGCGCTCGTGAACGAGACCGACATCGGCCAGGTGCAGCCCGGCCAGATCGCCACGATCACCGTCGATGCCTTCCCCGATCGCCGATTCCAGGGCACGGTCGAGAAGATCGAGCCGCAGGCGGTCGTCCAGCAGAGCGTCACCATGTTTCCCGTACTGGTGAGCGTCTCGAATCGCGACCGGCTGCTCATGCCCGGGATGAACGGCGAGGTGTCGGTTCTGGTCGAGGAGCGAGACAACGTGCTGGCCATTCCGAACGACGCCATCCGGAACCCGCGCGAGGCGATAGTGGCGGCGGTCGCGCTCGGGCTGGACCCGGCGGCCGTCCAGAAGAAGATGCAGGAGCAGTTCTCGATGGGCGGCGGCCAGGGCGGTCCGGCGCGGGCACCCGGAGCAGGGGCGCCAGCACAGGTGATCATCTCACGGGGCGAGGTCGCGCTCGCGCCTGAGCAAGGCGCCCAAGCGCCCTCGCCGAAAGGCTCGGGCTCTCAGATGCCCGCTGTCACCCCTGAGCAGTGCGCTCGGATCGCGGCCGTGCTCGCCAGGAAGCCGGCGGCTCAAGCCACCCTCGACTCGCTCCGAACTCTGATGATGAGCGGGCAGGCCGACCGCCAGGCGATCTTTCCGATCATGCAGAAGGTGTACGGCGATCTGGGCATCGATCCCATGGTGGCCAGCGCCTGTCGGCGCGCCCAGCCACAGGGTGCGGGCACCATGACGCGCCAGAGCGGCGCTGTCACGGTAAGGCAGGGCGGCTCGCCCACCCAGGCCGGCACCCCCGAGATCAGCGGAGCGCCGCGCGGCCGTAGCCGCTCCGGGCTCGTCTTCGTCGCCGAGAACGGCACGTATACACCCCGCATCGTCCGGCTCGGCGTCGCGAACTTCGACTACACGGAAGTCGTGAGCGGGATCAAGGAGGGAGAGCAGGTCGCGATGCTCGCGGCGGCCACCCTGCAGGCGCAGCGCCAGCAGAACCTGGATCGGTTCAAGGGGATGACCGGTGGCGGCGTGCCGGGAATGCAGAGGCAGGGTGGCGCAGCGGGCGCCGCAACTCCACGTCCGACCGCACCTCGTCCGTAACATGTTGCTCGGTGAGATCCTCACCGTCGCGCTCGGCGCGCTCCGCGCCAACAAGCTGCGCTCGATGCTTACGATGCTCGGCATCGTCATCGGCGTGGCGGCGGTGATCGCGATGGTCGCGCTCGGCAACGGCGCGCAGAAATCCGTGCAGGACCGGATCGCGTCGCTCGGAACGACCCTGTTGAGCGTGCAGCCGGGTCAGGCAGTTGGCGTGGGCGGAGTTCGCCAGACCGATCAACAGAAGATGACGCTGGACGATGCGCGGGCCATCGAGGAGCGTGCCACCGTGATCACGGCGGTCCAGCCCGAGATGTCGCGCCAGCTCCAGCTGCAATACATGAACAAGAACACCAACACCCAGATCGTTGGAACCAGCTCGAACTATCTGGAGGTGCGCAAGTTCACGCTCCGCGCCGGCCGGATGTTCACCAGTGGCGAGGACCAGGCGCGGAAGCGGGTGGCGGTGCTGGGCCAGGCGGTCATGGACAACCTCGGCGTCGATAACCCGGAAGGCATCATCGGCGAGCAGGTGCGCATCCGCGGAATCCAGTTCGAGGTCATCGGGGTGCTCGCCTCGAAGGGCCAGGGCAGCGGATTCTTCAATCCCGACGATCAGGTGCTGATCCCGGTGCAGACGGCGCGCTTCCGTGCGTTCGGCACCGACCGCCTGCGCTCGATCAACGTGCTGGCCGTCAACGAGACGAAGATCCCCGATGCCATGGCCGAGCTCCAGAAGATCCTCCGTCGTGAGCATCGGCTGCGGGCCGGGAAGGACGACGACTTCGTCATCCGCAACCAGGCGGACTTCCTCGGCACGTTCGCGGAGACGACGAAGGTCTTCACCTATCTGCTCGCCGGCATCGCGGCCGTGAGTCTGCTGGTCGGCGGCATCGGCATCATGAACATCATGTTGGTCTCGGTGACGGAGCGCACCAAGGAGATCGGCATTCGCAAGGCGCTCGGGGCGACGCGGATCAACATCCTCCTCCAGTTCCTGATCGAGGCAGTCGTTCTCTGCCTGCTCGGCGGGATCGTGGGGATCCTGCTCGGCGCCGGCGGCGCGGTCGGACTGAACAAGGGGATGAGCTGGAACACCGAGGTGTCGCTTCCGTCGATCATCCTTGCGTTCGTCTTCTCGGCCGCGGTGGGCATCGTCTTCGGCGTGTGGCCGGCGCGGCGCGCGGCGCAGCTCGACCCCATCCAGGCGCTGCGCTACGAGTAGCAGCTCGCCGCAGCACCGACGCGCCGCCGGCCATCTCCTGCGACGGCCGATGTCGCCCTCTTCACCCGAGGCCATCATGACGCGGACGCCCCGCCGGACCTCGCGAGCGTCATCGCCTGTCGCGCGCCGGCTCGTGACCCCGTGCCTCCTGTCTTTCACCGCGCTGCTCCCGGCGACCGGCCGGGCCCAGCAGGTGGACGTCACTGTCCCCCACGCACCGCGGGCTGCGTCCTCGACCGCGATGGCCGTTCCTCCCGCCGGTGGCTGGGGGATCGGGATGGATGCGTCGCTCCTCTGGTCAAAGTTCTCGGTTGACCTCTCCCCCAGCACCACGACGTTGTTCCGCCTTCCGATGCAGCGGTTGCGCATCGAGTACCAGCTCTCGCCGTCCTTGCAGCTCGAGATTCCGCTCGCGGTGCAGTATGAGACTCGCGGTGGAGCGTCCTTCGCGATCCTCACGTCCGGCGGCTCGTTCACCTACTTCCCCAGCACCCTGAGCGCCATCCGTCCCTTCCTGGGTGCGGGCGGATACTTCACCTATGAGCGAGCCTCGTCGGTAGGCGAATCAGATGCGTCGAGCGAGACGCTGCGTGGGCTCGAGGGCCAACTCGGCGTCGAGTATCGGTACTCCGAGGCGCTGGGTTTCCGCACTCGCGCCCTTTACCAGCACACGTTCGCCACTGCGGACAGGCGCGTTCCGGCGGAGAACGCGTACGGTCTCGCGTTCGGAACAACCATGTACCTGGGCGACAGGCCTTCGACGCCGGCGAAACGCCTCCCGTTCCAGATCAGCATCGGCTTCGGCCTGCAGCACACTCGCCTTGGCGCGAGCGTCCTGCGAGGGTCGTCGTCGGTCACGACATTCGACCTGCCGAGCGAGTTCGTCGGCATCTACTTTCCCGCTGCCCCCGACAGCCGGCTCCTCGTGGGCGGCACCGTGGACATCCGCATGCTGAGCAACGAGGGCAACAGCTTTCGCAGCGTCAAACTGCAGCCGGGCATCCAGTACAACATCAACCCGGACTGGCGCACCCGAGGCGGGCTTCGTCTCGGGCTCCAGCTCGATTATGAGAGCCTGCGTAGGCGCGCCGACGTACTGGGTTTTGACGTCAAAGGCGGTGCGTATGGAGTGGGCGCCGATCTCTCCATGATCTTTCCGCTCCGCTCCGCCCACCTGTACCGCACCGGCATCGGCTTCGACTATCTGGGGGAGAACAGCAAGGTCGGCACTCCAGCACAGAAGATCATCAGCCTGAAGTTCGGGATAGACACGAAGTAGCGACGAGGTCGGAGAGGATCTCCTCCAGAAGCGCCGGCTGGCGCTTCCCGGCCTTTGCGGGCCGGCCTATGTTACCGCCATGGGTGCCGCCCGGCTCGTGCGATGACGGACCTCCGAGCCCGGCTGCAGCTCGCGCTCGCCACGTCGTACTCGATCGACCGCGAGCTCGGTCGCGGCGGGATGTCGACCGTCTTTCTCGCCGAAGACCGCAAGCACCACCGACCAGTCGCGATCAAGGTGCTGCTGCCCGAGATCGCGTACGCGCTCGGGGGCGAACGCTTCCTGCGGGAGATCGAGCTGGCGGCCAGCCTCACCCACCCGCACATCCTGCCGCTGCACGATTCGGGTGACGCGGATGGCATCCTCTACTATGTCATGCCATACGTTGACGGAGAGACCCTCCGCGAGCGGCTGGATCGAGACGGACGGCTGCCGGTGGCATCCGCGTTGCGCATCGGGCGCGAGGTCGCGGATGCGCTGGACTACGCCCACCAGCGGGGGGTCGTCCATCGCGACATCAAGCCCGAGAACATCCTGCTCTCCCACTCGCACGCCCTGGTCGCCGATTTCGGGATCGGCAAGATGGTGAGCGCAGCCGTCGGCTCCCAGATCACGCACTCCGGCATCGCCGTCGGGACGCCGGCGTACATGAGCCTCGAACAGGCGGCGGGAGAAGCCCATCTCGATGGGCGGAGCGACATCTACAGCCTCGGCATCGTGCTGTTCGAGATGCTCACCGGCACAACACCCTTTCACGCACCGACGGTACAGGCGATGATCGCGAAGCGGTTTACGTCGCCCGTACCGTCGATCCGCGACATCCGCGATGATGTCCCGGCAGAGATCCAGCAGGCGGTCGAGACCGCACTGGCCCGCGCGCCGGTTGATCGCTTCGCCACCGGCGCGGAGATGGCGCGCGCGCTGGGCGACGCTCCACCCGCGACTCGGGCGCCTCTTCCACAGGACGCTGAAAGCCGGCATGCCACCGGGCTCACTCCACGAGCCCTGCCGAGCCCGAGGTCGATCGCCGTTCTCCCATTCACCAACATGAGCGCGGATCCGGAGAACGAGTATTTCTCGGACGGCATCACCGAGGAGATCATCAATGAGCTGAGCCGGCTCCGCACCGTCCATGTGGCGGCGCGCACATCCTCGTTCGCGTTCAAGGGAAAGCAGGTGGACCTGCGGAAGGTCGGCGCCCAACTGAACGTGCGGATGGTGCTCGAGGGAAGCGTCCGTCGATCGGGCGATCAGCTGCGCATCACGGCTCAGCTCATCAACGTGGCCGACGGATATCACGTCTGGTCGGAGCGGTACGATCGCGAGCTGCGCGACGTGTTCGCCATCCAGGATGAGATCGCCACCGCCATCGTGAACACGCTCCGCATCACCTTGCTGGGGGCCAGTGAGTCCACCGGCACCCGGCGCAGTGCGAACGTTCAAGCGTACGAGCTCTACCTCAAGGGTCGCTACTACTTCAACCGGGGGGGCCTCGGGCGAGCTCTCACTCTCTTCGAGCAGGCTGCGCGCAAGGACACGAGCTACGCGCAACCTCTCGCCGGAGTCGCGGACTGCTACTTCGCGCTTGCAAATCTGTCCTATCTCCTTCCGGCCGAGGGATACGAGAGGGCCCGCACTGCGGCCGAGCGCGCGCTCGCCCTCGACGACCGTCTGGCGGATGCCCACGCTGCGATGGCGACCATCAAGTGCTACTACGACTGGGACTGGCCAGCCGCCGAGCGGGAGTTCCAGCGCGCGCTCGACCTCAATCCGGGGCTGGCGAATGCGCACTACTTCTACGCGCTGGCGCTCGCCTCGCATGGTCGGGCCCACGACGCCCTGGGCGAGGCGACGATCGCGCGCGAGCTGGATCCGCTCAATCGTCAGATCGCGACCGGAGTGGCGCGCGCCCACCTGGTTGCCCGTCGCTACGAGCGCGCGATCGAGGTGCTCGAGCAGTCTTTGTCGCTGGAGCCGGAGCTCAGTGCCACGCACGCCTGGCTCGCCATCGCGTATCTGGAGACCGGCCGTCTCGTGGAGGCCGCGGATCAATCCGCCAGCGCGCTGGCGCTCGCCAACGTGCCGGTGTTCACAGCACTCGACGGCTACGTCGCCGCACGCGTGGGCTCGCCCGAGCGCGCGCGCGAGGTCATCCGGATCCTCGAGAGGCGCGGCGGCGGTGTGGCCATCTTCGTGGCCTGGGTCTACCTGGGACTCGACGATCACGCAGCCGCGCTCGAGTGGCTCTGGCGAGCGTACGACGAGCACTCGGACTGGCTGATCATCATCGTCGCCATGCCGGTGTGCGACCCGGTGCGCGGAGAGCTTCGCTTCGCCGAGCTCGTGCGAAAGATCGGCCTGGACTTCTCCGGCTCCATCTCCCGGACGTGAGTGTCGGCGGCGCGTTGGTCGATCATTTCGTCTGGCCGAGGCGACGCATGCGCGCCAGAGCCCGCGTCTCCAGAGGGTCCTGACGGAGCGCACGCTCGTACTCTGTCCGCGCATCTTCGCTCCGCCCCACTGCCTCGTAGCCGGCACCGAGTGCCGCGTGCGCCGATGCTGACTGCGGAAAGAGCTCCGCCTCGAGCACGAAGATGGCGAGCGCGTCCGGCAGCTGTCCTCGCTGGGCGAGCGCCCTCCCGATCCGATCGATCGCCCACTCCTGATCCTTGAGCGCAGCCGGGTTGCGGGCGTAGAGGTCGCGCGCCCGGGCAGCCGTGGCCGATACGCCCTCCTTCCCGATCCGTTGCAGCGCCGCCTCCACTTCGGCGCTCCGCTCGCGGGCGAAGTCGGTGTCCCATGCTACGACCTCGAGCGACACGTCGACGCTGTCACCCATGGTCGCCGCCCGAAGCCGGTCGAACCATGGGTTGAAGCTGCTCCCCCCGCTGATACCGAAGTCGTCGCGCGCCAGGCGGACGCTTCCGGCGAAGTCGATGATCGTCGAGCCATGCGGGTCGGCCAATGGCGGATGCACAGCCCGAAAGGGGATGCGGACCGTTCGCGTCACACCGTGCAGAGAGAGCGTGCCGGTGATCGCGAATCCATCGGTCTCCCTGCCCACGCTCGTGCTCTGGAAGATGATCGCGGGATACCGCGCGGCGTCGAAGAAGTCCGCGCTCTTCAGGTGCTCATCGCGGTGACGTGAGCCCGAGTTGAGGCTCGCCGCATCGATGACCACCGTGATGGACGAGCTCGCCGGCGCTCGCTCGTCGTAGAGAATCGTTCCTCGAATCCCATCGAATCGGCCACGCACGGTCGAGCCGAGAAAGCCTATTCTGAACTCGACATCCGAGTGACCAGCGTCCAGTCGAAACTCTCGGGATTGAGCGCGCGCTGATGTGGCGCCGATCACGCTCGGGACGATGAGCGGAAAGAGGAAACGCAGAAGAGCGGTCCCTGAAGAGAAAGGTGGTTGCATCACGGAATCTCGCCGGTAGAGAGAAGGACAACCTGTTGGAGGATGCCAGGAGTCCTGGTCGAGTCTCGGGACATGACGGTCAGTCGGTCCGTCTTCCGGATCCAGACGTCCTGAACCCGCCGGCCATCGGTGATCGCAATCTTCCAGCAATCGAAGGTGCCGGCCGGCACCGTGACGCGTTCGTCGGAAATCTGCCGGAGCTCCAGCGGGTAGATGAGATCGGACGGCGCCGCGCCCCACCCGACGATACTCGCGCTCCCTCGCCACCCCGCGCCGACGGCCGCCGCTTGAAGCAGCACGACCGCGGTTCCATCTCCGGCGATGAACGGGCCGCGCTCCGTCGGCAGCGCGCGCGCGATGGGCCGGGAACGCTTCGCATTCCGCATCACCCCGAGCAGACTGTCCCCCGAGAAATGCTGGATCACGGTGTAGTGGCTTGGGCCGACCTGTCGAGCGATGCGGTAGAGCGGGCGGAACGAGCCCCGCTTCACGTACGTTGTTTCCGGCGCACCGGGGGCACGTCCCTCCCAGCGGCTCGACACGCGCCACGCGGGCGTACTGCCCCAGGTCGCACGCTCGATGACCGTCTCTCCCCGCGCGGCGGGGCCAGTGAGGCGGCCATCGCGCCGGTAGGTGAGCTCGTACGTCATGCGCAGTGGGCGCACAGACTCGCTCCGCGCCATCGCGATCGGAGGCAGACGACCGGCGCTCGCGGGACGGTCCTGGCCGTAGGCCACCGAGGTGAGCATCCCCGCCGAAAGCAGGGTCCCACGCAGCGTCGGCAGGGAGTCTTCGCCCCCCACCCCGGCAACGCGTCGCAGCGCGGCCGGTTCGTCACGACGGGTGACCAGAATGGCGAGAAGGAGCGCTGCAGCCGCCAGTCCCGCCATGCTCCCACGCCGCCGAAGGGGAGAGTGCGAAACCGTCGCGCCGATGTTCGGCAGGATGATGCGCTGTCCAGCCGCCCGATCGCGGAGCACGCGGTCGATCAGTTCGGCGGGCGCGGCGGGCGCGGCGAGATCGCGTGCATCGCGCGCGAGGGAGCGGGTGACGGCGACCGTGGCCCGACAGCGCGCGCATCGCTCCAGATGGCTGGCCACGCGACCGCGCTCTGCGTCCGGCGCTTCACCATCGGCGAAGCGCTGCAGCGCCAGTGCACGGGGATGAAGCACGGTAGGCAGCGAATTCAACATCATCGAGATCCTCCCAGGGTGCGGCGCAGAGTTTTGATCGCCCGAACGAGTCGCACCTCCGAAGCGCCCACGCTGATGTCCAGAATCTCCGCGATACGGGCGTGGGGGTATCCTTCGATCACTTTCAGCACGAACACCACTCGCAGCGCCGGCGGAAGCGAAGCGACCGCGGCGGCGAGCGCCACCCGATCGCCGAGAGACTCGGCGCTGGGGGCGTTCGCGATGAGCGGGAGCTGGCCCAGCGGCACCTCTCGCTGCCGCGACACGGAGCGCAGCCGGGTGAGTGCGACGCGAGCGGCAAGCTGCCGGAGCCAGCTCTCGAACGTGCCGCGCTCTTCATAACGCGCGAGACCCTCCGGGAGCCCAAGGAAGACGTCGTGCACCACGTCCTCAGCGTCCGCCGCGGATCCGGTGAGGCGATACGCCACCGCCATCACGGCATTGCCGTGTCGCGCGTATAGCTCGCCGAGCGCCTCCGGCGACCCCGCCCGGGCGAGCTCCACGAGCTCGGGGTCACGACGGGGGGAACGGGTCATCAGACGCACGGGCGAGAGGTGGACACATCCTTGTAACGCCGCGAACCGGGGAAAGCCTACGGGCAGCGTGTCGTTGATTCGCGGAGGGCGTCCGCGAGGCGTAAGCGTTATCTTGCCTTCATCCGTGCGCTGCTCGCCACCCTCGCTCATCTGCCGCGCGTGACCGAACTGGTCTCGATCGAAGCATCGTCGCAGTGCAAGGCACACGCCGCCTTCGTGGTCAACGGCGAGCGCGTGGAGGTGGCGTTCGCCCCGCAGAAGACGCTCCTCGAGCTGCTCCGCGAGGAGCTGGGGCTCACCGGCACGAAGCACGGATGCGAGCTGGGGGAATGCGGTACCTGCACCGTGCTCGTGGATGGCACACCGATACTCTCCTGCCTCGCGCTCGCCGTGCAATACGCGGAGCGCCGGGTGGACACCGTCGAGGGCATGGCGCAGGGCGGCGCGCTGCACCCGCTCCAGGAGAGCTTCGCCGATCTGGGCGCCGCTCAATGCGGCTACTGCACCCCGGCCTTTCTTCTCACCGCGCAGGCGCTGCTCGAGCGCAACCCGTCTCCTTCGCGCGATCAGATCAAGGAGGCGCTGAGCGGGAATCTCTGCCGATGCACCGGCTACCTCAAGATCTTCGAGGCGGTCGAGCTCGCCGCCTCCGAGATGCGCGCGATGGAACGGACGCATGGCTGAGCGACGCTCGCCCGGATCCGCCTCCGCCCTCACGGTGGTAGGCACCGCGAGGCGAAAGGTCGACGCCACCGCGAAGGTGACGGGAGAGCTGCGCTTCGCTGACGATCTCTCTCTTCCGCGCATGCTCACGGCCAAACTCCTCCGGTCGAGGCTGCCGCACGCTCGCATTACTCGCATCGACACATCGCGCGCGGAGGCGCACCCGGGAGTGGTGGCGGTGATGACGGGACGCGATCTGCCGATCCCGTTCGGGATCCTCCCGGTCTCGCAGGACGAGCATGCGCTCTGTCCCGATCACGTTCGCTTCGTCGGTGACCCGGTGGCCGCCGTGGCCGCGCTCGACGAGGATGCGGCTGGCGAAGCGTGCGAGCTGATCGACGTCGAGTACGAGGCATTGGAGGCCGTTTCCTCGATCGAAGAAGGTCTCGATCCCGGGAAGCCGCTGCTCCACGACTACGGGGACGACCGTAACGTCCACAAACGCGTTGCCCTGGAGTTCGGCGATGTGGACGCCGAGATGGCCCGGGCCGACCTGGTGCGCGAGGATGTGTTCTGGTACGAGGGGAACACGCATCTCCCGATGGAGCAGCACTCCGCTCTCGCGCAGTGGTCACCCGATGGGAAGCTCACCATCTGGTCGAGCACCCAGACGCCCCACTATCTGCATCGCGCCATCTCGAAGGTGCTCGAGCTTCCTCCGGCCCACGTGCGCGTGATCGCGACACCGAACGGTGGCGGCTTCGGCGGAAAATCCGATCCGTTCAACCACGAGGTCGTGGTCGCGGCGCTGGCGCGAAAGACCGGACGACCGGTGAAGATCACCCTCACCCGAGAGGAGGTCTTCTATTGCCATCGCGGGCGCCATCCGACGCTGATGAAGATTCGGACCGGCGTGCGGAAGGATGGCTCCATCGTCGCGATGGACTTCACCTCGTTCCTGGATGGCGGCGCCTACGGCTCTTACGGCGTGGCGAGCACCTATTACACGGGCG
>JALZAQ010000012.1:26152-60337 GCA_030948255.1 Gemmatimonadota bacterium
CCAGACAGTGACATATGAGGTGCCGGCCTACCGCTTTCGCGGCGCCCGCGTCTTCACCAACAAGCCACCCTGCGGTCCCAAGCGAGGCCACGGCACCCCGCAGCCCCGATTCGCGCTCGAGTGCCACCTCGACAAGATCGCCGAACAGCTCGCGCTCGATCCGGCCGAGATGCGCCGCCGGATTCTGCAGCCGGCCAGCTCGGTCACGGCCAACTGGCTCCGCATCGGCTCGATGGGGCTCGGCGCCTGTCTCGACGCGACGGTCGAGCGGAGCGGATGGAAGGAGAAGTTCCGGAAGCTGCCCTTCGGACGCGGCGTGGGTATCGCCTGCTCCTCGTACATCTCAGGCGCCGGACTTCCGATCTACTGGAACAGCATGCCCCACTCGGGCGTGCAGCTCAAGCTGGATCGCTCGGGCGGCGTCGCGGCCTTCTGCGGATCCACCGAGATCGGCCAGGGATCCGATTCCGTGCTCGCGTACTGCGTGGCCGAGGTGCTCGGCATCGAGCCGCTCGACATCCGCGTCGTCACCGGAGACACCGACCTCACGCCGGTGGATCTCGGCTCCTACTCCTCTCGCGTCACGCTGATGACCGGAAACGCGGCCATCCAGGCCGCCGAGCGCGCGAGGAGCATTCTTGCAACCGCGGTCTCGGCCAAGCTCGCCATTCCGGCGGCTCGGCTCGTCTTCGCCGGCCGGCGAGTGTTCGACGCCGAGAATCCCGAGCGGGGCGTGTCGTTCGCCGAAGCGGTACAGATCGCGGAATCCTCGACCGGCACCGTGGGCAGCGTCGGATCATACATCCCCCCGCGCTCGCCCGGCCGCTACAAGGGCGCTGGGGTGGGACCGTCTCCCGCATACTCGTATTCCTGTGCGGTCGCCGAGGTGGAGGTGGACCCCGGGACTGGAATCGTCCGCGTGCCCAAGATCTGGATCGCGCACGACGTCGGGCAGTCCATCAATCCGTTGCTCGTCATCGGCCAGGTGGAAGGCAGCGTCTACATGGGGCTGGGCGAGATCCTGATGGAGGAGATGACGTACCGGGACGAGATGCGGAACGTGGTTCACCACCATCCGAGCATGCTCGAGTACAAGAGCCCGACGACGTTCGAGATGTGCGATGTGGAGACCATCCTCATCTCCGATCCCGACCCGAATGGGCCATTCGGCGCGAAGGAGGCCGGGCAGGGGCCGCTGCTGCCGGTGATGCCGGCGGTGGCTAACGCGGTCTACGATGCGGTGGGAGTACGCATCGACGAAGTGCCCTGCTCGCCGCACAAAGTACTGCGTGCGCTGCGGGACAAGATGAAGGGCAAAGCGGCGCACTTCGGCCCAGCGGGAGTGCCCGACTACGCCTTTCCCGAGCCGTCGCGCGTGCTCACTCCGGCGCAGGGCGGAACGGGACGCGAGAGGGATGATCGGCCACACAGCGAGGTGGGTGGGGGGGGCCGATGATGCGGCTGCCGCGCTTCCGCTTCCTCGAGCCGAGGAGTGTCGCCGAGGCGCTCGCGATGCGCGCCGACGCCGGCAGCGACGCGTCCTTCGTGGCGGGAGGCACCGACCTCTGGCCGAACATGAAACGCCGGCAGCAGACGCCGGCGACGGTCATCGGGCTGTCGAGGGTGCGCGAGCTCGCGGAGATCTCCGGCTCGCCGACGCAAGGAATGAGCATCGGCGCGACCGTCACGCTCACCGCGATCGCGGAGCATCCGGTGCTGCAACTGCATTATCGCGCCGTGGCTCACGCGGCGGCGGTCGTGTCCACGCCGATTCTCCGCAACATGGGCACGATCGGCGGCAACTTGCTGCTCGACACCCGCTGCAACTACTACGATCAGAGCTACGAGTGGCGGAAGGCGATCAGCTTCTGCATGAAGCGCGACGGAGAGATCTGCTGGGTGGCGCCGTCGAGCAAGCGATGCTGGGCGGTGCAGTCATCCGACGGCGTTCCGGTGGCGGTGGCTCTCGGTGCGGAGGTGACGCTCGTGAGCGCTGCCCGCGGCGAGCGGCGAATTCCGGCGGCCGCGCTCTACCGCAACGACGGCATCGACTACCTCGCCAAGGCGCCCGACGAGCTGCTCGTGTCCTACCACTTGCCGGCAGCGAGCGGGTGGCGTGCGACCTATCTCAAGCTCCGCCGCCGCGAGGCGTTCGACTTCCCGGTGCTCGGCGTCGCGGTCCGCATCGATCTGGCGGAGGACCGCACGGTGCGCGCCGCACGGATCGTCCTCGGCGCGGTGGCGTCGCACCCGATGGAGATGACGGCGGCGTCCGACGCGCTCGTCGGCCGGCGACTCGATGCGACGAGCATCGGCGCCGCCGCTGACGCGGCCTACCGCCCCGCCAAGCCGATGGACAACACCGACTTCACCCTCGGCTGGCGGAAGGAGATGGTGCGCGTGCACGTGCAGCGCGCGCTCGAGGAGTTGGCCTGAGCTAGAGCGACCCCTTGCAGGTGAACTGCACAATCGCCTCGGCGTATCCGGATGCGGCGACCGACACATCGGCAACGACGATCGGGTCGGGGTCGCCGATCCTCGCGCCGGCTGCCGCCCCGACTGTGCGTTTGCGGCAGATCGACGCCGATATCGGTGCACCGGCTGCGCCGCGCGCTATCCCGTTGACCCTTACTGTGCCAGGGACGGGAGACCGGTCTGCGCATCCTTCGCCACTACGGTGAACGAGACGTTCGACGTGCCGGGCACGAAGCTCGATGGCGTCATGGTGGCGACCATCGTGCGGAGCGGCGGGGGCGGTGGCGCCCACCAGAGGATGTAGGCCGCCTTGAAGCGCCCTGCCTTCCCCTGGAAGCTCAGTGTTCCGCTGCTGTGCACCTTGACGTGCACCTTGAGCGTATCACCGGTGACGTACGCAGACTTCTCGTCCACGGTGCGCATGTCGGTGAAGCGCCCGTCGATCAGCTCGCGGAAGTTGAGCACTGTGCCGGGCGGCTTGGTCAGCTCAGTCGGCGTGAGCTTGACGTCCGCGGTCTTGCTGGCATCCACTGGATCCACGCCCGCGCAGAGCGCCACCAGGCGAGTTGTCTTTGGAGGCGATCCTGCGGGCGTTGACCGGTACATGGTGTCGACCGGATGAACCTCCAGCCATCCGCCGTGCACCGACACCGGCCGCCCCGCTGGCCACGCGGGCGGGTCAGGAGGGATGTCGCCCTTGTTCCAACAGGCCGCCTGCTCCTGCCCGGAGCAGAAGGGGCCGCCGAAATTGCCGCAGAACCAGCCAGGCACGTGACCGCCATCCTGCCAGAGGGTACCACGAAGGACGACGTATTGTCCGGGTTCGAGCTGCCCCTTGCCATCGGGATTCAATTTGTCGAATGGCCACGCGACATTGCTGTCCGCAGGGTCACGAAACCATCCCAAGGGCGCGGGGCCGCGCCTCTGGAAATCGCCGTGCACGGTCACGAACCACTCGTTGAGCTCGCTGTTGAAGACGTTCGCCTGCGGGAGAAGGAAGGAGTTCACGGTGATTCCGCGCGAGGTCCCATCCGGCGCCCGATCGACGAGCCCTATTCGCTGGCTCGGGTCGAGCGGTGAGTCTTCGGTCTGCCCGATCAACGGGATCTCCCTTGGTATCAACGCGACGTTCCCGGGATGGCCGGGCAACATGGCGCTGGACAGCACCGAGCCGGACCCGTACCGCGCCGCAATGAAGTCGGGATCGAGAGCGAGGAAGTAGTGGATGTCCTCGGCGCCGGCTCGCCGCCGTGCGGATTCACTTCGAAGCCGCTGTTCGGGTCGTTCGGATTGGACTTCCACCACGGCTGTACCAGCCAGCCGGCTATCTCGATGTCGCGTGCGACGATGTACACGGAGTTCTTGGAGTTCAGATGCCCGCGCTCGAGATTCGTCGTTCCGACGAAGAAGAGATCGCTTGCTTTGGGCTTCGTCGGGCGCGACTGGCCGGGGGTACTGCGGCCGGTGTCGGCGCGCTCGCGCGCTGGCCGCTCCGGCTTGCGCACCGGCTCCCGTTGCAATGCGAGAGCGGGCGGCGCGAGCGACAGGGAGCCGCCGAGGACAACGAGGAGCGTCGCGATTCTCATGGTATTGGCCTCCGCCCGATTCCGTTGGAATTCGAGAGCTGCCCATCGCAGAGCGATGTCGTTCTGCAGGCAAACGTGGCAGCGCCCCGTTCCAACCACAATCGCCATTCGGGAACAAACACAGGTTCCTCGAAGGCAGTCGCCCCTCGACCGTCCCGAGGTTGCCGAAGACGGGACCAGGCATCATCCTCCCCGCCCGCGCACCGCGAAACACGTTCGCCCGCCGAGGTTCGTCATGCGATTCTTCCGAGTCATGCCCGCGCTCGTGCTCTGTTCTGCGATCGCCGCTTCGGGGCTCCGATCCCAGGTCACCCCGCCGGCGATCACCGCGACCGCGCCTGAGCAGGATCGGCGCGGCCTCGATCCCTTCTCGCAGCAGGAGCTGTTCAAGCAGCTCACCGACCTCTCGTTCTTCCAGCAGTTGGGCGCGGAGATGGTGGTGAGAAAGGTTCAATACTCCGGGGCCGACCAGATGATCATCCCCGCGTATCTGTTCGCCCCGAAGGACACGCTCGCGAAGCACCCGGCGCTGATCATGGTGCACGGCGGCGTGCATGGAAACTTCGAGACTCTGTACATCCCTCACGTTCGCTCGCTCGTCGCGCAGGGCTACGTCATCATCGCGCCCGAGTATCGGGGGAGCACCGGCTACGGCCAGAAGCACTACGAAGCGATCGACTATGGCGGCAAAGAGGTGGAGGACGTGCTCGCCGCCCGGGAATTTCTCTCGCAGATGGTGCGCTACGCCGACGTGACGCGGCTCGGCATCCTGGGATGGAGTCACGGAGGCTTCATCACCCTGCACTCGATCTTTCGCCATCCCGAATACTTCAAGGTCGCGGTGGCGCACGTGCCCGTCGCCGACCTTCCGACGCGCATGCGGATGCATTCGCCGGAGTACCAGCGCATCTTCGCTGAGCAAAAGGGATTCGGTGCCACTCTCCAGCAGAACCCCAGGCCCTACATCGAGCGCTCGCCGATCGCGCACGTGCGCGAGCTGCGCACCCCGCTCCTGGTGCACGCCACGGACAACGACCAGGACGTCTTCATCCAGGAGAACCACAACCTTCGCGACTCCATGGTCGTCGCCGGGAAGGACCGGGAAGGGCTCTACAGCTACCGCGAGTGGCACGATCCGCCCGGCGGTCACGAGTTCACACGCGTGGACACACCGCAGATGCGCGAGAGCTGGACTGAATCGGTGGCCTTCCTGAACCGGCATCTCAAGCCGTAGGCGAATCCCCCGGTTAGGGCCCCCAGCCAGGCTAATCGAAACTCGCCCCTTGCGAAGATATATCTCGCGATATTACTATCCTCACGAGTGAGATATATCGACGATCTATCAGGGAGGTTCTCATGTGGCGTTCCAGCTTCCGTTGTGCTCCCGACCCCCTCGCCGCCGCCGGACGGGGCGGGTTCGGCTTCGATCCGAACTTCATGGGCTGGTTCTGGGGACAGCCGGGCCGCAAGCGAGGCGGCCCATTCCGCGGCGGCCGGATGTTCGAGCAGGGCGATCTCAAGCTCGTGATCCTCCAGATGCTCGACGAGAAGCCGCGCCACGGCTACGAGATCATCAAGGAGCTGGAGGAGCGCTTCGCTGGCGCCTATGCTCCCAGCCCGGGGACGGTGTACCCGACGCTCACCATGCTCGAGGACCTCGGATATGCCCGTGCCCGCACCGAGGAGAGCGGGAAGAAGATCTACGAGATCACAGCCGAGGGGAAAGCACACCTCGCCGAACACCGCTCGACCGTCGATGACCTCTTCGAGCGGATCGCAGAAGTCGGAAACTCCTTTTTCGGCGGGCCGATGATGGAGGTGAACCACGCCTTCAAGAACGTGGGGCGCGCCACCTACTCCACGGCCCCGCGCCACGCGCGCGATACCGAGCTGCTCGCGAAGATCCGCGACGTCCTCCAGCGCGCCGCCGGCGAGATCGATGCGCTGGCGCCGACGCCGCAGGCGCCGCCGGCTCCGCCCCCGCCCTCATCGCCTGAACCGCCTCCGCCGGCGGCATAGCCGCCACGCAACCGCGCCGCGCTGGACTGCAGCCGCGCGGACGATATGTTCACCACGGGTCGCGCTTCGGTCGCGACCCGTTTTTTGCGAGTCGGTAGGTAGTCTCCTCGGCCCAGTCCTCTCGAGGGCCGCATCCGGACCTTATGGCCGCAGATCCCGCTTCACCAGCAGCAGCCGGAGATGCCGCCGATCCCAGTGGGCGTCTGCCATCGCCCACCCCCGCCGACTCCACCGCCGCAGTCCGCCGCCGCAAGCCGACCGGTCGAAAGCTCGGCATTCTCTCCCTCACCGCGCTCGGCGTCGTCTACGGCGACATCGGCACCAGCCCGCTCTACGCGTTCAAGCAGTGCTTCGACAGGAGCTCGGGCGGCGTGGAGGCGACCACCCCCAACGTCTACGGCATCCTCTCCCTGATCGTCTGGACGCTCACCCTGATCGTGAGCGTGAAGTACATCGTGTTCATCATGCGGGCGGACAACCGGGGCGAGGGCGGCATTCTCGCCCTCCTGGCTCTCATCCAGCAGCGGATGCAACGGCGAACGGACTCGCATCGACACGCGCTGCTCGTCGCGTTCGGCCTGTTCGGTGCGGCGCTGCTGTACGGGGATGGAGTGATCACTCCCGCCATCTCGGTGCTGGGCGCGACCGAAGGACTCTCCGTCGCGACGCCGCTGTTCACCAAGTGGGTGGTGCCCCTCAGCGCGGCGATTCTCTTCGTCATCTTCCTCTTCCAGAAGTTTGGCACCGATCGCGTGGGCCGGATCTTCGGACCGATCATGCTGCTCTGGTTCGCCGCGATCTCGGTGACCGGCGCTCGCGAGATCTGGATGGCGCCCCAGATCCTGCGGGCCATCTATCCGCTCTACGCCATCCAGTTCTTCGCGCGCGACCGGATGATCGCCTTCCTGATCCTGGGCGCAGTGGTGCTCGCGGTCACCGGCGCCGAAGCGCTGTACGCGGACATGGGTCACTTCGGAAAGCGGCCCATCCGGATCGCCTGGTTCGGGCTCGTCTTCCCCGCGCTGCTGGTGAATTACTTCGGCCAGGGGGCGCTCCTCCTCCGTGACCCGGCCGCGTCGGCGAACCCCTTCTATCTGCTCGTGCCGGGGGCCCTTCTGTATCCGATGGTGGTGCTCGCGACGGTCGCAGCGGTGATCGCCTCCCAGGCTCTCATCTCGGGCGCGTTCTCGCTCACCCAGCAGGCGATGCAGCTCGGCTACACGCCTCGCATGACGATCGTCCACACGTCCAAGCACGAAGCAGGACAGATCTACGTCCCCGAGGTGAACAAGGCGCTCATGGTCGGATGCATCGCCCTGGTGATCGGATTCAAGTCCTCCACCGCCCTCGCCTCCGCCTACGGCATCGCGGTGACGGGGACGATGGTCATCACCACGCTTCTGTTCTACGTCATCATCCGCCAGCGATACGGCTGGTCGCAGCTCCAGGCGCTGGCCTTCCTCATCCCCTTCCTCACGATCGACGTCGCCCTGCTCCTCGCCAACGCGGTCAAAGTCGCGCACGGCGGGTGGTTCCCGCTGGCCGTGGCTCTCGTCATCTACACGCTGATGACCACCTGGAAGCGCGGCCGGGAGCTCCTGCACGACATCCTGCGCGAGCAGGCCCTCCCGATGGATCTCTTCCTCGAGGACGTGCGCCGCCGCAATCCGGCGCGTGTGCCGGGCACCGCCGTCTTCATGTCGGCGGACAGTCAGGGGGCACCGGTGGTTCTGCTCCATCACCTCAAGCACAACAAGGTGCTGCACGAGCAGGTGATCCTCCTGTCCGTGCTCGTGGGCGAGGTGCCCGAAGTCGATCCGAGCGAGCGCGTCACCGTGCAGCCGCTCGGCGAGGACTTCTTCCGCGTGATCGCCCGGTACGGCTTCATGCAGACGCCCAACGTGAAGGAGATCATGGAAGCCGTCCAGCCCCTCGGGATCCGCGCGCGCACGATCGAGACCAGCTTCTACCTCGGGCGCGAGCAGCTCATTCTGACCGGCGAGGCCCCGCTCCAGCGCTGGCGGAAAAAGCTCTTCGAGCTGATGTCGCGCAACTCGCGCTCGGCCACGCAGTACTTCAGCATCCCTCCCAATCGCGTCGTGGAGCTCGGGGCGCAGATCGAGTTCTGATGCGCCTCGCCGCTCCCCTCACGGTCACGGTCCTTCTGCTCGGCGGCCAGCTCGCCGCGCAGGCGCCGAATCCCCGCGAGGTGCAACCGGAGCGGCCTACGGTCGCCACCCACGCGCACACCGTCGCGCCGGGGTGGGTGGAGCTCGAGACCGGAGTGGAGCGCGACCGTTTCGAGGATCGGTCGCGCGTTCTGCTCGTGCCCAACAACGTCAAGGTCGGCCTCGGGTCGCACACACAACTCAACGTTCTCCTCAACTGGCAGCGGAATACGGATGACGCCGTCTCCGCGTCGGGAGCCGGCGACCTGTCTCTCGGGATCAAGTGGCGTATCCTCGACGACGCTCCCGTGCTCGGGGATTTCGCGGTCCTCCCCTATCTCAAGCTCCCCACCGGCTCCCCGGCGCGCGGCACGGGGACCGGCACGATCGATGGCACGCTCGTGCTCATCTCGAGCTGCCACCTCGGCGCCGTCGCGCTCGATCTCAATGGCGCGGTGACTCGCCGCAGCGGCAATGGCAGTACGGCCCCACGATCGGCGACCTTCTGGACTGTCTCCACTGGCGCGACCTTCACGAAGCGCTCGGGTTGGGCGACGGAGATCTTCGGGTTTCCCGGTACGTCCGGTCCGGCCGGATCGCGGCCGACCGTCGCGCTGCTCACGGGTCCGACAGTGCAGCCCCTGCCCTGGCTGGCGTTCGACGCCGGCGTGATCGTGCCGATCGCCGGACCGCAGCCACATTCGCTGTACGCCGGGGCTGTCTGGAACGTGGGGCGTCTCCCCCTCTCCATCGCGCGCGCCCACCGCGCCAGGAACCACTCCCCTGACATGATCGGACTCGAATGATCATGCGTGCTTCGGTCCTGCTCTCTCTGTGCGTCGCCTTCTGCCTCGCCGCCTGCCGCCGTGCGTCGACGAGCGAGTCGCACGCCTCGGCCGATCGTGCGGCCGCCGATCCCGCCATTCCCGCGCGACGCGCCGCGCATTTTCCGGACGGCTGGAGCTATCCCGCGGGACAGGCTGCAGCCCGTGCGCCGAACGGGATGATCGCCAGCGATGAGCCTCGGGCGACAGCCGCCGGAGTCGAGATCCTCGAGCGCGGCGGCAACGCCATCGATGCCGCCGTTGCCGTCGGCTTCGCACTCGCGGTCACCTATCAGGAGGCGGGAAACTTGGGAGGCGGTGGCTACATGGTCATTCGGCTGGCTGACGGTCGCGTCGCCGCAATCGACTACCGCGAGGTGGCCCCGCTCGCGGCAACGCGAAACATGTTTCTCGATTCCGCCGGTGCGCTCACCGACAGGAGCCTGGACGGACCGCTCGCGTCCGGTGTGCCGGGCTCCGTCGCCGGACTGACCACCGTATTGCGAAGCTATGGCACGATGCCACTCGGTCAGGTGATGGAGCCCGCGATACGCCTGGCCGAAGAGGGCTTCCTGGTGGACAGCTCCTTCAGGCGGTCCGTCCTCACGGACTCCGCGCGCATCGCGAAGTTCCCCGTCGGCGCGGCGATCTTTCTTCCGGGCGGTCGCGCCCCCGTCGTCGGGTCGCGCTTCCGCCAGCCGGCGCTCGCCCGGACGATGCGGCTGATCGCCGCGCGGGGGGCCGACGCGTTCTACCGCGGAGAGATCGCGGACTCCATCGCGGCCGAGATGCGCCGCGGCGGAGGCATCATCACCCGGGAGGACCTGGCCCGCTACCGTCCACTCTGGCGCACCCCGATCCGCTCCACCTACCGCGGCTACACCCTCTTCTCGATGCCGCCCTCCTCGTCCGGCGGAGTGACGGTCACGGAGACGCTCAACATCCTCGAGCGATGGGATTCACTCCCGCCGGCCGGCAGCGCGGCCTGGGCGCACATCCTCGGGTCGGCCTTCCAGCGAGCTTTCATCGATCGGAACTCGAAGCTCGCTGACCCGGCCTTTTACCCGGTGCCGGTGAGCGAGCTCACCAGCAAGGACTACGCGCGCCGCCTCCGGGCTACCATCGCCGACCGGGCCACGCCGACGCCCGCGCTCGAGCGCGCGATGCGCGAGGGCACCCAGACGACCCACTACTCGGTGGTGGACCGCGCCGGAAACGCCGTCGCGACGACGACCACAACGAATGGGTTGTACGGCTCCGGCATCCTCGTCCGCGGCGGCGGCTTCTACCTGAACAACGAGATGGATGACCTCTCGGCCCAGCCCGGCACGGCGAACCAGTTCGGACTGGTGCAGGGCGAGGCAAACGCGGTCGCGCCCGGCAAGCGACCGCTCAGCGCGATGTCACCGACGATCGTGCTGGATCCCTCCGGTTCACTGCTCCTGGTCGTTGGAAGCCGCGGCGGACCCCGCATCATCACGAGCACGGCCCAGGTGATTCTCAACGTCATCGACCGCCGCATGTCGCTCGCCGACGCGATGGCCGCGCCGCGACTGCACCATCAGGCTCTTCCGGACACTTTGCGCTACGAGCCCGGCGGCATGCCGCGCGCCGTCCGCGACTCGCTCACCGCGATCGGACATGCGGTGGGCGAGATCGATCACGTCGGCCTGGTGAACGCCGTGATGCGGGTGCCCGGCGCGTGGGAGGGCGTGAGCGACCCTCGCCGACCGGGCGGTGTGAAGGGTCCCTGAGCTCAGGGCGCGGGCACCTTCACGGAGAGCTTCTTTCCCTTGCGCAGCAGCTCGAGCTCGTTGTCCTCGTCCGTGTCGAGCGAGATGTGCGAGTGGCCTTCCTCGCGCACCGACTTTCCGTTGACCTTGAGGATGACGTCGCCCGGGAGGATCCCCTTCCAGTGGCGGCTGGCGTCGAGAACGAGCAGACCGTTCTCGCTGCCGGCGCCGAAGTAGGACGCGAGGTCGCCGGTCACCGAGGTCAGGCGAAGGCCGTCCAGCATCAGGTTGCCACCACCGAACATCGACCCTGACACGCGACGGCCGATCTCGGCCGCGCCGCGGGCCATCTCTCCGATATCGCCGTAATAGGCCGCCATCGGCGCCATGGCGCGGGCGGTCCCGGCCATCTGCCGCGCCGACTCGGCCACGGCGCGGAGCTCGCCCGCCTGCATGCGCATCTCGCTCGCCATCTCCCGCGCGCGCTCGGCCATTCCGGTGACGTCGGCGTCCATGTACATGCGAACACGGGGCATGACCATCGGCGTGATCGGCGTCATTGGCGCCATCGGCGCCATCGCCGGCATCGGCGGCATCGGGGGCATGGGTGGCATCACGAACTCGCCGCCGTCCCCGATGAAGAAGCGCGAGCCGGGACGGTTCTTGTACACATCCGACGACCTGGCCGTCTTCACCGTCAGCGTCTTCATTTGACCGTTGGCGTACACCTTGAGCTCGGCGTTGTCACCCGCCTTGAGCTTGCGCATCTCGCGGACGAATCGCTGCTCCTTGGCATTGCTGATCGCGCCATCGCCCGCGTCCTCTGCGCTCACCCGAAGATCGACCCCGTTGATTCCGGCCAGACGATTCCCCTCTTCGATTCCGGCCTTCTCCGCTGGCCCGTTCTCCTCGACCGACGTGATGAGAAGGCCCAGGGTATCGCGCCTGCTTCCCGAGCCCCCGGCACCGAGGCCGACGACAGCTCTATCATCCTGCTCGGCTGAGGTGCGGCGGAAGAATCCCCAGCCGGCGTCGGGCTGCTCGGCCGTCTTGACCTTCACCGTCCGGTACTTCCCCTCGTGCCAGAGCTTGAGCTCAACCTCGTCGCCCGGCTTCACCTTGCTCAGCTCGCGGGTGAGTCGGCGGCTGAGGAGCCCGTTCATGTCGGGCTCCCCGGCGTCGGCGGCGGAGAGGCGAAGGCTGACGCTGTTCACCGCCGCGATCCGGTCGCCCTCCTCGAGCCCCGCCTTCTCGGCCGGTCCGTTGGGCGTGATGCTGTTGATCAGGAGACCGAGCGTGTCGCGCTTGCCCCCCCACCCCGTACCGATCCCGAGAAAGGCTCGGTCGCCGCGCGACAGGCCAGCGCGGGAGATCCGGCTCACGCGGGTGTCGGACTCCTCCTTGCTCTTGTCCTTGTCCTTCGCGTTCTGGGCGCGCGCCGTCGTGGTGAGCGCGGCGGCCGCGAGTGCCGCAAGCAGCAGAGTGGAGGGTCGCATCGAATCCTCTGGATCGTGTGGTGGCCTGTGGTCGGGCTATTGGACATCGGGGGAGCCCCGGAGGGTTGCCGGTTCCTTCGACGGCCCGGACGGGCGATATTCCGGGATGAGCACCACTGCCGAGCCCGCCGCGCGCCGTCCGGATGTCCACACCTTCGAGCATCACTGGCAGGACGAGGGGGACGCCGCCTTCCTTTACGGCATCCTGGCGGATGCCGAATCGGATGAGCGGAAGCGCGATCTGTATCGCCGTCTGGCGGGGGTGGAACAGCGCCACGTGACCATCTGGGGCGACCTGATGTCCCAGAACGGTCGCCAGCCGCGGGCTTTCCGGCCCAGCGGTCGTGCTCGCCTCCTCGCCTGGATGGGAAGGACCTTCGGCCCCCGCTTCCTGCTCCCGATGCTGCTGGCGGAGGAGGGTCGCGAAGTGAAGGGGTACCTCGCCATGCACCGGCAGACGCCGTCGGGCGTGGCGGGGAGGGGCGAGGCTCTCCTGTTGGCGCGGGAGTCCGCGGAGCACGCCAACACGCTGGGCGAGCTTGCTGGCACGGTAGGTGAGCCCTGGCATCGCAAGGGCTCCGGCGGCTTCCTGCGCAACGTCGTGTACGGATTCAACGACGGCCTGACGGCGAACTTCGGACTGGTTGCCGGAGTGATCGGCGCGAGCACCAGCCAGCAGCAGCACACCATCGCCGTGGCCGGGATCGCCGGTCTCATCGCCGATGCGCTCTCCATGGGATCCAGCGGCTACCTGGCCGCCAAGAGCGAGCAGGAAGTGTATGCGCACGAGATCGCGATGGAGCGCGACGAGATCGAGCTGATGCCGGAGGTGGAGCGGGACGAGCTGGCTCTCATCTACGAGGCCAAGGGAATGCCGACGGACGCGGCCCACCGGCTCGCCACCGATGTCATGGGCAACCCGAAGCGCATGCTCGACGAGCAGGTCCAGGAGGAGCTCGGGATCGGCGATCAGGCCACGTCACCGATGCGTGAGGGCTGGCTCACCGGCCTGGCCACCGCGATCGGCGCGTTCATTCCGGTCGCTCCCTTTCTCTTCCTCACCGGGACGACGGCGATCGTCACGTCGTTCGCGATCGCCATGTCCTCCCACTTCCTGATCGGCGCCGCCCGCTCCGTGTTCACGGGCCGCGGCAGCTTCCGATCGGGCTTCGACATGTTTGTCGTGGGGCTGGGCGTGGCGGCGGTCGGGTACTTCGTCGGTCAGTGGGTGTCGACGCTGCTCTGAGGCGCCGATCAGCGTGAGGCGCGTGCGCCGCGGTGGCCGTTCGTCGACGGCGCTTTTCCGCAAATCGCCCTCGGTGGCTTCCGCTCCAGGATGATCCCCCGGCATCTCCGTGCACCGCAGCGGCAGGCGTAGCGCTCGAGCCAGGCTCTCTGGAAACGCCCACTCCGCTGAAGCTGGTAGTCGTACAGCAGCTCGGCGCCCCGTGGGATGTCGCGCAGCGTCTCGATGAAGATGCGCCCATCCTCGATCACCGCCTCGCAGTTGGGCGCGCAGGAGTGATTGATCCACCGGGCCGCGTTGCCGCCGAAGCGCGCGTCCACCACCGTTTCGTCATCGACGGTGAAGAGGAAGGTGTGGGCGTGCTCCATCAGGTCGTCATCGTAGCGGTCGTCGGCCTGGTCAGGAGTGATGCGCCTCCCCGTGTACTCGATCAGACGGGTGCCTTTCGGGATGCGGCGTGTCGCGAAGACGCCGCGCCCCTGGATGGGCGAGCGACGCACCTCGAACGGCCTCCGCGACGTCGGCACCGCGGCTAGACCACGATGTTGAGCAGGCGGCCGGGAACGTAGATCACCTTTCGTGGCGCTCCGGACACGAAGCGCGCGATGCTGTCATCCGAGAGCGCGAGCTCGCGGGCCTGCTCGGCGGTCATGTCGCGTGAGCCCGCGATGCGGCCGCGCAGCTTGCCGTTCACCTGTACCACGATCTCGACGCTTTCCTCCACGACCAGCGCCGGATCGTACGACGGCCAGCCGGCGGCGAAGATCCCCCCTCCCCCCCCTCCCCCTCCTCCCGCCCGGTCGTGTCCCATCTGCTCCCAGAGCTCCTCGGCGATGTGCGGAGCGAACGGGGCGACGAGCTGGACGAGCGGCTCGACCTCGGCGCGATGCGGCGTTCGCTCGTTGGCGCGGAGCACGTTCATGTACTCCATCATCGCCGCGATCGCCGTGTTGAAGCTCAGCCGCTCGCCGTCGTCTCCCACCTTCCTGATCGTCTGGTGAAGCTTGCGCATGACCGCCGGGTCTGGTGATCCGCGCGCCGACATCTCCTGCGCCGAGACCCAGAGGCGGTCGAGAAATCGCCGCACGCCCGAGATGCTCTGATCGCGGAAGTCGCCCCCTTCCTCGAACGGTCCGAGGAACATCAGGTAGCTGCGGAAGGCGTCCGCGCCCCACCGCTCGATGTACTCATCCGGGTTCACGACGTTGCCGCGACTCTTCGACATCTTGGCGCCGTCGCGGATGATCATTCCGTGCGCGCGGAACTTCCGGAATGGCTCCTCGAAGTCGAGATGCCCCATGTCGTGCAGCACCATCGTGATGAAGCGCGTGTACAGCAGGTGCAGCACCGCATGCTCGTTGCCGCCGATGTAGGAGTTCACGGGCAGCCAGCGCCTGGTGCGCCCCTGATCGAAAGCGCGGTCGTCGAACTCGCTGCTCGGGTAGCGCAGGAAGTACCACGCGCTGTCGAGAAAGGTGTCCGACACATCGGTCTCCCGCCGCGCCATCTTCCCGCACTCGGGACACGGGACGCGATACCACTCCGTGTGGCGCGCGAGCGGAGACACGCCGCTGTCGTCCGGACGAAAGTCATCCAGCTGCGGGAGGAGCACCGGCAGGTCCGCCAGCGGAACCTGCTGGATGCCGCATCCGTCGCAGTAGATCACCGGGATCGGCGGCCCCCAGTACCGCTGACGCGAGATGCACCAGTCGTGAAGGCGGTAGTTCACCACCGGTGCGGCACGCCCCGAGGAAGCGAGCCACTCGGTGATCGCGCGCTTCCCGTCCTTCACCGACATGCCGTCGAAGTGCGCCGAGTTGACGAGGGTTCCCTCCCCCTCGTGCACCGACGCGAGCGGCGTTCGTGCGTCTTCGCCCGCGCCGGCCACGACGCGGCGGATCGGCAGATGGAATGTGGTCGCGAACTCGAAGTCGCGCGCGTCGTGCCCTGGAACCGCCATGATCGCGCCGGTGCCGTACTCCATCAGCACGTAGTCCGCGACCCAGACCGGAATCGGCTCCCCGGTCGCGGGGTTGTGTGCCCACGCTCCGGTGAAGACGCCTGTCTTGTCCTTCTCCGCGACCTTGCGCGCCACCAGATCCTGACCGGCCGCGCGCTCCTGGTAGGCGCGAACGTCAGTCACCCGATCGGCGGTGGTGATCTGCTCGACCGCCGGATGCTCGGGCGCGAGCACCAGATACGTCGCCCCGAAGATCGTATCGGGACGGGTGGTGAAGACGCTCACCGGGACCTCGGTTCCGCCCGGGGCGACGACCCGGAAGGTGATCTGCGCCCCCTCGGACTTTCCGATCCAGTTCCGCTGCGCCGTCTTCGTGGACTCGGACCAATCGATCCGGTCGAGGTTCTCGAGGAGGCGTCCGGCATACTCGGAGATCCGGAAGAACCACTGCTCCAGGAAGCGCTGCTCCACCTTGGTCTTGCATCGCTCGCAGGCGCCGTCGATCACCTGCTCGTTGGCCAGCACCGTCTTGTCGAAGGGGCACCAGTTCACGGCCGCCTTCTTCTTGTAGGCGAGCCCCCTCTCCAGCAGCTGCAGGAAGATCCACTGGGTCCACTTGTAGTAGCGGGGATCCGTGGTATCGACCTCGCGCGACCAGTCCACCATCAGCCCGACTCGCCGCAGCTGGCGGCGAAAATTCTCGATATTGCGCGGGATGAGCTCGGCCGGGTTGATGCCGACTTTGAGGGCGTGGTTCTCGGAGTGGATGCCGAAGGCGTCGAAGCCGATCGGCTCGAAGACGGTGTGCCCTCTCAGCCGCTGCAGTCGTCCATAGATGTCGTTCCCCGTGAACGCGAACACGTTGCCGATGTGCAGTCCTTCGGCGGACGGGTAGGGGAACATCATGAGCTGATAGAACGGCCGCGGCGCCGCGTCCATGTCGGGCGAGTTGCTCCGATCCGCTTCCCAGCGTGCCTGCCACTTGCGCTCGATGGCGGCCGGGTCGTAGCTCGCCGGCTCGTCGGCCGGCGTCCGGGTGTGTGGCAGTGTCATGGTAGGGTCGCGGGCGCGCGGGCGCGCCGAAGTCGAGGCTCGATGTCGTCACTGGAATCTAAGAGCGCGAGAAGGGCACACAACTACCGGTCGCCCCGATGACCAGCGCGTCACCCATACCGCGTCTCTCTCCGGCAATCCGGCACGTCCTCTCGACGCGCGCGATGCGGCTGCACTGGCGCGAGCTGTCGGTCATCGCTCTGGCCGGCGCGATCGCGATCGCCCTCCTCGCGTGGAGGGCCAGTAGCTGGATGGACCGCGCGCTCGACGGTGTACGCCCGGAGCGTCTGCAGGACGCCCGGCTTGCCGTCCTGATCGGCGCGATCGCTCTCGCGCTCATCCTGCTCGCGGCCATCGCTCTGGTCGCCGGGGTGGTGGCCGTCCGGGCGAACGCGCAGGCATCGGCGCTCACCGCCGTCGCCGAGCGCGTCGCCGCCGGAGACCTCGCCTGGCGCGCGCATGGACTGGACGGCGGGGATGAGCTGGGCCGTCTGTCCACCGCGACGGAGAGCATGGTCTCCGACCTCCGCCACCTCGTGCGCGCGATCCGCGACTCGGCGGCCGAGACGGCTGCGATGGCCTCCGAGATCACCTCCGGCACGGACCAGATGTCCGCCGCGGCCACCGAGATGGCGCAGACCTCGCACGACCTGTCGCACCAGTCGAATGACATGGCGCACACCATTCAGCGCACGGCCGCCGATGCGTCGCTGCTCCAGGGCATCGCCGAGCGGCTAGCGGCCGGCGCGGCTGACGGAGTGCATCGCAACACCCAGCTTCGCGCGCTCGCGCGGGAGAATCGCGCCTGCCTCGATCAGGGCGCGGCGGCGCTGGTCACCCTGGCGGTGGACGCGGAGACGAGCGCACTGGCAGCCGAAGCACTGGCCCTCGCCTCCGAGGAGATCCGCGCCTTCGTGACGCTCGTCCGCAAGATCGCCCGTCAATCCAAGCTCCTCGCGCTCAACGCGGCCATGGAGGCGGCGCGAGCGGGCGAGCAGGGGCAGGGCTTCGCGGTGGTGGCGAGCGAGATCCGGAAGCTCGCCGCCACATCCACCGAGAGCGCCGAGCGCACCGAGCGAGTGGTGACGGACGTGCTGCAGCGTGTGGAGGAGTCCCGCGAGGCCAGCCGCCGTGCGGCGGCGACCGTCGCCACCGTGCACGACGCCACCACCCAGGCGGTCGCGTCGTTCGCGCAGATGGAGGCGACGCTCGTCGAGGCCGACAGCTGGACGGAATCCATCCGCCACGCCGCCACCGAGTCGAGCGCGCGAGTCGGAGCCATGACCGGTGCGCTCGACAACATGGCGCGCGGAACCGAGACGTTCGCGGCGGCAATGCAGCAGGTGGCGGCCGCCTCGGAGCAGCAGAGCGCGAGCACGGAAGAGATCGCGGCCGCCGCGTCGGCGCTGGCCGCAGCCGCGGCCGGGCTGCGGGAGCTGGTGTCGGCCTTCCGCGTGGACGAGGAGCCCGCCGCGGCGTCAGATCACGCGCCCCGCCACCACGTCATCGGTCGTCACCAGCTTCACCCCGTCACGCTCCCAGGAGCGTAGCAGCGCTTCCGCCTCCTCGGCGTGGATCGGCTTGGTCGCGTCCACGACGGCATAGATCTGGGGAACCCCGCGCTCGATGAAGCCCTCGATCGCGAACCGGTTGCAGACGTCGAGCGCGACACCGTAGACGACGATCTCCGTCGGATCGAGGCTCTCGATCACCGTCTCCGTGTTCGGATTGCTGAAAACGTCGAACCAGTGTTTGCGGATGAGCATGTCACCGGTGTGCTTGTGCAGCCGCTGCGCGAGCCGGTCGTGGTCCACCGCGTCGGGCTCCACCACGAGCGGGTCGCGCAGGGCGGTCTCCGCAATCTTCTCCGCGCCCGGCGTTCCCCGCATGCAGTGCTCGGGGAAGGTGTCCCGGTAATCGGGCGTCGCCGACAGCTCGCGGTGGCCGGCCACGTGGTCGTCGGCCGTGGCGACGATCGCAATGTCGTGGGCGTGGGCGTACTCGGTGAGACGCCGGAGCTGGGGCTTGATCTCCTCGGCATCGGGGACGTAGAGCTTCCCGCTCGCATCCATGAAGTCGTGCTGCGTGTCCACATCCCAGAAGACGACGGGGCGTTTCATGCGCGAGCTCCTGTGCGAGCGTCTCTCACCCCGCGCGTCGCTCCTCGCGCTTGTACATGTACGCGCTCGTCTCCAGGCGGGCACCCTTGGCGTCGCAGATCGCGAACTTGTCGGAGAGCGAGTCGGACCGGGCCCCCTGGAAGGCGCAGGCGCTGCCGTACGTTCCGTCCTTCTTGATGGCGTAGTAGTGGAGGTCGAACTTCGGCCGTCCCCTCTCGTCGAGCAGGCGCTTCTCGGTCATCGCGATGACGCGCTCCATCACTTTGATGCACGCCTGCTCCGGCGACATCCCCTGGCGCATCAGCTCCACCGCGAGGAAGGCGCCGCACACCTTGATGTTGGCCTCGCCGCGGCCGGTCGAGCCGGCGGCTCCCACCTCGTTGTCGCAGTACTGTCCCGCGCCGATGATCGGGCTGTCGCCCACCCGGCCCGGCAACTTCCACGAAAGCCCGCTGGTTGTCGTCACCGAGGCGATGTCGCCGCTCGCGGTGACGGCGTTCATGTTGATCGTGCCGTGGGTGTGCTTCACGGCCTCGTTGTCGGCGCCGATCCAGTGCTCCGGATCACTCTTGGCCTTCCACCGCAGCCACTCCTGTCGCGACTTCTCGGTGAGCAGCTGCGTCTCCTTGAAGCCCATGTCGAGGGCGAACTTCTTGGCGCCCGCGCCCACGAGCATGATGTGGTCGGTGTGCTCCATCACAGCCTTGGCAACGAGCGACGGGGTGGCGATGTCCTCCAGCGCGCCCACCGAGCCGGCGCGCTTCGTCGGACCATGCATGCACGAGGCGTCGAGCTGCACTACGCCGTCCGCGTTCGGGAGCCCGCCAATGCCCACCGATTGATCTTCTGGATCGAGCTCCTGGATGTTTACGCCGGCCATCGCGGCATCGAGCGGATCCGCGCCCTGCGAGATCATCTCGTACGCCTTGGCGACTCCGCGCAGCCCGTTGGCGGATGAGATCACGGCCGGTCGCGCGAGCAGCTTCCGTGGCGCCTGTCGCTCGACCACGGTGATGTATGGTTGCGCCGAGGCGCGCCCCACGAGCGTCAGGCCAGCGGCTGCAGCGGCGCCGCTGCCGAGAAAATCACGACGGGAGATGGACAACGGAACCTCCGGGAATGCTTGAGCGTGGCGGTGCACGGACCCTCCGGAATATGCCGGGGGAACCCTGCGGCGCCAGACACGGCCATCCTTGGCGCGCGCCCATCGAGCCGTGTACCTTCTGCCCATGGCGAACGAGACCGTCCTCGCTGCACTCCGCGGCTTACCCTTCTTCGATGGCTTCGGCGAGGACAACCTCTGGCATCTCGCCAAGCAGATGCAGCCCGCCAGCTACGCCCCGGATGACATTCTCTTCCACGAGGGCGATGCCCGGCAGCTCTTCGCGATCGTGAGGAGCGGTAGCGTCGCGATCGAGAAGGGCGTTGACGGCCGGCCGCAACGGCTCGCCTCGCTCGGCGCGGGCGAGGCGCTCGGCGAGGGAATCCTGCTCGACGACTCGCCCCACGGCACCACGGCGCGCGCGCTCGAGCCAACCACCGTGCTCTTCCTCAGCGCGGACTCGGTGAAGGCGCTGCTCAAGGACAAGCCGTCGGTCTACGCCGCCCTCATCTCGCGCGCCGCACGCTCCATCTCACACCGGCTTCGCGCCACCGACGCCACCCTGGTGGGACGCGGGCGCATGCTCGGCTTCGCCGGGGGGCGTCAGCGCCGGGAGCACGACCTGCTCGGCGAGCGCGATGTCCCGGACGACGCCCTGTACGGAGTGCAGACGCTGCGCGCGCTGGAGAATTTCCCGATCACCGGAGTGGCACTGCGCGAATTTCCCGCGCTCATCGCCGCGCTCGCGGCGGTGAAGGAAGCGGCCGCGCTCGCGAACGCCGAGCTGGGGCTGCTCGATGCCGACGTCTCCCAAGCCATCGTTGCCGCCGCACGCGAGCTCCGGGCCGGCCGCCACCACGAGCACTTTCCCGTGGACATGATCCAGGGGGGAGCCGGCACCTCGAGCAACATGAACGCGAACGAGGTGATCGCGAACCGGGCGCTCGAGCTGATGGGGCGGAGACGAGGTGACTACGACGCGATTCACCCCAACGCTCACGTCAATCTCTCCCAGTCCACCAACGACGTGTACCCCACGGCCGCCAAGCTCGCGCTCCACTCCAGCATCGACGGCCTCAAGAAGGCGATGAGCGATCTCGCCGCGTCCTTCCTGCTCAAGGGCGGAGAGTTCGGCCGGATGATCAAGATGGGCCGGACCCAGCTGCAGGATGCTGTGCCGATGACTCTCGGGCAGGAGTTCGCCGCCTTTGGCCACACGATCCTCGAGGACGTGGACCGGCTGACCGAGACGCAGGCGCTCATCCGCGAGATCAACATGGGGGCAACGGCGATCGGCACCGGAATCACCGCGCCCGCAGGCTACGCAGATCGGGTGCGCGACCACCTGATCCAGGTGACCGGCCTCGCGCTCATCACCGCGCCCGACCTGGTCGAGGCAACCGCGGACACCGGCGTCTTCGTGCAGCTCTCCGGCGTGCTCAAGCGCTGCGCGGTGAAGCTGTCCAAGATCTGCAACGACCTGCGGCTCCTGAGCTCGGGGCCACGCGCGGGGCTGGCCGAGATCAACCTCCCACCCATGCAGCCCGGGAGCTCGATCATGCCGGGGAAGGTGAACCCGGTGATCCCCGAGGTCGTCAACCAGGTCTGCTTCGAGATCATCGGCGGCGACGTGACGGTGACGATGGCGGCCGAGGCCGGTCAGCTGCAGCTCAACGTCTTCGAGCCGGTGATGGCCTACCGTCTGCTTCAGGGGATCGATTCCCTGACCAACGCCTGCGTCGTGCTGCGCGAGCGCTGCGTGAACGGGATCACCGGCAATGCCCAACGGATGCGCGACTTCGTGGAGCACTCGATCGGTATCGTGACCGCGCTCGTCCCTCTGCTCGGCTATGAGAAGGCGAGCGAGATCGCGCGGGACGCGTTGCAGAGCGGGCGGGGCGTCTACGACGTGGTCTGCGATCAGGGATTGATGACGCGCGAGCAGCTGGACGAGCTGCTGAATCCGGCGACGATGACCTCCCCACGCGAGGCTGGCACCGAGAACCACGAGCCGCGCTGACAGCACGCCGGTCGCAGCGGGCTGTCCGTTGCACGCGACTCGAAAGATCGTCTTTGGGGATGACCTTTCTGCTCGCCACGGGCATCGACAGCAGCTGCCCGACGTTGGCGGACGGCAGCCGGGTCGATGAGCTGGACCGCTCTGGCCACTACGCGCGGTGGGAGGAGGATTTCGAGCTCGTGCGCGAGCTCGGGCTCACCGCGCTGCATTACGGTCCGGCGTACTACCGCACCCACACCGGCCCCGTTCGTTACGACTGGGAGAGCTGCGACGAGCCGATGGAACGGCTCCGTACGATGCCGTACCAGCTGATCGCGAACCTCTGTCATTTCGGGGTACCGTCCTGGCTCGGCGGCTTCCAGGACCCCGCGTTCCCGGTGCTGTTCGCCGAGTACGCTCGCGCCTTCGCGCGACGCTACCACTGGGTGCGCTACTATACGCCCGTCAACCGCATCAACGTCGCCGCGAGCTTCTCCGCCCTCCGCGGGTCGTGGAACGAGTGTCTGGCCAGTGAGGGTGCCTTCTTCCGGGCGATACGCAACCTCTGCATGGCTCACGAGATGGCGGTGGATGCGATCCTGTCCGAGCGCCCCGACGCGGTCATCATCCAGACCGAAGCGATCGAGAGCTTCCAGCCCGCGGGTCAGCGCGCCGGGCGGGAAGCCGAGCGGCTGAGCGCGCTGGCGCATCTCCCGCTCGATCTCACGCTCGGTCACGAGCTCGCCCCCGGGATGGCGCGACGACTCAACGAGCAGGGCGTTCCCTCCAACGATCTCACCTTTTTCCGGGAGACGCGGGCGGTCGGCCAGCGCTGGATCGGGCTCGACTACTCCCCCGCTCGCGAGCAAACCGTCGTCTTCACCGGTCGCTCCACGTCGACGAGCTCGCCACGAGGTTTCTGTGCACTCGCCGCCGAGCTCTGGAACCGCTATCGTGTCCCTCTCTTTCACAGCGAGACGACCGATGCGCGTGGCGATGCCGTCGCCTGGCTCGACCAGCAGTGGGGCGATGTGCAGCAGCTCCGGGCGACAGGGATTCCCCTGCACGGCTTCACCGGGAGTCTGCTCACCGACCGCGTCGGGTGGCAACCGCGGAGTGGACGACGCGCCAACTCCTCCTCGGCGTCGGCAGGACTGTGCGACCTGAACCGGGAGCTGCGGCCGCTGGCCGAGCGCTACCGGAGCATCGCACAGCAATGCGCGGCGCCCTCGTCCTCGCTCTTGCGGCGTGCGCGGCGGCACTCGTTCTGACGATCGCCCCTCTGCCCGCAGTGGCGCAGGAGATCCCGGCCGCCTCGCGCCCGGACAGCACGAGCGACGAGCGGCTCAAGGTGTTCGTCGATTGCTCGGGGTTCTTCTGCGACTTCGATTTTCTGCGCACCGAGATCGGCTTCGTAGACTACGTGCGCGACCGTCAGGTGGCCGATGTCCACGTGCTGGCCACCACCCAGCGCACCGCCGCCGGCGGCACCGAGTACACGGTTGCCTTCATCGGATTGCGCGCCTTCGCCGGCACGTCGGATACGCTCCGCCACGTCTCGGGGCCCGCCGACAGCCAGGACACGGAGCGCCGCGCCCTGGCGCGGGTGATCGCGCTGGGACTGGTGCGCTACGCGGCTCGCTCGGCGGGCGCCGAGCGCATCAGGGTGTCGCTCGACACCGCGTCCACCTCCACGCCCGCGCGCGCGGCGGCACGCGACCCGTGGAATCTCTGGGTCTTCCGCTCCCAGGCCAACGGGAATGTCAACGGGGAGAAGTCGAGCAAATCCACCTCTCTGTTCGAGAATTTCTCGGCGAATCGCACGACCGAAATGTGGAAGGTGCGACTCGCCCTCAACGGCCAGTACGGCGAGAGCAAGTTCGTCTTCAACGACAGCTCGACGTTCAACAGCTACTCGCACAGCTATGGCGCGACCGCACTGGTGGTCCGCAGCCTCGGCGCCCATTGGTCGGCGGGGGGTAACGCCTCGGCGAGCGCGTCGAGCTTCGCCAACTACCGGGCCGCCGTTCGTGTGGCGCCCGCGCTCGAGTATGATGTCTTTCCCTACGCGCAGTCCACCCGCCGGCTGCTGGCGCTGCGCTACAGCGTGGGCTTCATCGGCAACCGGTACGAGGACACGACGATCTATGGAAAGATCAGCGAAGCCCTCGTGGACCAGCAGCTGATCGTCAGCCTCGATGCCAAACAGCCGTGGGGCTCGGTCAGCATCTCGGTGGACGGGGCGAACTATCTGCACGATTTCAGGAAGAACCACCTGGAGACGTTCGTCAACGGCGACCTGAGGCTGTACAAGGGTCTGTCGCTGAACGGCTTCGTCAGCGCCTCCCTCGTGCACGACCAGATCTCTCTCCGGGTGGAGGGCGCGACCAACGAAGAGATCCTCGTGCGGCAGCGCGAGCTGGCGACGCAGTACCGCTACTTCGCCTTCGTCGGCCTGAGCTACACCTTCGGCTCCATCTTCAACAATGTGGTGAACCCGCGCTTCGGCGGGTCGAGCGGCGGCACCTTCTTCATGTTCTGACCGTCGCGCGGCGCGGCTTGCCCGCCCGTGACCGTCCGGCTACCGTACCTCGACCATGGCTCCCCCTTCCCCCGCCCCGCGACGACGAGAGCGCCTCGATCCTGCCGTCTTCAACCTTCCGGTCGAGAAGATGCGGGAGGGATACTACTCCGACAAATATTTCGTCCGGGCGCGCGAGATCCTGATCGCCGACCGTGCGTCGCCGCGGGTGACGATGCAGGTGTTCGGCAAGGCGCAGGCGTATCTCGGCGGCATGGATGAGGCCATCGCCATCCTCAAGCTCTGCTCCGACGACTGGAGCGCACTCGCCGTGCGAGCGCTCTACGACGGCGATCCGATCGAGGCGTGGGAAACGGTGATGACGATCGAGGGACCGTACGAGAGCTTTGCCCATCTCGAGACATTGTATCTCGGGGTGCTCGCGCGCCGGACGCGGGTGGGCACCAACACGCGACTGGTGGTCGACGCGGCCCGGCCCAAATCCGTGATCTTCTTTCCGGCGCGGCACGATCACTGGCTCGTGCAGACGGGCGACGGGTACGCGGCGCACATCGCCGGCGCGATCGGCGTCTCCACCGACGCCCAGGCGAGCTGGTGGGGCTCGGCGGGGATCGGCACGGTGCCGCACGCCCTCGTCGCGGCATACGGCGGCGACACCACGAGGGCCACGCAGAAGTTCGCGGAGTACATCAGCCCCGACGTCCAGATCATCACGCTCGTGGATTACGAGAATGATTGCGTGCGGACGAGCCTCGAGGTGGCGCGCGCGCTCGGGCATCGTCTCTGGGCGGTGCGGCTGGACACGTCGGAGAACATGGTGGACGTCTCCATCATGCCCCAGATGGGCGCGTTCCGGCCCACCGGGGTGAACCCGAGACTCGTGTGGAACGTCCGCCGAGCGCTGGATGCGGAAGGGTTCTCCCACGTGCGCATCGTGGTGTCCGGCGGATTCACGGTCGAGAAGATCCGGGCGTTCGAGGAGGCCGGGGTCCCGGTCGACAGCTATGGCGTCGGCTCCTCGCTGTTCGCGGGCCGGTTCGATTTCACCGCCGACATCGTGCAGCTCGAGGGAAAGGCGCAGTCGAAGACGGGGCGGGAATATCGACCAAACCAGCGGCTGGAGCCGGTGATCTGACGGCTTCCGTGCAGTGCACCGGCGCGCTCCATTTTGCCTTGCTTGCCGCCTGGGGAGGCGGTAGCTTCCGCGCGAATCTCGTTCCACGCCGCGACCTCTCCCTGCTCGCCGACGCACGCATGAAGGATCCGGGATGACCTCACTCCGCCGGCCCCGCCAGCGCCTCGCCCGCGCGCTCGCGGCCGTGTCGTCGCTCGCGCTCGCCGCCTGCGACCAGATCACCCCCAACTCCACGCTGACGCCGCACTCCGAATTTGGCCGGGCCATCGACGGCCTCTGGCGCGAGACGCTGGTGCTCGGCACGATCGTGTTCGTCCTCGTCGAGCTCGCGCTGATCTTCGTGATCTTCCGCTTCCGACGCCGCGACCCGGAGACCCAGCCCAAGCACGTGCACGGCAACACCACGCTCGAGATCACTTGGACGCTCATCCCGGCGGTGATCCTCGGCTTCATCGCCGTTCCGACGGTTCGAACGATCTTCGAGACACAGGCCAAGGCCGTCAGTAGCGCCCTCCAGGTGGAGGTCATCGGCCACCAGTGGTGGTGGGAATTCCGCTACCCCCAGTACGGTGTGGTGACCGCGAATGAGCTCTACCTTCCGGTCGGACGCACCGCGAGCTTCGCGCTCAAGACCCAGGATGTGCTGCATTCTTTCTGGATCCCGGAGCTGGCCGGGAAGCGCGACCTGATCACGAACCGGACGAACTATCTCTGGTTCACCCCCGAATCGAGCTACGTCTGGAACGGCTTCTGCGCCGAATACTGTGGCGACTCGCACGGCTACATGCACTTTCGCGTCTTCACGGTGCCGCCGGCCCGGTTCGATGAATGGATTGCTCACCAGAAGGCGCCGCCGGCCTTCGGGGCTCAGGGTGAGGCGGCGACGGCTATGCAACGGCCCGTCCTCCCGCTGCACGCCGTGCCGAGCACCCCGACGCCGGCCGGGCTCGCCGTGGCGAACGTGAGCGGCGATCCGGCGCGCGGCGCCGACCTCTACAAGCGCAGCATGTGCATCGCCTGCCACGCCGTGCAGGGAGTTTCGGCCGGCAACATCGGGCCGAATCTCACGCACGTCGGCAGCCGCACCACGATCGCCGGCTCGATCTACCCCAACGACGCGCACCACCTGATGCTCTGGATCAAGAACGCCCCCCTCATGAAGCCGGGGAGCATCATGCCCGCACTCGGCGCCGGGCAGTTCGATCGCAAGACAGGAATGACGGTCGCGGCAGGTGGTCTCACCGACCAGCAGATCGCCGACATCACTGCCTACCTGCTCGCGCTCAAGTAGACCAAGACGACATCGGAAGGAGACGGACACCACGATGGCCACCACCATTGCACCTCCCCGTCACGCACCGGCGCCCGCGAAATACGAGCGGGGAGTCTGGAGCTGGCTCGCCACCGTCGACCACAAGAAGATCGGCCAGCTCTACCTCTACAGTGCGCTCGGCTTCTTCCTGATCGGCGGCATCGAGGCGCTCTTCATCCGCGCCCAGCTGTTTGGCCCGGATGGGCGGGTCGTGTCGGCCGAGACGTACAACATGCTGTTCACGATGCACGGCACCACCATGATCTTCATGGCGGTGATGCCGCTGTCGGCAGCGTTCTTCAACTATCTCATTCCGCTCCAGATCGGCGCGCGCGATGTCGCCTTCCCCCGGCTGAACGCCTTCAGCTACTGGGTGTTCATCTCGGGGGCGCTCTTCATGAACGTCTCGTGGCTCATCCACGCCGCGCCGAACGGCGGATGGTTCGGGTACGCGCCCCTCACGACGCGCGCCTATTCGCCCGGCCTCAACATCGACTTCTGGCTGATCGGGCTCCAGATCCTCGGCGTGTCCTCGCTCGCCGCCGGCTTCAACTTCATCGTCACGATCGTCAACATGCGCGCCCCGGGCATGCACCTCATGCGCATGCCGATCTTCACCTGGGCCGCGTTCATCACCCAGTTCCTGATCGTCCTCGCCTTCCCGATCATCACCGTCGCGCTCACCTTCCTGATGCTCGACCGCTTCTTCGGGACGAACTTCTACACCGTCGCCGCGGGCGCCGACCCGTTGCTCTGGCAGCACCTGTTCTGGCTGTTCGGGCACCCCGAGGTCTACATCCTCATCCTGCCCGCATTCGGCCTCGTCTCCGAGGTACTCCCGACCTTCTCGCGGAAGCCGCTGTTCGGGTATCCGGTGATGGTCTACTCGCTCATCCTCATCGCCTTCCTCGGCTTCGGCGTCTGGGCGCACCACATGTTCGCCGTCGGCATGGGACCGATCGCCGACTCGATCTTCAGCATCACCACGATGCTGATCGCCATCCCGACCGGGGTGAAGATCTTCAACTGGCTCGGCACGATGTGGGGCGGGTCGCTGCGCTTCACGACGGCGATGATGTTCGCCGCCGGTCTCGTCGGACTGTTCACGATCGGCGGCATCTCCGGGATCATGCACTCGTCGGTGCCGGCCGACCTGCAGCAGACCGACTCGTACTTCATCGTCGCGCACTTCCACTACGTGCTGTTCGGCGGCTCGATGATGGGTCTGTTCGCCGGCATCTACTACTACTTCCCCAAGATCACCGGCCGCATGCTGAGCGAGGGGCTGGGGAAGGCGCACTTCTGGCTCTCCTTCATCGGCATGAACCTGACGTTCTTCCCGATGCACTTCCTCGGGCTGCATGGCATGCCGCGCCGAATCTCGAGCTACAACGCCAACCAGGGATGGGATCTCGACAACCACCTCGCGACCGTCGGCGCGTTCATCCTCGCTTTCGGCACGCTGTTCTTCGTCGTCAACATGGTCCGGAGCCGCCGCAGTGGCGCGATCGCCGGCAACGACCCCTGGGGCGCTCCGTCGATCGAGTGGTCACTTCCCTCGCCGCCGCCGGATTACAACTACGCCGTCGTCCCCCAGATCACGTCGCGCTACCCGCTGTGGGATCTCAAATCACCGCATCTCACGGCCGAGGTGCCGCATTCGGCGCGGGGGGACAAGCAGAGCACGGTGAGGGTGGCCGGCTCGGCGGTCGGGACCGCGAATTATGGAGCGGATGAGCAGGATGACATGCAGGTCGTCGCCGTCCCGACGGCCCACGAGCTCGGCATCCCGATGCCGACTCCCACGATCAAGCCCCTGCTCGCCTCGCTCGGCCTCAGCATCGCGTTCTCCGGCCTCCTCTACCGGGAGAAGGAGCTGGAGCTGATCGCCAAGATGCAGCCGGCCACGCACCACGTCTCGATCGGGATCATCCTCCTGGGGGGCGCGGTTTTCGTGACCGCCCTGTTCAACTGGCTGCTGACGCCTCTCGAGCCGGAGCACTAGAAAGCGGCCGCTCGCACCTCACACGCCTCTCGCACGGAGATCCATCTTGGCCACCGCAGCATTCGATTCGCACGTCCCTGCCCCGGCAGCGCACCACTACACGTCGACCGGGCTGGACAACAAGAAGATCGGCATCTGGGCCTTCATCGGCTCCGAGTGCCTCTTCTTCGCCTCGCTCATCTCGACCTATCTGATCTACAAGGGGCACAGCATCGTCGGGCCGTACCCGCACGAGGCCTGCAACCCGCCGGCGTGCGCGACGCCGCTCAAGGCGATCCTGAACATCCCGGTCACCTCGATGTCGACGTTCGTGCTGCTCATGTCGTCGCTCTTCATGGTGCTGGCCCATTCCGCCGTCGTGCGCGGCGATCGCAAATACTCCAAGCTCTGGCTCGCCGGCACAGCGCTCGCCGGCGCGACGTTTCTCGGCTTCCAGGCATTCGAGTTCACCTCGTTCGTGCACGAGGGACTCAAGATCACGACCAACCTCTTCGGCTCGAGCTTCTTTACCCTCACCGGCTTTCACGGCGCGCACGTCACCGCCGGCGTGATCTGGCTGGTCACGCTCCTGTTCATCGACATGAAGCGCGGACTCGGTCCACGCGACGCGGTCAACGTCGACATCTGCGCTCTCTACTGGCACTTCGTCGACGTCGTCTGGATCGCGATCTTCACGCTTGTCTACCTGATCAAGTAGCGAGGACGTCATGGCTGCCGATCACATCCCCCCCCACCCTCACTCTGTGGGCGCGATCGAGGCGCATCCCGACGCGCACGTCGACGCCCACGGGGTGACGCACGGGGTGGGGGAGCATCCGCACCATCCCGACTGGGCCACCTACAAGTGGGTTGCGCTCATCCTCACGCTGATCACCGTCGGCGAGGTGTGGATCTACTACACGCCGTTCAAGGAGAACCGGCTGTTCGTGCCGGCGCTGCTGATCATGTCGGCGATCAAGTTCGCGACCGTCGTCATGTTCTACATGCACCTCAAGTACGACTCCAAGATCTTCCGCGTGCTGTTCGTGGGTCCGCTCATCATCGCGATGATCGCGCTGGTCTCGCTCCTCTTCCTTTTCGGTCACCTCGCGCTGAGGACCGGCTGAGCGGGGGGGGCACAGTCATGCTGTCTCTCGCCGCGCTGCACTGGGGCCAGAAGCTGGACTGGATTCACTGGACGATCCATCCGAGCACCGTGCTCGGTATCGCCGCCCTCGCGGTGCTCTACGGCTGGCGCGCGCGGGCCAGCCGGCGCGCGGGAGGGGCGTCTCCCGGAATCGGGCAGGCGCTGGCGTTCGCGGGTGGCCTTCTCGCGCTGTTCGCCGCGCTCAATGGTCCGATCCATGACCTGAGCGATTCGTATCTGTTCAGCGCCCACATGGTGCAGCACCTGATGCTCACCATGCTGGTGACGCCGTTGCTGCTCGCGGGCACGCCCGGGTGGATGCTGCGTCCGCTGCTCGAGCGTCCGGTCATCGCGCGGATCGCCGGTCGGCTCACCACGCCCGTCGCCTGCTTCACCATCTTCAGCGTGGTGCTCACCGTCTGGCATCTGCCGCCGCTCTACAATTTCGCGATGGCGCACCATTCGGTTCACATCGTCCAGCACCTCTGCTTCCTGGTGGCGTCCACCTTCATGTGGTGGCCGCTGATGAGCCCGCTCCCCGAGCTTCCGCGGGCGCCCTATCCGCAGCAGATGCTGTACACCTTCCTGCTGACCCTCCCGATGTCGCTGGTGAGCATCGCGATCACGTACGCCGGGAGCGTGATCTATCCCGCCTACGCGTCCGCGCCCCGCATCTCCGGGCTCACGCCGCTGGAGGACCAGCAGCTCGGCGGTCTCATCATGTGGATTCCGGGCGGCCTGATCTTTCTGGGGGTGCTGACGATCGTCTTCTTCCGATGGGTGGCGCAGGCGGAGGAGGAAGAGAAGGCCGTGCTGGTGTGACCGGAGGCGCGAGCCTCGACCCTATTCCGTTCCGCCCAGCGCGTGGGCGAAGTCCTGGCGGAGCGAGGGGTGGCGGCGCCAGAGATACGTGCCCATGAGGATGGCCGCGATCAGATTTCCCAGGGCGACGCGATACCACGCCAGCTCGGTCATCAGCGTCTGCGCGAGGATGGCGGCGAGGCCGTAGAAGGCCAGCTCGAACACCACGAACAAGATAAGGAAGACGGCCAGCACCGTCGGCTCGGTCTCGGCGCGATGGACGACGAACGTCGCCAGCAGCCCCACCGCGCCGAAGGCCGCGTAGTGGAAGAGCGTGTAGAAGATGATATGCGTGGACGTGCGATCGTGCGTTGTGGGACCGAAGACGCTGAACAGCGCCTGGCCGAGCACTGCGGGCGTGTGGAGCGGCTGTCCCGAGAGCGTGTCGGCGACGAGAAACCAGAGCGCCACCGCGGTCGCTCCGATGGCACCGGCGATGAGTCCTTCGCGGATGAGGCTGTGCCGATCCGGCATCGACTCCTCCAGATGTGACGGGCAGAGGTCATCTCAATCTGGCGACCGAATCCTCAGGCCGCCACACCTCCGGGGGGCGCTCGGCCGGCCCGGACGGACTCGACTTTCCGCGGGCACGATGCGACTATGAAAGGATGGAGAGCTGGAGGCCGTACTCCCTGATCGCGGTCGCTCTCGCCGCGGCCTGCGGCGGCTCGGGATCCTCCGCCGCGGCCTGCGCGGCGCCTGGCGATTCCCTAGTGTCGGAGGGAGTCAGCGAGTACGTCCGCGATAGTCTCGTGACGCCGCAGCCACTTCGCTTCCTGGCCCCCGTCGGCAGCGATTCGGCGCTCCCCGAAGCGGGGCGGGTGGCGCTGCAGGACAAGGGTCCGACCTACCTCTATCCGGCCGACCCCACCCAGCAGGCGCTGGTGCGCGCCATGCTCAAGGGGAAGGGAGATTTCCCGACGCTGGCGGTGTTCTACCGCGGCGTGAGCCTGCGTCCCGATGGAAGAGCCCAGCTCCGCCTGCACGGGCGGTTCGTCGGCGGCGCCAATGATGGCGCGCCCGCCCCGTCGCGCGCGATCCTCTTCAAGTGCGACAGCGCGCGCTGGCGGCCGGCCGGTGCCGCCCCCGACCAGGGCCCATGAGCGCGACCTTCGAGCGCGAGACGTACATCGCTCCCCCCGTCTCGACGACCGTCTCGCCCCAGCCTCCGCTCCGCGAGCGTCTTCTGTCGCTCGACGTCTTTCGCGGGCTCACCGTCGCCGGGATGCTGCTGGTGAACCAGCCCGGAAGCTGGGGCGCCATCTATCCGCCGCTCGAGCACGCACCCTGGAACGGCTGGACGCCGACCGATCTAATCTTTCCGTTCTTTCTGTTCATCGTCGGGATCACCACCCACCTCTCGCTCAGCTCGCGGCGGGACCGGGGCGCTCGCGATTCCGACATCGCGATGCAGGTGCTCAAGCGCGGGGGGCTGATCGTTCTCGTCGGGCTCTTTCTGTCCGGCTTCCCGTTCTTTACATGGGGCGACGTGCACACGGCGAACGGATCGGTGCTCACCGATCCGACCTTCTGGCAGCGCGTCGTGGATCGCTTTCATCACATCCGCTATCCGGGGGTGCTGCAGCGCATCGGCGTGGCCTACATCGGCGGCGCTCTTCTCACCATCCGCGGGTCACTCAAGCGGCAGGTCGCGATTCTGGTGGCGCTGTTGTACGGATACTGGTTCGCCATGACCCTGATCCCGGCTCCGGGGCAGATGGTGGTGACCAATGACATTCCGGCGACGACCCTCGCCGCATGGCTGGACCGCGCGATCATCGGGATCAACCACACGTGGGCGTCGACGAAGACGTGGGATCCCGAGGGCCTCTTCTCGACCATCCCGGCGATCGGCACCGTGATGCTCGGCGTGTTCGCGGGTCGCTGGATCGCGATGAAGCGCCCGCTGCTCGAGCGCATCGCCGGAATGTTCACCGCCGGCTCGCTCGCCATGGTGGCGGGACTGATCTGGAACTGGTCGTTCCCGATCAACAAGAATCTCTGGACCAGCTCGTACGTGCTGTTCACCGGCGGGATGGCGTGCGTCGCGATCGCAACCTGCATGTGGCTCATCGACCTGCATCGCATCACGTGGTGGACCAAGCCGTTCGTGATTTTTGGTGTGAACCCGATCGCGGCTTTCGTCGGGACGGGACTCATGTCGCGGCTGATCTACTCGATCATCAAGGTCGACTACGGCGGGAAGCGGGTGGCGCTGGAGACGGCGATTTATCAGGGCGCGTTTGCGTCGTGGCTGGAGCCCAAGAATGCGTCGCTGGCGTTTGCGATCAGCTTCGTGGGGCTGTGGCTCTTTCTGATGTGGCTCCTCTATCGGAGGAAGATCTTCATAAGGGTCTGAGGCGGATTGTGCATCAAACGCCCCGCTGAAGTGGAATTCGCTCTTCTGTCGACACGCATTCCGTCAGGATGGCCACCACTTCTCCGACGAGATGGCACGTCCTTTACCGCCACGGTGGGCCCTGTCACCGACCTACCGCTGTCGAGCAGGTGTGAGGGGTGCTTGCCGCTGCTCGGCGCCTGGAATCATTCCTCGCAGCTTAGGTGCCTTTCGGCGAGGCGCCTATTGCGCAGCAGTCCGACTTCGTTGATCAGCATCCTCTTGAGTAACCGTCACTTGGCTTGAGACGCTTTCCGGTGCCCGCAGATTAGGCTCACCGATAGTTGATCTTTGCGACGGCAAAGGCTACTAACGTGAGCGTCTAATTGGCGTTAGCAACTGTCTTGAAAGTCAAGCTGTCGTGAGCACTGCGGCCGCGATTGTCGGATTCCAGCGCGTTTGGGTGCGGACCATCGTGTTCAGGATGGTGAGCAGTTTCCGCATGCAGGCGACGAGCGCGAGCTTCTTCGGTTTCCCGGCGGCGAGAAGTCGCTGATAGAATTGGCGGATCACCGCGTTGCGCTTGGTGGCGACGAGGGCCGCCATGTAGAGCACCGCGCGCACCGTGGCGCGACCACCCTGCACGAAGCGCCGTCCGCGCCTCGTCCCGGAGTCGCGGCTGAGCGGGGCCACGCCGACCAGCTTCGCGATCTCGCGGCGGGACAGCCGGCCGAGTTCCGGGAGATCCGCGAGCAGCGTGCGCGAGAGGACCGGACCGACACCGGGCACGCTTTGCAGCAACTCGTCGCGCTCGCGCCACGCGGGGCTCTGCCGGACCATTTCGCCGAGATCGGTATCGGTCATCCGAAGCTCGCGCTCGAGGAAGCCGATGTGGGCCTTGAGGCTCTTCCGCACCAGTCGCTTGCCCTTGCCGAAGACCTGCCCCAGGCGATTCCGCTCGGCCTGGAGCATCTCGAGCAACTGCCGGCGCCGGGTGAGGAACGCATCGAGCTCCTGCGCCTCGGCATCGGCGATCGGGCGCACCGCGGGGCGGACCACGTCCGCAAAGCGCGCCAGAATGTCCG
>JALZAQ010000061.1 GCA_030948255.1 Gemmatimonadota bacterium
CCACCGCCTCGATGTCCCGCGCCACGTGCCCCCAGTCGGCGCTCTTGATGTGCCCCAGTGCAGCGACCATGTCGCATTCCCCCGCTCCCTGCCGAACGGCCAGCGCTGCCTCCGCCGCCTTGCTCTCCGGTTGATTGGCGCCGAGTGGAAATCCGATCACGGTCGCCACCTTCACCCCACTCCCGCTCAGCAGCTCGTGACAGAGCGGAACCCAGACCGGATTGACGCACACCGCCGCGAAGCGATTGTCGCGCGCTTCGGTGCAGAGCTGCTCGACGTCGCGACGAGTCGCCTCGGGCTTGAGCAAGGTGTGGTCGATGAAATCCGCGATCCGCGCCTGGTCGCGCACAAAGCTCACGCCGCGCGGAACGGGAGAGGACGGGACCGTCAGAGGCGCCGATGGGGCCGGCCCTCGCTCGACCACGGTGGTCGCTCGAGTCTCGCCCGGCCGGGCCACGTCCGCACGCGCTAGCTCGCTGGCGACCCGCTGTGCCAGAGCACCCAGATCGACCGCCGTCACGCGAGCCCCGCGCCGGGCTCCAGCTCGATCTCGTCGATCACACCAACCACCACCGCCTGCACGGGAATGCGCGGATCGTCGAATACCGCGCGCGCCGATCCCCCCTCCTGCACCACGAGCACGCGCTCGCCCTCCCCGACCCCGATGACATCGAGCGCGATCACCTCCGCGCCCTCTTCCTCGCCGCGGAGATCGAGACGGCGCACCAGCAGCAGCTTGCGGCCGCCGAGGTGATCGTGGCGGTGTGTCGACACGACGTCCCCCACGACGCGGGCGATGTACATGGGCTAGCGACCGTCCGCCAGAGTGCGCGTCCCCTGGAGATTCACCCAGTCCACCTTCCCGACGATCCCGGCATCCACGGCTGCAAAGGGCTCGTCGAGTGTGAGCGCTGCCTCGCGCGACGTCACGTAGTAGACGACCTCACCCGGGCCGGCACCGATCCGGTCCACCGCCACGACCGGCTTGCCGGCGCCCGATCCGTCGCCGCGAAGCGGCTGAATCCACTGAAGGGTGACCCCGGCCAGGGTATCCTGCTTCACGGTGGCCACGACGCGGCCGATCACTCGGGCGAGATGCACGCGGTCAAGATACGCCGGCCAGGAACGAGGGGCAAACTCCCCGTCTCGCCGCGCTCAGATCCAGCGACGACGGAGCGAGGACTCCCTCGCCAGCTCGGCCGCGCGATGTTCGGCGACGAGCTCCGGGCGCGCGAACAGTCTGATGAGCGCCAGACCGGCGAGGAATCCACCGACGTGCGCCCAGACCGCCACTCCCCCACCGCCGCCCGCCACCTCCGGCCGTAGCTGCATCAGCTGTGGAAGGCCCGATACGACCTGCACGATGAACCAGTAGATCAGAACCAGCCAGGCGCGAATCGGCACGACCACCACAAAGAAGAGCATGCGGATTCGCGCTCGCGGAAAGAGGAGCAGATAGGCTCCGAGGACGCCGGAGATGGCGCCCGATGCGCCGACCGTCGGGATCGCCGATGCGGGCTCGACCGCGATCTGTGCCGCGGCCGCTGCGAGGCCGCAGATCAGGTAGAAGGCGAGAAAGCGCCCGCGCCCCATGATGTCCTCGACGTTGTTCCCGAACACCCAGAAAAAGAGCGCGTTGCCGAGGATGTGCCCCCAGCCTCCATGAAGAAACATGGAGAGCAGAGGTGTCAGGATGTTGATCGGGTCCCGGTCCACCACGCAGGCGACGCCCGGCGCAATCGGCACCGCCGTGCCCAGACGGGCCAGATGCGTGATCTCACCCGGAACCATCCCGAGGTTGCAGACGCTGGCCACCAGCCTGAAATCGTTCGCTCCCGCCCCCTGCACCAAAATCCAGACCGCGAACATCATCGCGAGGATGATCCAGGTCATGACCGGACGACGGAGCGTCGATAGCTCGTCCCCCACCGGAATCACGACGCTACCCCCGACAGAGCGGCAGCGCCCAGTCCCGAATGCCGGAAAGGCTGCCACGACTTGCCAGCCCCTCTCGGAGCTATCAGGGATTGCCTGCCAATCTGGCGCATATGTTAGGCCCCGCCCTTGCTAGCTGCCACAGCACGTTGATGACGTGGACGGACCGAGCTCCGGCTGCCGCGACTGCGGCGAACCGGAGGCTCTTCGACAGAGGTGAATATGGCGGAAAAGGTGATAGGCATCGACCTCGGCACGACCAACTCGGTCGTGGCGGTGATGGAAGGGGGGGACCCCGTCGTGATCCCGAATTCGGAGGGCGGTCGCGTGACGCCTTCCGTCGTCGGATTCACCAAGGATGGCGAGAGGCTGGTAGGACAGGTGGCGAAGCGCCAGGCGGTGACCAATCCACAAAACACGGTCTTCTCGATCAAGCGCTTCATGGGCCGCAAGATGTCAGAGGTCCAGGAGGAGATCAAACGGGTTCCGTACAAGGTCGTCCCCGGACAGAACGATCTGACCAGCGTCGAGGTTCAGGGCAAGCGCTATACCCCGCCCGAGGTGTCGGCGATGATCCTGCAGAAGATGAAGCAGACCGCCGAAGACTACCTGGGCCACAAGATCGAGAAGGCCGTCGTGACGGTGCCGGCCTACTTCAACGATTCGCAGCGGCAGGCTACCAAGGACGCCGGCCGCATCGCCGGGCTCAACGTGCTGCGCATCATCAACGAGCCCACCGCGGCCGCGCTGGCATACGGCCTCGACAAGAAGAAGGACGAGAAGGTGGCCGTCTTCGATCTCGGCGGCGGCACTTACGACATCTCCGTGCTGGAGCTGTATGACGTGGAGGGCTCCCGGCAGTTCGAGGTGAAGTCCACCAACGGCGACACCCATCTCGGCGGTGACGACTTCGACCAGCGCGTGATCGACTGGCTCGTGACCGAGTTCAAGCGCGACCAGGGCATCGATCTGTCCAAGGATCCGATGGCGCTCCAGCGCCTGAAGGAAGGCGCGGAGAAGGCGAAGATGGAGCTGTCCACCACCCAGCAGACGGACATCAATCTGCCCTTCATCACGGCCGATCAATCGGGACCCAAGCACCTCAACTATTCGCTGTCGCGGCCCAAGTTCGAGCAGCTGGTTGACGATCTGATCGAGCGCACGAAAGAGCCGATGGAGAAGGCGCTGAAGGACGCGAACATGAAGCCCGAGGACATCGACGAGGTGATTCTCGTCGGCGGCTCGACGCGCATTCCGAAGGTTCAGCAGATCGTCAAGGACTTCTTCAAGAAGGAGCCGCACAAGGGCGTGAATCCGGACGAGGTCGTCGCGATCGGCGCCGCGATCCAGGGTGCGGTGCTGACCGGCGAGCAGAAGGACGTACTCCTGCTCGACGTGACGCCACTCTCGCTCGGCATCGAGACGCTGGGCGGCGTGACCACGGTGCTCATTCCGCGGAACACCACCATCCCAACCAAGAAATCCGAGACCTTCTCGACGGCCGAGGACAATCAGTCGACGGTCGAGATCCACGTGCTGCAGGGAGAGCGCGAGCTGGCGGCGTACAACAAGACCATCGGCAAGTTCCAGCTCTCGGGCATCCCCCCCGCACCCCGCGGCATGCCCCAGGTGGAGGTGACCTTCGACATCGATGCGAACGGCATCCTGCACGTGGCGGCGAAGGACAAGGCCACCGGAAAGGAGCAGAAGATCCGGATCGAGTCCTCGAGCGGTCTGTCCGAGGCCGAGATCCAGAAGATGGTCAAGGACGCCGAGGCGAACGCGTCCGAGGACAAGAAGCGGCGGGAGGAGATCGACCTCCGCAACCGCCTGGACAGCTTCACCTACGAAGTGGAGAAGAACACCAAGGAGTGGTCGGAGTCCCAGAAGATCAGCGCCGAGATCCGCACCAAGGTCGACGCGGCGGTGGAGCGAGCGCGCAAGGCGCTGCGGGGCGAGGATACCGGTGAGATCCGGTCCGCGCAGGAAGAGCTCACGCGCGTGTACAACGAGGCCGGCCAGTATATCTACCAGCAGAATCAGCAGCAGCCGGCCAGCGGTGGGGGCGGCGCGGCCCCCGAAGGCAGCGAGCCGCAGGGTGCGACCGCCGGCGCGACCGCCGGCGCCCGGACCGATGACGTGGTCGAAGCGGACTACGAGATCGTGGACGACGAGAAGAAATAGCAGCGGCGGAATGCCGATCCGCGCCCGGCGAGGGAGCCTCCTCGCCGGGCGTCGTCGTGCGCAACGCTCGGAGGCCGGGTCGCGTAGGAACAGGGAGGCAACCGCGCAGGCGAAGCATCGTGTCTCAGGGCAGAGGCGCTCCCTCTCACGTCAGCGCGAAACTTGCTGGCCCGCCGGCGTGTACATCAGGTGACACCTTCAACTCACGGAATTCCCATATGTCCCGCTTTTCCTCGCGCATGAGACTGGCGATCGTCGCCACGACAGCGTTCGTCGTCGGACTCCTCTTCGCGTCCGGATTCAATCTCACTCCGTTCGGATACGCGCAGCAGTCGGCGACATCGGGCCAGACGCCAGCGCGAGACGTGCAGCCGATGAAGGACGCGAGCAACGCGTTCGTCTCGATCGCCGAGCACGTCACCCCCGCAGTCGTCTCGGTGCAATCCGAGAAGCTCGCGCGCGGGGGTCGCGACCTCCGGCGGCCGCGAGGAATCCGCCCCCAGAACATCCCGCCCGACTTCGAGGATCTGTTCCGCCAGTTCGACCAGCGTCGCAACGAGCCCGTCGAATCGACCGGCTCGGGCTTCATCGTCTCCTCTGACGGCTACATCCTGACCAACAATCACGTCGTCGCCGACGCGGATCGGGTGAACATCACCCTCCTCGACAAGCGGATCTTCAAGGCGAAGGTGATCGGGCGCGACCCCAGCACCGATGTTGCCGTGGTCAAGATCGAGGGATCGAATTTTCCGACCATTCCCTTCGGAAACGACGAGACGTCCCGCGTCGGGGAGTGGGTGCTCGCGGTCGGGAATCCCCTGGGTCTCGAGTTCACCGTCACCGCCGGGATCATCAGCGCCAAGGGGCGTAGCGGGAGCCTCCGGACGTTGTACCAGGAGAACGGGCAGCCGAACCTCAGAGCGATCGTCGATTACATCCAGACGGATGCCGCGATCAACCCCGGCAACTCCGGCGGGCCGCTGATCAACAGCCGGGGCGAGGTGATCGGAATCAACAGCGCCATTGCCAGCCCCACCGGCACCTACGCCGGATACGGATTCGCCATCCCGATCTCGCTCGCCAAGGCGACGATGGATGAGCTGATCAAGTTCGGCCGTGTCCAGCGTCCGGCACTGGGCGTGCTCATCAACGAGGTGACGGCCGCCGATGCGCAGGCCGCTGGGCTCAAGGAGATCCGTGGTGCGATCGTCGAGGGGTTTCCATCGGACGAGGAGAGCCCGGCACGCAACGCCGGACTCGAGACCGGAGACATCATCATTGCCGTGAACGGCCGAGCAATCGACCGGGTCGCCACGCTTCAGCGCCTCGTGCGGCTCAACAAGGCGGGAGACATGTTGGCCGTCGACGTCCAGCGCTTCGGCGAAAAGAAGAGCTTCAAAGTCAAGCTGGCCGACTCGCCCGATCCCAAGCAGGTCGCGAGCGGCGAGCGCGACGGCAGCGCCACGGCGCAGCCGGCGACGTTCGACAAGCTGGGTATCGCTGTCGAGCCGGTGAACGCGGAGATGGTGCGTGCGGCCAACCTCACGGAGGCGCAGCGCGGGCTGCTCGTGCTGGAGGTCGATCCCAACAGCGGGGCGCGCGGGCTCCTTCAGGAGCGCGGTGACATCATCCTCCAGGTGCTCGCGCCCGGACCGCGGCGCTCGGTACGCACGGTGGCCGATCTGGACAGGGCGATCTCGAGCACCAAGGCCGGCGACGTCGTCAGTCTGTTCGTCTACAGCATCCCGTCCAAGACGACCAAGGTGGTCAGCCTGCGGCCCGAGTGACAGCGCCGGCAGGCTGACCCGTAACGAGCAGAAGAGCGGTTCACGGTCGAAGAGCACTCGCCGTGAACCGCCTGCTTTCCGCTGGTCTATGGCCGGGGGGCCACCTCGTTGGCTGTCGGGAACGGGGGCGCGGGATAGGGGCCGATCTTCGCGACGGTGTACTCGCTCGCCCAGAAGTCCGGCGGTCCCTCACTGTCCTCCACCTTGTTGCGCACCGGCTTGAGGCCATGCTTGAGATAGGCGGCGATGGCTCTGAGCTCCTGATCGCTCATGTGCCGCCACTCAGGCCACGGCATCGGTGGGGCGAGATACCTGGGGTTTGGGGGGAAATTTCCCTCGCCCGGCGTCGTGGCCGTGATATCTACGTCAGCCGTCTCGCCTGGACGCAGCCCGTACCGTAGCGCGTTGAAGATCTGGCGCTCGCTGAAGCGGCCGAGTCCGGTGGTGTTGTCCGGCGTCAGATTGCGCGGGCGGGTGTGGAAGCACGGTTGCGTGCCCGGCTTGAGAGCGCAGGGCCCGATCAGGAACTCCTGCTCCGGAATCATCATCCCGACGAGGTAGTCGGGGGCGGCGGGATTCGCGCCGCCACCGTGACAACCGCCGCAACTGTGGTTGAGTACGAGGATGCGCCCCTGCTGCAGCTGCGCTAGCGATACCTGCGCCACCGACGCCTGCGCGGCCGTCATGTCCATGCGTGCGGAGGACGCGCTACCCTGGTTCGTGCACCCGGCCAGGGCAACCACCGACAGCAACGCGCTCAGATACACGTACGGCGCGCTCGATGATCGCATCGGTCCACCTCCTATCAGTGAAGTTCGAGAATGCCCATCATCCCGTGGTCCTCGTGATCCAGGATATGGCAGTGGAACATCCATTGGCCCGGAAAGTCGTCGTACCGGACTATGAAGCGCACCGTTTCGTGTTTGCGCACGTTCACCACGTCCTTCCAGCTCCGATAGGGCTCCGCTACGCCATCGCGGTCCAGAAGCTGGAACTGAAAGCCGTGGAGATGGAATGGATGGTCCATGCCCACCAAATTCTCGATCTCCCAGATTTCCGTCGCGCCGAGCCGGGTGATGACGTCGGCGCGCATCATGTCCATCACGTGCCCGTTTATCATCCCCTGACTCAGCGCCATGACGCGGGTCGCTGTCGCCGCCATTGTATCCAGCGCCGGAATCGGGCGGAGGACAGCCGGCAGTGCCACCGCTTCCGTCGGCTGATCCTCGGTGTACTGCAGCGACAGCAGGTCGCGTGCGACGTTCCAGTCCTTCGGCCGCGTTTGCTGCACATAGCGATCGTAGGGGAGCGCCTGAAGCGTGGTGTGGCTCCCTGGTGCCCCGGTGCCGCGCACCAGCAGCTCGACCCGCTCCGAGTTCGCGACCACGATCTCCTTTACCTCGACCGGTCGCTCGAACAACCCGCCGTCATTCCCCACGTGAAGCATCGTCTGGCCCGGTATCGCCAGGCGGTAGACGCGCGCGGCCGACGAGTTGATGACTCGCCAGCGCTGCACCTCACCGCTCCGAATCGAGATCGTCGGCATGACGCGTCCGTTGACGAACAGAACGTTCCCTTCCCGCCCATTCACCTCGTCCACCTCTCCTTGCGGGGAGCGGTTTTCCGGGAAGTCGAGCGTGCCATCGGCCTGGAAGCGGTTGTCGGCGAGGATCAGCAACCTCTCACGCAACGAGGCGGGCAACGGATCACGCTCGGGCCGGACGATGATCGCTCCGAAGAGGCCCTTGCCGATCTGGTATCCGCTGCGGTTGTCGGGGTGCGGGTGATACCAGTAGGTCCCGGCGGTTCCGACCGGGATGGTGAAGACGTACTCGTATGTGCCGCCGGGTAGCACCGGGCGCAACGGACTTCCGTCCATGTCCGCTGGGATGTGCAACCCGTGCCAGTGGATGCTGGTCGCCTCGGGCAGTTTGTTGCGGAAGTGGACCATGACGCGATCGTTTTCGTGCAGCTCGAGCGTCGGGCCTGGAATGGTGCCGTTATACGCGTAGACCTCGGACGTCGCGCCAGGCACCAGGGAGAGCCGCTGCGGCTCGGCGGTGAGCGTGACCTCCACCGTTCCGGGGACAGTTGAGACATTGTGCAGCACTGCCGGAGTGGGAAAGCTGTCGCCGGGCGCGGTAGCGGGCGCCGCCGCCGCGCCGCCGCGGCTCGTCGGGTGAGGCACGTAAGCGGCGGCCGTGGATCCCGCCAGGACCAGCAGGGAGACGCCCGGCGCCCACGACCGCTCGCGCCACCGCGGGGAGCGAAAGGCACCTCGAATCCACTGCGGAACCCAACGATCTGCGCCCATGGATGGCGGGTCCGGGGAAGGAGACAGGTCGCCCCGGGACACAATCCCCTAACTCTGCCGCTTTGTCCAGGGGCGCCAAAGCGGGAGTCGCGGCGATCAGCGGATGCGCCTAAGGGGGGTAGCGGGGTTTGGGGGGTGGTATCGCTCCATAAAAATGGGCCCCCAGAAACGAATTTTGACCGCCGGACAATCGACCCTCACTTTCAGGTCTCCGATCCTTCAGAGTATGAAGAGCACCGACACTAAGTCTCCCCCAATTCTCGTTCCCCAGCCAAACGGCGGCGCCATCTTGAGCGGGGGCGTCCACGGTCACAAGGGCAGCAGCGGACGGCCACCGAATCTTTTACAGGGCCGCGATGCGAGAGTCCCCGGCACAACATCTGCCGATCCTAGAGCAAATCATCGACACCCGGAAGTCGAGGAAGCCGAGTGGGCCATGGTTGAGCAAGAGCGCTGTGTGTTACCATGCTCACTCACCGGGGCAAGGTCGAGCCCCGATACTCTTTCCGCGACGCGATTATTGCAGCGAGCGCCGTCGCGATCGCCGTCTCCGCCTCCTACACGGCAAGGACCTTCGCCGCTGTCGCCGCGGCAATCCGGCTTCGACGCAGATTTCATTTTACAATCGCTCGCAATGCTCTGCCCATGCCCGACGACGCTCGTGACTACCTGATCCGGCAGTTCGAAACGGCGTGGAAGCTCGCCAACTTCCACCTCGTCGGACTCGCTACCGAGGAGTGCTTGTGGCGCCCCGCTCATAAGGGGTTGCACGTGCATCAAGTCGCTGATGGAAGGTGGCGCGCCGATTGGCCGGACCACGAGGGATATGACCTCGGTCCGCCGAGCATCGCGTGGCTGACGTGGCACATCGGTTTCTGGTAGTCGATGATGCTCAACCACTCATTCGGCGACGGGACTCTCTTACGCGAGAACGTGATGTGGCCTGGCAGTGCCGACGGCGTACGTGAGTGGCTCGGCCGGGCACATGGAGAGTGGCGAGTGGTACTGGAACAGATCACCGACGACGACCTGCGATCGGCACAGCGAACACGATGGCCTTTCCAGGACCGTCCCTTCGGTGACGTGATCGCATGGGTCAATGTCGAACTCACGAAAAACGCCGCCGAGATTGGCTACGCACGCTTCCTCTATGCCGTCGGCGCCACCTGAGTTGAAGCAAGCGCGCTCCGGTCAGCACACCCCTGAGCGATCACGTGAAGCTCCCCACACTTGTCCCCACACCGACAAGACAGTCAAATCCAGCAACACCGTAAGTCATTGGTATGATTAAGCGCGAAAGTGGCGGAACTGGTAGACGCGCGGGACTTAGGATCCCGTGGGGCAACCCGTCCGGGTTCGAGTCCCGGCTTTCGCATCGTCGGGGCTGGCTCACGGGACGGGCGACGTCTCATTCCACGGCGGCGTAGGCTCGACAGCCGAAATCATCGTCATCGGAGCGGCCGGTAGCTTCGGCCGGCGGTGAGGTAACAGCAATCCGTGACATCGAGCGCCATCGGCCTAGCCGATGGCGCTTTGTCGTGCCGGGACGCCCGGCTCGTCTCACTCGATCTTCGACGCCAGCTTCAGCACCGACGGGTCAGCCGCGGGATACTCCAGCTCCAGTCCCTCCAGAGCGCGCACGATCGTGCGAGCAACGGTCCAGTTGCGATGGGCCTTGTCGTCCGCCGGAACGATGTACCAGGGAGCCGACGACGTGCTGCACCGCTGCAGCACGTCGCGATAGGCCTCGACGTACTCGGGCCAGAGGCTGCGCTCCTTCAGGTCCCCCTCGCTGAACTTCCAGTTCTTCGTGCGATCGGTGAGCCGTTCCACAAGTCGCTTCTTCTGCTCCGCCCGGGAGACGTGCAGGTAGAACTTGAGAATCACGACACGGTTCTCGGTGAGCATCCGCTCGAAATCGTTGATGAGCTCATAGCGCGCGCTCCAGACCTTCTTCGGCACCAGCCGATGGACGCGGACGGCCAGGACGTCCTCGTAGTGTGAGCGGTTGAAGAGCCCGAACATGCCTCGCTCGGGCACCCGCTGGTGAACCCGCCAGAGAAAGTCGTGGCGAAGCTCCTGAAGGGTAGGCGTCTTGAAGCTGGTCACCTCGCACCCCTGCGGGTTCACCGCCCCGAAGACATGCCGGATCGTGCCGTCCTTCCCCGATGCGTCGCGGCCCTGGAGGACGATCAGCAGGGCGTGTCGCGCATCGGCTGCAAAGACGCGCTGCAGCTCGCCGATGCGCTCGATCTGCTCGGAGGTCTCCTTCTCGAGCTCGTCGCCCGTCGGTGCCTTCCTGGGCGGCCTGGCGTCCCTGTCTCGCAGCGGGAGATCACTGTCCGGTTCAACCGGTTTGAGATGCATGATCGGGAGGGAGTGGAGGTGGGGCCCGTCGCCGTGTGTGAGCAATAGGCAGGGCACGCGCCATGCCTGCCGGCGTCCCTTGTCCCTTCCGGAGCGGATTACCGGCTCGGCGGCTTGCTTGCTCGCGGCAGGGGCGAGCGGAGTGGAGTGGCGAAGTCCGCCCCCTCGGAGCGACCGACCTTCTCGATGTCGCGCATGAACACTTCGAGCCCGAGATCGGGAAGCGTCCGCGAGTACCCGGCGATGAGCTGCTTGTTGTAGCGCGAGATGTCGAACTGGAAGGGGTCCGTGGGATCGAGATCGACGATTTCCATCTCCGCGTCCAGCATCAGCAACCGGCCGAAGCGGAGCGTACCGCCACGGAAGAACATGTAGTTGGCTGCCGTCGTGTCGGGGAGCGCCAACGTCCCGACACGCGCGCTGTCCGCGGAGGTGCCGAACGTTTGCACGAGCTCATCTCCCTCCACCCTGATGGCGGTCACGCGACCCGAAATGGAGGGAGGAGGAAGAATGCTGTCGGGGGCGAGGAACAGATCGTCGCCGTGCACCGACACCCCGTGAGCCTTGCTCAGATCCAGCATCTTCTCGAGCGACAGGTGCAGCGCCTTCATGAGAGCCGAGCCGTCCACACCGAAGATCTTGATGCGCGACGGATGCAGGCGGATGAGGCCTGCCGCGGTGACGTCGGGCGTGCTGGTTATCTCGAACGGGATGTCCACGCCTTTGTGCAGGAGGCCTTTCTGCACCAGCTGCGCTCCGCTCGCGTGAATGACCAGGTGCTTGAGCGGCGCCCCCGGATAGGCAAAGACGTGATGGTTGAGCAGCGCGGACAGATCGGTCGTTGTGAGGCCGACCTCGGCTGACACGATCCGGATGGTGAAGGAGGTCGGATCATCGAACAGAAGGGGTCCGGGCTTCTTGCTTACCATCTGCCCCCGGAGCCGCCGGATCCGGAGCACCACGTCAGGGGCGACGTAGAAGTGCACGTTGCGCATGCCGACCTCGGTGTCGCCAGCGGAGTCGGCACGCGCCGGCGCCAGCTCGCGCTCCGGAGCGCTCCGTCCGCCAGCGGCGAGAAACGCGGCGGTCATGCCGGCAGCGAGGAGCAGGGTCAGAGCAGTGCGCATGAATGGAGTTTGGTCAGGAGGAGCGCTCGATGAAGCGATGCACCCTCTGCCGGTAGCTGCGGCCGGAGGTGAGACGCGTTCCATCGGTGAGGACAAAGACGTAATCCCCCTGAAACCAGGGCTGCATTTCGCGGATGCGGTCCATGTTCAGGATCGTGGAGCGATGGATACGCAGGAAATGCGTCTGGGGAAGCCGCTCCTCGAAGCTCGACAGCGTCGCGCGCACCGTGTGCATCTTTCCCCCCACGTGAACGCGGACGTGGTTGTCGGTGGCATCCACCCAGTCGATCTCACGCGTGCGCAGGAAGATCAGCTTTCCGTCGACCTTCACCGCCAGTCGTTCGTCGCCCCACATTCGCGCATTCCAATCCTCGAGCGCGCCGGCCAGGTGGGATCGCGACTCCTCGACCACGCCCCGCGTCTCGGCAGTGCCGCGCCGACATTGTGCGACCGCGCGAGCAGCGGCCACCTCGAAGCGCGCGCGCGACACCGGCTTGAGGATGTAGTCGAGCGCGTGCGCCTCGAACGCGCGCAAGGCGTGCTCGTCGTACGCGGTCACGAACACGACCACCGGCATCCGGTCCGCGCCGATCGCCTCGACCACGCCGAATCCGTCCATCTCCGGCATCTGGATGTCGAGGAACACGATGTCCGGAGACTTCTCCCGAATGACCGCCACCGCCTCACGTCCGTTGCGGCACTCACCGAGCACCGCGACCGATGGCATGGCGGCAAGAAGCGACCGGAGTCGTGCTCGCGCCAGGGGCTCATCGTCCACGATCAGCGCGCTCGCCGGCGCGTCAGCCATGGACGGAAGCCTCGACGCGTCTCGGGGATTCTACGACCGGCCGGGTGTGATACGGGAGCGCGATCGTCACGGTGCACCCTCCACCGGGCCGTCCGCTCAGATCGCACGCCTGCCTCTCGCCATAGAGATGGGAAAGGCGCGCGCGCGTATTCTGAAGCCCCACCCCGCTACTGAGTGTCCGGGCGCCGTTGAGGCGCGGCGTGGAATGCGCGTCTCCCGTCAACCCGACACCGTCGTCCGAGATCCAGAGCATCAGCGTCCCGTTCTCCCGCCGGGCGCCTATCTCGATGCAGCCGCCGGTGGCGCGCGGTGCGATCCCGTGACGAATCGCGTTCTCTACTACCGGCTGAAGGATGAGGTTCGGAACGTAGGCATCCAGCGTGTTCTCTTCGATAGCCATCGTGACGGTGAGTCGGTCGGAGAAGCGGATCTGCTGGATCTGCAGGTAGTGCTCGAGCGTCTCCAGCTCCTGTCGCAGGGCCACCTCCTGCGCCGTCCCGGTGTAGAGCGACAGCCGGAGCAGCTCGCTGAGTCCCGTGACCATCCGCTCCGCAGCCGGCCCATCGGTTGCAATCAGCGCGGCGATGCTGTTGAGGGTATTGAACAGGAAGTGCGGTTGAAGCTGGAGCTTCAGGCTGTCGAGCTGTGATTTCCCAAGGGCCGCGCGCAGCTCCTCCCGCTCCCGCGCCTCCTCGTAGGAGCCGCGGGCCACGCGTTCATGCCAGGCCGTGGCGTAGGTCGAGATCGCGCCGATCATCGCCAACAGCAACAGCTTCGCGCCCTCATCGAGCGGCGATACCCCGCCGCCGGTGTAGGCGCTGATCGGGTTGCCGATCGTCGTCAACCGGCCGGTCGCGAGAAAGAGGAGCACTAGCCCGCCATACTGGACGACGACCATCACCGCGACCGCGGCAGCGCGACGGGTGGAAGAAGTGATCGGGCGGGCCGCGAGAATGACGGCGTAGGCCAGCACGATCGGGGTCCGAAGCGCCAACCCTGCGGAATGGGCGAGCCCGTAACCACCGATGATCGCAGTGACCGTGGTGATGTCCACCAGCGGGTTCACGATCCCGAGCCACGGAGGGAGCGGTCCGCGGCGGTAGAGAAGCACGTACTGCCCGCATGTCCAGATACCCGCTGGCAAGAGGACGACGACGTTCACCAGGTTGAGGGCGGGCGGCAGATGCACGGCATAGAACATCGCCGCAGCGCTGAGCAGAAGGAGCACGCCGGCCCGAACGGCGTTCAGCAGACGCTCGGCGTGCTCCCGCTCGACCTCGAGGGTGCGCCGCGTCGGATCGGGATCCGTCGCGCGGACGCCGCTCGCGGGAGCCGTCGAATCGCTGGAAAGCATCACGGAGCTGCGGTGGCTCGAGAGGAGGGAGGGTTCCCGAAAAGATACACCGTCTCCGATGGGCCACGAGGCCCCATTGGCCTCCGACATGGCTAACGAACCCGGACCTCGCCCGTCATACTCGCATGGATGGTGCAGCGGTAGTGGTAGGAGCCGGCGCGGGAGAAGGTGCGGGCCACGGTCGTGGATTGGCTCGTCGGGATGTTGTCGGGCGCGCCCGCAGCGCTCGTCTGCCCGCCGTAATACGTCGCCGCATCGCCGCTTCCCTGCTGAAAGGTGACGTTGTGGGCGACCGATCCAAAGGTCCAGGCAACCGTACCCCCCACCGCGATCTCGGCCTCGCCGGGGGAGAAGGTGAGCTGGGGGCTTGCCTGAACGCTCGCCGATCCGGCCGCCGGCGCCGTGATTGCCGGCTGGGAGCGCGAGCACGCTGACGAGGTCGCCACGATGATCGAGATGAGGGAGATTGCGGATCGCATGAGCTTTCTCCTGAGGAAGTGGAATTGCCGTGACGCGCAACCTAGGAGAGGATCGTCCCCGCGATGAATCATCTTCTGGTGAAGCGAGGCCATTCCGTGGCGAACGGCCCGCCCGACGGGGTCAGGGGACTCGCATCCGACGCGCCCGTTGCCCTGGCGCACCTGTTATCTTTACCGCATGAACATCGAGATCACCCCGAAGAAGAATGAAGGCAGCGAGCGACTCCTCGAGGTGTCGGTGGCTGTGGAGGAGGTGAGCCGTGCCGAAGATCGAGCGGCGCGCCGTTACGCCACGCAGGTCCGACTGCCCGGTTTTCGACCCGGCAAGGCACCGCCGGCGATGGTCCGCAAGCGCTTTGCGGACGCGATCCGCCAGGAAGCGATCGAGCAGCTGGTTCAGGACGCGTACAAGGAAGTGCTGGAGCGCGAGAAGCTCCGCGTCGCCGGCCAACCGCACGTCCATCACGTGCAGTTCGATGAGGGAAAACCCCTGACCTTCGAGCTGCACGTCGAGGTGCACCCGGAGGTGCAGCTCCCGCGCACCGGCGGCTTTCGCGTGAAGCGCAAGGTGCGACAGGTGACCGATGAGCACGTCCGCGAGCAGATCGAGCAGCTTCGCGACCAGCGCGCCGCCTGGACGCCGGTGGAGGACAAGCCGCGGCCCGGCGATATGGTGTCGGCCCTGCTCGCGACCGCGGACGAGTCCGGCGGGCTCGGCGATGCGAAAGAGTATCGCCTCGTGCTCGGCAGCGGCCAGGCGATCGCAGCGATCGAGGAGCTCATCATGGAAACCGCGCCCGGTCAGACGACAGAGCGGCTCGTACGCTGGCCCGACGATTTTCCCGACGAAGCGCAGCGTGGCAAGATGAAGCTCTCCCGTGTGACGGTCACGGATGTCAAGCGGAAGTCTCTGCCGGATCTGGATGACGCCTTCGCTCGTGAGGTAGGAGACTTCGACTCGCTCGACGCGCTCAGCGCGGCCGTTCGCGAGGACCTGCTGGCCCACGCCCAGCGCGAGACCGACGCCGAGCTGCGGCAGTCGCTGATCGACGAGCTGATCGGCGCGAACCCCTTCGACGTACCTCCCAGCTGGGTCAATCAGCTCGTCGACGCCTACGGCGAGGCGTACAAGATTCCGGCGGAGGAGCGTGAGCGATTTGCCGGTGAGTTCCGACCGATGGCCGAGCGTCAGGTACGACGTGACCTCGTGATCGAGACGATCGCCGAGCGGGAGAAGCTGCAGGCGTCCGAGGCCGACATCGATCAGCGGGTGGCGGAGGTCGCGGAGAAGCGGGGCGCTGAGCCCGGTCAGGTGTACGCGTCGCTGCAGAAGGCGGGCAAGCTGCGCGAGCTCGAGCGCAGCCTCACCGAGGACAAGGTTTTCGCGTGGTTGATGGAGCACAACGAGGTGGAGTGAGCACCTGGCGCGCGACGCGCCTCGGACTCGCTCGGCCTGATCGGTACCACACCCTCACCGGATCTTCATCGCAATGGCAACGATCTATCCTCCGTACGTGATCGAGCGCTCCAGTCGCGGAGAGCGCACCTACGACATCTTCTCGCGGCTGCTGATGGACCGCATCGTCTTTCTCGGTACCCCGATCAACGACGACGTGGCCAACATCATCATCGCGCAGCTGCTCTTTCTCGAGGCGGACAATCCGGAGCGGGACATCCACGTCTACATCAACTCGCCCGGTGGCAGCGTCCCGGCGGGGATGGCGATCTACGACACGATCCAGTACATGAAGGCTCCGGTCCGGACGATCTGCATGGGCATGGCCGCGAGCATGGGCGCGTTCCTGCTGGCCGCCGGAGCGGCCGGGAAGCGCTCGGCGCTTCCGCACTCGCGAATCATGATCCACCAGCCGTCGGGCGGCACCCAGGGTACGGCCGCCGACATCGAGATCCAGGCCAAGGAAATCCTCTACCTGCGGGCCAAGATGAACGAGCTCTTCTCGAAGCACACCGGCCGCGCGGTCGAGCAGATCGAGCGTGACATCGACCGGGACCGCTTCATGTCGGCCGAGGAGGCCAAGACGTACGGCATCGTGGATCACGTGATCGCGCATCGATCGGCGCTCGATCCGGTCGGTGAAAAGACGGTAAAGGCGACTTTGTGAAAATATTCACGAGCGGCAATGGCGTAACCTCACCTGTGCTTGACCCGTCTTTCCGGCGACGTTAAGTATTCGACGTCCCTCCCACGCCCGACAGCGGTCCCGGCGCACCGAGCAGCTCCCTCCCCCGCAGCCCCCGTATCACGGATCGTCATGTCCCAGGATAAACATCTCCGCTGCTCTTTCTGTGGAAAATCCAAGGATTCCGTCCGGAAGTTCATCTCCGGGCCCTCAGTCTACATCTGCAACGAGTGCATCTCGCTCTGCAACGAGATCCTCGCCGAGGACGAAGAGCGCGAGGTTGCCGAGGCGATAACCCAGGTCCCCGTCCCGCAGGAGATCAAGGACGTCCTCGACCAGTACGTGATCGGACAGGAGCGCGCCAAGAAGGCCCTCGCCGTCGCCGTCTACAACCACTACAAGCGAATCAATTGCGCGTCAGTGCGCGATGACGACGTCGAGCTCGACAAATCCAACATCCTCCTCATCGGACCCACGGGCGTCGGGAAGACCCTCCTGGCCCAGACGCTCGCGCGGATCCTCGATGTCCCGTTCACGATCGCGGATGCGACCACGCTCACCGAGGCCGGTTACGTCGGCGAGGACGTCGAGAACATCCTCGTCCGCCTCCTCCAGGCCGGCGAGTTCAACGTCGCCGAGTGCGAGCGCGGCATCGTCTACATCGACGAGATCGACAAGATCGCGCGCAAGTCCGAGAACCCGAGCATCACCCGCGACGTCTCCGGCGAAGGTGTACAGCAGGCGTTGCTCAAGATTCTCGAGGGCACCGTGGCCTCCGTCCCGCCCCAGGGCGGGCGCAAGCATCCGCAGCAGGAGTACATCCAGATCAACACCAAGGACATCCTCTTCATTTGCGGCGGCGCGTTCGACGGCCTCGAGAAGATCATCGAGTCGAGAACCGGTCGCCGGCAGATCGGCTTCACCAAGGAAGAGGTGCTCTCGGGAAAGCCGCAGAATCTCCAGAAGAATCCGTTCAACGACTGCGAGCCCGACGACCTGCTCCGCTACGGCCTCATCCCGGAGCTCGTCGGCCGCCTGCCCGTCACCGTGCCGCTGGAGTCCCTCGACGAAGAGTCGCTCGTCCGGATCCTCAAGGAGCCGAAGAACGCGCTCAGCAAGCAATACGCGAAGCTCTTCGACCTCGAGGAAGTGAAACTGACCTTCGAGGAAACCGCCCTCCGCGCCATCGCCAGGAAGGCGCTGAAGCGTGGCACGGGCGCTCGCGGGCTGCGCGCCATCCTGGAAGAGCTGATGACCGATGTCATGTTCGACCTGCCGAGCCGCGACGACATCGTCGAGGTGAAGATCACCGAAGCCTGCGTGATCAACAACACGGCTCCCCTCCTCGAGATCTCTCCCAAGCGACAGAAGAAGGAAGCCTGAGACCCGCCGGACGCACCAGGGGCCGCTCGCGAGGGCGGCCCCTGGTGCATCGGGGCCTTATATTCCTTCCATGGCCACCCCGCCGACCACCCCGTCCGTCGCCATCACCCGCGGATCTGAACGCTTCGAGGTGAGTAGGCGGCTGCCAGTGCTGCCGCTGCGGGATCTCGTGGTCTACCCGCACATGGTGGTGCCGCTTCTGGTGGGGCGTCCGGGTTCCATGGCGGCGCTGCGCGCCGCCACCGAGGAGCAGTGGATTCTGCTCGTGGCACAGCGCGATGGGGACGTCCAGGAGCCGGCCGCCGCAGACCTCTTTCGTGTCGGCGTCGTGGCTCGCATCCGTGAGCTGAGCACCCTGCCGAGCGGTACCATGCGGGTGTTGGTGGAAGGTGTCGCACGGGCCCGCGTCACCCGCTACGCGGGCCGTCAGGGGGAGGTGCGGGCCGCCATCCTGCCAGCGCCGCTCAACGACAGCGCGCCCGACGACGACCGCCGCGCGCTGGCGCGTCGTACCCTCTCCCTCTTCGAGGAGTTCGTGGCGCTGCACCGCCGGCTGCCGGCTGAGCTCGTCGGAATAATCCAGGCGAGCGAATCGCCGGAGAAGCAGGCCTACGCGATCGCGGCGCATCTCGCCCTCGCCGTGGAGCCCCGTCAGGAGCTGCTGGAGATCGCGTCGCTCGACGCCCTCTTCTCCCGTCTCGCCGAGCTCCTCGCCGGTGAGATCGAGATCCTCCGCCTCGAGCGCAAGATCGAGAACGAGGTGCGCGGCTCCCTCTTCCAGAACCAGCGCGAATTCTATTTGCAGGAACAGCTCAAGGCCATCCACCGCGAGCTGGGCGAAGAGGAAGGCGATGGCTTCGAGGAGCTGGCGGCCGCCCTTGCGAAGAAGGGCCTCCCCGACAACGTCCGCAGCCGCGCAGAGCGCGAGCTGCGCAAGCTGCGGCGGACATCGCCTCTCTCGCCCGAGTCCACCGTCGCGCGCAATTACCTCGACTGGATCGTGGCCCTGCCGTGGACGGAGCGCACGGACGACGTGGTCGACGTCGCCCACGCCCGAGCGGTGCTGGACGAGGACCACTACGGCCTCGACGAGGTGAAAGATCGCATCCTCGATTTCATTGCCGTGCTGGCGCTGGTTGGAAAGCTCGAGGGTCCGATCCTCTGCCTGGTGGGGCCCCCCGGTGTGGGCAAGACGTCGCTCGGCCGCTCCGTCGCGCGCACCCTCGGGCGGAAGTTCGTCCGCATGGCGCTGGGCGGCGTCCGGGACGAGGCGGAGATTCGCGGACATCGCCGTACCTACATCGGATCGATGCCGGGCCGGGTCATCCAGGCCATGCGGCGCGCCGAGGTGGTGAATCCTGTGATCCTCCTGGACGAGGTGGACAAGATGGGGCAGGACTGGCGTGGCGATCCGGCGGCCGCGCTTCTGGAGGTGTTGGATCCGGAGCAGAATCGCGCCTTCAACGATCACTACCTCGAGGTCGACTACGATCTCTCGCAGACGCTGTTCATCACGACGGCGAACACGCTCGCGCAGATCCCCGACGCGCTCCGCGACCGGATGGAGATCATCCGTCTCCCGGGCTATGTGGATCACGAGAAGCAGGCGATCGCACGGCGCTTTCTCATCCCGAAGCAGCTGCGCATGCATGGTCTGGATCCCGCCGCTGTCCAGTGGGATCCGGGCGTCCTGCCGGCTCTGGAACGGCGATACACGCGCGAGGCTGGAGTTCGCGAGCTGGAGCGACGGATCGCCCGCATCGCCCGGAAGCTCGCCCGTCGGGCGGCCGCGGAGCGAACGAGCGGAGGCGGAGACGCGTCGGGCGCGCTGACCGTGCGGGCCCAGGACCTCACGGCCCTGCTCGGGGTGGCCCCGTACGACCTGGATCCGACATCGCTCGAGGACAAGGTGGGTGTCGCGACGGGGCTGGCCTACACGCAGGTGGGCGGCGACCTGCTCGAGATCGAGGTGGCGGTCGTCCGCGGGCGCGGTCGGGTCCAGCTCACGGGGACGCTTGGAACAGTCCTCAAGGAATCGGCGAACGCGGCCGTCACGTACGCGCGCGCGCGCGCGAAGGCGCTCGGTATCGAAGGCGACTTCCACAAGTCGCGCGACATTCACCTGCATATTCCGGCTGGCGCGACTCCCAAGGATGGGCCATCGGCCGGGATCGCGATCGCGGTCGCGGTCATCAGCGCGCTCACCGGCATCCCGGCGCGGGGCGACATCGCCATGACGGGAGAGATCACTC
>JALZAQ010000062.1 GCA_030948255.1 Gemmatimonadota bacterium
CATGTGTACCTTCCTCTTCCTTGCCCGGCCGGGCTGGTCTGCGTGTCGAGATCTCGCGTTGAAGAGGGACGGGAATTTGCGTTTCCCGGCCTCACGCGGGATCGGAAGAAACAACCGTCTATGAAGGATAAACGGATGTATGGAATATCAAGGGGCAGCCAAGCAACATCCAAGCCCGTGGAAACGTTTGGGGCGCGGTTTTCTCAGGCCGTCTTGAAACGCTGTCGGGGGGTGCTTCGCGGAGCGGGCCGGGACTGCCCGTGGCAGTCCCGGGAGGTCACGACATCAGGCGGCGCCGCTGATATAGCGGGCGACACGGCCGCATTTGGCGCACTTGAGCGTCACATGCGACCGGGGCGGGGCGGGGGAGATGTCGGGTTCGCGCTCGATCTTGCCGGCGCAGCTCGGACAGCTGAGGGGACCGCCGCTGCGGTCTGTGGAGATGAGCTGCAGCGCCTGAGCGGGATTATACGTGGCCGGACGGGGCTTACGCATGTGTCCTCCAAGAGGATCCAGCCGGCGCGCCGGACACTTCGGCTCGCCACTACTACAATGAGGACGCGTTGGGGGCCCCGAACGTCAGCGGTTCGGGGGTTCTCCCGGTCCCCCTGTACTCCGGCGCTGGCTCTTCTGTCGGCCCTCGCCGCCTGCGGACCACGCGCGCACATACCGGAACGATCTCTGTTCCTGCCCGGTGTGCTGGCGCCGGGCGACAGCGGCGCCGTTTTGGCCCAGCAACTGGCGCCTACCTTATACGTGCAGCGCGACGAAACGTTCCCCCTCTCCCGGGTGGTCGCGGTGCTGCACCCTCGCCATCGCCTGATCGCCTACTACCTGCTCTGGCGGGACGATGTTCATGGGTCATGGATCCCGTTCACCGTCCCCACCGACGAGGAAGAGGTCTGGGTGGGCTACGACGCCACGGGAGCGCCGACGGATCTCTGGACATACTGGCACGGCTCCGTTCTTCACTCCGACTGGCGAGGAAAGGGGCAGGTGCTCGTGGACGTCCAGTGGGGGAAGCATGGCTCCCTGCCGCACGGCGCCCGGGGCGCGGATCTGCCACGGACGAAAACGCTGAACGTCTTCTATGCGCTGACCTACCTGCTGGAGCCGGACATTCTCCTCGGCACCATGACCCGCCCTGGCCCGAAGTGCTTCTGCCACGGGTATGGGCGCTACACGGATTTCAGTCGCGTGATGCCCCTCGCCAGCCGGCTGGACGCGGTGGCTCGCACGGAGAACCCGGACGCGCTTCTGCGCGCCGTCTTCGGGGTCCCGTACTCGCAAAAGCCATTCTGGCCCTGGAGTGGCCGAGCCGGGCGGATCGGGGCGGCGCCGCCGGATGTGCCCTGATACGCTGACCGAGGGTGGCGCGGTCAGGGCTGCCAGTCGGCGATGAAGACGTTCGTCTCGTGCGGCTTGGCGTCGTGGCGGTTCGAGGCCCAGACCAGATGCCGGCCATCCGGACTGAACTGCGGGAATCCGTCGAACTCGGGGCTGGTGGTCACCTGCTCCAGTCCCGATCCGTCGGATCGCACGAGGAAGAGATCGAAGTTGCCGCTGCGCGGATTGCGAAAATTGGATGAGAAGATGATGCGCGTCCCATCGGGAGTGAAATAGGGCCCGAAGTTGGCGCCGCCGAGGTGCGTCACCTGATGCTGATTGCTTCCGTCGGCGTTCATCACCCAGATCTCCATCCTGTTCGGTCGCACGATCCGCTGGTCGAGGAGCTCCCGATACTGCCGCAGCTCGGCCGAATCAGTCGGGTGGTTGGCGCGATAGACGATCTGCGTGCCGTCGGGAGAGTAGAATGCCCCGCCATCGTAGCCCGGCGTGCTCGTGAGCCGGCGGATGTCGGTCCCGTCCACGGTCATCGTGTAGATGTCGAGGTCGCCATCCTTGAGCGACGTGAATACGATGCGGCGGCCGTCGGGCGAGAGGGTGCCCTCCGCCGTGTACGTGTCGTAGCGGGTCAGGCGCCTGAGATTCGAGCCATCGGCGCTCGCCGAATAGATGTCGAACCGGTCCAGCCCCCAGACGTACCCCCTGGACGGATCGGGCTTCGGGGGGCAGGCGGTGTCAGCCGCGTGCGTGGAGGCAAAAAAGATCTTCCGATCGCTGGCGAAGAAATAGCCGCAGGTCGTCTTGCCCGAGCCGGTGGAAACCCGGTGCAGCCCTGACCCATCGGTGTTCATGATGTACTGCTGGTCGCACCGGCGTCCATCGCGGGTGCTCTGAAAGATCAGCTGCTTTCCGTCGGCGCTGAAGTACGCCTCGGCGTTCTCTCCGCCGTCGGTGAGCTGCCGGATGTTCTTGAGGTGGCGCTCGCCGGAGTCGGCGGCGATGGACCGGGACGCGGGCACGACCGAGGAAGGGGCGGCTGCCGATGCGCCGGAGTGGCTCCGACACGCGACCGCGGCCACCGAAGTGGCCGCGGCGAGGAACAGGAGGCTCGTTCGGATCACTTCTCTCCGCCCGACTTGGAGCGAGACGCGATCGCGAACAGATCCTTCTCGGTCTGAGCTTTCTTCAGCAGCTCGATCGCCTTGAGGATCTGGTGATCCTCGGGGATCTCGCGGCGGAAGACGGTGGAGTCGCCAAACGCGAACTGCGCGATCTGGCGCGAGAGCCATCGGTTGATGAGAGGCGTGGCGGCGTCGAAGAGCTTGCGGTCCTGCACCACGTTGGCAGTCTTGAGCCGGCGGTAGAGCTCGTCGCGCCATTCCGGCTTCACGGCGAAGTCCTTGCTCACTCCGGACTTGAGCTCGAGCGCGTAGGTGTAGAGTGTCGACCGCCAGACCCCTGCCTTGGGCGCGATCGACTTCGCGAACTCCTGCTCCGGCGTGCTGATCGTGTCTTCGGGAACGATGACGTCGGGGGTGATGCCGCCCCCACCGTATACGAGTCTTCCGGCATCCGACCTGTACGCCGGCCGGGTCTTCTTTACCGATTCCTTCTCGAGCGAATCCGGCTTGCTCGCGCTGTCCGTGCTGGTCGCACCCGCCGTGGAGGACGGGTCAGCGGGGCGCCGATCCTTGTGGATGGAGCGGCCGTTCGGCGTGAACCACTTGGCCGTGGTCAGCTTGAGCGCCCACCCCCCGTCGAGCGGATACACAGACTGTACGAGCCCCTTTCCGTACGACGTGGTACCGACGATCAGCGCACGGTCGTGGTCCTGCAGCGCGCCCGCGGCAATCTCCGACGCGGAGGCCGAGTAGCCGTTCACCATCACGACCAGGGGAACGTCCGGTAGGTGGTCCTTGAGGTGCGCGGAGAAGCTCTGGGTGGTACCCTGCCGGCCCTTCACGGTGAGGAGCGACTGGCCGGTCTGGAGGAAGTAATCCGGGACCGCGAGCCCCTGCTCCAAGATGCCGCCCGGATCGAGTCGCAGATCGAGGATGATGGAGCGCGCGCCCTGCTTGAGCAGGCGGTCGATCGAGGCCCGCATCTCCTCGAACGCCGTCTCGTTGAAGGTCTGCAACGGCACGTACGCGATGTTGCCCTCGAGCATCAACGCATAGGGGACGGCGGGGATACGGATCTCCGAACGAGTGAACCGGTGCTCGATCAGCTCACCCACGCCAACGCGCGCGAACTTGACGGTCACCTTCGTGCCCGGCGTACCGAGCAGCGCGTCCTGGACCTGCGCGGTGGACCAGGTGCGCGTGTTCACCGTGTCGACGACCATGATGCGGTCGCCCTCCAGCACGCCCGCCTGCTCGGCCGGCGTATGCGGGAACACCTTCACCACGGTGACACCCTCTTCCTGCTTCTCGATCGACATCCCGATTCCGCCGTAGTGGCCGCGGGAGTTCCGGTCGAAGAGCGCGATCTCCTTGGGCGAGAACAGCTCCGAGTAGGGATCCTTGAGCTGTGACACGAGGCCGCGTGCGGCCTTCTCGTAGAGATCGCCGACGGCGACGGTGTCCACGAACCGGTCCGAGACCAGCATCAGCACCTGGTCAAAGAGCCGCGAGCCCTGATGAGACGCCCGCTTTTCGGCGACGAATCCCCCGACGGCCAGCGGAAGAACGAGGGTTCCCAGCAAGAGGGGTGTGCGAAGACGCGCCATAGCACCAACCGACAAGGAAGAGAAGGGAAGATCGGACTCTGTCTCAATACTTCGGCGTGCGGGAGATGTTCCTGACGCCGGGTCCAGCCGCGCTCAGCCTTGCGCCATCCCGCTGCCGGCGCCGGCCGAGCCGCTCCCAGCGCTGCCGCCCCATAGCTCCTTCCAGCTCATCTCCCGGCCGTTGCGAAAGCCTTTCTGGGTGAGCTTCAGCCCTTCGGGCGAGATCGCCACCGTGATCGCCTGTCCATCGATGTCAATCTCGCGCTTGATCGTCTTGTCGAGCTTGGTGGTCATGACACGTGCTCCGTGATGGTGGTGGGGCTGCGGGTCTGCAAGGATCAGGCTTGCACCGGCGCGTCACACTGCGCGTTGAGCGAGAACGTAGTCCACGTACCACTCACGCATGTGCTGCCGCACGGCAACATCGCGCAGGAGTCCGGCAGCGAGCAGCATCTCGTGTGCCGGCTGCAGAACGCGTTGCAGGTGCGAGGGATAGCGTTGCGCCAATGGAAGCTGCTCGGCAAGCTGCGGAAGCGCAACGCGCCACGTCACACTTCCTTCCTCGCGCGCGACCTCCAACAGCCGGTAAAGTCGTCGCGCCACCGGGGAGGGAAGCGCCAGGTAGTGGGGTGCGGAGAGAGTGGCCGTGTGCCCGCGCGCGATGTTCGCGCGGAGGGGAGGCGCGAGCGTCACCTGCGCCTCGCCCGGCTCGGATGCCGTGAGAGTCGGGAAGAGCGCGAGCTGATCGCGCTCGGCCGAGCGTCGCCGCTCGATCGAGACGGCGGTGAGAAGGCTGAAGCTCGCGTCCACCGGCGAGCCGGTAGTGGCGTCGACGTAAACCCCGTTCGACTCGAGCGTGGTGTGCTCGAGGCGGGAGAGGGCACCGCGAAGCTGCTCGTAGGTGCGACCGTCCACTCGGCGGCCGATGGACCGCAGGAAGGCGTGAAGGGTGAAGGACAGCACGCCATCGGACGGCGCGCCCGCCTCATGGTAGCGATGCCACAGCTCGATGTAGACGTCCTGGTCGAATGTGCCAGGGAGGCGATCCCCGGGGCTCGGCAGAACCCGCCACCGGCCGCCGGCTGCGGGCGTATAGGCGATCGCGGAGTCATCGGCGGCAGAGTCACTCAGCCGAAACACCGGCAGCGCCTCGATGGCACGGTCGAGGATGACCGCTCGCATCGTGGTCCGGCGGCGCGCCGCGAGGCTCATGGCCGAAAGGTGATCTCCCGTATCGGTGCGGGCAAGCAGAACGGGCGTGCTCAGGCGAGCGCAACCAACTGACCGGTGACGGCGCGCGCCGCGTCGGAGCAGAGGAAGACTGCGGCAGCGGCCACCTCCTCGCGCTCGACGTAGCGGGTGATCGGGCCCATGCTCGCGAGATTTGCGGCGGTGCGGATGGCCGATGGCGCGAGCGCGTTCGCACGTACGCCATTTGCGCGCTCCTCCTCGGCGACCGCCCGCATCAGCGTGACGACAGCACCTTTGGCGGCCGCATACGCGGACATCGACGCGACCTTCGCCCCCGGGAGCGCCGCCGCACTGGCGAGATAGAGAAGGGCACCGCGCGCAGGACGAAGGAGGGGAAGAAATGCGCGGGTGACCAGATAGGCGGTGACGACGTTGATCTCGATCTGATGCCGAAGCACATCGAGGTCGCTGTCCGCTACCGGCCCGCTCATCGCGAACCCTCCGGCGAGGTGCACCACCGCGTCGATCCGGTCGCCCTGCTCGGCACCGATGCTCGCGGCCAGCTCGCGCACCCGTTGCTCGTCAGCGAGATCGCCGGCCCGGCCGGTGATCTGGATTCCGGCGTTCGACAGGGCGCTCACCTGCTGGTGGAGCTTGTCTGCCGAGCGATCTACCGCTACGATCCGTGCGCCGTCATCGGCAAAAGCCCGGGCCAGAGCTTCCCCGAGCTGACCGGGGCCACCCAGACCGGTGAGGACGACGACGCGATTCTGGAAACGCATGTCCACCATTCCGTGATTGGAGAGAGATTGCGGCGCTGTGCTTGCATGGTCGCGCGGACGACATGAAGCTACGCTCTCACAACGGAACCGGCTTGCGCATCGAGCATCTCGTGCGGAACCTCGCAATCGTGCTCGGTGCCGTGATGATCGCGGTCTTCGCGCTCATCGGCTTCTTCTTCACCTTTCGCGGAACGCCGATCAGATCGGTGAGGCAGATGGGGCGAGCCAACTCCGCCCCCCCGGTCTCGAGCGCGACCTTCCGTGAGACCATGGAGCTTTTCACCGGCACTCCGCTCTTCGCCGGGAACCAGGTCACGATCATGATCAACGGTGATCAGACCTATCCGCGGCTCTGGTCGGACCTGCGCGCGGCCAAGCACTCGATCACCGTCCAGCTCTACTATTGCAATCCGGGCCGGATGGCGGAGGAGTTCAAGCAGATCATCACCGAGCGGGCACGCGCCGGAGTGCGGGTGCTCTTTCTCTACGACACCTTCGGCGCGGGTCCGCTCCCCGATTCCTACTTCGATGAGTTGCGCCGCGCCGGAGTCGAGGTGGCAGGATTCCGCCCGGTGAAGTGGTACGAGCTGCACAAGGCGCAGGAGCGCTCGCACATCCGCGTCGTCGTCGTCGATGGTCACCTCGGCTACACCGGAGGCTTCGGGCTCGATGACAAGTGGTTCGGGGATGGTCGCCACAAGAACCAGTGGCGCGACTCCAACGTGCGCTTCACCGGTCCCGCGGTTCTCCAGCTCCAGGCCACCTTTGCCGCGGGCTGGGCGGAAGCGACCGGGGAGCTGCTGACGGGAAGTCAGTTCTTTCCTTTCGAGCCCTTCGTGGAGCAGGCGCGGGGCGTGGCTGGCCTGATGCATACTGCTCCCACGATCGGAAGCACTGCGGCGGAGCGCTACTTCGCGCTCTCGATCGCCGGCGCGGAGCACACGCTCTACATCAGTAATTCGTACTTCGTTCCGGATGATGATTTTCGGTCGTTGCTCATGAAGGCGGCGGCACGCGGCGTCGATGTGCGCATCCTGACCGCCGGCCCGGTCACCGATGTGAAGACCACCTGGTACGCGGGGCGTGCGCGCTACGAGGAGCTGCTGGCCGCACATGTGCGGATCTTCGAGTATCAGCCCGTGATGATGCACGCCAAGTCGCTCGTCGCCGATGGTCTCTGGTCGAGCGTCGGGACGATGAACTTCGACAACCGCTCCCTGGCGTTCAACGACGAATCCAATCTGAACATGCTGGATCGGGAGAGCGGGGCGGCCATGGACTCGATCTTCCTCGAGGACCTGCGTTACTCCCGCGAGATCACTCTTCCGGAATTCCGCAAGCGGCCATGGACGGAAAAGATCTGGGAGAGGATCGTGACCCTTGCTGCCCGAGTGCTCTGAGCGCGCCACGGACCGCCGCATCGCTTCGCCCCTTCCACCCGATCGTTCGGGGATGGTTCGCGGAGACTCTCGGGGCGCCCAGCGCGCCGCAGCGGCAGGGATGGCCGGCGATCGCGTCGGGGGAGCACACGCTCATTCTCGCGCCCACCGGCACCGGCAAGACACTGGCCGCATTCCTGTGGGAGCTGAACCGGCTGATCGTCGCGGGGCTGGAGACGCCACTCGCGAATGCGGTGCAGATTCTCTACATCTCGCCGCTCAAGGCGCTCAACAACGACATCCAGCGCAACCTCGAGGGCCCCCTCGCGGAGCTGCGCGCGCGATTCGACGCGGCCGGCGAGTCATTCCCGGAGATCCGCGTCGCGGTCCGCACCGGAGACACGCCCCCATCGGCCCGCGCCCGGATGCTGCGCAGATCTCCGCACATCCTGATCACCACCCCCGAGTCGCTGAACATCATGCTCACCACGGAGCGCGGCCGGGGTATCTTCTCGGGCGTGCGGGCGGTGATCGTGGACGAGATTCACGCCGTGGCCGGCACCAAGCGCGGAGCGCACCTCGCGCTCACCCTCGAACGGCTCGATGCCCTCGCCAGCCGAGCGGAGTCCCCGATAGCAGGGTCCGCCGCAACCGCGCCGCCGCAGCGCATCGGGCTGTCGGCCACGCAGCGTCCGCTCGACGAGATCGCGCGCTACCTCGGCGGGTACGAGGCGGCACCGCCCGGAAGTGCTGGCGAGCGACGAGCGAGGTCCGTGCGCATCGTGGACTGCGGTCTGGTCAAGAAGATGGAGCTCTCCGTGGCATCGCCGGTGCCGGATCTCGGAAACGTCGGCGGGACGGTCTGGCCCAAGACGGTGGAGCTGGTGCTCCAGTCCATCCGCTCGGCGCGCACGACACTCGTCTTCGTCAACAATCGCGCGCAGGCGGAGAAGATCGCGGCCCGGGTCAACGCCCTCGCGGGCGAGGAGGTGGCGCGACCCTATCACGGCTCGCTGGCCCGCGAGCGCCGCTTTCTGCTCGAGCAGCAGCTGAAGGCCGGGCAGCTCTCGGCGCTCGTCGCAACGAGCTCGCTCGAGCTCGGGATCGACATCGGATCGGTGGATCTGGTGCTGCAGATCCAGTCGCCCAAGCGGGTCGCTGCCGGGCTGCAACGGGTGGGACGTGCGGGCCACTCACTCCTCCAGACGAGTCGAGGCGTGCTCGTCCCGATGTTTCGCGACGATCTGGTGGAGATCGTCGCCATCTCGGGGGCGATGCGGGAAGGCGACGTCGAGCCAACGGTCGTGCCGCAGAATGCGCTCGACGTTCTGGCGCAGACGATCGTCGCCGCGGTGTCGGTGGACGATTGGACATCCGCCGACCTCCACGACCTGGTGCGCCGGGCGTACCCGTATCACCGGCTCACGCGCACGGTTTTCGACGAGCTGCTGGCGATGCTGTCGGGGAAGTATCCGTCCGACTTGGCGGCGGAGCTGGAGCCGCGCATCAGCTGGGATCGAGTGACCGATCGTCTCTCGGGCTCGCGCGCCAGCCGGATGACCGCGGTGATCTCCGGGGGAACGATCCCCGATCGGGGGCTCTACACCGTGAACCTCCCGGATCGCACTCGGCTGGGCGAGCTGGACGAGGAGTTCGTGCACGAATCACGGGTGGGCGATGTATTCCAGCTCGGGTCCGCCACCTGGCGCATCGGCGCGATCGAGCACGATCGAGTGATCGTGACGCCGGCGCCGGGCGCGCCGGCGCGGATGCCCTTCTGGCACGGCGAATTCATGACGCGCTCGCTGAGCCTCAGCCGTCGGGTGGGCGCCCTGCGACGGATGGTTGCCGAGCGCTCGGAGGATGAGACGCTCGCCGCTGAGCTGCGATCGGAGTACGGCTGCGATGAGGCATCGGCGTCGGCGCTGCGCGACTACATCGCCGAGCAGCGGACCGCGACCGGGGGAGTGCCGGACGAGCGGGCGATCGTGGTCGAGCATTTTCGCGATGAGCTGGGCGCGGTGCGACTGGTGATCCACTCCGTGTTCGGCGGCCGGGTGAACGCCCCCTGGGGGATGGCGCTGGCGCAGCGGCTGCGCGAGTCGATCGAGGGACTCGAGGTGCAGGTCCAGACGACCGACGACGGCATCATGCTCCGCCTCCCGGATCTCGGAGGCGCGCCCCCTCTCCATGCGCTGTCCGGTCTCACGGCGGAGGAAGCGGAGCGACGGGTGCTCGACGAGGTGGGGACGACATCCCTCTTCGGGGCCCGCTTCCGCATGAACGCGGCGCGGGCGCTGCTGCTGCCGAGGCAGAATCCCCGACGTCGCATGCCGCTCTGGTTGCAACGGTTGAAGGCGCACGATCTGCTCGAGACGGTGCGACGGTTTCCCACCTTCCCGATCCTGGTGGAGACGTATCGCGAGGTGCTGCAGGATGCCTTCGACCTCGCCGGGTTGCGCGACGTGTTGACGTCGATCGGCGACGGCCGCATCCAGACGCGCGTCGTCGAGACGGAGCGTCCATCCCCGTTCGCGTCCAGTCTTCAGTTCGGCTTCGTGATGGACTGGCTCTACGGCGACGACACGCCACGTGCCGAGCGTCGGGCGGCGCTGCTCTCCGTGGACCGCGCGCTGCTGGACGAGGTCATGGGTGAGGAGGGGGCCGATGACGACACCGCGCACGCGCTCGACGAGCTGCTGGCCGATCGTCGCGGCACGGCCGAGGGACGGCGCGCACGCAGCGCCGACGAGCTGGCCCATCGTCTCGAGCGCTCGGGCGATCTCACCCCGGACGAGCTGCACGCCCGAACGGCCGAGCCGGCGCTCTGGCGTCGGGGTGATCCGATCGAGGAGCTGCTGGACACGGGGAGGGCGATCGCGATTCCGCTCGGGCCGCCGGAGGCGTGCGAGTGGCGCCTCGTGCTCACTGAGAGCTGGTCGCGCTACGCTGCGGCGTTTGGCGCCGAGCAGCTCGAGCGGGTACGAGCCGGCTCGCTGCTGAGAGAGACTGACGCAAGCACGGCCGTGCCGGAACCGTTGAGGCTCGCCAGCATGGATTCACGCGCGGCGCGGCGTGAGGTTCTGGCGCGCTTTCTCGCGCTCGCGGGGCCGGTGACGGTGGCGGATGTGCAGTCACGCTACGGCTGGCCGGCGCGCTGGATCGAGGCGCGATTGTCGGAGTGGGAGCGCACCGGCCGACTGGTGCGAGGAATCTTCCGTCGCGCCGGTGGCGGGGTGGGGGCGGCGGAGCCGCAGTGGTGCGTGCGCCGTCTCGTCGAGCAGGCACGACTGCGCGCGCTGGCGGTCCTCCGGAAGCAGATCGAGCCGGTTGGGCTGCCGACCTTCGCGTCTTTTCTGCAGCGCTGGCAGCATCTCGATCCCCGCGATCGGTTGGAGGGCACGGCAGGTGTCGAGACGGCTCTCAAGCAGCTCGCGGGACTCGCGCGACCGGTACTCGCTTGGGAGCGGGACTATCTACCCTCGAGGCTGCATCGCTACGAGCCGGTGTGGCTCTCCCAGCTCTCGACATCGGGGCAACTCGTCTGGGCGGGCGAGCCGAGGGTGGACCGGGCGCAGAGCTCGATCGCGCTCGCGGGAATCCGATTTTTCGACCGCGGACAGGCATCGCTCTGGATGGCGGAGGAGGTGGTCCTCCCTCTCTCCGCCGCCGCCGCGCACGCCGCCGAAGCGCTGTCGCGATTCGGCGCGTCCTTCGTCGCGGATCTGCAGGCGGCGACGGGGCTCGGAATGCTCGCGCTGCGCGACGCATTGCGCGAGCTGGTTGCGGCGGGGCTCGCGACCAACGACAGCATCGAGGCGATGCGCGAGGTCGCCCGGATGAAACCGCTTCCGGACCGGCCGCGGCGCGGCGCGCCCGATCCCACGCGCTGGCTGCCGCAGGAATTCACTCCTTCATCGAGCCGCCACGTCGTGCAGCGACGGCCGAATCTGCGTCGATTGCCCAAGTGGCGACGCCCCGATCTCGGTCCCGCGAGCGGCTGGGTAGGCCGATGGTCGCTTCTCCGCCCGGTGGATGGCCGCTTCTCCGGCAGTTGGGGCGCTCGCCTCACGGAAGAGGAGCATGCGGAGGCGATCGCGCGCCGGTGGCTGACGCGTTACGGCGTGGTGGCGCGCGACTGGTGGCGTCGCGAGCGTCCTCCGGTAGGGTGGCGAGCCATCTATCGGGAGCTCAAGCGGCTCGAGTACCGCGGCGAGGTGAGGCGCGGCTATTTCGTCCAGGGACTCGGCGGCGCGCAGTTCGCGCTGCCCGACGCGGTGGAGCGCTTGCGGGCCGTTCGAGAGGAGCGTGGGAGCGCGCCGATGGTGGTGCTCGCGGCGTCGGACCCGGCGAACGTCTACGCTCTGCCGCTCGAGGGGACGGAACGCGATCCGCTGTCGCGCCCGCGCGGCGCGGGCGCTCTGCTGGTGACGCGCGCAGGAATCGTCATCGTCTCGGTGGAGAGCCGGGGACGGAGGGTGATGGTCGCCGAGGCCGCGACGATCGAGCTGGTGGCGGATGCCGCGCGTGCGCTCGCCAGTTACCTGGAGCGAGGCACGACTGGCATCTGGCGCCGCCGCTCGGTCACGATCGAGAGCGTGAACGGTGTTTCTGCGCTCTCGAGCCCGCTCGTGGAGGCGTTCGTCGCCGCCGGCTTTCGCCGAGCGACCGACGGCCTGCGGCTGCTGGAGATTCGGCGCGATAGCGCAGACGCTGATCGTGGCGCGACCTGAGCATCAGGGCAGCCCAACCTTTTTCATCAGGGAAATGAATCGCGGGTCGGCGCGAATCGGCGACCAGCGAGGGTCGGTCTTGAGGCCGATCATGCCGGCCGAACGATTCTGGTAGGCTCGCTCGAGCCACTCGAACGCAGAGCGGGTATCTCCCAGGCTCACGTATATCGCCGCGATTTCTTCGAGGCGGATATACCGATGTGCCGACTCTCGCTCCAGTGCGGCTGCCAGTCGTCGCGCTTCGTCCGGCTGACCATTCTGTGCGAGCGCACGGGCCAGCCCGGAGCGGCCTCGGACGCCGAAATCCGGACCACGCCGAAAGAACGTGAGCGCCTCGGCCGGCCGCCCCGCCGCCAACAGCGCGTCGCCGGTATGCAGGAGCGCCAGCGAGTATGCGGAGTTCAGCTCGAGCGCCTTGCGATATTCCTCGATCGCGGATGTGTAGTCACCCGTCAAGGCGAGCACATCGCCCAGGTACGTGGTGGGGAAGGGGGCCAGCGGGTCCAGCAGCTGGGCTCGCTTCGCCATCGCCATCGCCGAGTCGAGCTTGCCGATCGCCGACAACACCCAGCTGTACGCTTCGTAGCTGTATGCGTCATTGGGATTGAGCGCGATTGCGCGCTCGCCCTCGCGCGCCGACGCGGCAAAGTCCCAATCATAGGAGGCGAGAACGAGTGAGAGCTCGGCGTGTGGATCCGAGAGTGTGGAGTCCAGTGCGATCGCCTTGAGTGCTGCCTCCTTGGCGATGGGGTACGCATCTCGCGGAGCGACCCAGTCGTCGGCGAGCCAGTCCCACGAGGTGGCAATCCCGCTCCAGGCGAGGGCGTAATTCGGGTCGAGATCGAGCGCCTGGCGATAGAGCTCGAGGCTTCGGCGAAGGTCCGGCTCGGTGAGCTTCCTCTGGAGGAATCGCGCTCTCAGATACAGATCGTGCGCCTCGAGGCTCTCGGTCCCGCCGCCGGCCCAATGAGGGGGCGCGCCGGTCGCGAGGGTGAGACGCAGGGCCCCGACGATCGCGTTCGCGATCTCGTCCTGCACCTGGAAGACGTCCTTCAGCTCGCGCTCATAGCTCTCCGACCAGAGCGCGAGTCCGTCGGTGACATCGGTGAGCTGTGCCCGGATCCTGAGCTTGCGCCCGTCGCGCCGGACGCTCCCCTCGAGCACGCTTCCAACCTTGAGCGTCCGCCCGATGTCGCCGATGTCGGCGCTCTTTCCCTTGAACGCGAACGTCGAGGTGCGAGAGGCCACACGGAGGCGCGGCACCTTGCTGAGCGCATTGGCCAGCTCGTCGGTCATGCCATCCGAGAAATAATCCTCCTCGGGACGACCGCCGACGTTCACGAAGGGAAGCACGGCGACCGAGCCGGCGGTGGTGGTGCGCGCGAGGGTGGCGGAACTCTCGCGTGCCGCGGCGCCGTGGGTCGGCTTGCCCACCGGCGAGCGGTGGGCGGCAACGTATCCGCCGTACGCGACGGCAACCACCACGATGGCCGCGCCGGCGTACGCCGCCTGGCGATAGCGCGACGTGGCCGGGATGGCGCTCCTCCGCGAAACGCCCGACGGAGTGGCCACGGTGTCGAGCGCCCGGACGATCTCGTCGGCGCTCTGGGGCCGATCGGCCGGCCGCTTCTCGAGACAGCGCATGACCAGATCGGCGAGCGCGAACGGCACTCCCGGTCGGCGCTTCGCGAGCGGCTCCGGGATCTCGCTCACATGGGCAGCCAGAAGCTGCTGCGGCGTGCGGCCCGTGAACGGTGTCGAGCCGCTGAGCAGCTCGTACGCCAGCACGCCCCAGGCATAGAGATCGGCGCGATGATCCACCGCCGGGTCGCCACTGGCCTGCTCGGGCGCCATGTAGGCGGACGTGCCGAGCGCCAGCCCCAGAGTCGTGAGACCAGACTCGGCCGAGGTCGCCGACGCGCTGATCGCCTTCGCCACGCCGAAGTCAGCGACCAGAGCGTCATGCGCTGTCACGAGGATGTTCTCCGGCTTGATGTCGCGGTGAACGACACCCTGTCCGTGCGCGTACGCGAGAGCGGTCGTCGTATCCCGCAGAATCTTGAGGGCTTCCGGGATAGGCAGCTCCCCGCCACGCGACAGACGGGAGCGGAGCGACTCGCCGTCGACCAACGGCATCGTGTAGTAGGGGAGCCCGTCGGAGTCGCCGGCCGTGAGCAGCGGCACGATGTGCGAGTGCTGGAGACGAGCGGCGAGCTGGATCTCGCGCTTGAACCTCTCGACACTCACCGCCGCCGCCAACTCGGGCGGCAGTACCTTCACCACCACCTTGCGCCCGAGGGCAATTTCGGTCGCGACGAAGACGCGCGACATCCCGCCGCCACCCAGCTCCCGCTCCAGAGTGTACGAAGATGCGAGCGTGGACTGGAGCTGGTCCCGCAGGTCACTGGTCACGACGGCCGCCGGGCTATCGGATATCCTCGCGCCCGAGCGCGGCCCGGACGGCCTCGCGCATCGCCATCAGCGCCTGGTCGCGGGCGGCCGGCGTGTCCTCGCGCACGTGCAGCTCGATGCCGTCGGCAACCATGACGCGGCGCCAGCTTCCGTCGTCCTCGCCATCCCGGCTCACGACATCATCGGCGTGCGCGCCGAGTGCGGGCGCGAGGGAAGTCGCGACCTTCCGCTCCAGCGAGTCGCCGGTCAGATCCTTGAGCTCGACCTTGATGCGGTCGAGCGTCAGCCCCTCGCGCTGGCGGATCTTGATCTGGAGGAGCTGGAGGAGGTGGCGGTAGCCGTAGGTCGCAGCGGTCCCGGTGCCCTCGGGGTGGTCGAGCAACCCGCTGGCGACGTAGAAGCGCACGGCCCGCGCGCTCGGCGATGCCCGGGCAGCCGCGTTGGTGGGACGCATCGCCGCCGCATCGACGAGCGCTGTGACATGCGCCGCGAGCCCTCGCGCGTTCCAGGGGGCATGGCGCGAGTGCGCGCGCAGCAGAGCGACGGGGGAATCGGCCATGGCCCTACAATAACTCTTCGCGGGTGTGGGTGCACCTCGCACCCGCGGCGGGCAACCCTTTTCTACTGCTTCGCAGCTCCTGGCAGCATCACCACCACCCGCGTGCCCTCGGTCATCGAGCTGTCCAGGGTGATCCGTCCTCCGTGCTCATCGACGATCCGGCGGCAGAGTGCGAGGCCGATCCCTGTGCGCCCCGGCTTGCCGGTCGCGAAGATATCGAAGACGCGTGGCAGCAGCTCGGGAGCAATGGCGGGCCCGCCATTCTGTAGCGCGCAGTGCCAGCCGTCCTGCGCCGCCGACGTCGTGAGCGTGATCTCACTCCCGGAAGGCGCCGCCTCGACCGCGTTCGTCAGCAGATTGACGAACAGCTGGGCGAGACGCTCGGCGTCCACGGCGCAGCGCACCGGAACAGACGCGCGGGTGCGACGAAGCGTGAGTGAGTGGCCCTCCAGTAGCCCGCGGTTTCCGTGCAGCACTTCGTCCCAGATGGTGTCGGGATCGTGGGGTGCGAGCGAAAGAGGGCGCGGGCGACCGTATTCCAGAAGATCGGCGACCATCGCGTTCAACTGCTCCACCTCGCGCAGGATGCGTCCGACGTTGCGCTCGACGACCGGGTCCTGCTGCGATCGGAAGCGAAGCAGCTGGGCGGCGGACGAGATGCCGAAGAGCGGGTTGCGAAGCTTGTGCGCGATACCGGCGGCAACCTCCGCAATGGCCTCGCGCCGGCGCCTTTCCTCGACGTCCACCCCTCCTTCCTACCCGGTCAGCGACGGCCGCGCGACGTGCTCTTCTTGCGCCCGCCGGAGCTCTTTCGGGAGCCGCGCGACGCTGTGTTTTTCTTGCGGACTGTCGCTCGCTTTGCGGGTCCCTTTCGCGCGCCCTTCTTGGCCGAGCTTGCACCCTGGACCTTGCTCCTGCCGGCGGTCTTTCTCGCGCCGGACTTGCTGGTTGCGGACTTCTTGGGCTTCGCGCGCTTGCTGACGGCGCTCTTCGAGCCTGCCGCGCGCTTTGGCGCGCTGCTCCTCTTTCCGGATCGCACCGGGCTTCCGCGGCTCGAGCTGCTGCTTCGGGATGCTTCCTTTTTCGACGCGGCAGGCTTTGCGACTGCACTCCGCGCACCGGCACCACTCGAATCACCAGCGTTGCTGGATCTCTTCCCCGCACTGCCGCTGACGCCGCGGCCGCTGGCAGACGAGGAGCTGGAGGTCGCCGAGCCACCAGCGCGCCCTGCTCCAGCCGCACCGCCGCTCCGGGAGGCCCCGGCCGACCCGCTGCGCCCCCGTCCGCTGATCGGGGTGGGCGTCAGAGGATCCTCCTCCTCTTCGGGAACGGCCGTCTTGGCCGCCCCACCCTCCTCGTCGAGCTCGTCCTCCTCCTCATCCGTGCTGTCCCAGAGACCGTCGGAATGCTCCTTGGCCAGTCCCCACCCCGTTCCGGTGCCCTCCTCGTCCTCATCCTCATCGTATGACGCTCCCCCCCCGCCGCCGCCGAAGCCGAGATCTTCCTCGTCCTCGCGGTCGTACGGATGGTCGTCGCTGAACTGATCGCCGCGCGGCATGATCGCCTCCTCAGGTATTGTCTTGCAATTCGCGATGCTCGGAAAACGCAGAGCCATCCGCTCGCCGGCTCGGGGCGCTGCACGTCGTGTGCCCTCGATGACCTCCGATCACGAGACCGCGGAGCGCGCGCGTGAGTGCTCGACACCCCAATACAACCACATGCCCGCCCCGTCAAGACTGACAGGGCGGGCATGTGGCTCGCGGCGGCGGCGCGATCAGTCGCCGGTCGCGGGCTGCGCTGTCAGGTCGGGGGCGCCGCGGCCGCTGTACCGGCGCATGACGACGGTCGCCAGGTCGTCGAGCAGCGTGTACATCACCGGCACGACGAAGAGCGTCAGCAACGTCGACGTCACGAGGCCGCCGATCACGGCCCGCGCCATCGGAGCGCGCTGCTCGGCGCCGGCACCGAGCGCGAGCGCGAGCGGGATCATGCCGAAGATCATGGCGATCGTCGTCATGATGATCGGCCGGATGCGGGTGCGGGCGGCTGAGAGAATCGCGTCCTGTCGCTCGTGGCCGCCAGCGCGCTGCTGGTTGGTGAAGTCCACGAGCAAGATCCCGTTCTTGGTCACCAGCCCCATCAGCATGATGATCCCGATCATCGTCATGACGTTGATGTTTCCGCCCGTGATGAGCAGCGCGAGGGCGACACCGATGAAGCTGAGGGGGAGCGCGAGCATGATCGCCAGCGGCTGCAGGAACGAGCCGAACAGGGAGGCGAGAATCAGATAGATGAACACGACCGCGAGGAGGAGCGCGCTTCCAACGTAACCCTTGGTCTCGTTCAGGTTCTGGACATCGCCGGTGAACTCGGTGTGGTAGCCTGGTGGCAGTCCGAGGGAATCGATCGCCGAGCGGGCGGCGTTGGCGACCTGCCCGAGACCGTAGCCCGGAAGCACCCCGGAGTTGATCGTCACCTGCTGCTCGAGGCTCCGCCGCTCGAGTTGCTGCGGTCCCACTCCCGCGCGTACCTCGGCGACCTGGGCCAGGGGCACGACGCTCTGTAGGCCGGTGACGGCGTCCACGTTGGTGCTCGGGACCGGGATGTTGGCGACGTCGTCGGCCGACGTCCGGAGGGAATCCGGGTAGACGACGATCACGTCGTGCTGATAGCCCTGCGGGTCCTCCCAGCGGGTCGCGCGCTGCCCGGAGAAGAGAGGCTGCAGCGTGCTGCCGATGCTTCCGACCCCGACCCCGGCGGCCCAGGCCTGCTGGCGGTCCACGTGCACGTCGAGCTGGGGAATGTCCCCCTGATCGCTCGAGTTCGGCTCGGCCACCCCGGGCACCTGCTTGAGCGCGTCGAGCACGCGGGCTGCGACCATCTTCAGGCGATTTTGCTCGGGGCCCTGCACGTTGATCCTGATCGGCTGGCCGAAGCCGCCGAAGATGGTGCGCGTCCCCTGGATCGTCGGCGTGACGCCGCTCACGTGACGGAGCTCGCCGCGGAGGTCCTTCTGCACTTCCACCAGCGAGTGCCCGCGCTTCTTGCGGGGCAGGAGCTTCACGTAGATGGAGCCCTGGTTCGGCGTGCCGCGAAAGCCGCCGCCGACGGTGGTATAGGTAAAGACGACGTCCGGCCGCTTCTTCAGAAAATCGGCGACCTCGCGTGCCTTGCCGAGGGTGTAGTCGAGGGAAGAGCCGGGTGCGGTTCTCACGCTCACGCTGAAGTCATCGCCGTCGGCGTCGGGCATCCAGGTGAAGCCGAGACGCGGGATGATGATGAACGCGATGACCACCGAGGTGGTGGCTCCGATCATCACCCACCAGCGATGGCGAAGGGACCACGCGAGCCAGGTGGGATAGCGATCGGCGAGGCGCTCGAAGGCGTCGTTGAAGGCGAGACTGACGCGACGGATGGGGCCCGCCTTGGCACGGGACTCGGCCTCGTTCTCGGCGTGCTCGACGTCCGGATCGTACCAGATGCTCGACAGCATCGGGTCGAGGGTGAACGACACGAACAGCGAAACGATCACCGCGAACGCGACGGTGACGCCGAACTGGAAGAAGATCTTGCCGATCATCCCGCCCATGAACGCGACCGGGATGAAGACCGCCACCACGGCGAGCGTCGTCGAGAACACCGCCAACCCGATCTCGGATGTGCCATCGCGTGCGGCGGCGAAGTGATCCTTTCCCATCTCCATGTGGCGGACGATGTTCTCCCGCACCACGATGGCATCGTCGATCAGCAGTCCAATGGCGAGGGAGAGCGCCAGCAACGTCATGGTGTTCACGGTGAAGTTGAACACCCACATGATGAAGAATGCGGAGATGATGCTGATCGGGAGCGCCAGGCCGGTGATGACGGTCGAGCGCCACGAGTTGAGGAAGAGATAGATGATCGCGATCGTGAGAATCGCTCCGAGGATGATGCTGAGCTGAACGTCGTTCACCGACTGCCTGATGCGCTCGGAATCGTCGTGAGTGATGCGGAGCTTGACGTCGGCCGGAAGCTGCCGCTGGAGGGCCGTGACCGCGGTCCGCACCGAGTCCGCGACCTCGACCGTGTTGGAGCCGGAGATCTTGAGGATGTCCACCGACACGGCCGGCCGGCGATCCAGCTCGGCGGCGGTGCGGCGATCGGCCTCACCGTCGACCACCGTTCCGAGGTCGGAGATCCGTATCGGGACTCCCTTCCGGACGACGACCGCGATGTTGGCGAAGGATTTCGGATCGATCACGCGTCCCGTCACACGCACCAGTCGCTCGGTGTTGCCCTGGTCGATCCGGCCGGCGGGGACCTCCTGATTCTCACGATCGAGCACCGTGATCACCTGCTGCGGGCTGATGCCGTAGGAATGGAGCGCGGACGGATCGAGCTGCACGCGGATGACCCGCTGGCTTCCGCCGGTGCGGTTCACCGCGCCGACGCCGGGCACCGACTCGAAGCGGGTGACGATCTGGTCATCCGTCATGTCGGTGAGGTTGCGGAGTGAGCGCTCGCTGCTCTGGATCGCGATCGACATGATGGGGTTGTCGTTCGGATCGAAGTGCTGGATGAGCGGCTCGTCGATGTTGGGCGGGAGCTGCCGTCGGATACGCGCGACCTTGGCCTGCACATCCTGCTGGGCCGCCTTCACGTCCACGCCGAGATTGAACAGGCAGCGAACGATCGAGATCCCCTCGAGGGATGTGGAGCTCACCTCCTTGATTCCCTGGACGGTGTTGAGCGCCTCCTCGATCGGCCGTGACACCTGCCGCACCATGACCTCCGGCGACGCGCCCGGGTAGCTGGTCTGGGTGATCACCACGGGGTAGGTGACGTCCGGGTACTCGTCGATCGCGAGCCGCTGGTAGGCGACCGCACCGAGCACGACCAGCGTCACCATCATCATGGTGGCGAAGACCGGACGCTTGATGGAGATGTCGGAGAGGAACATGG
>JALZAQ010000013.1:0-2132 GCA_030948255.1 Gemmatimonadota bacterium
AAGCCGGCGCCCGTCCACGGAGCGCTCACCGCCCGCATCTCCTCTGCCGTCATCTCCACCGAGAGGGTGATCCGTCGGGCGCCCAATCGAAAGAGCTCCGCTGCCGTGTGCTGGTTGAAGCAGTTGCCGGCGTAATCGGCCACGACATCGCGTCCGGCGGCCGACAGCTCGGCCACGAGACCCACGTGGCCGGTCAGCATGGCAACGTTCAGATCGAGCCACTTCTGAAGGGCTCGGCGCTCGGACGGTCGAACGATCGTGGGAGTGCGCAATCGGAAGCCCACCCCCAGTGCGTCGAGCTCGGCGATCAGCGCTCGGACGCGCGTCACCGGCGGGAGCGGATGGCGGAGGAACGGGTCGAGCACGATCTCCGTTGCGCCGGCGGAGGCGGCTGCCCGCGCGTCGTCCAGATGGAAAACTTCCGCCGCCAGCATGCACGATCGCTCGCTCGGGACCGGCTGGGTGAGGGGGGCCGGAAAAGAGAGCCGTGCCAGCTCCGCGTCGACCCGCTCGCGGCGCTGCGCCTGGCGCGCCTGCTCGGCCCAATCGCGCCGCTCCATCAGCGTGGCCGTCGCGCGCTGCCGAATGCCGTTGAGCTCGCTCACAGGAAGGAAGAGTCCCGGCGCGAGGCCGCTCAGATCGAGTGCCCCCAGCGCAAACGGCGTATCGCCCAGACGGCCCAGCTGCTCGCGAAGCTGATCCGACGTGAGTGCGCGCTGCCTCGCGGGTGCGAGCTGGGTTTCGCTTCGCTCGGTGACCGAGTCTTCGCCCGCCGCGTACACCACCCGGAGATGCGCGCCCGCCGATCCGAAGACCCGCGCGTCGAGTCGCGTGCGCCGGTGGGGCGAGCTTGGCGACAGCGCGGCGAAACTACCCCGGGCGCGCTCGATGAGTGCGGCGTGCGAGCTGCGCAGGACGCGCCAGCCGGCGGGGACGCGCACCCGGGTCGACAGGATCTGCCGCACCATGCCTCCCTGCGAGCCGGTCGTGCGCACATCGGCGACGGCGAATCCCAGACTCTCACCGACGACCCCCACCGGGGGCTCGAAGCCCACGCCATCACCGATGGCGATGGCCTGACTCACGTCGACCACAAGCTGGGTGCGCTCGCAGCTCACCACCGTTCCGAGATCCACGCCGCGGTTATCCGGATGGTCGCGCGTGATGTAGTCGCGTCCGACACGGCCGCCGAACAGCCCCCCGGTAAACCCGCGACTGAAGATCTGGACAAGATCGCGCGACGTCTCGGCGGAGGCCTGAGCGCGCTCACCCCGGGCGACAGCGGAGAGAAGGTCGCGGTAACTCCTCGTCACGGTCGCGACGTACTCCGGCTTCTTCTTGCGCCCCTCCACCTTGAGGCAGCTGACGCCCGCATCGGCGATATCGTTCAGCTGGTCGTGAGCCGCGAGATCCCGGGCGGAGATGAGGAAGCCCGCGTCGAGCTGCTCGCCGGAGCGCGCGTCGGTGAGCGTGTAGTCCTTTCGGCACGACTGCGCGCAGGAGCCCCTGTTCGCGCTTCTCTCCGAGATCAGGCCGGACATGTAGCACTGGCCCGAATACGAGATGCAGAGCGCGCCGTGAACGAAGCTCTCCAGAAGCAGATCCGGCACGGCCGCGTGGATGGCGCGAATGTCCTCGAGCGAGTTCTCGCGCGCGAGCACCACTCGCTCGATGCCCAGCTCCCGCATGACCGCCGCGCCAGAGGCGTCATGGATGCTCATCTGCGTCGAGCCGTGCACCTCAAAGCCTGGATACACGCGGTGGATCAGGCCGACAAGTCCGAGATCCTGCACGATTGCCGCATCGACACCCCTGTCAATGGCGTGCCCGAGGAGAAGCAGGGCATCGGCGAGCTCGGCCGGCTTGACCAGCGTGTTGAGGGTGAGGTAGATCCTCCGCCCCCGACCGTGCGCCAGTCGACAGGCTTCCTCCAGCTCTGCCATCGTGAGCTGAGCCCCTTCGTCGCGCGCATTGAAGCGCTCGACCCCCAGATAGACCGCGTCGGCACCGTTCGCCACCGCGGCGCGCACGGCGTCGAGTGATCCTGCAGGTGCGAGCAGCTCGGGGACGGGTTTGAGAGGCATGACGCGAAGGAATCTAACGCGTCGCCCACGCGACGCGGAGCGGGGGGG
>JALZAQ010000013.1:2142-29564 GCA_030948255.1 Gemmatimonadota bacterium
GCGCATCACTGCGCGGCCCGCGAGACCCTCGTTCTTGTCCGTCGGTTGGTATCCGGTGCGGGATGCTATGCCGCGAGATCCTTGAGCACCGCCCCAATCTCGCCTTCCCTGAGGCGCTTGAGAGCCCGGTCACGGAGCTGGCGAACGCGCTCGCGGGTCACACCGAGCATCTTGCCGATCTCGTCGAGCGTATGCTCACGGCCCCCATCCAGCCCGAAGTACAGGCGGAGAATCCGGCCGTCGCGCGGTGGAAGCGTTCCAAGCGCGCGCTCGAGCTCCATGTTGCGAAACTCGTTCATCACCTGGGCCTCGGCATCCGGCATCTCGTCCAGGCTGAAGCGCTCGATGAGCGACCGATCCCCATCCTTACCGATGGCGGCGTCGAGCCGGACATCCGCGGAGTTGAGCGCGTTGAGCGCCGCCACGATTTCCGGCGAGATCCCCGTGAGCTGTGACAGCTCGGCCGGTGTCGCCTCCCGGCCGAGCTTGTCGCGCAGGATCGCGGACGCCTTGATCACGCGCGAGAGATCCGCCGTCCGGTTGAGGGGGACGCGCACAGTGCGCCCCTGACGTGCCAACGCCGAGAGGATGGCCTGACGGATCCACCAGACCGCGTACGAGATGAACTTGACCCCCTGATTGGGATCGAACTTTCGAGCGGCCGTCATCAGTCCGATGTTGCCCTCGCCGATCAGGTCGATGAGCGGCATGCCGCGATTCTGATACTTCTTCGCCACCGAAACGACGAAACGCAGATTGCGCTTGACCAGCTCATCCAGCGCGTCCTGCTCGCCCTTGCGGACCCGGTGCGCAAGCGCCCGCTCCTCCTCCACCTTGAGAAGGGGGTAGCGGCTCACCTCGGCGAAGTACTGGTCGAGGATGTCGCGATCAGCCTCCGCCGGCCCGATCTCGGCAGGAGCGGTTGCGCGACGGCGCGCGCGTGCGGTTTCGGTCATTGGTAATGCCCTCCCGGGGTTCGGGAGTCCACCTAGCAACAATTGAACCGCTGCGATGACGCCGGCCCGATCGCCCCCGCGCCGCGCTCACGAGCGGTCCCGTCCGCCCTCCGGAGCCTCGGGTCACCCCCCGGGCGTCTTCCGCCGGACGAATCGAAGGAGGAAGGCAGCCGCGACGAACGCCAGACCCACGCCTTGCACGCGCCGGTCGGCCGCGGTCGTCCCGTACAGGAAGATCAGCAGTCCGGCGAGGGAGAGCGTCAGCTTCACCGTCGTGAGCCGGGTCACCGGGGGCCTTCCCGCTCGCTGCCGAATCGCCGAATCCCGGCGCGGAACTCGCCGGTGGTTCGGGCGTCAGCGTTGCGCTCTGCGCCCAGTGCGATCCCGCGACCGAAGTCGAGGCCATCCAGCTCATAGAAGAGTCGCTTCGTCTGCCACAGCGCCTCGGCGGGCACGGCGGCGAGACGCGCGAGGGTCTCGCTCACCGCGTCCTGGAATCGCTCATGCGGGATGACGCGGGTCGCGAGACCCATGTCCAGTGCCTCCCGTGCGTTCACCCGACGGCCGGTGGCTACCAGCTCGAACGCCCGCTTCTCCCCCACCGATCGGCGCAGCAGCGCCATGACCATCGCTGGAACGAAGCCGACCGCCACCTCGGGATAGCCGATCTCCGCCGCCTCGTGCATCAGGACGATGTCGCAGGCTGTGGCTAGCCCTGCTCCGCCCGCCAGAGCGCGCCCCTGCACGATGGCCACCACCACCTTGGGCAGCCCGCGCAGCGTCGTGAAGACGCGGCCGAGGGCCTGTGCATCCGCGAGATGGAGCTCGCGAGAGGAATCGAGCATGGCGGCGAGGGCTTCCAGGTCCGCGCCGGCACAGAAGTCCGGACCGTCCGCGGACAGCGCGATGAGCCGGGTGTCGGCGTCCGCCCCCAGCCGGGAGAGCTCGGCGTGAAGCTCATCGCACATCCGCCGGTCGAGAGCGTTCTTCTTTTCTGGCCGCGCCAGCTTCACTCGCGCGATCGACCCCGTGTGCTCCACGCGGATCCGCGGACGGTCCCCGGCGCTCACCGGGCGGTCTCCGCGAGCCCGAGTCGACGAACCTCCTCGTCGGGGACGTCCAGCGTCATCCGGAGGAGCGCAGTCGAGTACACCTTTCCTTGTGCGTCCGTTTTGAGCGACAGGGTGCCCCCCCCTCCCAGCGCACCGTGCAGCAGAAAGTTGAGGGCGCCGAGATTGGGGAGCTCGAAGCGCTCCACGGCGCCCGTGATCGCGCCCGCGAAATGCCGGGAGACGCTCTCACACGTCACCAGTCGCTCGAGGAGCGGGTACCACTCGGCGCGATTGGCAATGAGTCCGACGTTCGCCGTGTCGCCCTTGTCTCCGGAGCGTGCGTGAGCCATGTCCACCAGGCGAATCTTCATGCCGCACGCACGTCCACCGACGTGTGCACGACGCTCTTGTCGATCAGCGCCGGCCAGTACGCCACCACTTCCTCGACCTTTGGCCGTCCGCCGGCAAAGCCGGTCACGCTCGGCGGCCCGTTCAAGACGAGCGGCGCGATCTCCCGCGTGAACCGCTCGATCGCGGCCCGATCGTCGCCGCGCACACCGATCCGAAACTGCACTTCCGGCGGGTCCACCGTGCCAGCCAGCGCGCCATGGGTGGCCGATGCGCCGAGAAACTCCGTGAGCATGGCGTCGAAGCGCAGACCGAGACGATCGAGACGCTCGCGCAATACCCGGTCGGCGTGCTGCGCCTTCTCCAGGGCGTCCGGCCACGCGTAGACGAGCGTGCCCACCGCCTTGTAGCCCGCGCGGTACGCGACGGACACCTTGAGCTTGTCCGTCGAGGGGCGGCCCCTGATGCCGAATACGCGCACCCGGTCCGGACCGACATCTTCCAGACGGATTGTCGTGAAGTCGGCGACGACGTCTGGGGTGATGTACGAGCGGGGGTCGCCCATCTCGTAGACCAGCTGCTCCGTGACGGTGTGGGTATCGATCCGCCCGCCGGTCCCCGGATGCTTCGTCACCACGAAGGTCCCGTTCTCCCGCGCCTCCACGATCGGATAGCCCACGTTGGCGAGGTCCGGCACCGTGCGCCACTCGTGGAGGCAGTTGCCCCCCGAGCACTGGGCTCCGCACTCGATGATGTGGCCGGCGATGATCCCCGCGGCGAGCCGGTCCCAGTCGTCGCGTGCCCATTTGAACTCGTGGAGAAGCGGCGCCATCGTGAGGGCAGTGTCGGTCGAACGTCCGGTGATCACCACGTCGGCGCCGCGCTCGAGCGCTTCGACAATGGGACCGGCGCCGATGTAGGCGTTGGCAGACAGCACCCGCTCGCGAACGACCGAGAGGGGCTCGCCCGTCTCCATGTTGGCCAGGGGATGCCCGTCGGCGAGGAGCGCATCGAGCCGCGGGAGAAGGTCGTCACCACTGACGACGCCGAGGGAGATACGGCCGGAGAGGCCGAGCTGACGTGCCAGCAGGATCAACGCATCCGCGCACGCATCGGGATTCACGCCTCCGGCGTTGGCGACTACCCGCACGCCGCGTTCGGCGACGGCGGGAAAGACGCCTTCCATGGCCCCCAGAATGTCACGCGCATAACCGAGGGCGGGGTTCCGCTCCTTCTGTTTCTGGAGGATGGACATCGTCACCTCGGCGAGATAATCCAGCATGAGGTAGTCCACCACTCCGCCGTCCACCTGCCTGCGCGGCGCCTCGAGCCAATCGCCCCAGAAGCCCTGACCGGCGGCCACGCGCACGACCCTTTCAGCCACCGCGTCGCGCGCCGTCACGTCCGCTCTCCGAGATGGGGCGGCAGGACGAAGGCGCCGAGATGCGGTCCGGGATTCTGGAGTGACGTGCGGAGAGCAAGAGCGAGTACATCTCGCGTCTCCTCCGGATACACGATCGCGTCGATGAAGCCGCGTGCTCCGGCGTATTCCGCACTGAGCTGGTGCTCATAATCCGCCCGCATCTCTTCGACGGAAGCAGCCACGTCCGGCCCGGGCGTCGCGCTCCGCTTCTTCGCCTCGTCGAGCGTCGGCCCGTGCACCGCCTGCACGGCTGCTTCCCCCTCCATGACAGCCATGCGGCCGGTCGGCCAGCTGAAGATGAAGTCCGGATCGAAGCCCTGGCCGGCCATGGCGTAATAGCCCGCGCCTGATGCGTGGTTCAGGGTGAGCACGATCTTGGGCACGGTCGCGGTGGCCATCGCTTCGACGAAGCGTGCTCCGGCGCGGATGATGCCCTCGTGCTCTGCCTCCGGTCCGACCATGAAGCCCGAAACATCCTGCACGAACAGGAGTGGAAGTCCCTGCCGGTCGCAGCGATCGATGAAGTAGGCGACCTTCTCAGCGCTCTCGGCATAGATGATCCCGCCGAAGCGTGGCTTCTCTCCGGTACGCCCCTTGATGAGCCCGCGCTGATTGGCGATCAACCCGACGGCCATGCCGTGGATGCGGGCGTCGCCACAGATCATCTCGCGCGCGAGCCCCGCCTGAAACTCATCGACCGCGCCCTCATCGACGATGGCGCGCAGAAGCGTGTGCATATCGTAGGAGAGTCGATGATCGTTCGGGAGCAGGGCGTAAAGCTCATCGGTGATCGTCCCACTGGCGGTTCCGGCGGCCGGCGCCGCGCGAATCGGTGATGGACGCGGGAGGCGCTCGACCAACTCGCGAAGCTTGGCCACGCAGGCGAGATCATCGGGAACGAGGTAATGAGCGACGCCGCTGATCTCGGTGTGCGTTCGGGCGCCGCCCAGTGTTTCCCCGTCGACGGTCTGGCCGGTGGCACCTTTCACGAGGTTCGGTCCGCCGAGACCCATGAAGGAGCTCCCCTCGACCATCAGAATGACATCGGAGAGTGCGGGAAGGTACGCGCCGCCCGCGATGCACTGACCCATCACTGCGGCGAGTTGGGGGATCCGCAGGTAGCGCCGCATGATCGAGTTGTAGTAGAAGATCCGACTGGCGCCGTACTGACCGGGAAAGACCCCCCCCTGGTACGGAAGGTTGACTCCGGCTGAATCCACCAGGTAGATGATCGGGATGCGACAGCGCATGGCGATCTCCTGGGCGCGGAGAATCTTGCGAATCGTCTCCGGCCACCAGGAACCGGCCTTGACCGTCGCATCGTTGGCGACGATGACGACCTCGCGGCCGTGGACGGTACCGACGCCCGTGATGACGCCCGCGGCCGGAGCCTGCCCCTCGTACTGATCGTGGGCGATGAGAAGGCCGATCTCGAGAAAGCGCGACCCAACGTCGGCCAGTGCGAGCACGCGCTCGCGGGCCGTGAGCTTTCCCAGCTTGTGCTGGCGCTCGATCTTGTCGGAGCCCCCGCCGAGCCTGAGACGCTCCTCGAGCGCCCGCAGCTCGGCGCTTCTCTCGCGAAGCCGGCTGGTTCCCGTCGGGCGCGGCGTGCGCGGCGACGCGGTCACGCTTCCTGCTGCTCCCGCGTCGCGAACCACTCGCGGATGTATTCCACGAGATCTGACGTCGCGGTGCCCGGTCCGAAGAGCTTTCCGATTCCCTGCTCCTGCAGGCGCTCGATGTCTTCCTTCGGAAGGATCCCGCCTCCGGTGATCAGGATGTCCTCGCGCCCCTGCTGCGCCATCAGCTCCCGGACGCGCGGGAAGAGCGTCATGTGAGCTCCGCTGAGGATGGAGAGGCCGACCACATCCACGTCTTCCTGGATCGCCGCACTGGCGATCATCTCGGGGGTCTGGTGGAGGCCGGTGTAGATGACCTCCATGCCGGCGTCGCGCAGCGCCGCGGCGACGACCTTGGCACCGCGGTCGTGGCCATCGAGCCCTGGCTTGGCGATCAGAACGCGAATCGGACGCATGAGGGCGGGAGGCGGATGTCGGATGCGAGCTGCGAGATGCGGGGCGTTCGCGCGGTATAAGCTATCGTCACGGCTCCTTGCGGGCCACCAGGAGCATCTCGCTCGAGCGCCGACTCAGGGGACGCTCGGTGAAGCCATCGAACGCTTGTTGTACGACCAAGCCTTCGGCGGCGCACAGCTCGGCCAGGCGGGTCGCGGTGTAGAGCCGGATGCGATGCTCGCGCTCCGTTGTCTCGCCGCGTGCCTCGAGGCTGGAGCTGATGGTGAGCACGCCGGAAAGGGCATCGAAGCGGCGCTGCTGCACGACCAGGGTGCCCTGCGTGGTGCGCCACCAATCGCGATCGAGGAACCTCGCCATCACTCCGTCGCGGCTGGCGCCATGCCAGATGAGGATGCCGCCCGGCTCCAACACGCGCGCGAATTCCGCCATCACCCGCGCGTCGTCGGCGGGCTGCAGGAAGAAGCCGAAGGAGGTGAACAGGTTGAGCACAGCGGCGAAGCGCGCCGTCCAGTGTCGCGGCAGGGCACGCATGTCACCGCGGCTGTATCGCAGATGCCGAGACACCCCACGGCGGCGCGCCAACGCCAGCAGGTGCGGGGAGTAGTCGAGACCGTCCACGCGAAGACCCGCTTCGGCGAGCAGGTGGGCGTGTCGTCCCTGCCCGCAGGGAACGTCGAGGACGCGCGCGCCGATGGGCAGCCCGAGGAGCTGGATGAGGCGCGCGACCTCCGTGCGGTCCTGCTCCAGCGAGAACAGAGGGTTGAACTCCCGGAGATACTGCTCGTCGAAGTACGACGTCCACCATTCTCCGGCGGCTCGCGTCTGCGGACGCGCGCGACGGCTCAGAAGAAGACGGGCTCGCGATAGGCGCCGAACACGTCCTCCATTGCGGCGCGAATCTCGTACAGGGTGCAGTAGGCTCGCGCGGCATCGAGGATAAGGGGGAGCAGATTCCCGGAGGTTGCGGCCGCGGCGCGCAGCGCGTCGAGGCGCCGCGCGCAGAGCCCGCCATCGCGTCGCGCGCGCAGCGCGGCCAGCCTCCGCTGCTGGTCGCGCTCCGTCTCCTCACTCACTTTAAGCAGCGGAATCGTGAGCTCGGGCTCCTCGGTCACGAACTCGTTCACCCCGACGATCACGTGTCGGTGCTGCTCGATCTCCCACTGCTGGCGCGCCGCGGATTCCGCGATCTTGCGCTGGAACCATCCCGTCTCCAGAGCCCGCGCGACTCCGCCCGCCGCCGCGATCTCGGTGAAGAGCTGCTCCGCTCGCTCCTCCATTTGCGCGGTCAGGGCTTCCACGTACCACGAGCCGCCCAGCGGGTCGATGACGTTCGGCACGCCCGTCTCGTACGCCAGCACCTGCTGGGTGCGCAGCGCCACCTGCACCGCCTGCTCGGTGGGGAGAGCGAGCGTCTCATCCATGGAATTGGTGTGGAGCGACTGCGTCCCGCCGAGCACCGCCGCCATCGCCTGGTAGGCGACCCGGACGACGTTGTTCATCGGTTGCTGCGCCGTGAGAGTGACCCCGGCCGTCTGAGAGTGAAAGCGCATCATCCACGACCGAGGATCCTGTGCGGCGTAGCGTTCCTTCAGGTGGCGCGCCCAGATGCGCCGCGCCGCCCGAAGCTTCGCCACCTCTTCGAAGAAGTCGTTGTGGATGTCCCAGAAGAACGACAGCCGCGGCGCGAAGTCATCCACGTTCAGCCCGCGAGCGATGCCACGCTCGACGTACTCGAAGCCGTCTGCCAGCGTGAACGCGAGCTCCTGCTCGGCCGTCGCTCCAGCCTCGCGGATGTGGTAGCCGGAGATCGAGATCGTGTTCCAGAGCGGTGCGTGCTCCGCCGACCACGCGAAACAGTCCACGATCAGACGCAGCGCCGGCTCGATCGGATAGACCCAGGCGTGCTGGGCCATGTATTCCTTCAGGATGTCGTTCTGGATGGTCCCGCGCAGTGCGCGCGGGTCCACGCCCTGCTTCTCGGCCGCGGCGATGTAGAAGCAGTACAGGATGACGGCTGGCCCATTGATCGTCATCGACGTCGAGACCTTGTCGAGGGGGATGCCCTGGAAGAGGGTCTCCATGTCCTCGAGGCTCGAGATCGCCACTCCGCACTTGCCCACTTCGCCCAGCGAGCGCGGATGGTCCGAGTCGTAGCCCATGAGCGTCGGAAAATCGAACGCCACCGAGAGTCCGGTCTGACCGTGCTCGAGAAGGAATTTGTACCGGGCGTTGGTGTCGGCGGCGCTGCCGAAGCCGGCGAACTGGCGCATCGTCCAGAGCCGGCCGCGGTATCCGGTTGGATGGACCCCGCGCGTGAACGGATAGCTGCCGGGCAAGCCCATGAGTGCCGGATCGAGCGATGCGGCGTCGGCGGCGGAGTATAGCGGGGCGACCTCGCCGCTCGAGTTGGTGAACGCGAGCGCTCGTTTGCCAGCGGCGTCGTAGCGGCGTCGCCACGCCGCCACCTCGGAGCGGAGTCGTTGCAGCTCCTCCTGCTGGTCGCGCAACGTCGCCGCCATGTTCTCGCGGATGCTCGTCATGCATCGATCCGGGTGAGAAGGTCCCCGCTCCGCCCCAGCAGCTCGTTCGCGGTCGCGAACGGCGACAGTGTACCTGCCTCGAGTGCCGGCAAGCGCTCTTCGAGCCAGCTCATGGTTGCCTGGTCCGCCCAGAGGCGGCGGCGCACCCGCGCTTCCACGACCTCGACGACCCGCTCCCGCATGCGCTGCCGCCGTCGCTCGCGCAGGACGCCACTCCGCTCAAGATAATCGAAGTGTCGGTCGAAGGCCTGTGCCAGCGCGTCCGTTCCCTCGTTCCGCTCTGCGATCGTGGCCAGGACGGGAGGAATCCACCGGTCGGTGCCTGGACGCGACGCGGCGCCGCGCGCCGCGCGAGTGGGACTCTCGGGCCGGCTCGAGACGCCCTCGTGGTGGGCCGGGATTCTCCGGAAGATCTGCCCCATCCGGAGGCCGAGCATCAGCTCCAGCTCGTGGCGCAACCGATCCGCCCCAGGGCGATCCGACTTGTTGACGACGAAGATGTCGGCGATCTCCATCAGGCCCGCCTTCATTGCCTGGATCGAATCGCCCGACTCCGGAACGAGGATGACGGCCGATGAGTCCGCGATCCGCGCGATCTCGAGCTCACTCTGCCCCACCCCGACCGTCTCGATGAGAATGCGATCGAAGCCGTAGGCATCGAGCACGTCGGCCACCTCCCGCGTCGTGCCGGCAAGCCCGCCCAGCGATCCGCGCGTGGCCATGGAGCGGATGAAGATCCCCGGGTCCAGAGCGACGGACTCCATGCGGATCCGGTCGCCGAGCAGCGCTCCGCCGGTGAACGGGGAGGTGGGGTCCACGGCGATCACGCCGACCGTCAATCCCGTACGGCGGTGGTGACTCGCCAGCGCGGCCGCGATGGTACTCTTCCCCGCCCCCGGCGGACCGGTGATCCCGATCCGTCTCGCCCTGCCGAGACGCGCATGGAAAGAGGCCAGCAGCGTCTCGAAACCCTCGCGATGATTCTCGACGATGCTCACGACCCGGGCGAGTGCCGCCGGCCGCCGGGCATCGAAGTCGGCAAGGATTCGGGAGTGCGAGATCGTCATGGGAGCCAACCTAGCGCATGGCGAGGACGCCCGACATGCGCGCACGCCATGCCGCGGCGAGGCTATCGCCCCGGTCTCGGCTGCCGGAAAGGGTTCGAGAGTAGATGAGACGGCAGGAGCAGCACGAGAACGAACAGCCCGCTGGCCCCTCCGAGACAGAGCAGAAGGACCAGCGGATTGTGATTCACGAGGTACAACAGGGCGCCCACCACCGCCGCCGCCGCGGCAGCGATCGAGAGGAGCAGCCGGCGAGTTTGCCGGGCGATGAAGAGCTGCATCTCCATGACATCGCGCGGGTGAGCGCGAACGCGCAGCTCATCGCGTCCGGTACGCCGGAGCACGTCGCGCAGCTCGCGCGCCACACCGGCCAGCTCGCCGAGCCAGTCGGTGAGCATCTTCGGCGGGTCTCCGCCCAGAGCGGTGGAGAGAAGCTGGCCCTTCATCCGCGCAATCACCGGCGTCGCGACCTGGACGCTATTGAACTGGGGGTCGTAGCGCATGCCGATACCCTCCACCAGCGCGGCAGCGCGACCGAAGTAGACCAGCTCACTCGGCAGCATCACCGGCCACCGGTAGAACGTTGCCATGATCTCGTTCACGATGCGCTGGATCTGCCGGGGCTTGGCATCGGGCGTGAAGGCGATCTTCATGAGAGCCCGAGCGGCGTCGCGAATCGTGCCCCGATCCACCTCGGGGTCCAGGATCCCGAGCTCGTAGAAACCGGCGATCACCCCGTCCACGTCCTGGCGCACGGCCGCGATGATGGTCTGGATGAGGCGCGTCCTCGTCTCCTTCTCCACCCGTACGACCATCCCGAAGTCCAGTAGCACGAGGCGTCCATCCGCCGTCACCAGCAAATTCCCGGGATGGGGATCGGCGTGGAAGATTCCGTCCACCAGCATCATCTGGACGTACACCTCGATGATCGTCTCGAGGAGCGACTGCAGCGAGATCCGGTTGTCTGCCAGCTGCTCATGGAGCCGATCGATCTTCGTCCCTTCCATGTACTCGAGCACGAGCACTCGCTGCCGTGTGAAGGGTTCGATTACCTCGGGCACAAGCACGCGCGCATCGCCGAGGAAATTCGCCCGGATCAGCACCGCGTTCCGGGCCTCCTCGCGGAAGTCCATCTCCTCATCGATCCTCTTTGCGAATTCGGTCACGATGGTCGTGATCGCCCTCGTGTGGTGATTCGGAAAGAGGACGTTGACGAAGTACAGGATGCGAAAGGCCGCCGCGAGATCCACCGAGACGAGCTCCTCGACGCCCGGACGCAGGACCTTCACCACGACGTCCCGGCCCTCGATCCGGGCCCGATGAACCTGCCCCAGCGAGGCGGCGGCGAGGGGCGCCGGATCGAAGTCCGCGAACACTTCGGCCGCCGGACGTCCGAACTCGCGAGCGATCACCCCATCGATCTCGCTGAGTGGAAGCGGAGGAACGCGGTCGGTGAGCTGACCGACCTCCGTGAGGTAGGGCTCGGGAAGGATGTCGGCGCGCGACGCAAAGACCTGGGCGAGCTTGATGAACGTCGGGCCGAGACCGGCGATCGTCCGGGTCAGTCGCCGCGCGCGCTCCTGGTGCTGAGACGCCGTCGTCGGCCGCCGGCCTCCGAAGAAAACCCAGCGACGGCGGTCGCGGAGGAAAGCGATCAGGAGCGGCGACAGTCTCCAGAAGACGACGAGGGCGCGCACGCTAGAAGGGAAGCGCGAGCTCGGCGGGAGCCGTGCTCTCGGCGCGCTGAACCAGAACTCGGGTCACGCGTGAGGACTGCGCCTCGACGACCACCATCTCCAATGCCCCCAGCCGGAAACGCTCGCCCAGCTGGGGGATTCGGGCCGAACCCCGGATCAGCGCCCGTCCCAGCGTCCAGGTCGCGGCATCCGGATGCGGCAGATCCACGCCGACCTGTTCCGCGGCCTGCCCCAGGGTGGATGACGGCTCGAGCACCACGGCACGCGTCCGCGAGCCGGCGGGGGAGGCGCTCTCGTCGTGCTCGTCGTGCTCGTCCCGAATCTCCCCGACGAGCTCTTCCAGCAGGTCCTCGAGCGTGACGATCCCGGCGGTGCCGCCGTACTCATCGAGCACGACCGTCAGGTGGCGCTGCGCTCGCAACATCTCGAACAGGGTGACCCCGCAGCGGGTTGTCGCCGGTGCCTGGGCGACCGGGCGGATGGGGGGCATCGTCTCCCCTCCCGCCTTGAACACATCGAACACCAGAACCATCCCGACGATGTCGTCGAGCGACTCGCGGATGACCGGAACCCTGCTGTATCCCGACTGCGCCACCGCGCGTGCCGCGTCCCGCGGCGCCATCGCCTGGTCGAGAACGAACATCTTGGTTCGCGGCGTCATGACGTCGCGGAGCGTCTTGCCCCCGAACTGGACCACGCCCGAAATGATCTCGATCTCCTCCGGCTCGCCTATTCCCTCGAGCTCCCCCTCACGCAGGAGGTCCTCGATGCGCTCGGTGGCCGTCTCGGTCTCGCCGCGCCGGTGCCCTCCCAGTCCGCGCGCGATACTCTGGGATGCGCGGACGAGCGGATCCGTCAGCCACGCTCCGAGACGGAGCGTGGGGACGAGCACCGGAACCAGGGACGGTGCGAAGCGGCGCGCAATCGCGCGCGGCAGCAGCTGTCCGAACAGCAGCAGCACGACCGTCGCGATCGCCGTTTCCAGGACGAGTCCTGCTCCGGTGGGACCGCGAGCGCCCATGTAGCTTCCGGCGAGAACGACGACGACCGTCGTCGCGGCCGCGGCCGCGGCCAGGAGGCGCTCCGATCGCGGCAGGTGCGAGGGCTCGCCGGAGGGAGCATGGAATCGCTGCTCCACCCAGTGTCGCAGCCAGATCCGGCTTACCGACCGCACCGCGGTCGCGGCCGCCGTGAGCCACGCCACCATCGCGAGCGCGAACGCGAGCGCCATCCAGTAGTGGATCATGCCGGGCGCCCGAGGAGCGCGCTGGGGCGCTCGAAGTACACCCGCTCGATCCGCCGGCGAACGACCCGCTCCACGACGACCCGGAAGCCGTCGATCGTCAGCTCCTCCCCGGAGCGCGGAACGCGCCCGAGCACGTGGTAGATCAGTCCCCCCACCGTCGTGACATCCTCGCGGCCGAACTGGTGACCGAGTGCCTCCGACAGATCATCGAGGGAGACGCGCGCCGACACCCAGTACCGGCGCCCGTCCTCGCGCTCGATCGGCGGCTCCTCGCGGTCGTACTCGTCCCGGATGTCGCCGACGATCTCCTCGAGAATGTCCTCGATCGTGATCAGGCCAGCGGTGCCACCGTACTCATCGACGACGATCGCGATGTGGGTGCCGGTCGCCTTGAATTCGCGCAGCTGGACGTCGATCGGCTTGGATTCGGGGATGAACAGCGTTGGACGCACGAGGGAGACCCATCCCGGCGTCGGCTCGATGTCGTCGATGACGGCCGGGAGAAGGTCCTTGGCGAAGATGATGCCGACGATCTCGTCCAGCGTCTCCTCGTACACGGGAAGCCGCGCGTGGGCGGAGCTGCGCACCCGGTCGATGAGCTCCGACCAGGGCGCATCCTTCTCGATTCCCACGATGTCGACGCGCGGCACCATGACCTGCTGGACCTCGGTGTCCCCGAGATTGAACACGTTGTGGAGGATGGAGCGATTGTCCGCCGGGACGTCAGCCTCGGACTGGACCACCTGCCGGAATTGCTCGGCCGTCGTCTCGCGATCTTCCTCGGTGGCTTCGACCGGCGGCAGCAACCGTTGGAGGCCGCGGTCGAATCGGACACCGATGGCCACGAGGGGGGCGAAGAGCAGCTCGATCGGAGCCAGCACGGGCGCCAGGGTGCGGAGAGCCGGCTCTCCGATGGCGTCTCCCACAGCGCGGGGAGCCGTCTCGCCCACGATCACCACGAGCACCGCCAAGACGAGCGCGAAGCCCAGCGCCTCGCCGGCGGAGCGAGGGGCGAGGTGGAGTGCCCAGGCCATCGCGATGCCGGTGACCAGATGGGCGGTGATGCGTGCGATCGCCAGAACGCGGTGCCGGCGCTCGCGCTGGATCGCGCGCCGCGGATCGGGCCGCCGGTCCGACGAGCGGTCGGGGTCTGCGGCCAGCAATGCTCCATCCGCGGCCGCGGTCACTGCGCCCGTGAGGAGCGACGCGACGCCGAGCATCCACGCGAGAGCGCTCACGCGCCGCGCGCGCGCAGCGCGCGGGCGAGCAGAATTTCCTGGCGTCGCCACATTCGCGACCGCACACGCTCCTCACCCTCCGGATGGTCGTAGCCCAGGACGTGCAGCGTACCGTGCACGACCAGCCGCAGGAGCTCGTCGCGCACGCGCACTCCATACCGCCGCGCGTTGGCGCGCGCGACCGACGGGGAGATGTAGATGTCTCCGATCACCGTCGATGCTCCTCTGCCCGGAGGAGCGAACCCGAACGCGATGACGTCGGTCGACCCGCGCTGACCGAAGTGGCGGTGATTGAGCCGGGCAATCGCCCGCGCCGTGACGAGGGTCACCGAGAGCATCGCCGCCCGCACCTTCTCGGCGCGCAGCGTCGCCAGAGCGACGCGCTCGATGGCTGCCCGCGAGGCGGGCGCGCGCTCCCCCTCACTCCCGACGTGCACCCGCAGCGTCATACCGCGGACATCTCCGACGTGATGCCACCGCCGGACGCCGGGTAGTCGATGCGATTGTGATGCATCCCGATGAGCACACGCGCGAACTGCTCCTTCACCACGTCGAGCTGCCGCAGAGTGAGCGGCGCCTCGCGCAGCTGTCCGGCCTCCATTCGGGCGCGAACGATTCGCTCGATGACCTCGTGAATCTTTTCGGGGGTGGGGTCGCCGAGCACCCGCGCGGCCGCCTCGACGCCATCGGCGAGCATGCAGATGGCGGTCTCCTGCGTCTGCGGAATCGGACCCGGGTAGGCGAAGTCCTCGCCGGTGGGAGTGATCCGGTCTCCGCGCTCGCGGGCCTTCTCGAGGAAGTAGGAGATGGATCCCGTTCCGTGATGCTCCGCGATGAACGAGCGAATGACCGGCGGCAGCTTGTTCTCGTCCGCCAGCTCCAGCCCCTCCCGCACATGATTGCGGATGATCGCGGCGCTGGCCGTGGGCTTCAGCTTGTCGTGTGGGTTGCGGCCCTTGGGCTGGTTCTCGACGAAATACTGCGGCTTCTTGAGCTTCCCGATGTCGTGATAATAGGTGCCGACGCGAGCGAGCAGGCCGTCCGCGCCGATGGCGTTGCACGCGGATTCGGCCAGGTTTGCCATGGCGATCGTGTGGGCATACGTGCCCGGCGCCTCGAGACTGAGGCGGCGCAGGAGCGGTCGGTTGAGATCGGAGTACTCCAGCAGAGTGAGCGGAGTGGTGCTGTGGGTGTAGCGCTCGGCGAGTGGCAGAAGAAACATTGCGAGCATCACTGAGACGAGGGCGTTCAGGCCTCCCGCGAGGGCGGTCTCGCCGATCTGAGCGGCACTCCAACCGAGTATGAGGCCGAGCGCGATCGACGCGATGAGATACGCCAGGGCGATCGTCGGCACGGTGGAATAGGCCTGATCCCGGCGCCGAATGTCGCGCACGCTGAGCGCTGCCGCGGCACCGCCGACGAGGGCGAGAAAGAGCGCGTTGGTGCCCCGATACACGCTCTGACCACCCACCAGCACGGCCAGGATCATCGCGGCGATCATGCTGATCCGCGGGTCAAAAAGCACGCTCAGCACCACCGCCGCGAAGGCAACCGGCACCAGCACGGGCTCGACCATCGCGAGACCGGGGCCGGCCACGATGTGCGAGGGGATCGCGCCGACGATCAACACCACCAGAAAAACGATCGCGAAGAAGGACAACGCGCGAAAGGAGCGGTACAGCTGCGGCCGAAAGAGCACGATCGCAATACCGAAGATCGCGAGCACCAGAGCGTTGTAGATGATGGCTCCGGCCACGCGCCGAATCGCCTGGCCCCCGGCGGCGCGCGCCTGCATCGCTTCGCGCAGCGCCTTGAGCTTGTCGAATTGCTCCTTGCTCACCGGGTCGTGATCCCCGACAATGCGCTCCCCTTCGCGCACGCGATAGCGCAGCGAATCGGCCGTGGATCGAAGCTCCTGCCGACGCAGCTCGGTTGCCGCGCGATCGGGCACCAGGGTCGGGTGGAAGACCGCGCTCAGAAGCTTCACATACAGTGCATCGCCGATGGGCGAGGCCGGATCGGGATGCCACTGGGGTCGGCGGGCGCGCACCAGCATGGCCGAGAAAGAGAGCATCGTATCGGCCAGTGCCGATCGTTCGTCGGAGCCGCGCCTCACCAGGATCTCGCCCCGCGCCTCATCGAAGGCCCCGCTGGCGGCGACGCCCGGCACCAGCCACCGCGTCAACACCCGCCGGATGGCGTCCGACAGAGCGCGGCGACGCGATGGCGACGAGAGGTACTCCGCTTCCGCCTGACCCAGCTTGACGCCATGAAGAGCCGCTGCCCGCTGAATGGGCTGAACTCCGACGCGGGTCGCGCCGGCGGAGTCGGCCGCGCCGCCGATGGAATCCATCAGCGATCGCAGCTGTTGCTGCGCCGAGTCGAGCCCACCCGCCGCGAAGACGAAGATCGGCTTCACGCCACGCCCCAGCTCGTCGCGTTCCCGCGCCAGCTCCGCCGCGGGCTTTCGGATCTCGAATGCGAACGGCGCGATGACATTCTCGGTCGCGATCGAGCCCACCTCGAAGATCGGGCTGTCCACGGCCGGCGAGGCCGGAAAGAGGATGTAGGTCACGACGGCCAGCGCGAACAGCAGGGCGATGCGCGTGCCATGCGACGCGAGCTGCTCCTTACCGGCCGAGGCCGGCTCGCTGGATGACGTGCGCTGAGGAGGTTGCCCGGTGCCCATCCCTACTCCGCGCCCGAGTCGCGGGCGTAGGCCCTGATGATGTCACGCACGAGGCGATGCCGGATGACGTCCGCTTCAGTGAAGTAATGGAATCCGATGCCGTCGATGCCGCTGAGAATGCGCTCGATCTGGATCAACCCCGACTGCTCGCGCTGCGGGAGGTCGATCTGCGTCTTGTCTCCGGTGATGACGGCCTTCGAGTTCACGCCCAGGCGGGTGAGGAACATCTTCATCTGGGCCGCGGTGGCATTCTGCGCTTCGTCGAGTATGACGAAAGCGTCACCGAGAGTCCGCCCGCGCATGTAGGCAAGGGGCGCAATCTCCAGCACACGCGTCTCCAACGCCTTCTGTACCCGCTCGGGAGGCATCATGTCGTCGAGAGCGTCGTACAGCGGCCGCAGATAGGGATCGACCTTCGCCTGCAGATCTCCAGGCAGGAAGCCGAGATTCTCTCCCGCCTCGACCGCCGGACGGGCGAGGATGATGCGGCGCACGCGCTTCTTGGCGAGCGCATCGACCGCCGCTGCCACCGCCAGATACGTCTTCCCCGTGCCGGCCGCGCCGATCCCCACTACGATGTCGTTCTCCTGCATCAGCTGGAGATAACGACCCTGCCCCGGCGTCTTCGGCTGGATGACCCGGCGAACGCCCGGAAGCACGATCCGAGTGCCGCCAGGAATGGACCCGTCCCCGTCCCCCGAGCTGCTCCCGTCGTCGCCCAGCCTCATGACGTCATCGGCAGTCAGCGGCGAGCCCTGCCGCGCCGTGTCGATCATGCGTTGCGCTATCGCCGTCGCGCGCTCGACGCCATCGAGCGCGCCGGTCAGGGTCAGGGCGTCACCCCGCAGCGTGACCCGCGTGCCCGTCGCCCGGGCAAGCTCGATCAGGTTCGCGTCGTTGACGCCGGCGAGCGTCAACAGGTCGGCGCCCTCCGTGTTCAGTTTGTGGACGATTGCTTCCTCGCTCATGGAGCCTCGCCATCCAACCGGATGTGCAGCGCCCTGAGCTCCTCTGCCGGCACCACGCTCGGCGCTCCTTCGAAGAGAGAGCGGGCGGCCGTGGTCTTCGGAAACGCGATGACGTCGCGCAGAGAGGTCGCTCCGGCGAGCAGCATCGCGATGCGATCGAATCCGAACGCCACTCCGCCATGTGGAGGTGCGCCGGCACGAAGTCCCTCGAGCAGGAATCCGAACCGCTGCCGTGCCGTCTGCTCGTCGATGCCGAGCAGGCCGAAGATCCGGCTCTGCAACAGCGGGTCCGAGATGCGGATGCTTCCGCTGGACAGCTCCATGCCGTTGAGGACGACATCATATGCCTGGGACCGCACGCGCTCCGGAGCGTGGTCGAGCAGCGGCACGTCGTCCGGGTGTGGGGCCGTGAAAGGATGGTGCTCCGGCACGATCGCGCCGCTCTCTGCGTCCCGGCTGAACAGCGGGAAGTCCGTGACCCAGAGAAAGCGTCGGATGCCATCCGGCACGAGCCGCAGCACACGAGCGGCCTCCTGGCGTACCCGATCCAGCGCCGGGCTCGATGTCCCATCGGGGCCCGCCACGAGGAGGCACAGATCGCCCTCGGCGAGAGCCAGTCGGTCGCCGGCACCCTCGGCGAGAAATTTCGCCGGCGGGCCTTCGAGCGGTCCGCCACCGGAGGTCCGTTTGAGCCGGAGCAAGCCCACGGCACCGGCCGATTTGGCGATCGCCTCCAGTTCGTCGACCTGCTTGCGAGACAGTGCCGCACCGCCCGGAAGGCGAACGCCGCGAACGCGTCCCCCGCCCGCGAACGCCTTCCGGGTCACCTCGAAGTCCGCATCGCGGAAGGCCTCTCCGGCGTCGAAGAGCGGCATGGCGAAGCGCAGATCGGGCCGATCCGTGCCGTAGCGCTCCAGCGCGTCGGAGTACGACATCCGCTCGAACGGCTGCTCCACCGTCAAGTCCGCCTCTGACCAGAGGGCCGCGATCAACCCCTCCCCGATGCGGAAGATGTCCTCCTGGCCGACGAAGGATGCCTCGATGTCGATCTGGGTGAACTCCGGCTGGCGGTCAGCCCTCAGATCCTCGTCGCGAAAGCAACGCGCGAGCTGGAAGTAGCGGTCGAAGCCAGAGACCATCAGCAACTGCTTGTAGAGCTGAGGCGATTGGGGCAACGCGTAGAACTCGCCGGCGTGCACACGGCTGGGCACGAGGTAGTCGCGCGCACCTTCCGGCGTCGGCTTGGTGAGAATCGGCGTCTCCACCTCCACGAATCCACGCTCGCTCAGGAAGCGGCGAGCGACCTGCAGGAGGCGGTGGCGCAGGATGATGTTGTGCTGCAGCTCCGGACGGCGGAGATCGAGAAAGCGATGGCGCAGGCGCAGCTCTTCCGCCGCCAGCAGCTCTCCCTTCCCGCGCGCGACCGGGATGGCGGGTGTCGTCGCCGGTCCTACCAGCTCGAGGCGACTCGGCCTGATTTCCACGTCTCCGGTTGGCATGTCGGCGTTCCGCATGTCGCGCGGACGCTCGACGACCTCGCCCTCGACCAGGACCACGCTCTCGGCGCCGAGCGATCCCGCGCGCGCGATGAGATCCCGATCGACATGCCGCGGGTCGAACGACAGCTGAACGATGCCCGCTCGATCGCGGAGATCGAGAAAGACGATTCCGCCGAGATTCCGCGCGCGGTGCACCCATCCGCCCAGACTCACCCGCGTGCCGACGTGGGCCGGCCGGAGACTGCCGGCGAGGTGGGAGCGCTTGCTGGTGCGGAAGACGCCGGGGTCGCTCGTACCGGTCACGGAGCCTCTGACTCGCGAATGAGGCGGAGGAATTCCTCGGAGTCGGCCGCGGCCGTGAGGGCGGAACGGAGCTGGTCGCGGCGCAGCAGCCGCGAGATGCGGCTCAATGCCTTCACGTGCGCGCTCGACGCGCTCTCCGGACCCACGAGCAGGAAGAAGAGCTGCACCGGCTTTCCGTCGAGCGCATCGAAGTCGATCGGCGGCGACGCAACGCCCGCGGCCAGGACGAGCTGATCGATGTAGGTCGTCTTGCCGTGCGGAATGGCCACGCCCCCGCCAATGCCCGTGCTGAGAACGCGCTCCCGCTCGCGGACGGACGAAAGAATGGCGTCGGCTTCACCGGGGTGGCGACTGTCGGCGACCAGGGAAACGAGCTCGTGAATGACGTCGGGTTTCGTGCGGCTGCGGAGCGGAACCTGAACCCGGTTCAGCGAGAGCAGCTCAGAGAGAAGCACGCGGGCTCCGAATGGGCGTGTACAAGCGGCGAAATCTAACCCGCTTTGCCGGGGCTCGAAAGTCGCGCGCTTGACGGCTGGGGGCGCGTTGGCTAACCTCATCTTCATGCGCCGCTTGAGTTTACCGCTTGTGTTGATCGCGGCGATGACATTCCCAGTACGCGCGCAGCGTGTCCCGGGCCGCGATCTGCTACAGCTGCCTCTGGGTACCGTGGACAGGCCGGCCGCGCTCGGCGGCTCGATCGGCGACGGACTCGGCAATCCCGCAGCCATCGTTGCCGATAGCGGCGTGCGGGCGCGCCTATCGGCGGAGGCGCTCCAGACGCCGGCCGAGCAGGGCGCGACGGCCCGACTCATCGGCATCTCCATCGCTCTGCCGCAGCGATTCGCCGCCGGGCTGTCGGTGGCACGCGCGTCGGTCTCCAACTTGTTCCGCACCGAGACCGATCCCGAGACGATCGGACCCGACCTCGCGTATTCCACCTCGATAGTCTCCGTTTCGGTGGCCCGCCAGCATTCGTCGCATGTCGCGGTCGGTGTGGCTGGCCGCTATCGATGGGGAGAGATGGATCGGGACAGAAACAGCGCGATCGGCATCGACGGCGGGATTCGAGCGACACATCTCATGCCCTTCGACGTGAGCCTCGGAGCATCCACTTTTCTCTGGCGCCCGGCCAATTCGAACGACGAGCGCACGACCTTGAACCTCGGTGCCGATATGAGAGTTGCGGGCGAGGAGGAGCGGCTCGAGGCTCGCCTTGGCTACGGTGCGGCGCTCACCGAGGGCGCGGAGCGCGAGGATTTCGGCTACGCCGCAGGCCATTACGGCGTCTGGGAAGCACGGGGCGGACTGGCGCGGCTCAACGCTCTCGGGAGTGTATCGTGGCATCCGCGTCTCGGAGTGCAGCTCCACTACGACCAGTACCTCGTAGGGGTGGCGCGCGAGGAGAGTGGCGCCGGATTGGGCGCGATCTATCAATTCACCTTGAGCGCGGTGCTCCGATGAGCGGCTCCGGCTCACCGATCAATCTTCTGAACGCTCCCCTCGGGACAGCGGAGGAGCAGCTGCGCGAGTTCGCGGTCGCTCGAGGTCAGGCCTCCTATCGCGGTGCGCAGATTGCGACTCGCCTCTGGAAGCAGCCCGCGCGCTCGTTCGACGCGATGACGGAGCTTCCCCGTCCTTTTCGCGAGCAGTTGGCGCAACACTTTACTCTCCCGCGACTCGAGATCGCGGCGCGGCAGCTGTCGGCGGATGGAACGGAGAAATTTCTCTTCCGTCTCCCCGACGGAGAGGCGGTCGAGACGGTGGCTATCCCCGACGGGTCACGCCTGACGCTCTGCATCTCGTCGCAAGCTGGTTGCGCGCTGGCATGTGCGTTCTGCGCGACCGGACGGATGGGTTTCCGCCGCAATCTCGAGCTGTGGGAGATCGCGGCGCAGGTGCGTGAGATGGCTCTTCTCGATTCCCCGCTTCGAGTGACCAACGTCGTCTTCATGGGGATGGGGGAGCCGATGATGAACTGGAAGGCGGTGGATCAGGCGCTGACCGTTCTCAATTCGCCCGACGCGATGGGCATCGGGGCGCGTCACATCACCGTCTCGACGGTCGGGATATTACCCGGGATTGTGGCGCTGGCCGAACGACCGGAGCAGTTCCGGCTCGCCCTGTCCATTCATGCGCCGTCCGATGATCTGCGACGTCAGCTGATGCCGATCAACGTGAAATATCCTCTCACCCAGGTGATCGACGCGGCGAAGGCGTTCGACCGGCGCGTCACGTTCGAGTACGTGATGCTCGGCGCTACCAACGATGGAGTGGAGCACGCGCTGCAGCTCGCGGAGCTGGCAAGGGAGTGCCGCGCGTTCGTCAATCTGATCCCGCTGCACCCGGGCGGGGCGCCCGGACTGCTTCCCTCGCCGCCGCAGCGCATCATCGCCTTCGCGCGAGAGCTCCGGCGTGCCGGAGTCGAAGTGGCCATCAGGAAGAGCCGCGGAATAGACATCGCGGCGGCGTGCGGCCAACTACGGATAGAAGGGCTGAGCAGGCGGACGCCACGCCGCGCCCACGAGGACGGTCACATCCACGTAGTGTGAGCTGTCGGGCCTGCTCTCGACCACTGCCCCGGTAAAGGTGGAGGCCACAAGTCGAGCCCAATCGGGGTGCCCCGACCGGTCATAGACGACCGTCGTCTCGCGCACCGGCGAGATGGTCCCGTTCTCCACGACGTCGAAGCCGCAGTCGCGCAGGAACATCGTCGCTCGGCGAGCAAGTCCGCGCTGTCGCGTTGCGTTGAGTACCTGGACACGGATGCGGGTGGCGGCCGCGCGAGCACGCGCGCCGGCGCAGGGATCGCGCGGTACGATGACCGAGCCCGATCCACTTCCGACCTGAATGCGCCAGCGCGTTGCTGCGAGGGCGATCCCACCGACGAGGAGCACCGCGCCGATGGCGATGGCGATTCGGTGGCGGCTCATTGCAGGCTGTTCCAGAGCGCAACCGTATCGGGAAAGAGGGGATGGCCGGCGCGGAGCGCCCATTCGAGGCGCCGCTGGACGACCTCGCGAAAGCATCCCTCGAAATCCGTCGGGACGCGGCTCCTCAGCGCCTCGCCATCGATCCCGGAGAACAGGCGGTCCGGCTCGAGATAATCGGCCATGTACAACGCCCGACCCGTGCGGCCCCACCAGGGACAGCCGACGGTGTGGAATCGGACCGCGTCCAGAACATCGGCGCGGTCCTCACCGTCTTCCACGAGCCGTATCGCGGCCGCCGGCCCATGGAGCATCTCGGCCGGATAATCCACGTCCGGCACGAGAGAGCGCAGCGCGCCGAGGGGCGCGTCACGGAGAGCGTCGTGCCACCGGCCTGCATCGCGCCAGCAGAGCGCTTCGGATGCGTCGAGTGCCATGCGCCGTGACCATGCCTCGAGCAGCCTCACCACCCGCGCGATGTGCTGGCGGCGGTTCTCATCCGCCTGTGCCCAGGCGGGCAGCTCAATCCAGCCCGCGTTTGACATGGGGCTCCAGCACGGCCTGGTTCCGTATCGCGGTTCGGGTCACGTAGTTCCACCCCTTCAGCTCAGCGCCGCGACCGATGGTGGACTCCACGATGTGGCAGTGGGGTCCGATCACGCACTCGGCGCCGATCTCCGTGTGCCCCTCGATCACCGCCCCGGGGTAGACGACGGTGTCGGGCCCGATCGTCACATCGGCATCGACCCAGCTCGTGGCAGGCAGAACGAAGCTGACGCCGTTCTCCTCGTGCCGGCGCACCAGGCGGTCGCGGATGGCCACACCGGCCTCCGCCAGCGAATGCCGGTCACACACACGGATGAGCTCGTCCCGGGAGGTGGCCGCAATGCGCACCGCTCCGCCCGGTCGCCGTGGATCCTCCGCCGAGGCGAGGGCCGGTCCCTCTCCCGCGACGGCGAGGGGGGTCGCATCCTCCTGCCCTTCGAGAAGGACGGCGATGCTCCCGTCGCTGGCGCGAAGGAGCCGCGAGATCGTGGAGGTCGTGAGCAGCGGTGCTGCTCCATCGAGCAGTGCTTTCTGCCCCGGGGACGTCACCGCAGCGCGCAGCGCCAGGAGCTCACCTCCCTTCGCCACCGCCTCGGTGACGATCGGCACCGAGGGGTCACCGGGAAGGGAGAGCGGGGCGCCCTCGTGATGCACGATACGTATCTCCTCTGGCGGAGGAGACATCGCCCCGAGAGTGCTCAGGATGTGCCACAGGATGGGGCGGCCCGCGAGCGGATGCATGTAGACGCTCACGGTCGAGCGGAATTTGTCACCCGCGTCGAGGGCAGCGATGAGCGCGTTCCAGGTCACGCGGCGCCGAGGATCACGTTATCGATCAGGCGTGTGCCGCCGACGTGCGCGGCAACCGCGATCACGGTACCCGGCGACGCTTCCTTCACGGGCTCGAGTCGGGCCGGGTCGGCGATGGCAAGGTAATCAACCAGGATCGAAGGCTCGCCGCTCAGAACCCCGCGCCCGACCCGCTCGAGGGTCGTCGACGAGCGCTCCCCGCCCTCGAACGCCCGCCTCATCGCGCGCAACGCATTCCAGAGAGTGACCGCGCGCCGTCGATCGTCGCCCAGCAGATACGAGTTGCGACTCGACATCGCGAGACCATCCGACTCACGCACCGTTGGGGTCATGACGATCTCGACGGGGAAATTCAGGTCGCAAACCATGGCCTGAACTAGCATGCACTGCTGGATGTCCTTCTGTCCGAAAATGGCGACGGCCGGCTGCGTGATGTTGAACAGCTTGGCGACGACGGTGAGCACGCCGGTGAAGTGTCCCGGGCGCGCCGCACCTTCCCACCGGCCCGCCAGCGCACGGGGAGTGACCTCGATCGCGCGCCCGTCCTCCGGATACATCGCGGCAAGGCTCGGGGTGAAGAGCACGTCCACTCCCCGCGACGCGGCCTTGGCCGCATCCCCTTCGAGGTCGCGCGGATAGCGCGTGAGGTCTTCGGACGGAGCGAACTGGAGGGGGTTCACGAAGATGCTCATCACGACGAGCGAGCCGTGGCGCCGCGCCTCATCCACCAGTCGGAGATGCCCTTCGTGCAGGAAGCCCATCGTCGGAACGAGCACGACCCGGCCGCCGGCCTGCCGGTGCTCGCTGAGGAGGCGGCGCACCTCGGTGATGGGCTCTACGGTGTGCACACTGCTCAGAAGCTGTGCTCGTCATCGGGGTATTGCCCGGCGCGCACGTCCTCGCCGAAACGCTTGACTGCGGCGCGGACATCGGCGGCGAGAGAAGCGTAGCGCTTCAGAAACTTTGGATTGAAGCGGTCATTCAACCCCAGAAGATCGGGCAATACCAGCACTTGACCATCACACCCGACGCCGGCGCCGATGCCAATGGTCGGGATGGCGACCGCCCCCGTCACCTCGGAGGCGACGTCGGACGGCAGGAGCTCGAGAACGATCGCGAACGCGCCCGCGTCTTCGACGCGTCGCGCCTCGTCGAGGAGTCGCGCGGCGTCGTTCCGGCCGCGCCCCTGCACCCGAAAGCCTCCCAGCGCGTGCACCGACTGGGGGGTGAAGCCGAGGTGGCCCATGACGGGAACGCCGAGACGAGTCACGCCGCGTATCGCGGCCACCACCTCGTCCGAGCCGCCCTCGAGCTTCACCCCCTGGGCCAGCGTCTCCTGCATCACGCGCCCACAGTTTCGAAGGGCGTCCTCGACGGTCACCTGGTAGCTCAGGAAGGGCATGTCGATGACGAGCATCGCGCGCGACACTCCGCGTCGGACTGCCGCGCCGTGATAGATCATCTGGTCGAGCGTGACCGGGAGAGTCGAGTTGAAGCCGGCGACAACCATCCCCACCGAATCGCCCACCAGGACGGCATCCACGCCGGATTCATCGACCAGGCGTCCGAACAGCGCATCGTACGCGGTGCAGAGAACGAGCTTCTCTCCCCGCTCCTTCCGGGACTGGAAGTCGCGTACGGTGACGGGCTTCGCACCCGACGATTCGCCGGTGCTCACGTGGCGATGCGATGAGGGCGAAGCTCGGCGAGCTCACGCCGCCAGAACTCGCGCACCGCCAGCCCGGGATGCGGCACCACGAGGCCTGGCTCATCGGCCGTCTGATGCTGGAAGCAGACGATGTCGAGATCGATCGTGCGATCGCCCCATCGCTCGGCTCGCTCCCGCCCGAGAGCACGTTCAATCGCCTGGAGCGCGCCGAGCAGCGCGCGCGGAGTCAGCGTCGTCTCCAGAGCGATCATCTGATTGAAGAAGGGCGGTTGTGGCCGGTCGTCGAGCGGCGCAGTCTCCTCGATCGCCGAGGCGGCAATCACCCGGCTATCCGCCACGCCCTCGAGCGCGATTCGGGCCGCCGCGAGGTGGCCGGACCGATCGCCGAGATTCGAGCCGAGCGCGATGTACGCGACGTCGCGCATGAGTTCAGCATCCGCCCCGCAGTGCAACACCGGCGAGAAACGTTGACACGGCGGGAACGTACCGGCATCGTGCGCGCGTGTCAAACCGGCGAGGCCCGTGGACAGCCTGACCGCTCATTATCTCGCGCGCGAGCTGCACGCGCGCTGGGGCGGCCGACGTGTGCTGGGCTGCCGGCTGTTGCGCCGGGAGCGCGTCGTGATCATCGGCGTCGCCGGCTCCCCGGCAGTCTCTTTCGATCTGCGCTCCGCTGCTGTCGTGGTACGCGAGATCGAGCAGCCCGCCGGCGAGGCGGGGCATCTCGGTGGCTGGCTGGTCGTCGACGTCGAGGCGCCGATGGACGATCGCCGGCTCATCGTCCTGGTGAAGAAGCCCGGTCGCTTCCGAGGGTCGCACGAGCAGACCGCCCGTCTCGAGATCTCACTCGTCCCTGCCGCGCGCGGCGCGCACTTGGTCCGGCAGGACGGACACCCGCTCGCGAGCTGCGGCGCCGAGATGCCGCCGCCCTCCGAGCCACGTCCTCTGCTCTCGCCGGCCGAGCTGCTCGCTGCCGCCCGCACGGGAGACACCGCGGCATTGCTGCGGGGCCGCTGGATGAGCGCCATCGTGGCAACCTGGCTCCTCGCGGAGCCGCACTCCATGGTCGAGCGCTATCGAGCTCTCTGCGAGCTGCCTCCTGCGTCGCCAGCCCGGTGCGGTGCGGAGGTCGTGCCCTTTCCCTGGTGCGCGAACGCCGTGCCCGCCTCCTCTCTCATTGGCAGAGACGAGGATGAACCGGAGCCAGCGCACGACCGGGAAGATCCTCGGAATCGCGCGCTGGCGAGGATGCGGCGAGAGCTGCTGCGCGCCCGAACCGCTCCTCGACTCCGGGCTGCGGCGAACGCGCTGGCGGCGCTCGGCGACCATCCGGTGCCAGAGCGGATCGTCCTGGAAGACGGATCGGGAATGTCCCTCGAGCCGCGTCTGGGTGAAAAGGCCGTCGAGGCCGCCGAACGGCTCTTTTCCGAAGTGCGCTCCATGGAGCGCGCGCTCCTGCGACTCCCGGAGAGAATCGCCTTGATGGAGAGTCGGGAGAAGGCGCCCTCGGCACGTCCTCGGCCGGCGAGCCGTGGGAGCAGGCGGCAGAACGCACCCACCTCCCTCCCCTATCGCAGCTATCGATCGTCAGGGGGGCTCGACATCTGGGTCGGACGCGGAGCCGCATCGAACGACGAGCTGACGTTCCAGACAGCGGCGCCGGACGACGTCTGGCTGCATGCCCGGGATGCCAGTGGTGCTCACGTGGTGCTCCGGTGGCAGCACGAGGATCCTCCGCCGGCCCGCGACCTGATGCAGGCGGCACAGCTCGCCGCCTGGTATAGTCGGTCGCGCGGGTCAGCTGTCGTTCCCGTGGATTGGACTCGCCGGAAGTACGTGCGGAAGCCACGAGGAGCAGCCGCCGGCCTGGTCCTCCTCTCGCGATCGAAGACTCTCAACGTGCGACCGAGCGCCGAGGTCGAGCGCTCGCTGAGGGTGGATCGGGATCCGCCGCCGGCGCGCTGACGTCGCGCGGCGGCGGTGTTCTCGTCACGCCCGATCGATCGCCTGGCGGAGCATCCGCACGAGCGCGAGCGCGCTCTCCACGCTGCTCTCGGCCGCTCCAACAATGGCGCTTCCCACCACGACGCCGTCGGCCATCGCAGCCACGTCGCGGGCCTGCTCGGGTCGAGAGATGCCGAAGCCGACGCAGATCGGGAGCGCGGTGACGCCGCGGAGGCGCGAGATCGTCTCGGGCAGCTCGATCGGGAGCTGACCGTGAGCTCCCGTGACTCCGAGGCGACTGATGAGGTAGACGAATCCGCGTCCGTGTCGCGTGATCTCCTCCATGCGCGCGATCGGGGTGGTCGGCGCGACGAGGCGAACGAACGCCAGCGGTCCCTCCCCGAGCCACGCCTCCCGCGCGGGGTCGGACCCGACCGGGAGATCGGTGATCAGGATGCCGTCGGCGC
>JALZAQ010000013.1:29574-50088 GCA_030948255.1 Gemmatimonadota bacterium
ACTCGCGCGCACGAGGGCGTCGGGGCCGGCGGCGAGCAGCGGGTTGAGGTAGCTGAAGAGAACGATCGGCGTGGGGACCGCGGCGCGCTGGATGAGCTCCAGAGAACGATCGAAGGTCATGCCGTTCTCGAGCGCGCGCTGCGAGCTGGCCTGGATCACCGGGCCGTCCGCCATCGGATCCGAGAAGGGAACGCCTATCTCCACCACGTCGGCGCCGGCGTCGGTGACGCCTCGCAACAGTGCCAGCGACTGCTCGACGTCCGGGTGTCCCGCCGTGAGGTAGACGACGAGCGCCTTGCGACGTCGTGACCGCAGCTCGGCGAAGCAGCGGTCGATCGCGTCAGACGAAATAGTCGCTGACCCGGATGCCGTGCCGATCGGGGTCGACGATCTTGATGATCGTGCGGGCATGAGAGGTCGACCCCGCAGCGCGCTCGTTGAGATCGACGAGGTGACCGGGGTGAAGGAGGTTACCTCGCTCGTCGCCCACAATGCGAACGATCGGGCGCGACCCCGCCTCCGCGACCGGATTCACCGCGTGCACCACCGCGAGCTCCATGGTGTCGAGCACCACGCACGTGCCCACCGGAAAGTGGCCGATCAGACTCATGAAGCCCTTGAGCACCACCTGATCCATGCCGCGGCTGCGGTTGGTGCGCATCTCCTGGAGGACATCGGCGGGAGACAACGGCGTCGTCTGGTAGACGCGCCGCGAAGTGGCGGCATCGTAGGAATCGACCACCGCGACGATCTTGCTGAAGATGCTCATGTCGCGCGGACGGATGTGCTTCGGGTAGCCGCTGAGGTCGGTCTTCTTGTGGTGCTCGAACGCCACCACCAACGCCCGGAAGGGGATGTCCTGGGGGTGCATCTGGAAGAGCGACAGGACGCCGAGCCAGGGGTGGTTGGTCATCGTCCGCCACTCGCTCTCCGTGAGGCCGCCGGCCTTGTTCAGCACCTCGATCGGGACGCGCGTCTTGCCGATGTCGTGCAAGAGCGCCGCGATGCCGAGCTCGTAGACCTGCAGGCGGGTGAAGCCGAGCTTGCGCCCCAGCGCGATCGCGAAGATGCACACGTTCACGCTGTGCGTGAACGTGTACTCGTCATAGTCGCGCAGGGTGGTGAGGCCGATGAGCGAGGTCTCCTCGTTGAGAATCTGGTCCACGATGCCCTGAACGACGCGCTTGATCTTCTTGATGTTCGGGCTCTTGCCCATGCGCACGGAGTTGATCACGTCCTTTGTCAGGGTGACCGACTGGGCGTACGTGCGCTTGGCCGCCTCCTTCGACCTCTCGCGGAACTCCTCCTCGGTGTCGGTCGGCGGTCCGAGCTCGAAGCTGCCGACACCGAGCCCGGCAAGCTTGTCCATGATCGCCAGCCGCCGCTCATCGGGCTCTCCCGCGGGGGCGGCGTTCAGAACGTTGAGGAGGTGCAGCCAGTCGCCCTTCGTTGCCCCCTCGCGCACCCGGAAGAGACCGATCCCACACCCGCGGAAGAGATGCGAGAAGGAGCGCGAGATGCTGGAGTCGTGCTCGAGGTCGAGGCGCAGCCGGGTGCCGTTGACGAAAAGAAATTCGCCGGTCGCCCGCAGCTCCAGCTCGTGCTCGTGCGCCAGAAGGCCAGCGCTGGTATTCACCAGTTCATCGAGCGACTGCTGCACGACGGCGTTGTCGGGAGGATACAACTTCACCGTCCGGAGAGCGCCGTAGAAGGCGAACAGCAGCTCGCGGCCGCGCCTGCGGACGAACGCATCGCTTCCGCGATCGGCCAGCGTTGCGGTGCTCTGCTGCGCCGCGGCGGGAACGCTCGCCGGCGTTGGCGAGCGGGATGGCCCGGCGCGGTGTGGAGTAGTCATCACCTCGTTCCGCGCAGCGCTTTGTTGACGGCGCTCTTCACCAGCGCATCCTTGTCCTCCGACGAGCGTCGAAGCGCTTCGACCGCGGCATCGGATTTGATCCGCCCGAGCGCATAGGCGGCGCACGCTCGAATCTCGCCTCCCTCCCGGCGTCCGATCATCCGACGGCCGTTGAGCATCCCGGCGAGGATCGGAATGCCACTCTCGCCCGCGAGGCCACTGTAGGCTTCGAAGACGACCATCTTCTCCGACAGGTCAGTCTCGCGGAGGGTCTTGCTGTACAGCACGCCCTGGAGCTTGGTCAGGGCGGCGGCGTGGCCACGTGTACCGACGGCTCGGATCGCGGCGACTCGAACATCCCGGTCCACATCCTCCATCGCGTCGGCCAGATGTCCCAGCGCACCGGGCGAGCCGATCTCGGTCAGCGCGTTCACCGCGGCTAGCCGCACCGACTGCTCCGCCGCGCTGAGCAGCTTCCCGAGTCCGGCGACGGCCGCGGTCGTCTTGAGCTGCCCGGCCCGACGCGCTGCCTCGGCGGCCAGGAGTGGATCGGGCGAGAGCAACAGCCGCACCAGCTCCGCGACGTTCGCCCCGGCGAGCGCGAGCACGGCGTCTTCCAGCGCACTCTTGAGCTGCGCGTTCTCCAGCTTCCCCATCCACGAGAGCACGGTGGCCAGGCTGGCGGGAAGGAGCTGCTGGAAGAGCGCATCCAGATCTTCCTTTGGCGCGAGAGCCGCCGAGGCGTCGAGGGTCGAGAGAAGCTGCGACAGCACTTCCGGCGCACTCAGCTTATCGGCGAGCCTCAGAATGCGCTCCTTGTGAGCCGCAGAGAGCGATGGAGCGCGCTCGCAGGCGAGCCGGCTCTCGCGCAGAATGTAGGCGACGGATCCGATCTCCTCCGTGTACAGGAGATGCACCAGCACGCGCTCGAGGGTCGTGCAGATCTCCTCACGCACTTCCTCGACCGGCTCGAGCTCGAAGATGTCGAACAGCATCGCAAGGACGTTGCGCCGCAGGTCGCTCTGGTATTCCGACTGGACATGTGCACGGAGGTATTCGACCTCGTGCTCGTCGAGGAAGTACAGCGTGGAGTCGAAATCCGACATGTTCACCGTCGAGTTTGTCGGCGTGGGCTCGGGCGCGACATCGGGAGCCTGTTCCGGCGACCCGCTGCTCTTCAGCGGCGTCTCGAGCAGCGCCAGCTCCGCCACCCCCTCCAGTGCGAAATCGACGTAGCGATAGTGGAAGTACAGAAACTCCTGCTCCCAGAGGAGCGTCAGCAGATCGTCCTCGTCGGTCGTGGCCTTACGGACGCGAGCCAGGATGTCCATCAAGGTGAGCAGCTCCTGCTGCTCGAAGCCCGCGATGAGGGTGAGGCCCCGGACGCCGTCCTTGTAGAAAAGCCATGGGAGGCTGTCGGCTTTCCCCTCGTCTTTGCTGACGGTTATGCCTTCCCACTTGAACTCGGATTCGGAGATGTCGAGGACGAGCTCCGGCATTGCCACCCAGATCTTTCGGAACGACGCGCCCACAGACTCGAGCGCGCGCTGATAGATGGGATTGTTCGGCAGGTAGAGCTGGCGCGTTCGGATGGCGCGCGACACGTCGCGAAGGAGCACTTCGATGAGCGGAACGGCAGCCGGCGGAGGCGCGGCATCACGCGGCGGACCCGTCTTGGCCGGCTGGACGATGCTTCCGCCGAATGCGGGGGTGGCCGACCTGGTCACTGCTTGGTGGCGAGGTAGCGCATGACCTCGTTCACGTCCTTGTCTCCTCGACCGCTGATGCACAGCAGAACCGGACTGTCATCGGCCCAGCGCCCCGCACTCGCCGCGATCCAGGCCACGGCGTGCGCAGTCTCGAGGGCGGGAATGATTCCCTCCAGCCGACCGAGCAGCTCGAACCCGCCCACCGACTCCGCGTCGGTCACGGCGACGTACGTCGCACGACCGGTGTCCTTCAGATGGGAGTGCTCCGGGCCGACGCCCGGATAGTCGAGACCGGCCGAGATGGAGTGAGCGGGATGCACCTGTCCGAATTCGTCCTGGAGCAGATAGCTCAATGCGCCGTGAAGAACGCCCGGCCGGCCGCGGGAGAGCGACGCCGAATGCCGCTCGCTCTCGAGACCTTCGCCAGCGGCTTCCACGCCGACCAGCTCGACGCCCGGGTCATCGATGAACGGGGCGAAGATCCCCATCGCGTTCGAGCCACCGCCGACACACGCGACCACGGTCGCGGGCAACCTCCCTGCCTGCTCCAGCATCTGCCTCCGTGCCTCTCGGCCGATCACGGCCTGAAAGTCTCGCACCATTCGCGGATACGGTGCCGGGCCCACCACCGACCCAATGATGTAGTGGCTGTCCGTCACCGTCGTCACCCAGTCCCGGATCGCCTCCGTCGTCGCATCCTTCAGCGTTCTCGTGCCCGATGTCACGGGCACGACCTGAGCGCCCATCAACCGCATGCGGAAGACGTTGAGCTCCTGCCTCCGCATGTCCTCCTCGCCCATGTAGATCACGCACGAAAGCCCGAAGCGCGCGCAGATCGTCGCCGTCGCCACCCCGTGCTGCCCCGCTCCCGTCTCCGCGATGATCCGCGTCTTGCCCATCCTGACGGCGAGAAGCGCCTGGCCAACCGTATTGTTGATCTTGTGAGCGCCGGTGTGGTTCAGATCCTCTCTCTTGAGCCACACCGGAGCACCCACCAACGCCGAGAACCGGGGAGCCGAGCTCAACGGAGATGGACGACCGACGTAGCTTCCGAGCAAACTGTCCACCTCAGCCAGAAACGCCGGATCGCGCCGTGCCTCGTCATAGGCGCGCTCGAGGTCGTCGAGCGCGGGGATGAGCGTCTCCGGCACGTAACGGCCCCCGAAGGCGCCGAAGCGGTCGTTGCGATCGATCACGTCCATGTCTGTCACTTCCCTCGAACAGCAGCCGCGAAGGCGCGCATTTGGTCGTGGTCCTTCACTCCCGGGCTCTTCTCGACCCCGGACGAGACATCCACTACCGCCGGCCGTAGCACCTCGATCGCGTCAGCGACGTTGTCGGCGGTCAGCCCGCCGGCGAGAACGATCGGAGCGCCTCTCCCCGGAGCCGCTGCCTCCGCGACGCTCTTCCAGGGAAACGTAGCGCCACCACCTCCGAGCCGCGACGCGCTCCAGCTGTCGAGGACGACGGCATCGGCGACCGAGCGCAGCTCGCCCAGAGCGGCCGCATCGCGTCCGGGCGGGCGCCCCACGCGAATGACCGCCCAGACGAGACAGCCGGTGCGATCGCGTACGCGCTCGACGTCGGCTGCGGTCGGATCGGCGTGCAGCTGGATGACGCGGAGGCCGACCAGGGATGCGACTGGCGCGATCTCGTCCGGGTCGTTGACCCCGAAGACACCGACGGTCTGTAGCCGCATGGAGACCGGCTCCAGAAGGTCCCGGGCGCGCTCAGGGGTGAGCCTGCGCGGGCCGTCGGCGAAGATGACCCCCCCGTAGTCCGCACCCAACGTCACCGCGGCGCCGACGTCCTCGGGACGCATGAGGCCGCAGAACTTGATCGCAACCGCCGAGCTCACCGCTCGAGCCGGCGAATCGTCGCCAGTGAGCGCACGGCGGCTTCCGGGTCTCGAGCGCTGGAGAGGCTGGATCCGACGAGCACCGCATCGGCGCCGAACGAGGCCAGGTGCGCGACGTCGTCCGCGGACGTCACACCGCTCTCCGCCACTACCACCAGATGGGCGGGGACCAGCGGCAAAAGCCGCTCGCAGGTCGCCGGATCGACGACGAGCGTCTCCAGGTCACGGTTGTTGACGCCGATCAGCATCGCCCCGCTGTCGACCGCGCGGTGCAGCTCCTCGTGTGTGTGCACCTCCACCAGCGCCTCCAGCGAGAGCGATCCGGCGGCGTCGATCAGTCTCGTGAGGTCGGCCGGCGAGAGGGCACGGACGATCAGCAGGACGGCGGACGCGCCGAGCGCCTTTGCTTCGAGAAGCTGGAGGGGATCGAGGTGAAAGTCCTTGCGAAGGATGGGCAGCGAAACGGCGCGACGCGCGGCCGTGACGTCCTCCGCCATTCCGCCGAAATGCGCGGGCTCCGTGAGGATCGAGAGCGCAGACGCTCCCCCGGCCGCGTAGGCGAGCGCGCGCTCGACCGCCGCCAGGGCGTGGTTGATGTCTCCCTTCGAAGGAGATCGCCGCTTGAGCTCGGCGATGACCGCCACTCTCTCACCTCGGAGCGCCGCGCCCAAGGGCGCAACGACCGGCGCAGCCGCGACCTCCTCCTCCAGCTCCGCTCTCCTGAGTCCGAGCGCGGCGATCCGGTGGCGGGTCTCCACCACGATTCGACCCAGCGTGCCCGCCGGGTCGCTCCACGCAGTAGCTGCCGCTTGCACTTCGGGGCTTCTTCGGCTATTGTAGTATTCGGCGTTCATTCGGTAGGTCCGGAACCCTGCTGCCCTGATCCGGGCGCGGAGCCGGATCGGGCCGCTCACTCCACCGGGACCGCTCATGCCGCTCACGAAACGACAGCGCGAGATCCTCACCTTTCTCAGCGCGTACAGCGACGCGAAGGGTTATGCGCCGAGCTTCGAGGAGATCGCCCACGAGTTCAACTATAACTCGCTGGCGACGGTTCACGAGCATCTGAGCAACCTCGAGCGGAAGGGCTACATCAAGCGCTCGTACAACGAGAGCCGAGCGATCGAGATTCTTCCGTCGGACGTGCTGCCACGCGCGATGGAGCTGCCTCTCCTCGGAACGGTCGCGGCGGGAGCCCCAATCGAGGCGCTGACGGTCCAGGAGTCGGTGGTCGTCCCGGAGGACTTCTGCCGGCGGGGTGGTCATCACTACGTGCTGCGCGTCCGGGGAAACTCGATGATCGACGAGCAGATACGAGACGGCGACTACGTGGTGATCAATGAGCGTCGCAGCGCCGACAACGGTGAGATGGTCATCGCCCTCGTGGACAATGCCGCGGCCACGGTCAAGAAGCTGTACCGTGAGAAGGATGGGCGCATCCGGCTCCAGCCGGCCAACGAGACCATGAGCCCGATGTATTTTCACGAAGATGACGTGACGATTCAGGGCGTCGTCGTCGGAGTGCTGCGCCGCTACTGAGGGCGGCTTTCCGCTCGGGCGCTGGTCTGTCGCAGGCGCTCGAGGGCATTCAGTCCTTCGCCACGGGCGAGCGCAGCTCGCGCGATCTCGACCGCGTCGCCGAAGGACGTCGCGAGACCACTCACGTAGACCGCCGCTCCCGCGTTCAGGATCACCGCCGCTGCCGCACCCCCGCCGCGGCGACCGGACAACACCTCGCGAATGATGTGAGCGTTCTCGGCTGGTCCCCCTCCCGCAAGCTCATCGGGATCGTGGGCGAGGACATCCAGCGACGCCGGCTCGATGGCCCACTCGCGCACCGTCCCCCCTCGTACTTCGAGAACCCGGGTGGTGCCCAGCGGGGAGAGCTCATCGAGCCCGGGGGCACCGTGAACGACGAGAGAATGCACCGAGCCGAGCGCCAGGAGGGCGTCGGCGAGCAGGGGTAACCTCTCCGGCTCGGCGACGCCCACGACCTGGCGGCCGGCGCCCGCTGGATTGGCGAGCGGTCCGAGCACATTCATGACGGTCGGAACCCCGAGCTCACGCCGCACCGGCCCAACATGTCGCATCGCCGGATGCATCAGGGGCGCGAACATGAAGACGATGCCGGCTTCGCGGAGCATCTCCTCCATTCGATCCACCGGTATCTCGATGCGGACATCGAGCGCCTCGAGCACGTCCGCACTTCCGCAGCGGGAGGTGAAGCTCCGGTTGCCATGCTTGGCGATTCTCACCCCGGCACCGGCGGCCAGAAGCGCGGCGGCGGTCGAGATGTTGAATGTCGCCACCCGCCCGCCGCCCGTCCCGCATGTATCCACCAGATCGTCCGGTTTCTCGGCCGAGAGCTTCACCATGGCGTGACGCAGTGCCCGGGCCCCCCCGGCGATCTCCTCCGCAGTCTCTCCTTTCACGCGAAGGCCGATGAGCAACGCCGCCACCTGGGCGGCCGTGGCCTCGCCGCTCATCACGCCATCGAACGCCGCTGACGATTCCTCCGTCGTCAACGACTGCCCCGCCGCCAGTCGCCGGATGGCGAGCTGGATCGCCTCAGCGGGCACTAATCGTTTCCAGGAGCCGTTCGGAGAGCTGGGCGTTGGACGCGACGAGCGAGATCACGAGGCCGAGCAAACGCACGCGCTCGACGTCCTCCTCCACGTACACGCCGCGTTGAGCGCGATTCGTCAGATTCACCACGCCGACGAGCTGCCCGTGATAGACGAGCGGGAAGCTGATGAACGAGCCGGTGCTGAAATATTCATCGCGCAGCAAAGGATGCTGACCTCCCTGCTGGGCTACATCGGTGACGAGGAGAGGTTGACGCGTCGCCGCAACCTTTCCGGAAACGCCTTCGCCGAGGGTCACGCGGGTGCCTTCGGTGATGTCCGGCGCGATTCCCTTGGCGGCCGCGATGTAGAGCTGCATCGGGCTGTCGGGCACGCGCAGCATCAGCGAGCAGCGTTGCGCCTGCATGTCATCGCCCACCAGAGCGAGCAGGCTGTCCGCGAGCTGTCTCGGATCGATGCAACTCGAGTCGAGCGTCAGCACACGATCGATGAGATAGAGCGTTCGGGTCTTCTGGCGGAGCGCCTCGCTGCGGCGGTGCAGCTCGATGTGGGCTTGCTCGAGTTGGCCGACAGCAGCGGTGACTTGCTGCTCGATCGCGGCCGTTCGACGGAGCGAGCGTCGGGCCTCCTCCTTTGCCTTGGCCGATTCCGTTTCCAGAGCGAGAAGCACCGCCGGATCCACGCCACCCCCGCCTCCCGGCCGTGGAGCGCGTGCTTCCCTGAGCTGCTGCTCGAGCCCGGCGAGCCGCCGCACATATTCGCCGTGCACCCTTTGCGTCACGTGCTCGAGCGTCTTCACGGCTTCGTCGCGCGCCTCGTGCTCGGCGAATCGATTGAAGGCGAGGTCGAACAGTGCGGCATAGGGATCGAAGCGCTCGGAAACGCGCGTGCCGAAGAAGCGCTTGGGCTCATAGAGCGCCAGCACCCCCGCCAGCTGTCCGTCGATGTGGAGGCCGCGCAGGCCGAGCAGCCCTTCTTCCTGTGGCCCGGCGATGCCGAACAGGCGCGCGTACTGATCGGAGTCGTCCCCCAGCTCAGCGAATTCTCCAGCGCCGGCGATCACCGTCCGCACGTTCGCCGGCAAATGATCGAATGTCGTGTCCACCCGTGTCACGTGGACGGTGGCATCGACCGGGGCGAGCCGCTCCCGGAAAATCTGGTGTCGCATGTCGTAGCGCAGGAGCGCGATCCGCGACGTTCGGTCGAGGTCCGCCAGCGCCTCTCCCAGCGCGACCAGAGCCGCGTCCATGCCGGAGGCGGCTCCGAGCGCTTGGGCGAGCGACGCCAGCGTACGTGGAGGCATGTAGGGGAGAAGGTCGGACGGATGGCGCGAGGAAGTGGGAATGTAGAGACGTAGATGACGAGCTGTCAATCGGTTGAGTCGTGTCGCGTTGCTTGACAGCGAGGTCGCTGCGGGTATGTTCCCGGCATGTCGGAGCGGACGCTTCAGCTGGTGCTCCACTACGACGGGGCGGCCTTCGCCGGATGGCAGCGGCAGCCGGACTCGCGCACGGTGCAGGGGGTGCTCGAACAGGCTTTGCGACGCCTCTGCGACCGGCCCGTCCAGGCACTCGGATCGGGCAGAACCGATGCCGGAGCTCACGCGAGAGGTCAGGCGGTGGGGGTGAGAGTCCCCGCCACCTGGCCGGCGCCCAAGTTGCGGCGAGCACTGAACGCCGTGCTTCCGGACGATATGTGGGTGGTGGCTGCCCACGAGATGCGCGAGCTGTTCCATGCGCGATTCAGCGCCATCGCTCGCCGCTACAGTTACGTTATCGGCACCGACGAGGGCGCTGCGTCGCCTTTTCGGCGCCGCTGGGAGTGGGTGTACGTGAAGCCGCTGGATCGTGCCGTGCTGGACGCCGGAGCCGCCTCGCTGGTGGGGAACAATTGCTTTCGTGCCTTCGCCGTGAGGGGCACCGCTCCCGAGACGGACGACCATCGCTGTCAAGTGACCTCGGCCGTGTGGCGCGATCGCCCGGGAGGCGTGGTGTTCGAAATCGAGGCAAACCGATTCTTGCATCACATGGTGCGCTTTCTCGTCGGAACGATGATCGACAGCGCGGCCGGGCGGCGCGATGCCGCTGACCTGTCTGCCCTGCTGGCGGCGACGGATAGCGGAGGCGCGTCAGCGCCCGCGCCGGCGCACGCCCTGTGTCTCGAGCGAGTGTGCTATCCCTCGGACCTCTACCTCTTTCCCGCATGAAAGTTTTTCTCGACACCGCCAGTGCCGATGAGCTCCGATGGGCGCTCACGACCGGACTGATCGATGGCATCACCACCAAGCCGGCGCTTCTGGCGCACGAATCCGGTGGGGCCGAAGGCCGAACCCAGCTCGCCGAGCTCGCGCGGCTCGTTACCGGACCGGTCTGTGCCGAGGTGCTGGCGGTCGATGCGGACGCGATGTATCGGGACGGCCGGGAGCTGGCGAAGGTCGCGGACAATATCGTCGTCCAGATTCCGATGATCGAGGAGGGAATTGTCGCGGTGCGTCGTCTGGTCGCGGAAGGAATCCGGGTCGATACGACGTTGATCTTCAACGCGGCGCAGGCCCTCTTCGCCGCGAAGGCGGGGGCGGCGTACGTCAGCCCGTTCATCGGGCGCCTCGAAGACATCGGCGCGAATGGAGTCGAGATGATACGCGAGATCCGGACGATCTTCGACAACTACGACTTCGAGTGCGAGATCCTCGCGGCGTCGATTCGGTCGCCGTCACACTTCATGGCCGCGGCGCGGCTCGGGGCTGATGGCGCGACGGTTCCGGCGTCGGTGCTGCGCTCGTTGCTGCTCCATCCTCTCACCGATGTCGGCTTCGACCAGTTCCTCAACGACTGGAGCCGCCGCATCGCGCGCTCGCGAGCCGAGGCGTGATGCGCCCGCTGGCGAGCTGCCTGCTGACGGCTCTCGCCTCCGCTGGATGTGGCGCGGGCTCTCGAGACGACGGGCTCGCGGTCCGCACGGCGAGCGCAGCCGAGCAGTCAGCGATCGATCCCGCCCGCCGCACGATGATCACCGATGCGGTCACCCGGGTCTCCCCCGCCGTGGTGACCGTTCAGACCGAGGTCGTCGAGCAGAGACAGCTCGATCCGTCCGAGGGGTTCTTCGGCGGCGGAGCGAGCCAGCGCGTGGTCCCCGGGCTCGGATCCGGCTTCATCATCCGCCCCAACGGGGTGATCGTCACCAATGCTCACGTGGTGCTCGCCGCGACTCGCGTCTCGGTCGCTCTGCGCGACGGAACCACCTATCCGGCGCGGGTCGTCGGGAAGGACGAGGCGAACGACCTGGCTGTCCTCAAGATCGAGGCGACGCAACTCCCGGTCGCGACGCTCGGCAGCTCCAGCGACGTCATCATCGGGGAGTGGGCGATCGCGATCGGCAACCCGTACGGGTTTCTGCTCGGGAACACCGAGCCGAGCGTGACGGCCGGGGTGGTGAGCGGAACGGGACGCAATCTCGTTGGCCGCGCCGAGGGTCAGGGCATCTACGTCGACATGATCCAGACCGACGCCGCGATCAATCCGGGGAATTCCGGGGGCCCGCTCGTGAATGCTCTCGGTGCGGTGATCGGCGTCAACAGCTCGATCTTCTCGCCGAGCGGAGGCTCGATCGGGCTTGGCTTCGCGATCCCGATCGATCGCGCGCGTCGCGTGGCCGAGGATCTCCTTGCCCATGGCGTCGTGCGGCGGCCGTGGATCGGGATTCAGTTGGCGCTGCCAGCGACGCAGGATTTCCGTGCTGCGGTGCGTGCCGGGGCCGTGGTCCGCTCGGTGTCGCCGGGCTCCCCCGCGGCGCAAGCCGGCCTTCAGCCCGGTGACGTCCTCCTGCGCTCACGAAGCCGAACGCTCCACAACCCATTCGACTGGGAAGCCGAGCTGCTCGACCTCCGGGTCGGCGAGCGCGCGCCGCTGGTGGTGAGGCGAGGCGATCGGGAGCGGACGATCACCGTCACGGTCGCGGACCAGCCCGACGTCAGCGCCCCGAAGGTGGCGGTCCTGAAGGAACTGCAGCTCGTCTCGCTGACGCCGGCGATTCGCGCCGAGCGCAACATCCGAAGCTCGCGCGGCGCTCTGATCTATGACGTGAGCCGGCGCGTCGCCGACGAGCTCGGCATCGAGAAGGGGGATGTCATCGTGCAGGTCAACCGGGTCCCGATCCAGAATGCCGAGGACGCCGCGCGGGCGCTCGACCAGTACGGCGGGCGCGACGTCATCCGCATGTTCTTCGAGCGCGCCGGGCGAATCTACTCGACTGATTTCATGATCCGATGACGTCGCCCAACCGCTTTGCGTCCCCACTCGCCGAGCGCTATGCGTCGGCGGCGATGCTGGAGCTGTGGTCGGCGCAGACGCGTCATGGACTCTGGCGGCGGATCTGGCTCGCCCTCGCCGTGGCGCAACGCGAGCTCGGGGTCGCTGTGCCGGAGGATGCCCTCCGCCAGATGCGGGAGCACCTCGACGACATCGATTTCGAGAGCGCGGCCGCGTTCGAGCGCCGCTTTCGTCACGACGTCATGGCTCATGTTCACACCTTCGCCGAGGCGGCTCCGGCGGCCCGTGGCTACATCCATCTCGGAGCCACGAGCGCCGACGTCACCGACAACGCAGAGCTGATCATCCTGCGTCAGGGGCTCAGACTGCTCCGGGCCAAGCTGATGGATATCCTCCGCTCCCTGTCCCGGTTCGCCGACGAGTGGCGAGGTGAGCCGGCGCTCGCGTATACGCACCTTCAGCCGGCGCAGCTGACCACCGTCGGCAAGCGCTCCACGCTCTGGATGCAGGATCTCGTGCTCGACGTCGCCGAGCTGGACCATCGTCTCGCCACCCTGCCCCTGCGTGGCGTCAAAGGTACGACCGGCACCCAGGCCTCCTTTCTGGAGCTCTTCGACGGCGACGTCGCGAAGGTGGAGCGCCTGGAGGAGCTCGTGGTCCGCGAGCTCGGCTTCGAGCGGGCTCTTCCCGTCACCGGCCAGACGTACAGCCGCAAACTGGACGCGCAGATCCTGTCGGTCGTGGCCGGCATCGCCGCCAGCGCCGGGAAGTTCAGCGGCGACATTCGCATGCTCCAGGCGTTCGGCGAGATCGAGGAGCCCTTCGAGCGCGACCAGATCGGCTCGTCGGCGATGGCATACAAGCGCAATCCCATGCGCTCCGAGAGGATCGCCTCCCTGGCCCGATTCGTGATCTCACTCGAGGAGAATGCGAACCTGACCCACAGCGTGCAGTACTTCGAGCGAACGCTCGATGACAGCGCCAACCGCCGGATCGTGCTCGCCGAATCCTTTCTCGCCACCGACGCCATCCTGGTTCTCATGGCCAACATTGCTTCCGGGCTCGAGGTCCACCCCGCGCGCATCCGCCGGCGAATCGCCGATGAGCTGCCATTCATGGCGACCGAGAAGCTGCTCGTGCGCGCCGTCCGGGCAGGCGGCGACCGGCAGCGAGCCCACGAGATCATCCGCAAGCACAGTCTCGCCGCCTCGGCGGCGCTCAAGGACGGCGCGGAGCGCAACGACATGCTCGATCGGCTCGCCGCGGACTCGGAGTTCGGTGTGTCGGTGGATGCACTGCGGGGTGTTCTGGAGCCGGCGGACTTCGTCGGACTCGCCCCGCAGCAGGTCGAAGCCTTCCTCGACCGCGTCGTCCGCCCGCTGCTGGCCGAAGAAGCCGGCTCCGTGCCCTCCGAGCGCGAGGCCCTCCGCGTATGACGACGCGAGCCCAGCCGGCATCGGTCATGGCGACCAGCGACCTTCCGCTGCGCCGTCTGGGCCGCGGGAAGGTGCGAGACATCTACGAGGTCGATGCCGATCGACTGCTGCTCGTGGCCACCGACCGGGTGAGCGCCTTCGACGTCGTGATGAGGGAGACCATTCCGCACAAAGGCGCGGTTCTCACGCAGCTCAGCGCGTGGTGGTGCCGGCAGTTCGCGAACCTTCTCCCCCATCACGTGATCTCGGTGGATGCAGCGGAGATCGCCCGGGCTGTTCCGGCTCTCGAGCCCAATCGCGTCGAGCTCGGCGGACGCTCGATGCTCTGCCGGCGGGCGACTCCCTTTCCCGTCGAGTGCGTGGTGCGGGGCTACATCACGGGATCGGCGTGGAAGGAGTACGCGAGGAGTGGTACGCTCGCCGGCGAGCCCCTGCTCGCTGGTCTGCGAGAGAGCGATCGGCTCGAGCCTCCGATCTTCAGCCCCTCCACCAAAGCCGACGTCGGACACGATGAGAATATCACGCTCGCGCGCATGTCGGAGATCATCGGCGCGAGCGAGGCCGCGGAGCTGGAGCGGCTCTCCCGCCTGGTATATGGTCGCGGCCGCGACATCGCCGCACTTCGCGGGATCATCATCGCCGACACGAAGTTCGAGTTTGGCCGGGATCGCGAGGGGAAAATTTTGCTGATCGACGAAGTGCTCACCCCCGACAGCTCTCGCTTCTGGGCGTCGGACGGTTACTCCCCTGGTCGCGGGCAGCCCAGCTTCGACAAGCAGCCTCTCCGAGACTACCTCGATGGCGAGCGCGCCGCCGGACGCTGGAATGGCGAGGTGCCGCCACCGGTCCTTCCGCCGGCCGTGGTCGCGGCCACGAGCGCGCGCTACCTCGATGCGTACCGCCGCCTCACCGGCCTGGAGCTCGATGTCGCGGAGGACGCGTGAGCTTCGCGCGCGAGGGTTGGAAGTTCATTCTCCTCGGGATGGCCACGACCGCCATCCTCTTCTGGCTCGCCTTCAGCCGCCGCTCCTGGCCGGTCTGGATGCTCGCAGTCGTCTTCGCGATCGTCACCGGGTGGATGGCGTATTTCTTTCGCGATCCCGAGCGGAACGGCGAGCGCGGTGCTCGTCTCGTCATCTCGCCGGCGGATGGACGCGTCGTCATGATCACGCAGGTGGACGAGCAGGCGTTCATCCAGGGTCGCGCCACCCGCATCTCGATCTTCATGAACATCTTCAACGTCCATGTGAACCGCTATCCGGTGGACGGCGTCGTGCGGTATCTGCACTACAACAAGGGCAAATTCATCAATGCCGCGCACGAGAAGGCGAGTCTCGATAACGAGCAGATGTCGGTGGGGATAGAGAGCGGGTCGTCACGAGTGCTCGTTCGCCAGATTGCCGGGCTGATCGCCCGCCGGATCGTGAATTATGCCCAGGACGGAGACCATGTCACTCAGGGCGCGCGCATGGGGATCATCCAGTTCGGCTCCCGGGTTGATGTGTTTCTTCCGACCTCCACCACCGTTCGCGTCAAGGTGAATGACCTGGCAAGCGCGGGCACCACCGTGCTGGGGGAGCTTCCGAAGTGAACCCGACGCTGCCCCCCATTCGCCGCCCCGACCTCAGACGGGCGGTGGTCATCGTTCCCAACGGCGTGACGCTCGGGAATCTGTTCTTCGGCGTCTGGTCGATCGTCGCCGCGGCGCAGGGGAACTACAGCCGGGCCGGCCTCTACGTCGTGCTCGGTGGCGTGATGGACGCCCTGGACGGCCGGATCGCCCGGGCGACCCGCACCGGAAGTCGGTTCGGCATCGAGCTCGATTCGCTGGTGGATGCCATCAGCTTCGGGGTCGCCCCCGCGATGATCATGTATTTCGCTGTCCTCAACCGGGATAGCTGGGCCTGGCTCCTCTCGTTCATCTTCATTGCCAGCGTCGTGATGCGACTCGCCCGCTTCAACGTCGAGCAGGGCGGACGCGCCAAGACTCACTTTCACGGTCTTCCCAGCCCCGCCGCCGGGATGACTCTCGCGACCTACTACTGGTTCAGCCAGACCCCGCTCTACCAGCAGACGATGATCGGCGATCTCCCTTGGCATGCGGTGATGCCGGGCATCATGCTTGCGCTGAGCTGGTTGATGACGAGCCACATCCTCTACCCCGCCGTCCCCACCATCGGACTGCGCAGCCTCAAGGGGGTGCTGGGAATTCTACTCGTTGCCGGCACCGTCGCCGGGCTGATCTGGGCCCCGCGCCAGTTCTTCTTTCCGGCACTCGTCGCCTACATTGCCTTCGGGCTCATCAAGACGATCATCCTTGGGTTGCTCGACCGGATGCCGGGCGGAGATCCGCTCGAGGATGAGGAGCCGAGCGAGGACAGCGGCAATGAACGCGTGATGATCGTGGAGAGCCAGCCGGAGCAGATCGGCCGAGGTCGAAGGCGACGCCGGCATGGTCGCGGAGGGCCGGACTCTCCACCCTTTGACCGCCAGAGCGGCGAAGGCGGCGAATGAGTCAGTTCGCGGTCTCGGTGCACATCCTGCCGCGTCAGGGATTGCTGGACCCCCAGGGGGTCGCAGTTGCGGGAGCCTTGCATACTCTCGGCTTCGCCGGCGTCTCCGAGGCGCGCCTCGGTCGGTACATCGTGATCGAGCTGTCCGCGACCGACGAGCGCGCCGCGCGCCAAGCGGTAGGGGACATGTGCGAGCGACTGCTCGCCAACCCGGTCACCGAGGACTTCGAGATCGCCGCGGTCCGCGAGCTGGTGGAGACACGGCGGTGAGATTCGGCGTCGTCACCTTTCCGGGCTCGAACTGCGACTACGATGCGTACCACGCGATCGTCGATGCGCTGGGCGAAGAAGCCGTCTATCTCTGGCACGGTGCCCACGATCTCGGCGACGTGGACGTGGTCATCCTTCCGGGGGGATTCAGCTACGGGGACTATCTGCGCGCCGGTGCGATCGCGCGCTTCAGCCCGATCATGCAGGAGGTGGCCGCTCACGCCCGCCGGGGCGGCCCTGTTCTGGGCATCTGCAACGGATTCCAGATCGCGTGCGAGGCCGGACTCCTCCCCGGAGCGCTCAGCCGGAACGCCGGCCTGATGTTCGTGTCGGACGTCGTGACGGTGCGGGTCGAGACCACCGACACTCTGTTCACGAATCGGTACACGGCCGGCCAGCTGCTCCGCCTCCCAATCGCCCATGGCGAAGGGCGGTACAGGGCGGATCCACCGACGCTGCGACAGCTCGAGGAGGAAGGGCGCGTTGTCCTTCGGTACGTGAGCACGACCGGACGGCCCGATGGGAAATCCAATCCCAATGGCTCCGCTGCTGACATCGCCGGCATAGTGAGCGCGGAAGGAAACGTGCTGGGTATGATGCCTCACCCCGAGCGAGCCGTCGAGGCCGTGCTCGGATCCACCGATGGACTCGCGCTTTTTCAGTCGCTTCTGGTCCGCGTCTCCGCCTGACTCTCGAGGACACAATGCGTAGCCTGATGCTCTTTCTGACACTCTGCGCTGTCGCGACGGCGAGCGGGCAAGGCGCCGATGCCACCATCTCGCGGGGAATGACGCGGGAGCAGGTCATCCAGCTGCTCGGCAAGCCGGTCGGCGAGCGGAGCTATGGCGGCTCGACGTATCTGTTCTACGAGAATGGCTGTCGCCGGTCATGTGGGTCGAGTGATATCGTGATACTGCAAGCCGGCAGCGTGGTGGATGCCGTATTCAAGTCTCGTCACCACCATCTCGAGGGCGCGGAGTCGCACGGTCGCCCCGCCCCCACTCTCGGTGTCGTGGCGCCAGCGCCCGAGGTGAGCGCGTCTCAACCATCCGATAGCACCGGTGCTCGGGTCACCGTCGCGCCCCGCCGGCGCCGCCGGACCACCCGTGCGGCGGGGAGCACGGCTGCCGCCCCGCGCGCGCCAGCGCGGGGGACAGTGACGATCACCCAGAGTCCCGCTGATTCGGGCGTACGCCCCGGCAAGGGGAGCATCATCGGCCCCGCTCCGACCGCTCTGCCGGTCCGGGGGACGGGCGCGGCGACAGCACCACGGAGCAGCGACAGCGCCTCTGTTCCTCCGGTCGCGCCTGCAATGCGCGCGGTGCCGCCCGCGCTCCCGGACAGCCTGCGGCGCGGCGCGGTGATCGGAACGCGCGACACGACGGCCAACAGCGCGGCCGGCTTCATCGGATGTAACGTTCCGAGCAAGGCGGACAGGGGCGTTGGTGGACGGCCCACTCCGGAGGACTCGGCGCGAATGGCGCGCCTCTGCCCGAAGCGCGATTCGGCGGCGGTGGTCAAGCCGCCTCGCGGATGATCGTTCGACCGCGTCCCGGTGACCCGCCGATCACCCCGGCGCTGGTCGCCGAGCACGGCCTCACCCGGGACGAGTTCGACCGACTCCTGCGCATGCTGGAACGGGATCCCACGTACACCGAGCTCGGAATCGTCAGCGCACTCTGGAACGAGCACTGCTCTTATAAGCACTCGCGGCCGCTCCTCCGGACCCTTCCCACCGACGCCCCCTGGATCCTGCAGGGTCCGGGTGAGAACGCGGGCGTGATCGCGGTCGGGGACGGCCTCGCGGTCGCGTTCAAGATCGAGTCCCATAACCATCCTTCGGCGGTCGAACCTTATCAGGGCGCCGCCACTGGCGTGGGGGGAATCCTTCGCGACGTCTTCACGATGGGGGCGCGACCCATCGCGCTTCTCAACTCTCTCCGGTTCGGCTCTCTCGATTCTCCGCGTGCGCGTTATCTCTTCGGCGGAGTCGTCAAAGGAATCGGAGATTACGGGAATTGCGTCGGCGTGCCCACGGTCGCCGGGGAGGTGATGTTCGACGACTCGTACTCCGGCAATCCTCTCGTGAACGCCATGTGCGTGGGGCTTCTTCACGAGACTGACCTCATCCGTGCGAAGGCGGAGGGGGTGGGCAATCCCATCATGGCCGTTGGTGCCCGCACCGGCCGAGATGGCATCCACGGCGCGTCGTTCGCGTCGGAAGGGCTGTCCGACGCCAGCGAAGCGAAGCGCCCGCGCGTTCAGGTCGGCGATCCATTCACCGAAAAGCTGCTGCTCGAGGCGAGCCTGGAGCTCATTCGCAGCGGGCACATCGTCGCCATTCAGGACATGGGAGCGGCCGGCCTGACCTCCTCCTCGGCCGAGATGGCGGCGCGTGGCGATGTTGGCGTCACGATCGATACCGCGCGGGTCCCGGTGCGCGAGAGCGGGATGACACCGTACGAGATCCTGCTCAGCGAGTCGCAGGAGCGCATGCTGGTCGTCGCTCGCAAGGGTCGGGAGACAGAGGTGCGCGCGATCCTTGCGCACTGGGCGCTCACGGCAGAGGTCATTGGCGAGGTGATCGCCGAACCGGTGTACCGGGTGACCGAAGGAGAGCGGATCGTCGCCGAGTTTCCGGGCTCGCGCTTGGTCACGGATTGTCCCGTCTACCATCCCGCCGCGCGGGAATCCGACACCATCGCCGCCCTGCGCGCTCGCGATGTCCACGCCATCGACGAGCGCCCCGAGGAGGATGATCCGCTCTGGACGCTGGAGCGGTTGCTTTCCTCGCCGACGATCGCCGGCAAGGCCTGGGTCTACCGGCAGTACGACCAGACCGTGCGGACGAGCACGGTCGTCGGTCCCGGACGGGGGGACGCAGCGGTGATCCGGCTGCGCGGTACCGATCGCGCCATCGCGATGAAGACGGATTGCAACGGCCGGTACGTGTACCTCGATCCGAGGATGGGCGGGCGGATCGCCGTCGCCGAGGCGGCGCGCAACGTGGCGTGCGTCGGCGCGCGGCCCATGGCGATCACGAACTGCCTCAACTTCGGAGACCCCGACAGGCCCGAGATTTTTTTCCAGCTCGAGCAGGCGGTACTGGGGATCGGCGAGGCCTGCCTCGCTCTCGGAACGCCGGTGACCGGCGGCAATGTCTCGCTCTACAACGAGAGTCCGGGTGGGGCGGTTTTTCCGACACCGGTCATCGGGATGATCGGGCTCGTCGAGTCGCTCGCTCACGTCACGCGCTCCAGCTTCGCGGCCGGCGACCACGCGATCGTGCTCCTGGGCGAGCCCACGGACGAGCTCGGCGCAAGCGAATATCTCGTGCGGATCCATGGCGTGACCGCGGGCGCCCCGCCGCGCTGCGACCCAATGAGAGAGCGGGCGCTCATCGAAGCGGCGCTGGAGGGCATCCGCGCCGGGCTCGTGAGCTCGGCGCACGACTGCAGCGAGGGCGGCCTCGCGGTGGCACTCGCGGAATGCTGCGTCGGGGACCGCGACTCGATGCGGGGGGCGGACGTCGACCTTGGCTTCTGGCGCGCACTCCCCCTGCGCGCGCTCCTGTTCGGAGAGGCACAGGGACGGATCGTGTTGGGAACGCCCGACCCGACGCCCGTCCTCGAGATTGCTCGCCGGCACGGCGTCCCCGCCCGCGCGATCGGTCGCGTGCGCGAGAGCGGAACGACGCTTACAATCAAGTGGGGCGACGGCGAGCTCGCGGCACCGCTCGAGCGGTTGGCGGGCGCGTACCACGATGCTATCCCGGCAGTCATGGGACGCGAGCCGGCGGAGGCAGGCGTCCTGGAGCAACATCCTCAACCCGCGAGCGTTTAGCGTCGCATGTGCGGCATATTCGGTCTTCGGGGCCACCCGAACGCTGCGGCGGCGGTGCACCTCGGCCTCTACTCTCTGCAGCACCGGGGGCAGGAGTCGGCCGGCATCGTCTCCGTGGATGAGCACGGCGAGGCACACCCCATCAAGATCATGGGCCTTGTGTCGGAGGGGATGACC
>JALZAQ010000013.1:50098-58838 GCA_030948255.1 Gemmatimonadota bacterium
CCCCCGAGCGCCTCGCCGGACTTCCCGGAGCGACGGCGATCGGGCACACTCGCTACAGCACCGCGGGCTCGTCCACCATCGAGAATGCCCAGCCGGTGGTGGCCCGCTTCCGCGATGGGTTCATCGCGCTCGCCCACAACGGCAACATCGTCAACGCCGGGGAGCTGCGACGCGAGCTCGAGGATCAGGGATCGATCTTCAGCTCGACGATGGACTCGGAGGTGATAGTCCACCGGATCGCTCGCTCTCCGGCCGAAAGCCCCGAGGGGAAGCTGGCCGATGCGCTCCAGGGCGTGGAAGGCGCGTACTGCCTGATCGTGGGTATCGGCGGCACGCTGCTGGCCGCGCGCGACCCGAGGGGGTGGCGGCCCTTCGTCATCGGCGTGCTCCCCGACGGGGCGATCGTGTTCGCGTCCGAGACGTGCGCTCTCGACATCGTCGGCGCGCGCTATCTCCGCGACGTCGAGCCCGGGGAGATCGTGACCGTCGATGCCGACGGCATGCGCTCTCTCTCGCCGCTGCCCAAACGAGAGTTGCGGCGCTGCGTGTTCGAGTACGTGTACTTCTCGCGGCCCGACAGCCGGATCTTCGGCGGCTCCGTGGATCGGGCGCGGCGCGCCCTGGGGCGCCGGCTCGGGGTCGAAGCGCCGGCGCCGACGGCAGATCTGGTTTTCGGCGTCCCCGATTCCGCGAACGCCGCCGCGCTGGGATTCGCCGAGGAGACGGGATTGCCGCTGGAATTCGCCCTCATCCGCAACCACTACGTCGGCCGAACCTTCATCCAGCCGTCGCAGGCCGGTCGCGATGCCAAGGTCAAGGTGAAGTACAACGCCGTGCGCGAGGTGCTCGACGGAAAGCGCGTCGTCATGGTGGACGATTCGATCGTCCGAGGGACGACCACGCGCGGCCTGGTCGCGATGGTGCGCGCAGCCGGTGCTCGCGAGGTTCACATGCGGATCTCCTCTCCGCCGATCACCGGACCCTGCTACTATGGAATCGACACGCCGTCCCGTGAGGAGCTGATCGCTGCGAATCTCACGACCGATGAGATCGCCGGCCGCATCGAGGTCGACTCGCTCGCTTACCTGTCTCTCGACGGGATGCTGGCCTCGGTTCCGGACGGCCCCGACGGATTCTGTCATGCCTGCTTCTCGGGCGATTATCCAACTGCTCCCCCCACGGACCCGAACAAGCTTCGCTTCGGCTGCGGCTGCTGATGCCCTTCCCAGCCCGGCCGCGCTTCCCGTGAGCCAGCTCGTCTACTTCTTCGGTGACGGCCGCGCCGACGGTACCCGGGACATGAAGGCCGTGCTCGGCGGAAAGGGCGCCAACCTCGCCGAGATGACGAATCTGGGCGTGCCGGTTCCCCCCGGATTCACGATCGCGTGCGAGGTCTGCATCCGCTATCTCCACGACGGTTCGATCAGCGATGAACTGCGCGCCGAGGTCGGGAGCAACGTATCGCGGCTGGAAGAGACGAGCCGGCGCGGACTCGGCGACCCGAACGACCCGTTGCTGGTGTCGGTGCGATCCGGAGCGCCCTTCTCGATGCCCGGGATGATGGAGACGATCCTCAATCTCGGTCTCAACGACGACACCGTGGTTGGTCTGGCGACGCAGAGCGGCAATCCCCGCTTCGCCTACGACTCCTATCGCCGATTCATCCAGATGTACGCCGACGTGGTCCTGGGAGTCTCGTCGCACAAATTCGAGGCGCTGCTGGGTGTCAAGCGCCTGGCGGCAGGGGTGAGCAGCGACGCCGAACTGGGCGAGGCTGCGCTGCACAGTCTCGTGGACGAATACAAGGCGGTGGTCCGGCACTCCACTGGCGTCGCCTTCCCGATGGATCCGTCCGAGCAGCTCTGGGGAGCGATAGAAGCGGTGTGGCGGTCGTGGATGCTGAAGAAGGCCGTGGACTACCGGAAGGTGAACGCCATCCCGGAGACGGCGGGTACCGCGGTGAACATCGTCGCGATGGTATTCGGCAACATGGGTGACGACTCGGGTACCGGCGTCGCGTTCACACGGGATCCGTCCACCGGCGAGCACCGTTTCTACGGCGAGTTTCTGGTGAATGCTCAGGGCGAGGACGTGGTGGCCGGGATCAGGACGCCACTCGATATCCAGGAGATGGCGCACCGGCTTCCCGGCGCCTACGCGGAGCTTCTCGAGACGCAACAGCGCCTGGAGCGCCACTACCGCGACATGCAGGACATCGAGTTCACGGTCGAGCGCGGGAAGCTGTTTCTGCTCCAGACCCGGAATGGCAAGCGCACCGCGGCCGCCGCCGTCCGCGTTGCGGAGGCGATGGTCGGCGAGGGGCTGATCGACCGCGCCGAGGCGGTGAGGCGGGTGGACCCGAATCAGCTCGACCAATTGCTGCACCCGATCATCGACCCGTCCGCCCGCGCCACCGCGATCGCGACCGGACTGCCGGCCAGCCCCGGAGCCGCCAGCGGTCGTGCCGTCTTCGATCCGGATGTCGCGGAGCGACGGGCGGCCGCCAACGAGCGAGTGATCCTCGTGAGAGACGAGACCACGCCGGAGGACTTTCACGGCATCGTCGCGGCGAGAGCGGTATTGACGGCTCGAGGCGGCATGACGAGCCATGCCGCGGTGGTCGCGCGGGGAATGGGAAAATGCGCCGTCGTCGGGTGCAAGGACATCACGGTGGATCTGGAGCACCGCCAGTTCACGGCGCACGGCGTGACCGTGAGCGAGGGCGACTGGATCACGCTCGACGGAGCGACGGGGCGGGTGTTCAGTGGCGATCTGCCGACGATACCGAGCGACGTCGTCCGGGTGCTGACTGGAACGCTGCCGGCAAGCGAGTCTTCGATGTACGGCTCGTTCTCCCGCCTTCTCGGGTGGGCCGATGAGGTGCGGACCCTCAGGGTGAGGGCGAACGCCGATACCCCGCACGACGCGCGTGTGGCTCGCTCCTTCGGAGCGCAGGGCATCGGCCTCTGCCGGACCGAGCACATGTTCTTCGAGGGAGAGCGCATCACGGCGATGAGGGAGATGATCGTCGCCCGCGACGAGGGGGGCCGGCGCCGAGCCCTCGCCAAGCTCCTGCCGATGCAACGAACAGACTTCGACGGCATCTTCGAGGCGATGGATGGATTTCCGGTCACCATCCGGCTTCTCGACCCACCGCTGCACGAGTTCCTCCCGCACGGCGGCGAGGACAGCAAAAGGCTATCGCGGACTCTCGGTCTCGGTCGTGACGAGCTCGGACGCATCGTCGAATCTCTTCGAGAGACCAATCCCATGCTCGGGCACCGCGGATGCCGGCTGGGCATCACGTATCCCGAGATCACCGAGATGCAGGGTCGCGCGATTTTCGAGGCGGCCGTCCGGGCTCAGCGGCGCGGCATCGACGTGCAGCCCGAGATCATGGTGCCGCTGGTGTGCACCGTCCGGGAGCTGGAGCATCAACGCGCGATTCTGCAGGAGGCCGCGCACCAGGTTCTCGGCGCGATGGGCGAGACGGTGCCATTCATGATCGGCACGATGATCGAGCTGCCGCGAGCCGCGCTCACGGCGGACGAGATCGCGAGCGCCGCCGAATTCTTCTCGTTCGGCACCAACGACCTGACGCAGACCACGCTCGGCATGAGTCGCGACGATGCCGGACGCTTCCTTCCAAGCTACGTCGAGCGTGGGATCCTTCCCGACGATCCCTTCCAGGTGCTCGATGCGAGCGGGGTGGGCAAGCTCGTTCGGATGGCGGTAACGGAGGGCCGGCGTGTGAGGCCGGGGCTCAAGACCGGCATCTGCGGTGAGCACGGCGGAGAGCCCCGGTCGATCCGCTTCTGCCACGATGTCGGTCTGGACTACGTCTCCTGCTCCCCCTTCCGGGTTCCGATCGCGCGCCTGGCCGCCGCTCACGCGGCGCTGGGATCAGCGAGCTGACGGCGCGGGCGACGGTCCGGCGGACGCCTCGACGATGCCGGGCTCCGGCGTCCGAAGCTCGTGGACGTAGTACATCTTCCCGATGCCATCCCGCCGCAAAACCGACAGCGACACGTTGAACACGGGCACGCCTCCGCTCGTCTCGCCGCGAAAGGCGCCCGAGTGCGCGTGTCCGTGGAACGCCACCGCGGTGGCAAAGCGGTCGAGCGGCTCTGCGAGTCGGTCGGTGCCGAGGAACGGATAGATCACATCGGGCTCTCCCGCGACGGTGCCGAGGACCGGAGCATAGTGCATCAGCACCACGCGGTACGGCGTCGCCAGTCGCCGCAACGCCATCTCGAGGAGCTGTACCTCGTCCATCGACGCCTTCACGAGTGCCTTCGTCTCCGGCTCGCCAAAGGAGGTGAGCGTCCCGCGTCCGAAGCCGCCCATGAAACCCTTCACACCCGCCACGCTCACCTTGTCGTTGAACTGGTAGATGTCGCCCGAGAGCAGGTGGATGCCCCGCCCGCGGAGAACGGCGCTTCCTTCCGTCACCAAGCCGCACTCGTAGTCGTGGTTTCCGAGAACGGCGCAGATCGGAATCTCCACGTCTGCGAGCTCGCCGACGACCACTCGGTATTCCGCCTCCCGTCCTCGCCGCGTGAGGTCGCCAGCGAGAAGTAGCAGATCGGCATCCTCGTTCGCCTGGGCGAATAGATCACGGTAGACGCCGGATTCCTCCTCCCCGCAGTGAAAATCACCCACCGCGGCGATGCGCACCCGAGCGCTGCGCCGGCGCTCCGCTCCGAGCGGGTCCCGATCGTCGGCGCGCGTCAGCGGCGCGCTCCCGTTATTCGACCCGCTCACCGTATCTCTCCTCGTACTCGAGGGTCATCGGCGACCGCTCGTCCCAGACATCAGCCGCGACGAGATCGCGGATGACCGGCTGCGACTCCGTCTGCTCGATGAGATCGGTGCGCGAATCGCGGAAGCTCCACTCGGCGACGTCGATGTTGAAGCTGAAGCGCGAGATGATCGTCCCGCGCGTGTACGGCTCATCGGTCCTCTCTCTGTCCAGCGCCGCCGCCGCCCGCGAGAGAAGCTCCTCCGACAGCCAGCGCGGGACGCGCTCGCGCGCTTCCGGGTACACGTAGTCGAAGAGTTGGAGCTGCGCCAGCAGCAATGGCCAGTGGATGCCCGTCCGGTCGAGGATCCGATGCCAGTCCAGCCGGGCTCCCACGACCATGATCAGGTGGAGGATGTCCGCCATGTCGTGGCGGTGGCGCTCGTTGATGAAGAGTCGATGCCAGAGCAGCTCCTCGGCTGGCGCCACGCGAACCGGCGTGGCCGCCAGGATGGCCGGCCGGCTGTGGCGGTACCAGTCATGGTCGATGAGCGCGAGGCCATTCCCCATCCCGTAGATGATGTCGCAGAAATGGTCTCCGGAGATGGCCTTGGCCAACCAGTGTGGCTGCTCGAGTCGCGTGGTGAAGGCCGCGGCCTTGAGCGCGCGCATGGCGGGCACCAGTTGATCCGGCTCGACGAAGACATCGAGGTCCTTCGTTTCCCGATAGATTCCGGTATGGGCATGGATCGCGTACGCCCCGGCGACGACGTACGGGATCCCGGCTGCGTTGAGAGCGTGAAGGATCCGCTTGTAGATCTCGCGCTCGCCCTCCGGGATCCAGAAGTCCCCGTGCGTGACGGACTTCTGCTCCTCCCTCGAGAGATGGGCCATCTCGCGCCGCGGCCGGTCGCCGCGCTGCCGCTGGGTCATCGAGTCCTCGGTCACGGGTCGCGCTGCGTCGATCCGCCGTTGGGGCAAGGGCCGGGCCGTGTACCGGCGACCTTCATGCGTCCTCCTCCCGCGCTGCTCGAAGCAGGGCGCCCATCTCCGCGGCGTTCGTGGTTCCGTAGTTGGCGTAGCAGTTGTTCATGATGACGTGCACCTCGCGCGCCGCTCTGGAAGCTTCCTGAATGCGGTCGACCCAGGGCCGCAGCTCATCCTTGTCGTACAGGTAGCGAAACCGCTCCACGGCCGTCACGTTCGGTTTCTCCCAGGTAGCGAGCCGCCGCCCGTGAAAGCGCACGACAGCGAGACGAGGCGATGTGACGGCGAGGAGGGGTGGCACACTGCTTCGAGTGCCCTGCGGCTCATCCACCATGACGAAGGGTATGTCGTTCTCGCCCAGGAATGCGAGAGTCCGATCGGTATTCCGGTCGCTGAACCAGAGAGCGTTGCGCAGCTCGACAGCGCAGCCGACGTCTCCCAACCGGCGGACGGAGTCGAGGATGTTCTCGCGATTCTCCGCGCCGGGCAGGAACCACCGTGGATACTGCAGTAGAACGGAGCCGAGCTTCCCCGCGGAGTGAAGCGGGGCGATCGCGTCGAGGAAGATATCCCAGACGAGATCGTACAGCTCCTCTGGAAGCTCGTGCGCATAGAGTCGCGTCTTCTGCCGCAGCGTCGCGGGCAGCTCATCCTTGATTGCTTTCGGAAAGCGCAGCACCTCAGTCGGCTGGCCCGTCATCAACGCGTAGGCCTTGCAGTCGAACGTGAAGTGGTCCGGCGTTCGCTTCAGCCAGAGCTCCCCCATCCGCCGCGTCGGTAGCGCGTAATAGGTGGAGTCCACTTCCACCAACGGGAAGAGCGACGCGTAGTAGCGCAGTCTCGCTTCCGGGGTGTCCCCGCCGGCAGGATAGAACACTCCGGACGCGGTCAGCGAGGGGTCCGTCCACGACGCGGTGCCAACACGGATGGTACCGCCGCCCGCCGCTCGAATGGGCCGAACGCTGCCAGCGAGTGAAGCGCGCGCGCGCTCCGCAGCCTCGCGCGCACCGGGGTCGTGCGCGAGATCGAGATCCGAAGCCGTCGCTGTCGCGTGGGGGTCGGGTGTCACGCCGTCAGGCGGCTCGCAGCACCAGATCCAGCTTTTCCAGCAACTCGGCCGGATCGCGCCAGACGTGCCGCGCGCCGGCGCGCTCGAGCAGACGCGAATCGCGTCCGCCGCAGAGGACTCCGACGAACGGAACCCCCGCTCTGGCGCTGGCCTCGCCGTCGTACGGCGTATCGCCAACCATCACGCTCTCGCCCGCGAGCACTCCGAGCTTGTCGAGAGCGGCCACGACCAGGTCCGGTGCGGGCTTGCTCTCGCGCGCATCGTCCTTGGTGATCACGTGGTCAACCATCGATATCAGCGAGATTCCGGCGCTGCGCTGGATCGCATCGAGCTGTTCCTGCTTGCTCGACGTGGCGAGAGCGACGCCCAGCCGCCGATCGCGAAGCTCGGCCAGCAGCTCGGCCACCCCGGGGAAAACGCGAAAGCGGGTGGACGTGGCGATGCGCAGAAATTCCGCGGTGACGCCATCCCGAATGTCTCGGCCGAGTCGCTGCTCCACCTCCTCTCCGAGAATCGAGGGAAGCAGCTTGTCTCCCCCCTTCCCCACCTCGACGTCGATCCGCTCCCGCGGAACGGAGAAGCCGAATTCTCGGAACACCCGATGCCACGACTCGATGTGTGCATCGTTGGTGTCCACCAACGTCCCGTCGATGTCGAATATCATGGCGCTGATCGTCATGGTGGCGTGCAGGGCATTTTTCGTTCTCGCTCCTCCAGTTGCCACGATGCAGAACAGGCCGGCACTCCCGAAGGAGACCGGCCTGTTCGCGCAGTGGAGGCGCGGGGTACTGCCCCCCGGTCCATGCCGCCGCACCGTCAGCACTTCTACGTGTGTAGTCCACCGATTGAGGTCTCCAACCGCTGGCCAGTGGACGGCCCACGGTTGAACGAGTCTCCTGAATCTTCGCCGACCGCCGGGAGACGCACCGGCCGGCTATCCCGGATTTGCGATACCTGCAATGCCGCCCCGGGCGGGCTTCATCGCAGGCACTGCTGGACGTAACTAGACGTTACGCAGCAAGGGCCAAGTTGGAGTTGGCAGTTGTGATTTTTCCCGAGTGTTTTACCAGGTAACCCGAGGACCTGGACACGCAGCACCGACTTCACGACACATGTCGAGCCTGGTTCGCCCCCGAATTCTCAATCAGCCGCCGGCCGCTCCACCGTCCGCCGACCCCACAATATAGTGCCGCGGAGGGACGCGTTCAATGCCCTGAAGTGAGAAAAAACCTCACTAGCACTTTCTTAAGTACCACGCCCTGAAGGAGTTGCCGCTGCAGATCTGACGCAGTTTCTCCCCGCCCGCTTGGCATCGTACAGGGCCTTGTCCGCGGCCGGGAAGAACGCCTCCCGGATGCGCACGCTCTCCGGAAAGCAGGCGACCCCGAACGAGGCGGTGACGGGAACCACCTCCCCGCCGAAGGTTCCGGGCGACGCCGACACCGACCGGCGCAGCCGCTCGGCGACGTCCACGGCCCCGGGCAGCCCCGTGGACGGCAGGAGGATCGCCAGCTCCTCGCCGCCGTACCGGGCGCAGAGGTCGATGGTGCGAATCCCGGAGTTCACGGTCTGGGCAACGTGGCGGAGCACCGCATCGCCTCCCTCGTGCCCGTAACGGTCGTTCACCTTCTTGAAGAAGTCGACGTCAACCAGGATGAGCGAGGTCGGATGTCCATACCGATCGCTCTCCGCGAGGAGCTGCATCAGCCGCTCGTCGAAAACGCGTCGGTTGGCGAGTCCGGTCAGACCGTCCTGGCGGGCCCGCTCGCTCTCCTGCACGAACTGCAGTGTCGTCTCGAACGCCACGCTGGCCGCCGTTGCGAGCAGCATGAGGGTCTCGACCTCCACGGCCGAGATCTGCGACGCAGCATCCCCCTCCACGGCGATCGCGCCGACAGAGGCGTGGTCACGCTCCAGATGAACGATCCCGATCGAGCCGACGC
>JALZAQ010000014.1 GCA_030948255.1 Gemmatimonadota bacterium
GTCCCGTCCGGGACGCGCAGGCGCTGATGTCCGGGCGACAATCGGGAGTGATTCTCCGGCTCCTCGGGTACCTCGTGCCCTATCGCCGGCAGCTCGCGCTCGGCCTCTCGGCCGCGGCGATCATCACGCTGGTGAGCCTCGTTCCGCCGTACATCGCGGGCTTCCTGATCGACCAGGTCGTACGGCCGGCGCGGGAAGGGAGAATCGTGCGCGGACGCATTGTGACAGTGGCGTGGATCGCCGTGATGGCGATGGCGGGACTGTACGTGGTGCGCCAGGGCGCCGCGCTGGTCAGACTGCGGCTGATGTCCGTGCTGGGTGAATGGGTCGCCCGCGACCTTCGCGCCGAGCTGTATGAGCACATCCAGCAGCTGAGCCTGTCCTTCTTCTCGCGGAAGAAGACGGGAAGCCTGATCACGCGCGTCACCGCCGACACCGATCGCCTGTGGGAGTTCGTCGCCTTCGGTGTCGTGGACGTGTCACTGTCGATCGTGATGCTCTTCGGGCTCGGCGTCGTGCTCCTGACACTCGACTGGCGTCTGGGACTCGTCATGACCCTGCCGGTGCCACTGTTCTGCTGGCTCATCTACTGGCACGGGGAGTCGCTCAACGGGCTCTTCATTCGGGGGTGGCGAAAGTGGTCTCGGGTGACCGACGTGCTGTCGGATACCATACCCGGCATCCGCGTGGTGAAAGCGTTCAATCAGGAAAGGAGGGAGGTCGTCCGGTTCGCCGAGCGCAACGACGACGTGACGGCGGAGTTCAATCAGATCCATTACCTGTGGACGACATTCTGGCCTTTGCTGATGCTCGCCGTTCACGCGACGACGGTGGTGGTGTGGGTTTTTGCCGTTCCGCGGTTGATGGGTGACGGTCATCCGCTGTCGGCTGGGGTGTTCGTCTCGTTCCTCCTCTACGCCACGATGTTTGTGGCGCCGATCGAGGTGATCGGTCAGATGGCACGAACGGTGAATAGAGCAACGTCATCGGCCCATCGCGTGTTCGAGGTGCTCGACAGCGAGCCGGAGGTGCGCGATGTACCGGAGCCGATTCGGCTCACGCCCGTCCAGGGTCGCGTCAGCTTCGAGAACGTGACGTTCGGCTACGACGGCGTTCGGCAAATACTGCGTGGAATCACCTTCGACGTTCAACCGGGAGAGCTGATCGGCTTGGTGGGTCCATCCGGAGGGGGGAAATCGACCGTGGTGAACCTCATCGCGCGCTTCTATGATGTCACGGGCGGTACGGTGCGAGTGGACGGCGTGGACGTGCGGGAGCTGGATACCGGGCACTTTCGCCACCAGCTCGGAATGGTGCTCCAGGATCCGTACCTCTTTCATGGGACGGTGATGGAGAACATCCGGTACGCTGAGCCGGAGGCGTCGCTGGATGCCGTGCTTGCGGCAGCCAGGGCCGCGAACGCCCATGACTTCATCTGCAAGCTGGGCCAGGGATACGACACGCTCGTCGGCGAGAGAGGGCATACCCTGTCGGGCGGGGAGCGGCAGCGCATCTCGATCGCGAGAGCCATTCTCCACAACCCTCGCATCCTGATCCTCGATGAAGCCACGAGCAGCGTGGACACGGAGACCGAGCGCCAGATCCAGGAGGCGCTCGAGCGGCTGATCGCCGGACGGACGGTATTCGCGATCGCGCATCGGTTCTCGACCCTGCGCCGCGCGTCGCGGCTATTCGTGGTCGAGCAGGGGCGCCTCGCGGAGTCGGGAACCCACCGCGAGCTGCTTGCGAAGCACGATGGGATCTACAGGCGATTGTACGAGCTGCAGCTGCAGTTGCAGTGACGGTGGACCTGGTCGCGGCCATTACAGCGGGGCGACCGCTTTCACGGAGAGATAGAGATGACGGAGACACTGGAGCTCGCCGCGCGCGAGCAGGAAGGAGAGCTGGAGCTGCGGAGAGGGGCGGACGGGCGCCTCGTCGTGATGACGGCGAACGGAGCAGTGTCAGTCCGACTGCGGCAGTGCTTTCCGTGGTCGGAGCCGCGCCGGCATCTGTCCCTCCGGGATAGTGCCGGGCGGGAGATCGCGCTCGTGGCGGACCCCGCGATGTTGACCGAAGAGTCGAGACGGGCGCTGGACGAGGCGCTCGCCGTTGCGGGATTCGTGCTCGAGGTCACACGCGTGCTTGCGATCGACGAGGAGGTCGAGATCCGGCATTGGACGGTGGAGACGATCAACGGATCGCGGACCTTCCAGACCCATCTCGACGCCTGGCCTCGCGTGTTGCCGGTGGGCGGCCTGTTGATTCGCGATGTCGCAGGCGACCTGTACCGGCTCGCGGATCCGGCCAGGATGGATCGGAGAAGCCGGGAGCTGCTCTGGGCATTCATCGACTAGCGGCTGACCTCGCCGGCGCGATACCGTTCAGCGTCCAGACCCTGTTCGAGGTTCCCTCATGACCATCGCCCACACGCTCCTTCCCGAGTTCGACAACGAGATGGCGACGACGCGCAAGCTGCTCGAGCGAGTTCCGAGCGACAAAGGGCCCTGGAAGCCCCACGACAAATCCTTTTCGCTGGGGCATCTGGCGCAACTCATCGCGAGAATGCCTGGCTGGGTGACGCAGACATTGCGTCACACCGAGCTCGACCTGCAGGGATTTCGCGGCTACAGCTATGAGACGACCGCGACCCTTCTCGGTGAATTCGATCGGAACGTCAGCGAAGCGCGTGCCGCCATCGCCTCGGCGCGGGACGACGACTTCATGGTTCCGTGGTCGCTCAAGCAGGCCGATCGCGTGCTCTTCACGATGCCCCGCGCGGCCGTAACCCGGATGCACCTGAGCCATCTCATCCACCACCGCGGACAGCTCAGCGTCTATCTGCGACTGAACGAGGTGCCGCTGCCGCCAATCTACGGTCCGACCGCCGATGAGCGGATGTAGGAGAATTCAGGGCGGGCTCTCGATCACGCGTTTCTTGCCGATCGCGTCGATCTCGAATGCTTCCGCTTGTCCCTTCCGTGCTTCCGCTCCGCGAACCGTCGCCAGCGCGGTGTAGTACTCCAGGTATGGAAAGGAGGAGATCCCGCCTCGGACGAACTCGTAGCTGGAGACCACGTCGCGCCACTTCGCAATGATCCCCGATACGTCCACGTAGATGTACGGACGAAATCCTTCGGCGTCCTCCCAGTTCTCGGCGTACCAGACGCCCCGCACCTCACGGTAGGGCGGATGGCCGGTCCTGATTCCCTCGAGCGCCGCGAGGAGGATGGCGTCCTGCACGAGGGCAGAGGTAGTCGCGTGGTCACGATGCAGGCTCTCGCGCCAGTGCGTGATGACGGTTGTGGGCCGCACCTGTCGGATCACGTCGGCGACGTAGCGGCGGGCGTCTTCGGTGTTGGGAATCTCCCCGTCGCGAAAGGGCCCGAAGAGAACCTCCGCGCCCAGAGCGGCCGCGGCGGCCGCGGCCTCCCGGCGTTTCTGGGCGGCATAGATCTCCGGCGAGAGCTTTGGGTTCCCTCCTTCACCGAGCGTCAGATGGAGGAGGACGACTCGATCACCCGCTTGCCGCTGCTTGAGGAGAACGGCGCCGGCGGTGAGCTCCATGTCTCCGGCGTGTGCTCCGATGGCGAGAATGGTCCGGGGCGGAGCGACTGGCGCCGGCTGTCCGACGGTCGTCCGGGCGAGCGCTCCGCCGGCGAGCCAGAGGACGAGGGTGGAGCGCCGCGCCCGCGCGGTCACCGGGTCGTCGTCGCCGAAGCGCTGCTCTTGAGCTCCCGCTTGTGCTCGTACATCGCTCGGTCGGCGTCGGCGAGCATCTTCTCCACCGTCACGCTCCCGGCGTTCTCGAGCGTGGCGGTCCCGATGCTGATGGAGAGGGCATGGCGCTGATTGGGCAGGGCATTGCGTCTCTCGATCCGATCGCGAAGCCGCGCCACCAGGAGTGACAAGGTACCGGGCGGGGCGTCGACGGCGAGCACTGCAAACTCATCGCCGCCTATTCGCGCGACCACATCCGAGGCGCGGAAATTGGTCCTGAGATGAGCCGCCATCTCGAGTAGCGTGCGATCGCCTTCATCGTGTCCCATCGAGTCGTTCACGCGCTTCAGACCGTCGAGATCGATGAAGAGCAGAACCAGACTCCGTCCGCTTCGCTGAGCGAGGAGGACCAGCTGCTCCGCCTGGGCGAGAAAGCCGCGGCGGTTCTGCAATCCCGTGAGCGGATCGAGAAAGGCGAGCTCGCGGAGCTCCCGCTGGAGCCGGTGGCGCTCGCGGGCGAAGAGCAGCGCGTGCGCGAGCACGGGACCACGCTCGCGCGACTTGGTCAGACAATCCTGGGCGCCGGTGGCGATCGCACGCAGGCCGAGCCGCCGGTCATCGCTTCTCGTCAGGACGACGACCGGGATGCCGGGATGGTCGTCGCGCAGCTGGCGCAGGGCCTCGATGCCGGCGCTGTCGGGCTGCGCCAGCTCGAGCAGGACGACGTCCACGCGTCCGTGAGCGAGCCGAGCCATGCCAGCCGCGAGACCACGCGCGCGCTCCATCACGAAAGGAGAGTCTTCGCCCGATGTCAGCTCATCGGCGGCAAAGAGGCCGGACTGCGTCGATTGCTCGGGATCGGCGTCGATCAGCAGGACGGTCATCGGTGATTCGAGCTCTTCCGGGGCGCCGGAGCGATGCATTGACTCTCCACGGGGTTAGTCTCTAGACGGCCCAGTCGCTGTCGTGGCAACCGGTTGGCAGAGCGTGACCTGGGCTATCCGGCATGATGTGGCACGACGATTGCCTTTTTCGCCACCGTCGAAGTTCATCCCGATGCGGCCCACGCGGAAGACGTGCGAGGCGAGGAGCGAGGTACCCACATAGTTCTGTCTTTTCGTTCGCGACCCGCTCGAGGGACGCCGATCGCCTCGGTCTGGGGTCGGCGCCTTCTCATCGCTATCCGGATCGCCCTGATTGCCGTCGCGATCTGGGCGCTTCGACGCGACCTCGCCGGCGTGGGGGCATCGGAGCTGTGGCGAGGGCTGTATCGGTTCGGCGTCCCCCACGTCGCGCTCGGACTGGGCCTCACCGCGATCGGCTTTCCTGCTCGGCGCCGTCGAGCTGATGGCCCTTCGCTTCGCCGGCCGTTCGGTGGCCCGATCTGTCCCGCGTCGGGTGGCGGTGCTGACGTCCTTCGTCGCCAATGCTTTCAGCCAGTCGATCGGGTTCGCACTGCTCACCGGGCCGGCGGTGCGGCTTCGCGCGTACTCTCGCTACGGTCTCGACTCTGCAGCGATCACGTGGGTGAGCGCGTTCGTCACCTTCACGGCCACGCTCGGCCTCCTTGCGACAGGGGCGGCCGCGCTGATCGCCAGCTCCGCGCCGCTGAGCGCTGGCGGCGGGTCGATCGCGATACGGCCCCTCGGAGCGCTGATGGCGCTGCCGGTAATCGGTTATCTCATCTGGAGCGCGTTCGGCGCGAGCGAGGAGATCGGCCGGGGACGCTGGCGGGTCTGCCGTCCCCTCCCTGCGGTGGCCGGAGGGCAGCTGCTGCTCTCCTCCCTCGATTGGCTCCTCACCGGCACCGTGCTCTACCTTCTACTGCCGCCATCTCTGTCGCTGTCCTATCCCGCCTTCCTGCGCGCGTACATGGTGGCTCAGACGCTCGGTGTGATCAGTCATGTTCCGGGCGGCGTGGGAGTGTTCGAGGCGGTACTCACGATGCAGCTGGTGTCTGAAGGGCCGTCAGCGGATCGCGTCGCTCTCGCCGCGTCCTTGGTGATGTTCCGCGTGCTGTACTATCTCGCGCCCCTCGTCGCGGCCGCGGCGCTCTCGGCTTTCTCGGAGCTGCGGCGCTGGCGCGGCTCTTCCAGTCGAGATGCGCAATCGGCGACCGCGGACTCCGCTCGGCTCGGGGTGACTCCTTCGGCGGCCCATGCCGACTGAGACGCTCTCTCCCTCGTGCTCGGCGACGGCATCTCCGCCCGCGCGGACGGTCCCGAGCCATGGCGCCGAGCGGGTGGATGGCTGGTGGACAACGCCGATGCATACGCGGCACTGCTGCGGTCAATGCGGGGCGCGCGGACGTCGATCTGGATCTCGCAGCTCGCCTTCGATGCCGATTGCGCCGCCGATCCGTCCCGGGTGGCGACCGAAAGAGGGGCGAGCCGGCGGGTTCTGCTCGCCGACGCACTCGTGGAGGCGACAAGGCGCGGGTGCGCCGACGTGAGAATTCTTCTGAACGCGAGCCCTCTCCTGAACACCGCCACGCCGCTGGGACGCTTCTTCGAGGCCGCGCACGCGAACCCGAAGCGCATCCGTGTCCGCGGGATGAACCGCTTTCCAGCTCTGCTCCACGCCAAGATGGTGTTGATCGACGGCCGGGAGGCCTTTCTCTTCGGCTCTCCGTTCGTGAATGGCTACTTCGATGACTCGCGCCACCGTCCCGTGGATGAGAGCCGCCCCTCACGGGAGCTGGGAGGTCGTCCCCTTCACGACGTCTCCGTTCGGTTCACCGGTCCGGCGGTTCGGCAGCTCGCGACGATCTTCTCTGAGCTCTGGACCGGCGCCAGCCCGAGCTCCGACAACGAGCTGGACACGTTGCCGGCCGATCATCCGATGACCACGCACGACGCGAGGAGCGGGGCGCTCCGTGTCGCGCGAAGCGCGCCACGCGGAGCGTTGTCCGGACTTCCAGGAGGAGAGACGGGCATCGTCGATGAGATGCTTGCCGGCATCGATCGGGCCCGATCGCTGATCTACATCGAGGCGCAGTATCTCAGTGCACCGGCGGTCGCCGCCGCGCTCACCCGGGCGCTCGACCGGCAGCCGCTGCTCGAGGTGATCGTCGTTCTGAATCAGAATCCCGACGTGACGGCGTATCGGGGATGGCAGAACAAACTCCTCTCGGAGACGGGCCTGCTCGCGCATCCGCGCGCAGGCGTGTTCGCGCTGTGGAGCACCCACAGACCTGAGGAGGGGAGCGGACCCACTCTGATCAATCAGCTGTTCGTGCACAGCAAGGTCATGCTGATCGACGACTGCTGGGCCACGGTCGGGAGCGCGAATCTGGACGGTGTGTCCCTCGATTCCTACGGGAATGATTTCAGCGGGCGCGTCCTCCGGCGCGTCTTCCGGCACGTCCGAAACTTCGACGTCAACGTCGTGCTCGATAGCGCTGGCGACGCCGACAATCTTGCCGACTCCGTGAGCGAGCTCCGGGCGCGGCTGTGGTCAGAGCATCTCGGCGCTCGTCGCGAGCGACTCGCGACGCCGCCCCGGGGAGGGTGGCTCCGCCTCTGGCGCTCTTGTGCCGCCCGCAATGTCGCGGCGCTCGGCGCCAGGCCGCGGCATGACTTGACGGCGTCGCTTTCCGGCCTCGTTCTCCCGTACAGCACGCACCCGACGCCGGCCGGGCAGCTCGCCGATCTGGGCATTCGAGTAGACCGTCGCCGTCTCCAGCTGCGGTTCGATCCGGGCTGGCTGGAGGTGTACTGCAGCCCGAAGTGGGTGAGGAACATGTTCCTGTGACGGAGCGGCTGGCGTCGGCGGAGGCGGACGCGGCCTTCAAGGCCTTTGTGGGCGATCTGCGCTTTCCCTGCCTCGGAGCGAAGGGGGCCGTTCAACGCCGCGGTTATCGGATCGGCGTGCACGGCGTCCTCGGCAGCGCACGATTTTCCGAGACACTCGCGAGCGACCTGTCGGCCTTCCTTCGACATTCTCCCGCTGATGGCGCGGCGTTCACGGCGTTCGTCGCCGTGTTCCCGAAAGATCCGCCTGTAGGTGAGCGCGCCTTCGAGCGGCGGCTCTGGATCCAGCTTCAGCTCCTGCACGAGTGCGATCCGGCGGCCGGAAGGTGGGACCCCGCGGTGAGCGACGATCTTGCAAACGCGCACTTCTCATTCAGCTTCGCTAGCCGCGCGATGTTCGTGGTCGGCCTGCATCCGCACAGCTCCCGGCTCGCGCGCCGCTTCCGGTGGCCGGCGCTGGTATTCAATCCGCACGCGCAGTTTCAGCATCTGCGCGCCGAAGGGCGCTTCGAGCGGCTCAGGACGCGCATCCGCGAACGAGAGATCGACCTGCAGGGCTCTCTCAATCCCAACCTGGCCGATTTCGGGGAGTCCTCCGAGGCGCGTCAGTACTCGGGTCGGGAAACGGAAGCCGAATGGCGGTGCCCCTTCCACCGACGAGCGCCATGAGCGCCACCCAACGACTCCACCTGCTCCCGCAGACGGGAGCGGGAATGATCGTCCATGCCGGTGATCAGCTGAAGATCATCGACCCCGAAGGGGAGCAGGTCTGCGATCTGATCTCCTTCGCCCATGATGATCCGGCCGAGTGGATGTCGTCCGGTCGGACGATCGACTATGCGAACAGCATCTACCTCACGACCGGACATATTCTCTACTCCAACCGCAGCCGTCCCATGTGGACGATCGTCGAGGATGCGGTCGGGAGGCATGACTTCCTGCTCACCCCATGCAGTCCGGAGACCTTCTCCATTCTCTACCGGAGCACCGGCCATCATCCGAGCTGCTTCGAGAATCTCGCAGGCGCCCTGGCACCGTTCGGAATCGCGCCGGATGCCATCCCGACGACACTCAACGTCTTCATGAACGTGGACGTGATGCCGTCGGGCGAGCTTCGGATTCTTCCTCCGCGATCGCGCGCCGGCGACTACCTTTTATTGCGCGCGGAGATGGATCTGATCGTCGGCGTGACCGCGTGCTCTGCCGAGCTGTCGAACAATGGCCGCTTCAAGCCGATCGACATCGAGATCCTGGAGAGGGCGCGCGACCACGCGCCTGGCGCGCCGGCCCGTGACGCGCGCGCAGAACCCGCATCGGCGTAGCCGCGTGACGCAGGAAGGTGCCGCGGTAGGGAACGCCGCCCAACAGGACACGCGCTCCCAACGCCAGCCAGATGCACAGAGACCGCTCGGCGACCCATGCCGGCGCCAGGAGAGATGCGCTCGCCGGAAAAACGCGGCGCCCTCCCGCGCGCCGGCGCCCCAGCTCGGCCACTCCCGCCACCGCGGCCGCGCCCGCGAGAATGGAGCGCCAGCGCCCGCGGGCGGCGAGAGACAGAGCAAGGGGGAGGATCGCGAGCTGCGCGGTCAGTCGCAGGGGCCGAGCGAGCTCGTCGTACGCCTGACGCACGCGCTGCGACAGGAAGTGGCTGCTCGTCGACGGACGGCGGAGCACGTACGCACTCGGCAGCACACGCTCGCGCCCGCCGACGGCGACCACGGTCCGCACCAGCTCGAGATTCTCGAACAGGGCCCTCCCGTCGTAGCCCCCCGTGGCGGAGAGGATCGAGCGCCGCACACCGAGAGTTCCCGGCCAGTCCCCTCCGGTGACGCGATTGAGCAGCATTCGCCCCGTATCCCATCGGGCGTGCCAGGGCAGGGGATCGAAGTAGTTCTGCGGGCGCACCACGTGCGCCCGGGTGAGCGCCGCGGCGACGGCACGCAGGGAGTCATTGTCATATCGCACGTCATCGTCGGCGATGATGATTCGCTCGTGCGACGCGATGGCGATTCCGGTAAGGACTCCGCCCACCTTGCCCATCGGCGTTGCGAGCTCCGGTGCCGGCGGGAGGTGATGCACGACGCTTCCCCATTCGAGTGCGTGCGCTGCGAATACCGATGGCGGCGAGGCGTCCACGACGATCGTCTCCACCCTCGCCGCGAGCCAGCGCAGATAATTCGTCAGCTCGCCGGCGACCTGCGGGCTGGCAACCTTGATCGGCAGGATGTAGCTGACTGCGCGGCGGCGACTCATGCGAATGCGCCGGGCAACAGACGTGCCGAACAGGGGAGCGTGGCATGACCGACCGATCGTTGCCCGCCATCGGGCCGCTCGGCGATTTGTCGCCGGAGGAGATGCGCGCGCAGCTCCACCGGATGGCGGATTGGGTGGCCGACTACCGGGAGACACTCGAGCAGAGGCCGATCCTGTCTCCCTCGCTCGCGGGAGAGGTGACGGCGCGCCTCACCGCGAGTCCGCCCGAGCGCGCCGAGCGCTTGGCGCAGATCCTCGACGATCTCGACGCGGTGATCATGCCCGGCATCGTTCATTGGGGTCACCCGGCCTTTCTCGGCTACTTCGGCAGCACGAGCAACGGACCCGCGCTGCTGGGTGAGATCGCGGCGGCCGCGCTCAACGTCAGCGCCATGACGTGGCGCACCTCGCCGGCCGCGACCGAGCTCGAGAGCGTTATGCTCGACTGGATCCGCCAGATGGTCGGACTTCCGCCGTCGTTCACCGGCGTCCTCTACGACACCGCCTCGGTGGCGCTGGTGCACGCACTCGCCGCCGCGCGCGAGCTGTCGGGGCCCGAGGTGCGGGCGCGCGGCCTGGCGGGTCGCGACGACCTGCCGACTCAGCGCGTCTACGCGTCCGAACAGGCCCACAGCTCGGTTCGGAAGGCGATGGTGCTGCTCGGTCTCGGAGAGCAGAACATGGTGGCCATCCCCACGGATTCCGAATTCCGTCTGGAGATCGCCGCCCTCCGCGACGCGATCGAGGAGGATCTGCGGGTCGGGCGTCACCCGCTGGCGGTCGTGGCGACGGTGGGCACCACCTCCACCGCCAGCGTCGATCCGGTGGCCGACGTTGCGGCGCTCTGCCGCGAGCACGGGCTGTGGATGCACGTCGACGCCGCGTACGGCGGCGCGCTCGCGATCCTTCCGGAGGGGCGTTGGGCACTCGGCGGCGCGGAGCTCGCCGACTCGGTCTCGATCAACCCGCACAAATGGATGTTCGTGCCGCTGGATTTCAGCGCCTTGTTCGTGCGCCGCCCGGAGCTTCTCCGCGCGCTCTTCTCGCTTACCCCGGAGTATCTCCGTGGCGATGCGATGCCGAGGAGCGACGGTGACGAGCGTACCGGCGCCGCCGTGGACTACATGGATTACGGGATCCAGCTCGGGCGACGCTTCCGCGCGCTCAAGGCCTGGATGGTGTTTCGCGCCTTCGGCCGCGACGGGATGGTGTCACGACTGCGCGAGCATCTCCGGCTGGCGCGCACTCTGGCGGACTGGGTGGACGCGGATCCCCTCTTCATCCTCGCCGCTCCCGTGACGATGGCCGTCGTGTGCTTCCGCTGCGCTCCTCCCGAGTGGGGGGCGGACGCGTGCGACCGCCTGAACGAGTCCATCGTGGAGGCGGTGAACGCCTCGGGACTGGCGTACCTGACGCACACCCGCCTGCTCGGCTGCACCGTGATGCGGGTGGGCATCGGCAACGTGCTCACGACCGAGCGACACCTCGCCCGGCTCTGGTCGTGCGTGCGGGAGGAGGCAGAGCGTGCGCGCGTGACCGGCGTCGCGTCGCGAGGCGCTTCCCTCTAGCCGCAACGGCGGCGGCTGACGGTAGTGCTCTCCTGGACTCGCGTCACGGCGTGGTGGTGAACGCGACCGCCAGGCCGCCATCGGCGGTGGGAAGCACCGATGCCGAGAGTAGCATGCGGTCCAGGTGGTTGTGCGGGTGCGAGTGGTTGTACCGAACGATCTTGAGCCCGCTGAAGGTGCCGATCCCCGCTCCCATGATGATGTCGGACGCCCAGTGTTTGTCGTTATAGAGGCGGGCGAGGCCGATGGCGGTGGCACCTCCGAACATTACCGGCGCGACGAGCCAGGTGGAGTGCGGCCACCAGCGTGAGGTCTCGCTCGTCACGGCCGCTGCCGCGGCGAAGCCTGCGACGGTGTGACCGGATGGAAAGGAGCTGTAGTCGGTCCCCTTTCTGAACCCGCGGCCGAAGGCGAAATCGTGTGGATTGGTATCGTTGACCACGTAGGGCCGTGCCCGACCGCCAATGCCCTTCACCAGGCCGTTCACCACCTCGGCGAAGACGATCGCCTCGGTGCCGTGCAGCCCCAGATCGGCCACCCGATCGAAATGACCGACCCGCCCCACTGTGTAGAGCGTGCCACCGATGATGAGCGAGCCGGGAGACGCCGAGAGCTGAAAATCGTTCGCGACGTTGCGCAGGAAGCGATTGCTCAGATTGTCCGGCCGCCGGATCTCCTTGGCGATCTGCTTGTCCAGGGGGAACAGCGCGATCGTGCCGACGACGAACCCGGCGGCGTACCATGCGTCCCGTGCGGTAAAGAGCGGGTCGTGAGAGATCTTGCTGGTGGAGTCCCGGGCGCGGCGGACGCTGTCCGCGCTCTGGGCGGCGATGGGGCTCGCAGCCAGCTGGGCTCCGATCGCGAGTAGCCAGGCCCGCCGAAGGACGTCACTGGTCATGGGCTTTCACCTCGTGTCCTCGTGAAGCAAGACGAAGGTCCGCTCTGGGGAATTGCCGAGCCCGATCAAGCAAGAGGCGTGCGCGGTGGCATCTAGCATCCGGCACCCTCGCGGGCGAGGTTGTCGGATGGCTCATCCCGCAGTGATCGCAGAGCGCGGTCCGGCCGAGAGGGTGGGAGCGGCACCCGCGCTCGCGGGAGGAGCCATCGTCGTCGGGGCAGGGATCGGCGGGTCGGCGCAGGCGCTGTTGCTGGCGCGCTCGGGGATGGACGTGACGCTTCTCGAGCAGGTGGCCGCACCGGCGGACGGCGGGGCAGCCGTCTTCCTCCAGGCCAACGGTCTCGCGGTGCTCTACGGCCTGGGCCTGGAAGAGGCGCTCGGCGCTCGAGGGGCGCGCATCACTCGCGGAACGATCTACGGCGAACGCGGGGTCCCGCTTCTGGAGACGCGCCTCCCGCAATTCGGCGAGGGACTCGATCACGGGCTGGTGGTGACGCACCGGCACCTTCTCGAGCTGCTGCACGATGCACTTCGGGAGGAGCCGCGTATCACTCTCCGTCCGGGAGTTCGCGTCAACGCCGTGCTCCCGGATGGCGGCGGCGTCCGCTTCACAGAGGAGGACGGCGCGGGGCGCGAGCTTCGCGGCGCGCTCGTTGTCGGCGCGGACGGCGTTCACTCGCGCGTTCGCCCGCATGTCGATCCGGTGGCGCGAGTGCGTGATCCGGGAATCCTGTATGTTCGCGGCATCGCGCCCGGCGCCTTCCTCGCGGACGCCGCTGAGTGGTGGACTCCTCTTGGTCTCTTCGGCGCGCTACCCCTCGGGAGCGAGGGCGAGGGGGGAGTGTACTTCTTCACCTCGGTGAGCGATCGTCGCATCGGCGACGCGGTGCGCGAGCGCGATCTCCGAGCTTTCCGGAACGCCTGGTGTGACGCCATTCCCTCGGCGCGCCGGATCCTCTCACGCGTGACGAGCTTCGACGAGCTGATTCTGACGGACGTGCTGCGTGTCGACTGTCATCAGCTGTCGAGAGGAAGGGTGGCTCTGATCGGAGACGCGGCGCACGCGATGGCGCCGAACGCGGGTCAGGGAGCGAACAGTGCTCTCGTCGACGCGGCGGTACTTCTCCAGGAGTTGGGCTCGGCACCCACCGTTTTCTCGGCGCTGGCGGCGTACGACCGTCGCCGACGCGGCCCCGTCAGAATGGCGCAGGAGGTATCCGATCGCTTGGCGGAGCTGGCGCACGTGAGCCGGCCCTGGCTTCGGCGTCTTCGCGATCGTGCCCTCCCCATGATCGTTCGCGCCGCGGGCCGGCAGCGGCTGCTCCGGCGGCTAATGCAGGAGGAGCCTGCGTTACTCCGGTCCATCTCCGCGGCGCGGACGCAGCCGGCGGCACCACCGCACCGGGCGCGTGCGGAAGCGCAAAGTGGGTAATTGTAAACGATTATAGATTATACCTCTACGATTTAACACATCACGTTATGTGTTAATATACGGGATCGACCCTGCTTCGCGATGTCAACATTTGGCAACGGTGTGGCCGACCAGCGCGCCCACGTCACTCGCCGCCTGGAGCAGGAGCATGAAGATCAGCGCCGTCACGGCGAGCGGCGACGACCGAACGGCTGACGGAAGCGAGCGTCGGTAGACGAGCCACCCGACGCCGACGACCACGACTTCGAGGGTAAGATCGACCAGCGGATGGGAGTAGAGTGCAAAGCCAATCACCGGACCGCCCGGCCACGTCGGCTTGGTGCCCGTGAGGTAGTCGGCGAGCAGGTGCGACAGGACGAGGAGTGCGAGCAGGAGCGAGTCTCGTCGCTCGCCTCCCGAGAGCGACCAGGACGCCGCGAAGAGCGCTCCGGTGACGGCGACCGCGGGCAGCGAGTGTGACCAGAGCCCCGAGGAGACGCTTCGGGCACCGGCGGCACAACCGGCGGCGTCGATCCAATCCGGCGCCTGGGCCGCGAGGATGATGAGCCAGAGCGGGAGGGTGGTGCGCGCGCTCCGGGCTCCCAGCGCGATCCCGAGGTGACCGGCGACCATCAGCGCCGCCGGAGCCGCCGGTCCACGGCGTCGAGGAGGAGGAGCGGGATGCCGAGCGCGAGAAGAAGCGGGAGAGCATTCATCAGAGAAAGGTCCTCCAGGAATGGGGCTGGGCGATTGCGGCACGGTGTGTGCCCGTGCGGAACGCGATGCTTCACGCTATGTTGACTATCATCTCCCTTCAGCGAGCGCCACATGTTCGGCATGGGTCCCGAAAAGATTCTTCTCCTGCTGGTGGTCTGCCTGCTGCTCTTCGGCGCCAAGCGGCTTCCCGAGATCGGCCATTCCCTCGGCAAGGGTATTCGAGAGTTCAAGGGTAGCCTCTCCGACGCTGCCGATCCCCCGCCCGAGCGTGAGCGTGACCGGCGCCCGGAGCTGGGGAACCGCGCCGATGTGCCGCCCGCGTCGCCGGTCCGATCCGAGGACGCCGCACCCGAGCCCAAGCGGCTGCTGAGCTGAGAGGGGCCGTGGGGAGCAGCGCACGACCACGAGGTCGACGCTAGCTCGACGAGCGCTTCCCGAGATTTTCGCGCGCCATGAAGCCGGCGAGTGCCCGAACGCAATCCGCGGCGAAGAGGCGGGCGTTCGGAAGGACGCGCCCCGGGAGTTGAGTCCGGCCGAGGCGGTCGCGCGCAGCGTGCGTGATGTAGGTGGTGGCGTCGGGAGTGATCGCGCGGATCGCCTCGCGATCGTCCGCGGTGAGCAGACGAACGTTGTCGGCACCCTCTTGGTCCTTGAGAAAGTTGCGAACGACCCGGAGGAATCGCGGGTCCACGGCCACGACGTAGACCGGCCTCCGCATCGCGAGCAGCCATTCGGCCTGCGGAAGGTCCGGACGGACGGACGCCACGATGCAGCCCTTGCCGAGGCGCTCGGCCCATCGAGAAACCCATGTGCCATGGGCGACGGTCGTGAGCAGGAGCCGCGCGCGCTCGATGAGACGCGGAGGCTCCGAGCGCGGTGAGAGCGTCTCGGCGAGCACGCCGCGCGCGTTGAGCCCGTAGTCGTGGCGGAGCTCGTGCACGATCCCGGCGGTTTGATCGATCGTGGTGGCGATGGCGGCCACGGCGATCGGCTCGCTCGTCGCCTGTAGCAGCAAGTCGCTGAGCCTACTGGCCGCGATTCCTCTCGCCACTCCCTCGCTGATCACATCGCCGATCCACTCGGCAACGCCACGCTCCGTTCCGGCCGCCGCCGAATCCGAGTGACTCAGATACACACCGGAGCGGGGGCGAAGGAGGACGAGACCCTCCCGCTCCAGCTCGCGGTAGGCAGCCGCGATGACGCGAGGATCAGCCCGGAGCTCGGCGGCGAGCTCGCGGGTGCTCGGCAGGCGGTCGCCCGGATTGATCGTGCCCATGTGAAGTGAGCCGCGGATGCGATCGCGCATCGCGGCGACGAGTATTGAACGGCGAGATGTGCTCACGCTCCCCCGGGCGAATTGGTCGAGGACCCGCAGCGCACGAAGCGTGCAACTGCTGCGTCGTCATGCAGCAGTTTTGTGCGCAGCCGGCTCATCTGCTGCACGCGAGCGTGAGTACCGATCCGAACGCGTGGCTTTGCGTGTCCGCTGCCGCACCGAGGCCCATGACGTGCGTAGGGCCGCGCCATGACGGCAGTCGAGGCGACCCGAGTGCGCCCCGCACATGCCGAGGGGACCTGAACAACCGGAGGACGACAATGCTGGAAAAGAAGACGCTTCTAATTTCGGATACGGCGCAGCTGCGCGACCCGCGTACGCGGAGAGATTTCCTGAAGCTCATGGGTCTCGGCGGAGCGGTGGTGCTGTTGCCGAGCGTCGTGACGGGATGCAACAACGACAACAACAGCACGCCGACCGGGCCCGGGACGGGCCAGACCGTCACCATCGATTTCTCGAAGGGCGACACGGCGATCCTTCAATTCGCCTTCGCCCTCGAGCAGCTCGAGGCGGATTTCTACACCCGCGTTGTGGGTGCCTTCGGGAGCAGCAATTTCTCGCCGGAGGAAAAGGCGGTCCTGCTCGACGTCAAGTACCACGAGGTCATCCACCGCGAGTTCTTCAAGGCCGCGCTGGGGACGACGAATGGCGGCTTCAGCCTCACGCCCACCTACGGCTCGCTGAACTTTGCCGACAAGGCCACGGTTCTCGCGACCGCGCGGACGTTCGAGGATCTCGGCGTGGCGGCCTACAACGGCGCCGCCCAGTACATCGCGAGCACCGACAACCTGCTGATCGCTGGAAAGATCGTGTCCGTGGAAGCGCGGCACGCGTCTGCGATTCGCGACCTGATCTCGCCGAAGACGAGCGCCTTTGCTCCGCAGTCCTTCGACGACGCATTCCGTCCGAGCAAGGTCGCTACGGCGGCGCAGGCATTCATCGTCGACAAACTGGCGCTGGCGAACGGTCCGACGACGTTCGTTCAGGGCCCGAACGGCAACGGCTGAGGAGTGATCACACCAATGGAAACCAATACGATGATCGATGCTGTCCATCCCGAGATTCTCGCGCGCCTGGATGCCCGCCAGCAGGAGATCGACCGCGGCGCTTCGGTGAACGGAAAGATTGCCGCCGCTCTCGCGCTCGGGTCCATCCCGATCGCGCTCGGCGCGCTCTCGAAGGATGTCTTCGGCCAGACGCCGAGCGACGTGCTGGACGTGCTGCAGTTCGCGCTGCTCCTCGAGTATCTGGAGGCCGAGTTCTACAGCCGCGGTGTTGCCGCGACCGGACTCATTCCGGCGAGCGACCTGACGATCTTCCAAACCATCAGCACGCACGAGACCGCCCACGTGGCCGCGCTCCAGGGCCTCATCAGCGGCAAGGGCGCAACACCCAACTCGAAGCCGGCGTTCGATTTCACGGCCAAGGGGAACGTTGCGGGCTTTGCGTTTCTGCCGACGCAGTACGCGACGTTCCAGGTTCTCGCGCACGCCTTCGAGGACACGGGGGTTCGCGCGTACAAGGGACAGGCGGGACGGCTGATCAACGACAAGCCGATTCTCACCGCGGCACTGACGATTCACGCGATCGAGGCGCGTCACGCGTCCGAGGTTCGCCGTCTTCGCGGCAAGAAGGGGTGGATCACCGGCAACAGCCGCGATGATCTGCCGGCGTTCACGCAGGGCATCTACGACGGCGAGGACAACACGCAGCAAGGTGGCGTCAACGTCGCGACGCTCGCGATGACCGCGTCCAATGGCGGCATCGGTGCCGCCACGGAAGCGTTCGACGAGCCTCTGACCAAGGCTCAGGTCACGGCCATCGTCACACCGTTCCTGGCCTGATCTTCTGGCAGCTCCGTGCCGAGAACGAGCCGGCGCGGCTTGGACGGTACGCTAGGAAGCGAGGGACGGAGATCACATCTCCGTCCCTCGGCGTCTCTTGCCCCACCCGCTCAACTGTTCAGGCGGCTTCCGTGGTCGGCCACGTCTACGGTCTGCGTCGCTCCCCTCCCGAGGGTCGTTGTGCGCCGGGGCCGCCACCCTGGTGCTGGGGTGCCGAGCGCGGCTCGCCGCGCGGGGCCATGTCCACTCGTCTCGGCTCGCTCGGGCGCGACATCTCGCGCGGCTCCGACCGTCGTGCCTCGACGCTCGGCGGTTCAGCGCGACGGGGCTCGACGCGCTGCGGCTCTACTCGCTGCGGCTCTACTCGCTGCGGCTCCGCGCGCTGCGGCTCTACACGGCGACCCTCCACGCTGCGCGATCCACCCCAACCCCGCTGTTCCGTTGCCGACGTCCGAGGGCTCTCCTCCGCCCGCGCCCGCTCCCCGATCGGCTTGTCGCCGCCCGACACCGGCTCGCCCGTCGCTGCGGCGGGGGCATCCCATGTACGCCTCGATCCGATGCGAACCCGTTCCGCAGGCTCGGCCCGACGCGGACCGATGCCTCGATCACGGCTGCCTGCCCGTTCCCGGTCAATTGGCTCCGCCCCCGCGGCCGGCTCCGAGCGGCGGCGCGTTCCTACGGCCTGGATTGGCCAATCACCCGATCCGTGAGCGGCCTGCGCTCCGTCGGCCGGCAGAGATCGCCGTGACTCACCCAGGGGCTGTGAAACCACGTTCACCGCGGTCGCCCCGTCGATGCGACGGTTGCGGTACGGCGACTCCGGGAAGGCAGACGGAGATGCAAGGCCACCGCGAACCAATGTCGGGGTACGATACCGAATCCCGAAGCCGTCACGGCCGCCCCCGTAGGGCGAGCCGGCCTTGAACTCGTAGCCACGAGGGTACAGGGGGAGGTAAGGGCGATTGACGTAGGCGTAGGTCGACGAGTACCCATACGGCCGGTACGGCCCGTAGGCGTAGTAGAAGGGGTCGTAGTAGAACGGGTCCGACCAGTAGGGATCGTAGAAAACCCGGTATCCGCGGAAGTGATGGCGACAGGCCAAGCAGATATCGATGTTGAAGAAGCCCGGATGGTAGAGGGCGGGATGATAGTAGTAAGGGTCGTACCAGGGATCCCAGTACGGGTCGTAGCGGCCTCCCTCATAGGCGACGGACGATACCACGGTGTACGACGCGATGTCGTAGTCGAAGTGCCGTCCGGTGCTCATGCGTGAAACGATCGCATTGATCCGGGCCTCCGTATCGCCCGAGGCGGCGCTGTCGGAGAGAGCACGAAAGTCCCAGTGGTCGCCCAGCACGAAAGCATCGAAACGAAACGGGTCCGAGGAGAAGGCGGCGTAGAGAGAGCCACTGCCGCCTCCCTGCGCCACGGTGAAGGCGTCGCGATTGCCGCGAGAGCGGATCTCGTACTCGTGCCCGCCGCGAAGAAAGGCGTCGTCACCCGGATCCACGGGAAAGAGCACGCGAATCCGCCCATCGGGATCGACATGGAGGACGACCACGTACCCGTCATCGCGAGTTCGCACGTGCACGCGGCCCCGCTCTCCTCGCTCGTAGCGATGGTGGTCGAGCGAGATGCGAACAGCCGGATCGGGATCCGGGAGAGTGACCGGCGAGAACAGCGCCGTGCCGAGCGAAAGGACGAGTGAAAGCAGCATTACTCCTCCGGGAGGAGACCGGGAACACCATCACCCGCTGGATGGAACATTGCCAGGAGCGTGCCTGGGCACAAGTCGTTGTCAGCCCGCAATCTGCCACTCGAATTCCTCTCCGGTCGTCCACATTTTGGGACGGCGCCTTTCCGGCGCTGGACACACCGGTTGGGCCCCTGGCGGCGGACAGGACGACAGCCGGGTAGTGACAGCGCGACCGGAATGCGGTAGATAGACTGCCCTTCCTCCTTTCCATGCCGACGGTTCACGACGTCATCATCATCGGTCTCGGCGCGACCGGGAGCGCGGCTGCGTACGACATCGCGCGGAGCGGAGCGCGCGTCCTCGCGATCGACCGCTACGCTGTCCCGCACTCCCTTGGCTCGACCAATGGGCGTGCGGCGGTGCTGCGCGAGGGGTGGCTCGACGGTCCCAGGTATGTTCCTCTGGCGCGGCGCGCCGCTCGTCGGTGGAAGGAGCTCGAGAGCGACGCGGGTGTCACACTCGCCTATCCCACCGGAGCGCTGGCCATCGGTGGGCCGGAGAGCACGCTGATCGGCGCGGCCCGACGAAGCGCGGAGGCGCTCGATGTCAAACCGATCGAGATGTCGGCGGCCCAGATCAGGAACGGCTTCCCCGGCCTGCAGCCCGCGAGCGACATGGTGGGGCTGTACGAGCCCGGCGCGTTCATGCTCTCGCCGGAGAGCTGCCTGGAGGCTCTGCACGCTCGGGCGCGTCGCGTCGGGGCGGAGCTGCACTTCGGTGAGAACGTGAACTGGTGGGAGGCGGACGAGTCGGGGGTCACCGTCGCCACCTCGACCACCGTGTATCATGGATCCCGACTCCTCCTCGCCGCAGGCCCGTGGCTGCAGAAGCTCATCGCGCGGCTCAAGCTGTGGCTCTGGGTGGAGCGGCAGGTCTATTACTGGTTCGATCCCGTGCACCCGATCGGCCTGTACGATGTGGACCGCTGTCCGGCGGTCGTGTGGGAGTACGAGCCGGACTATGAGCTTACGATGTTTCCCGATACCGGGGAAGGAATACGCGTCGCTCTGCATCGCCACGGGGAGGACCTGAATCCCGACAGCGAAACGCGCGGCGTGTCATTCGAGGAGAGAGGTTACATGCAGCATCTGGTTCGGCAGCTCATGCCGCAGGCGGCGGGCCAGATCCGCGCTACGGCGGTGGGACGCTACACCAACACGCCGGACCGCGATTTCATCATCGACACACATCCCGCCAACCCACGAGTGGTGATCGCGACAGCCGACTCGGGTCATGGCTTCGCGCTGGCTCCCGCGGTGGGCGAGATTCTGGCCGACCTCTTGTGCTCCGGTGGGAGTGGTGTGGATCTCGCCCCGTTCAGCCTCTCGCGCTTCTCGCGCTTCGCGGCATGATCTAGTCGGGGATGCCGAGGGCCACCTTGCCGAAGGTGGCGTTGCTTTCGAGGCGGGCGTGCGCGTCGGCCGTCCGCGCCAGCGGAAAGCGGCTGTCGATGACGGGCCGCACGGTGCCTCGCGCGAGCAGAGGCACGACGTCGGCGGTGAAGGCCTCGGTGGCCAGCGCCTTTTCCTCGAGACCGCGCGCTCGCAGCACGGTGCCGCGAATGGTGAGCCGATTGTGAAGCACCCGCCCCAGGTCGAGCTCCGTTCGTCCTCCGGCGACGGTGCCGACGAGCATCAGCCGGCCATGGAGCGCCAGTGTTGCCACGCTTGCGCCGGCGAAGGGTCCTCCGACCAGATCGAGTACCACGTCCATTCCCAACCCCCCGGTCCACTCGGCCACGGCGGGCGCCAGTGAGGCGAGGTCGTCGAGTGCAATCCCTTGCTCGAGGCCGTGCTCCCGCGCGCGCTCCAGCTTGTCGGCTGTGCGGGATGTGCCGAAGGGGACGGCGCCGATCGCTCGAGCGAGCTGCAGAGCGGCGAGCCCGACGCCGGAGCCGACGGCGTGGATCAGAAGCCGCTCACCACGGCGAAGCTGCGCCTGGGTGATGAGCGCGTCATGCGCGGTGATGAAGGCTTCGGGGGTCGCACCGGCATCGGTCCAGGAAAGCGAATCCGGCAGCTCGGCGAGCGTGCGCTCGTGCGCGGTGATGAGCTCGGCGTGCGCGCCGCCGGCGGCGAGGCCAAAGACGCGCTGACCCACCCTCCAGCGCGAGGCGTTCGGGCCCAGCTCGGCGATTTCACCCGCGAACTCGAGCCCCGGAATGTCCGCCGGCGCACCGGGCGGGGCGGGATAGCGACCTTGCCGCTGCAGCACATCGGCGCGATTGAGCGCCGACCCCCGGACGCGCACCAGCACCTCGCCGGTCCCGGGGCGCGGCGCATCCACGTCGCGAATCTCGAGCACGTCGGGACCGCTGGGCCGCGTGATGACGGCAGCGCGCATCCGCCCGCTCGCCTGCACCTACGGCTTGATCTTCACGCCGGTGCTCTCGCCGAGCGGTACCGGTGGAGGCGTGGGAGCGGAGAAGTCGGCGAGCAGCCCTTCCTCGCGCGTCGCCTTGGCGATCTGCCGCACCGTGTCCATGAGCCGCGCTGCCCCCTGCGTGTCGCCCCGCTCGCCCAGCGCCTCGGCGAGCATTCCTCCGACGAAGAGATAGCCGAGCGGGACATTCACGGACGCCCGATCCACCCACTCATCACGCCGGATGACGTCGGCCGGCGCCTTGAACTCCTTCCAGAGTGCCTGCGTCCGAGCGACATCGAGCCATCCGTCTCCGGGGATGAGCACGGTATCCTTGCCCGGCTTGATGCGCGCGGGCATGAGGCGACGCGCCAGACCCTGGGTGACCAGATAGTCGCTGAGACCCAACCCCTGCCCATACGCTCCGGCCGAGCGCGCGAAGTACATGGGGCGCTCGGGAAAGCTCTCCTTGATCATGATCAGCGCGATCATCTGGTCGCGCGACAGAATGCCGGGCTTGATCGTGGCGACGATGCTGTCCTTCTGGAAAATCTGGGGTGCGCGCAGCTCCTGGTACGGCGGGATGGCATCCGCTTCGGCGATCGTGAGGGGGAGCGCGGGGCGGGCAGGCTTCTTCCAGCTGCGGTCCCGATAGATGACCGGACCCTTCACCGGCTCGTACGCATAGATCGGACGGCGAACGATCTGGCGCACGTACCAATCGGTGTTGAGGAGCGAGGTGACGGCGACGGTCACATCCTTGCGCACCCCCTCCACCTCCTGCGCGTACCAGAGTGGGAAGGTGTCGTTGTCGCCGCCGGTGATCAGGATGCCATACGGCTCGACGGAGTTCAGCAGGTCGATCGCCCAGTCGCGGGTGAAGTTGTCACCGGCCCGCGAGGCCTGGTTCCAGTTCCCGACGAGCGGGAAGAGGGCGATGGCGAGCACCGGCGTCGCCATCATCCAGCTCCTCCGTCGCGGCTGCTCCACCACTTCCTTTCCGAGCTTCACCTCATCGGCGCCGAAGAGCGCCGCCACGGTCTCCCAGAGGTAGACGAGTCCCAGCGCCGCCCACACGCTCCAGGCAGAGAAGCTCCAGAGGTAGAAATAATCCCGATCGCGCACCTCCCGATCCACCGTCCCGCCGAGCTCGGGAGACTGCGAGTAGCCGTACTTGAAGTTCAGATAGTAGATCAGCCCGAGCGTGACCGTGAACATGAGCGGACCGAAGAACCAGAAGGATGCCCGGTCGTGACGCCAGTGGACGTAGCCGCCGGCCAGGCCGAGAATGAGAAACAGCGCCGCGAGCGCCGTCTGCAATCCGTCGTGCTCGTCGTGGGCGCTTCGTAGCCACTGCCACTTGAAGTAGAACCACCACATGCCGATCTGAGCGGTGAAGGGCGCCTGGCGCACCGACAGATCCGGCTTGCCGTACTGAACGCGGTTGAAGTTGTCCATGAAGCGCTGCTTCGTCTCGGCGCTGAAGGTGCAGGAGAGCGCGAGCTTGTCCACGCAGCCAGTAGGCTCTCCGGTGTTCAGCTCCGGGTGCTGCGCGGCTCTGATCGGCTGGGTCATGAAGGGAGTCATTCCCAGCACGACCGCGCCCACGCAGGCAACGAGCAACTTCCAGCGTAGCAGCGTCCGGGGCCGGCGGACGAGAACGGCAGCGGCAACCGCCGGTGCGGCCAGCATCCCCGCCATGTGGTTCGCGTAGCCCAGCCCGAGCAGGTAGGCGATGAGGATAAGGATGCGGTCGGCCCGTAACCCGTCGGGATCATCGCACCATTTCACCGTGAGCCAGCACACCACGGCGACGCCGAGGAGCGCGACGGTGTACACCTTCTCGTTCACGACGGATTGGTTCCACACTGTGAACGCCGTCGAGCCGATGAGGGCGGACAAGGCCCCGCCCACTACCCGCTGCCAGCGCTCCGCAAACCAGCTCACGAGCACGCGCTCGGTGACGAGAAACCAGAAGCCGGCGGACGCGGCACTGCAGATGGCGGCCAGTACGTTCACCCGCTGCGCCACCGTGGGAGCGATCGGAAGGACCGCGAAGACGCGGCCGAGCAGCACGAAGAGCGGATTCCCCGGGGGGTGCGGGAGCCCGAGGATGTAGGCCGCCGTCAGATACTCGCTCGTGTCCCACATCGCCGTCGTCGGCGACATGGTGATGATGTACAGGAGAAAGACGAGCAACGACGTGATCGTCGCGGCGAGATATGACGGTCGGTAGTCGAGGTCCGCGCGGGCGGTGGACGCCATGAGTATCGGTCTGTCGTGAAGGAAGCCCGTGAGCGTGGCAGCGCCGGGCATGTGGGGTCGAAAGATGGGGGGTGGCGCCGTGTCGGGCCAGCCTGAGGCTCGCGCGAGTCTCTACCGCGCGCCGCCCCGATGCGTTACATGATGCGACTCATGACATATCCATCCTTCGACGCCGTGGTGGTGGGATTGGGCGCCATGGGCAGCGCGACCATTCACGCGCTGGCGAAGCGCGGACTGCGCGTGCTCGGGCTCGATCTCTTCACGCCGCCGCACCAGAAGGGGTCGACGCACGGACGCACGCGAATCATTCGAGAGGCCTATTACGAGCATCCCCTGTACGTGCCGCTCGTGCAGCAGGCGTATCGCGCCTGGTCCGACCTGGAGAGGGAGAGCGGAAGGGCTCTCTTTCTCCGGACCGGCGGGATGATGCTCGGACCTCCAGAGGGGGAGCTCGTCGCCGGCGCTCGGTCGAGCGCCGAGCGACACGGGCTTCCGCACGAGCTCCTCGATGCCCCGAGGATCCGAGAACTATTTCCCGCGTTCGCGCCCGAGGAGGACATGATCGGGCTGCTCGAGCCGCGTGCCGGCCTTCTCCTTCCCGAACTCTGCGTCGAGAGCCTTCTGGAGCTCGCGCGCGCCAGCGGAGCGGTCCTGCGCTTCGGGGAGTGCTTCGAGCGATGGGACGCCGCAGGCGAGCATCTGCGCGTGACCACCGACGCCGGCCGCTATCAGACGCGCAAGGTCGTTCTGGCCATGGGCCCGTGGATGCCGGGCCAGCTCGCGGGGCTGGAGCTGCCGCTCGAGGTGGAGCGTCAGCTCTTTCATTGGTTCGAGCCGCGCTCCCGCCCCGAGCTCTTCGAGCCTGCGCGGTGCCCGATCACCCTCTGGGAGTATGCGCCCGGCCGGATGTTCGCCGGCTTCCCCGATCTTGGCGACGGCTTCAAGGCCGGGATCCATCACGAGGGCGAGATCACCGATCCCGCGAGCGTGAGGCGCGCGATCACCGACGAGGATACCGGATCGATCCGGGCGCTCCTCGAGCGGTACCTGCCCGATGCCAACGGCCGACTGCGCGAAGCGCGCGTCTGCCTCTACACCAATACACCCGATCACCACTTCCTGATCGACGCTCATCCGGAGGAGGCGCGGGTGATCCTGGCGAGCCCCTGCTCGGGACACGGCTTCAAGTTCGCGAGCGCGATCGGCGAGCTGGTGGCCGCTCTCGTGATGGACGAGGCGCCGCGCTTCGACCTCAGTCCGTTCGCGGTGGAGCGCTTCCGGGGAGCTCGCCCCTGAGAATCGCGGCCAGGACGGCCGCATCGATGTTTCCGCCGGACACGATACAGACGATGCGCCCGTTGCCGGCCTCGCCGGAGCGGGCGGCCGCGACCGCCGCCGCACCGGCCCCCTCGGCGACCACTCGATTGTGTTCCGCGAGGAGCCGCACGGCCTCGGCGATCTGCGACGGCGAGACGACCACTGCAGTCGTCAGCAGCTCGCGCGCAAGCGGCCACATCTCGGCCAGCACGCTCTTCCCTCCGATGCCATCCACGAAGCTCGGAGCGTACTCGACCGACGTCGCCGTCCCCGTGCGGAGCGACGCCGAGAAGGGAGCGGCGGTTGAGACCTCGCAGGCGATCACCCTGGTTTTGGGCGAGAGTGCTCGACACACCGAGGCGATTCCGCAGGACAGACCGCCGCCGCCGTAGGGCACGACGACGGCATCCACCTGCGGCAGATCCTCCAGAATCTCCAACCCGATGGTGCCATTGCCGGCGATCACCGCCGGATCCGACACGGGATGGATGAACAGTCCTTCCATTCCGGGATACGAGTGCCGGATGATCGTCTGCCACCACTCGTCGAAGGGCACGCGGATGATCTCGCCGCCGAGTCGCTCGATCGCGCGCAGCTTGACGGTCGCAGCGCGCTCGGGAACGATGACCCGGCAGCGGACGCCGAGCCGGCGCGCGCTCCACGCCACTCCCTGGGCCATGTTTCCCGCGCTCGCGGTGTAGACGCCCCTGGCAAGGGATTCCGTCGACGCCAGCGCCATGGCGTTCAGGGCGCCGCGGAGCTTGAACGAGCCGATCGGCTGCAGGTTTTCCAGCTTGAGCCAGATCTCGCGCGCCGTCTCCGAGTCCTCCATCCGAACGAGCGGAGTCCGAATCGCGCTGCCGGCGATCCGGGCCGCGGCCGCGCGAACCGCTTCCAGCGGGATGGGCTCAAGCGGGCGCATGACGTCCGCCGTGCAGGTCCACTACCGCGCCCACGCCCGACGCGCTCGCCCGCTCGAGCAGGTGCCGCGCGACCGCGACGTCCTCGACGGCAATGCCGAGCGACTTGAAGAGGGTGATCTCGTCGCCGTGTTGCCGCCCTTGCGCCGAGCCGACGAGCAGCTCGCCGAGCTCGGCAATGATGTGCCCATCCGAGATCGCGCCCTCCGATCGGGGGATGAGGAAATCGCCGGCCTCGTGCAGCGCTGATTCCCGGCGGTCCACGAACAGCCGGGAGCGCACGACGGCTGCGCTGTCGAGCTCCCGCGACCGCGGAGTGCTGGATCCTACGGCATTGATGTGCGCCCCGGGCGACAGCCAGCGGCCCTCGAGCACGGGCTCCGCGGACGCGGTGACGGTGCAGATGATGGTCGCGCCATCTACCGCCGCGCGGGCGGACGGCGCCGCCTCGACGGGCATGGGAAAGCGCGATGCGGCCCACTCCACGAACGTGTCCGCTCGCTCTCGCGTGCGGCTCCAGACGCGAACGCGCCGCACCGGCCGAGCGACGCACATCGCCTCGAGGTGGGTTCGAGCCTGCACACCGGACCCGAGAATGGCGAGCTCCGCCGGTCCCTCCGCAGCGAGCAGCGACGTCGCGACGCCCGATACCGCCGCGGTGCGGATGGCGGTGATCGAGCTCGCATCCATGATGGCGAGGAGGTTGCCGCCGTCGCCGTCGAACAGCAGCACCACTCCTTGATGGGAATCGAGGGGCAGTCCCTCGTTATCGGGGAACACGGTGATGACCTTCACGCCGAGAGCGTTGCTGCGGGGCAGCATCGCCGGCATGGTTGCCAGGGCGCTCCGCCCGTCTGGAAGGCGCATCACGGCGCGGAGCGGAAGCAGGGCGTCACCGCGCGCCAGAGCGGAGAGCGCCTCCGACACGACAGGCATGCAGTCCGCCATCGGGAGGAGGCGCACGACGTCGGAGTGGCTCAGGAGGAGCATCGTTCGCTGGTTGCCGGGGGTGAGAGGTGAGTTGCGGGGACGCTTCAGCCGCGCTTCGAGTGTCCGAGCCGCCTGAGCAGTGACGGCGCGAAGGAGACAGCGACCAGCAGGACGCTGGCGATCGCCAGATGAAGGAGCGCTCCCCGTTTGGCGCCGCTCGTCTGCCCGAGTAGGCTGTCGGCGAAATATGTGTAGATCACGGTGCTTGGAAACATTCCGACCGCGACGGTTGCGAGATAGACCGGGTAGGACATCTTCGCCGCGCCGGCGCTGAAGCTGAGGACGTTCAGCGGCACCACGGGAATGAGCTGCAGCCTGGTCATCGGAAGGAAGCGCTCGGCGCGCTCCACCGAATGCAGCGCATCGTGCCGCCAGAGAAAACGGCGCACGGCATCCTTTCCGAGGGCCCGGCCGAGCCAGTACTCTCCGCTCGCGCCCAGCATCGTCCCGATCCAGTTCAGGGGAATCCCCAGCCAGAGCCCGAAGATCGCGCCCCCGGCCAGATTGAATGGGGTGATGGGAAGCCCGAACGTCGCTCCCACCGCGTAGACCAGGAGGAACTCCAGCGCCAGCCGGACCGAATGGCGCTGTTGCCGCAGTCGCTGGGCGACGCGCGCGACGCGGTGATAGTCGAGCCAGCCAAAGTGCCGCGATAGCGCGATGGCGAGCGCGATCACGGCAATCAATCCCAGCAGCTTGAGAGCACCACGTTTCTTGGCCACACGCTCCTCGCGATCGCGGCATGCCAGCGCCAGGCCCGTGAGGCAAGGGGCGTTCCCCGCTGGCCCTCTGGCGCCAGACCGGCGAGGCGCGTTGTTTCCCGGGCGTGAGCGGCGACGATTTCATCAATCTGCACGAGCTGGAGGCGCTCGCGCGTGAACGTCTCCCCGCCGACGTGTTCGACTACTACGCAGGCGGCGCTCACGATGAGATCACGGTCCGGGAGAATCGCGCCGCGTACGACCGGATTGCTCTCCGGCCTCGCATTCTGGTGGACGTGAGCGCGCGCGATCTCTCCACGACGGTGTTGGGGAGCCAGCTCACCGCGCCGATCGGCATTGCGCCGATGGCCTTTCAGGGAATGGCGCATCCGGACGCGGAGCTCGGCACGGCGCGCGGCGCGGCCGCGTCGAGAACGCTCATGACGCTGAGCACCTTTGCCAGCTCGACCCTCGAGGCGGTGAGGAGCAGCACCAGTGCTCCGCTCTGGTTTCAGCTCTATGTCTTCAAGGATCGAGGGGCTACACGCGCGCTGGTGTCGCGCGCCGAGGGTGCCGGATACTCCGCTCTCGTGGTGACCGCGGATGCACCGATGCTGGGGAGACGGGAGCGCGACGTGCGGCGACGATTCCAGATCCCCGCCGGCGTGCCCCACGCGGTCGCTCCTCCCGCCCCGAGCCCCGAGGCCCCGATGGACTCGCCGCTTGCCCACCACTTCGCCCATCAGATGGACCCGTCGCTGACCTGGCGCGACCTCGAGTGGCTGGCGACGCTGACGCGGCTGCCGGTGCTGGTGAAGGGCGTGCTGCGGGGCGACGACGCGTGCCGAGCCGCCGACCATGGCGCGGCCGGCGTGGTCGTCTCCAACCATGGTGGTCGCCAGCTGGACACGGCGGTGGCGACCGCGGACGCGCTGCCGGAGGTGGCGCGCTCGGTCGGCGATCGGCTGACGGTGCTGGTGGACGGAGGGATCCGACGCGGAACGGACGTCCTGAAGGCGGTGGCGCTGGGAGCACGGGCGGTGCTCGTCGGACGGCCGGTGCTCTGGGGGCTCGCGGTCGGCGGAGAGGCCGGCGTCGCCCGGGTGCTCGAGCTACTTCGTGCCGAGCTCGATCTCGCCATGGCACTCTGCGGTTGCCGCTCGCTCGCCGAGATCACACCCGAGCTACTCTGGTCCGCCGACCGTGCGAGGCCGGGTCAGTAGACGCGTGGTCGTCGTGCGTTGAGTGCGACCCAGGCAGGTCGACACGACAGTTACGCGGCATTCCGGCAGCGCGATTTCAGGCGTTACTTCGCCGGCAGCGTCGTCGCGAGCCTCGGAAGCCAGATGCAGGATGTCGCGGTGGGATGGCAGCTCTACGAGCGCACTCATTCGGCGATGGCTCTCGGGATGATCGGCCTGGTGCAGGTGATTCCGGTGATCGTACTCGTTCTCCCGGCAGGGCATGTCGCGGATCGCTTCGACCGCCGCCGCCTGCTCATGCTCGCGGAGCTGCTGATGGCCGCGGCCGCGACGGCGCTCGCGGTGATCTCGTTCACCGGCGCGCCGACGCCACTCATCTACGGCGCAATGCTGTTCAGCGGGATCTCCCGCGCGTTCCAAGGACCGGCGCGGAGCTCGCTGTTGGCGCAGCTCGTGTCGCGCGAGACCTTCAGTAGCGCCGTGACCTGGAACAGCGGTGGCTGGCAACTCGCTTCGGTCGCCGGGCCGGCACTCGGGGGCGCTGTGATCGGGCTCACCCACGCCGCCACCCTCGCGTACGCCCTGAACGCGATGGCCGCGCTGTTGTTCGTCGCGCTCCTCACCAGCATCTCCTCGCGGGTCGTAGCCCGGGCACAGGCGGCGACGAGCTGGTCAACGCTCCTGGCCGGAATCCGCTTCGTGGCGCGAACAAAGACATTGCTCGCGTCGATCACACTGGACATGTTCGCGGTGTTACTCGGCGGCGCCACCACGCTGCTTCCGATGTTCGCGAAGGATATTCTTCACGTCGGCGCCGCCGGTCTCGGCTGGCTCCTGGCGGCGCCATCCCTCGGCGCGCTGGTGATGGCCATGACGCTCGCCCACCGGCCGCCGATGCGTCGCGCCGGTCCAACACTGCTCTGGAACGTCGCGGGCTTCGGAGCGGCAACGATCGTGTTCGGCCTCTCACGCTCCTATTGGCTGTCCGTCGTCGCGCTCGTTCTCACGGGAGCGTTCGACAGCGTCAGCGTCGTCGTGCGCAGCACGCTTCTCCAGCTTCTCACGCCCGACGAGATGCGCGGCCGCGTCTCGGCCGTGAACAGCGTCTTCATCGGCACGTCGAACGAGCTCGGCGGCTTCGAATCCGGGGCCGTGGCGGCGATCTTCGGCCCGGTGTTCTCGGTGGTGGCCGGAGGTGTGGGTACCATCCTCGTGGTGCTCGCCGTGGCCCGCCATTGGCCCGCCGTGCTGCGGCTGGGGTCGTTGGTGGAGCTCGGGGCGGGGCGGGACTCGCCGAGAGGTGCCGGGTAGCGGTGCCAGGGGAGGTGTCGAGCCTCCCCTTACCATACCCACGGGCGACCATTCGTCTACCGCATTCTCCGATAGCTGTACGGGATCGATTGTCCGGTTGCCGTCAGGGTGCCTGATAGGGTATTGAACCGGGGCACTCGGCCTTCAAAATGTTGAGCAAACGGTGGTACGACCGCTCCGTTAGCACTGAACGCCATATCCAGCTTCACCACGCCATCGTCCACCTTACCGGTCACGGTCACCGGGCCCCCGCAGCACGCTTCCCCGACCCACGACCCGTCGCCAGTGACGATGTTGCTCTGCGTGGAGAGAGTCATCTGAAAACCGTTGCCCGGTATTTGGAAATCATGCGTCCATGTGCCGTTGACAAGCGACGCCGGCGCCGTCGTGTCTGTGCATCCGAGACTGAGCACCACCCCGAACAAGACTGCTCGGCGTCGCAATGGCATGTCTGCTCCAGTGAGTATTGTCGCCTCGCCTTGCCCGACCTCGCAGGCATTTAGTTGGTCACAGTCCGAAAGCGTTCATCTCCCACGCATTCACGTGGACCATCCAGCCGAAGACGTTCGGATGGAAGACGCCGTTGGCGCGATCGCACGCGTCGCGGGTGGCGATCGGGCTCCGGGGGCCAAAGAGCGGACTCCCGTCACGTGTCTCGCCCCACCGGTTCTCCTCTCCCTTCCGCGGCACGCACCAGTTCACGTGCTGATGCCAGTGAGAGATGCCGAGGGGAACCCGGCCATCCAGATCGTCCGGCGAAGCGTTCCGGCGCGCCGTGTACATTGCCCCCACCAGCGTGAAGGCGCCATGCGGTTCCTTGCGATAGAGCAGCGACGACGGTCTGCCCGGGTCGAATCGGAACGCCTCGGCGACGGACCAGCGAAAGTTGGTGAAGTGATAGATCGGTTGCTGGACGTTCGGGAGGAACTGCCTGAATCCGTCCGCCTCCGCCACTCGCACGTCACGATATCTGTCCAGCTCCTTGTGCATCTGCCGGAGCAAAGCCTGCGCGCGCGCCGAATCCGCGGCGGTGGCGCTCCGTGGGGGCGTCATCCGCATGTGTGTGCCCATGTTCATCGACCCGCTCATGGCGTCGTGCACGGCCGCGGAGACGTGGTCATCCGCGCCCGGCACGGAGCCCGGGGCGCCGTGTCCGGGATGGATGTGCGTTCCTTGCGCGAGCGCTCCGGCTGGCAGAATCAGCAGAGCGCCGGCGAGCCGGAGAATCCGGCCTGTTCGTTCCTTCATCGCTGCGACAGCGCGCATCTTCTCCTCCAGCCGCTCGTTTCCGCAGTCAGGCGGAGGCTGATGACCGCCGATCTGTCCACGATCTCCGGCGATGGGCTTCCCAGAAAGTAGACGGCCAGCTCGCGAGGGCGTTAACCGTGGATTCCGGTCGCGCCCAGGCTCGCCACCCTGGACTCGGCACGCCCCGTGCCCTGCACCGGGGTCGCGGTGGGAGTCAGGAACGGCGCGGCGCAGGCAAATCGTTTAATTTGTCGAAGGTGCAGCCGCACGCCGTCGGGATCATCATGTAGCAGTCCGGCGCCATCTGCGCGCCCCGGGAGGATGGGAATGAGCAAGGCCAAGACGAGTCCGAAGGCCGACGGTCAGAGCGCCAGCACGGATTCGCTGAAGATACACGACTCGCGAACGGGCACGGACTACACGGTGCCGATCGCGGAACGGAGTGCGACCGACACCGCGATCCGCGCTCTCGACCTTCGCAAGATCAAAGGTCGGGACGGGGACTTCGGGCTCATGAGCTACGACCCCGCGTTCCTGAACACCGCCTCCTGCCGGAGCGCGATCACTTACATCGACGGCGATCAGGGGATCCTTCGCTATCGCGGCTACCCAATCGAGCAGCTCGCGGAGAACGCGACCTTTCTCGAGGTGGCCTGGCTTCTTCGGCACGGCGAGCTGCCGACGCAGGCGGAGTACGACGAGTTCGTGCATTCGATCACCTTCCACACGTACGTGCACGAGAACGTCAGGAAGTTTCTGGAAGGGTTCCGCTATGACGCGCACCCGATGTCGATGCTCTGCAGCGCCGTGGCTGCCCTCTCCTCGTTCTATCCGAGCGCGCGGGACATCTTCGACCCGGATCAGCGGGTCATGTCCATGATCCGGCTCGTCGCCAAGATGCCGACGATCGCGGCATTCTCTTATCGGCACGTGAAGGGTCTTCCGTACGTCTATCCGGACAACGACCTCTCGTACACGGAGAACTTCCTGTCGATGGTCTTCCGGATGAGCGAGGCGAAGTATCAGGCCAGTCCGGTGTTCAAGCGTGCGCTCGAGGTGCTGTTCATCCTCCACGCCGATCACGAGCAGAACTGCTCGACGAGCGCGGTTCGGGCCGTCGGCTCGTCGCACGTGGATCCGTTCTCCGCGACGGCCGCCGGGATTGCGGCGCTGTTCGGCCCGCTACATGGCGGCGCGAACGAGCAGGTTCTTCGCATGATCGCCGAGATCGGCGAGAAGTCGAAGATCCCCGCATTCATCGAGGAGGTGAAGGGCGGCTCCGGTCGATTGATGGGCTTCGGCCATCGTGTCTACAAGAGCTACGACCCTCGGGCCCGGATCGTGAAGCGGCTCGCGGACGAAGTATTCCAGGAAACAGGGGTGGACCGGGATCTCGAGATCGCCCTCGAGCTCGAGCGCATCGCCCTCTCCGACGACTATTTCATCTCGCGGAAGCTCTACCCGAACGTGGATTTCTACACCGGGCTGATCTACCGCGCGATGGGCTTCCCGACCGAGTACTTCACCGTCCTGTTCGCGATCGCCCGCACGGCAGGCTGGCTCGCGCAATGGGAGGAGATGCTGACGGACAAAGAGCAGAAGATCGCCCGCCCGCGACAGATCTACGTCGGACCGGGAGAGCGGGAATACCAGTCCCGATTGAAGAGCAAGTAGGACCGATCGGCCGCATTGCGGTCAGTGGGGAGCAACGCGGTAGAGGCGCGCGTTGCCGAGAGGAGCGCAAAGCCGTGGCGACCGACAGACATCAGGGCGTGTTGGGGCGCGGGGTCGGCACCCCGATCACCTCCGGCGGCGGAAGCTTCTTCGTCCGATACCACGCCTGCCGCGCCAGCCCGATGCGGTCTGCCCGCGAGATCCAGAGCTGGGTGGCAAGGTCGAAGCGGGCGAGGACGTTGTGGATCCAGTACGGCCGATTCTCGCGCAGCCACTGGCGCTCGTACTCGTCGCGGACGAGGGAGTAGGCGTCGCGCAGATCCTGCAGCCGCCCGTTGATTCCCGTGATGTCGCCGAGATCGCGTGACGCGGAGCTGCTCGTGCTGTCGGCCGCTCTGGCGTACATCTGCGCAATCTCCTCGGCGAACTGGAACTTCATCCCGATGAGGTCGATGCGACGCGCGCCTAGATCCATGGCGTCGAGCGCGTCCGTCTCACGCAGGGGCGCACGCCGAGCGTCCGCCACCAGCACGATCGCCGACTCGGCGAGGACGCGGAGCTCACTGGCGACCGGACGGATTTTCTGCCCCAGGCGCTGCCCCTCGTCGCTCCACGGGTCGAGCCAGAAGAGATAGTCGCTGGCATCGCCGACACCCGCCTTTCTGAGCAGCTGGTGCGCGGCCATGAGCTTGCGCTGGGCCCGGTCCAGCCGTCCGCTGGTGTCGCCGTGGAACACACGCCCGTAGCTGCGCTGGAAATCCTCGATCGAGCTCTCACCGTGCTGCCACCCCGCGGCCGCGCCGAAGAGAACTCCGTACCAGCTCTGAGCGAACAGCGCTTCGCCGTCGTCGTCCCACGAGGTATTGAGGACTCCCGATGCGCCCAGTCTCTGCCCATCGCGCACGAAGCCCTGGATGTTGGGCAGCGCGAGCGCGAAGTCGGGATACACGCGATTCCAGCTGTTGACGCCGGGTGCGACCCAAGTCTCCATCCCGGCATCGCGGAAGGGCGCGATGAGCTTGTCGAAGGACGGCGCAGGGTCGTAGTCCCAAGCCACCGGAATCAGGTCCTTGGGAAGTGTCTTCACGAGATCGGGGGAGTTCATGGCGACGTCACCCCAGAAGAGAAAGCGCTTGTCGCGGCCGCGAAGGGCGCCCTCGATCTGCTTGAGGAAGTCGAGGTAGACGGCGCCGATTCCCTCCGTGCGGACGCGCTCCGCGCTCTGACCCCGCCCGAGCTCGAATGTCTCATCGGCGCCGAGATGGATGAAGCGCCCGGGAAAGAGCGAGTCGATCTCGGCGAACATTTGGCGGATGAGCGGCAAGGATCCCGCCTGACCGGGAGCGAGCACGTGTCCGTGTGGCGTTTCACCCAGCGGGGAATAGAGCTCGTACTTGAGGAGATGATGGAGATGCCCGAATGCCTCCTGCTCTGGTATCACCTCGATGTGGTAGGCGCGCGCGTACGCAACAAGCTCCCGCACCTGCTCGGCGGTCATCCCTCCGCCCGGCGGCGCGATCAGCGGATTGGAGCGATACGAGAGCGTGTGCTCGAAATAGGGGGAGTAGACGTTGATCTTGTAGGCCGCAAAGGTGCGGATCTGTTTCTTCTGGTACTCGAGGGTCGGCACCGGGCCGCGGGACAGGTCATCGTGGAAGCCCCGATAGCGCATCGCTGGCCAGTCGCGGATCATCGCGCCCCGGAGTCGGGCGGACCCTCCCCGTCCGTCGATCAGCTGGGCCAGGGTCTGTGCTCCGTAGAAGATGCCGGCCGGAGTCGCGGCGATGATGCTCGCGCTTCCGGGAGAGGTGGCCAGCGCGTATCCTTCCCCGCGCATCACGGATTCCCAGCGGAGGCCCGCCCTGCTCAGCGCCGCGCGGCCCGGCGGCGAATCGCTTCGCAGCAGTCGCACGACGAGCCCCTTGCCCGGTGAGGCCGAGCGGATGCCGAGCTCTCGCAGCATGTCGGCGACCGCGCGCACGGCCAGCGAATCGCCGCGCGCCGCGGATTCGATGCGCACGCCTCCGGCCAGTGGCTGCGCGGCCCGCCCAGCGAGCTCGCGCGGGCGCGGAATCAGGGGGTAACCTTCCGCCGATGTCTGTGCCGACGCGCCGCGCACGCCCGCGGCGATCGTCAGTGACAGCGCCGAGATGAGGGCTCGCTCGATCGGTCGCATCATGCTCGCTCCTCGATGATGGAGATGGCGCCCGTGGCCTCGGCCATCTCGAGCACCACGCGTGCTTCCGGTCGCAGCGACTTGAGCAGCTCCGCCTCGACGAAGAAGTGCACGTGCGGATCGTTGACCCCCCGGCAGCCACAGGACATCGAGGCAAGACGAGCGGGCGCGGTCGCTCCGCGGAGCTCGATGACGAGCTGTTCGTGAGGGCGCACCACGGCCGCCGTTCGCTCGCTGATCTCGAGCTTTCCGTCGCGAGGAGTCTTGCGCGAGACCACGCAGTGCTGCAGCAGCATCGTGATGTCCGTTGGTGTATGGAGAGGGCGCACGCGTAGCCGAATCGCACCAATTCGCCTAGCTTTCCCGGACTACGCGGGACGCGCCGGGCGCGTCCCACCTCGATCGATAATACGCGACTGGCCGGCCGGTGACCACGGCGGCTGCGCTCCTCCCCCCGACAATGCCTTTTTCCTCACTTGGCCTTCATGCCGATCTCCTGCGCGGCATCCGCGAGCTCGGCTTCACCCGACCCACGCCCATCCAGGAGGAGGCCATCCCGCCCGCGATGGGCGGCAAGGACGTGCTCGCCTGCGCGATGACCGGCAGCGGCAAGACCGCTGCCTTTCTGCTTCCGATCATCCATCGCCTGCGCGAGAAGCCGCGCGGGACGACACGAGCGTTGATCCTGACTCCCACGCGCGAGCTGGCGGCGCAGATCGATCAGCACCTCGGCGAGCTGGCGATGCACACTCCGGTGACCGGCGCGGCGGTCTTCGGCGGAGTCGGCATGGGGCCGCAGGAGCACGCCTTTCGCAGCGGAGTAGACGTGATCGTCGCGACGCCAGGCCGATTGCTCGACCACTTCAGGAATGCCTATGCGCGTCTGGACCGGCTCGAGGTGCTGGTGATCGACGAAGCGGACCGGATGCTCGATATGGGCTTTCTTCCGGATATTCGGCGGGTGCTCAAGCATCTGCCGCCGAAGAGGCAGACGCTCTTCTTCTCGGCCACCATGCCGGATCCGATCATCGCTCTCACCCGAGAGCTGCTTCACAAGCCCGCGATGATCAACCTGGAGCGGAAGGCCGCTCCCGCCGTCGGCATCACTCAGGCGATCTATCCGGTGGCGCAGGATCTCAAGAGCGGCCTTTTTCTCGAGCTGCTCGCCCGCAACGAGATCCGGGATGCCATCGTCTTCACCCGCACGAAGCACCGGGCCAATCGGCTCGCCGAGGTGCTGGAGCGGAACCGCATCCCGTCCGCCCGCATTCATGGGAATCGGTCGCAGGCGCAGCGCACCGAGGCGCTCGAGGGCTTCAAGTCCGGCAAGCACCGCGTGCTCGTCGCCACGGACATCGTGGCTCGCGGGATCGACGTGGAAGCGCTGGGCCACGTGGTGAACTTCGACGTGCCGCACGTCCCGGAGGACTACATTCACCGCGTCGGCCGTACCGCGCGGGCGGAGGCGACCGGCGACGCCTTTACCTTCGTGTCGCCCGAGGAGGAGAGCGACCTCAAGGCGATCGAGCGGGCGATCGGGCGCCGGCTGCCGCGCGTGATCGTCCCCGGCTTCGACTACCAGAAGAGGGCGGCCGAGCGCTTCGAGGTCCCGATCGCGGAGCGCATCGCCCAGATTCGCGCCCGCAAGGCAGAGGAGCGGGGACGCGCGAGGGAGAAAGCGGCCCGGAAGGCGGCCCACGAGTCGGGCGGTGGACGAGGCGGACGAGGCGGCGGTCGCTGATCAGGCGGTCATGGAACCACCAGTGACTCTTCCGAGCATCGAGATTGCGTACCCCGAGTGGGTGACGGGCGCGATCGACTGGGACCGTCGGTACTCCTCTCCCGAGGAGCGGATGGGGCTCGCCATTGCCCTGTCGCGATCGAACGTCGAACGGGACACGGGCGGCCCGTTCGGCGCCGCGATCTTCGAGCAGGAGAGCGGGCGCCTGATCGCGGTGGGGATGAATTCGGTCGTTCGCCTGAACAATTGCGTTCTTCATGGGGAGATCGTGGCCTTGATGATGGCGCAGCGCCGTGCCGGATCCTTCACGCTCGCCGCACCCGGAATGCCGGCGCACGAGCTGGTGACGTCGTGCGAGCCGTGCGCGATGTGTCTCGGCGCAACGCTCTGGAGCGGAGTGCGGAGCATGGTCTGCGGGGCGGCACGGGAGGACGCCTCGCGCCTGGCGTTCGATGAAGGTCCGGTCTTTCCGGAATCCTACCGCTACCTCGAGGAGCGCGGCGTCCGCATCACCCGCGGTGTCCGTCGCGCGGAGGCGACGGAGGTCCTGGAGCTCTACCGCCGAACGAGCGGACGGATCTACAATGGCTGACGCTGCCGCCGTTCCGACATCCCTCGACGTCTCGGCGCTCGAATCGCTCGCCGCGCCGCTCCAGCGGGCGAACGCCCGCTTCGGGAGTCGGCATCCGGGTGAATCGGCGCGGAGACAGCCCGTGCACACGGTCTATGGTGGGGGCCATCTCTTTCGCTCCGATTCGGCCGGGAAGCTCGGGGCGGTGGCGCTCCGCTCTCTGGAGGAGAACGCCGGCGATGCCGAGACGTTCGCGCGCGCCATCGGACTCGACCTCGATCCGTCGGATCGCACCGGCGGCCGTGGCTTCGCCGAGCGCGTCTACGGCCGGGTGATCGAGAAGCTGCGGCGCGAGCCGGTGGAAGACTTCCGCATCGACTTCGAGGATGGCTACGGGACTCGACCCGATGCCGAGGAGGATGCGCACGTCGCGGCCGCGGCGCGCGAGGTGGCAACCGGGATGAGAGAGCGCTCGCTGCCGCCGTTCATCGGCATCCGGATCAAGCCACTCAGCGAAGAGCTGCGCCGGCGCAGCACCAGGTCGCTCGACATTTTTCTCACCGTGCTCGCCCGCGAGTCGGGAGGAGCTCTGCCGTCCGGCTTTGTCGTGACGTTGCCCAAGGTGACGATCCCCGAGCAGGTCGAGTACTTCGTGTCGGTCCTCGATCGGCTCGAAAAGCAGCTCGGGCTCGCCGCAGGATCGCTGCGCTTCGAGATGATGGTGGAGACGCCACAGATCATCATCGACGCGGCCGGACGATGCGCTCTTCCGGCCCTTCACGAGGCAGCCGCCGGGCGGATGATCGGGGCGCACTTCGGGACCTACGACTACACCGCTGGCGTGAACATCACCGCCGCCCACCAGCACATGCAGCATCCTGCCTGCGCCCACGCGCTGGAGATGATGCAGGTCGCGTTCGCCGGCACGGACGTCTGGCTCTCGGATGGATCCACCGCGATTCTGCCGGTGCCGCCGCACCGCGGCCCGGCTCCCACCGCCAGCGAGCGGGCGGAGAACGTGGCGACCGTGCATCGCGCGTGGAAGCGGCACTACTCGGACGTCCAGAATTCGCTCATGCGGGGATTCTACCAGGGGTGGGATCTGCATCCGGCGCAGCTCCCCACGCGCTATGCCGCGGTCTTCGCCTTCTTCATGGCGAATCTGGACGCGGCGGGCGCCCGATTGCGCAACTTCGTCGAAAAGTCGGCGCAGGCCACTCTCGTGGGCGACACCTTCGACGATGCGGCCACCGGACAGGGGCTGCTCAACTACTTCGTCAGGGGCATCAACTGCGGCGCCATCACCGAGGCGGAGGCGCTCGCGATGACCAGCCTCACCGTCGAGGAGCTTCGTGGGCGTTCCTTCATCCGTATCCTGAAGAACCGCCAGCTCTAGCTGCGGAGGTCTGGCTCCTACGGCATCACCGACAGCGTAGGCCTGACTCCTCCGCGACGCACCACGCCCTCGATCAAACCGAAGGGCTCCGCGACCGGCACGAAGATCTCGTTCTGGTTGTCCAGACCGAGCCGCTCGAGATCCACCAGCAGATGATGTCGATTCGGGAGCGTCAACCTGATCTCCACCATCTCCGGAACCGCCTCGAGAGCTGCCTCTCCCATCGCGTACAAGGTGTGCTGCACCGAGCGACTGTCATGCTCCGCGAACGCATCCAGGAGCGCCTGCCGCGCCCGGGCCCGGCAGAGAGCGTAGGAGACATCCAGATCCCCGTACGACCAGGTGGCGTTGATCACCGTCGCGAATATCCGATCGGTCGTCTCGGCCAGGGTCGTGTAGCCGTCGCGCATGAACCCGGAGAAGCCCGAGCCAGTGGTCTTCAGGACCGTGAGGTCGGTCAGGCCGGCCTCGATCGCCACGCCCTCGCGCGTGCCGCGCGCGCTCGCCGTGCGCCGCTCCTCGCCACCCCGCATGAAGGCGTGGTGATGCGGCCAGCCGCCGACCGACAGCCGCTCCCAGCCATGCTCCACGATCTCGACACCGATGCGCGAGACGTGAGGATTGTCGAGGAAGAAATGGCTCACCAACGCGCGGGCGAAGCTCTCGATCTCCTCGCGCGGCCGCCGTCGCGCCAGCGCGTACACCGTGTTCTTCATCGTGTCCGTCGGGAGCACGTGCTGGTTGTCACCGCTCATGTGCACCGCGTCGAAATCGCCCTCGAACTGGATGGCGACGGTGACATCGCGCACCTCATGCCGATCCGGAGTACGCGTGACCTTCATCAACCGCACGCCCGACTTGCCGTAGCTGTTGCGGCCTAGCGTCGCCGACACGTCAACTCCCTCGATAGGTGGTATAACCGAATGGCCCGAGCAGAAGCGGCACGTGATGCGTCTGCCGGGGATCGCGCACCGTGAACGTCACGACGATCTCGGGATAGAAGCTCTCCAGCCCGGCAGCGCGGAAGAACGCATCGGTGGAAAAGATCAGCCGGTAGAGGCCCGTCTCCATCTTGTGGTCGGCGGGGAGGAGCGTGCTGGCCCGGCCATCGGCATCGGTGACGCCCTGCGCAAGCATGGTCCCTTGCCGTTCGAGCCGGACGCCGATCCCGACGGCCGGCCGGCCGCGCGCGATGTCGAGCACGTGGGTCGTGATGGCGCTCATGGTGCGATCACCCTCGCCAGACGAAGTCGCATGATGCGTCGTTGCTCCTCGGCCGCCACGGCGAGCTCCCGCTCCGCGGAATTCCCGAGCCGAACCTTCAGCTCGCGGAGAATCTCGTCGGCGCTCCGCCCGCTGGCGCAGATGAGAAAGATGTAGCCAAATCGCGACTCGTATTCGCCATTGGCCTCCGCCAGCGCGGCCTGGACGTCGGGAGATCCGCGGTCGGCGACCGCCTGCTCGTCGGCGGACCAGCGCGCGGCCTGCTCGGCGTCGCCTCGCGACTCCGTTGCGCTGCGCTCCCCGATCCGAGGGTGGGCGCGAAACGCTTCGAGCCAATCGGGCGCGCTGAGCGACGACCACACGCGATCGGCAAGGGAGTACAGCTCGGCTTCGGTGCGCACCGGCAGCTGGCGCGATACGGCATCCGCCCACGCAGTCGATCCGCAACAGGCCAGCAGAACACGCCGAGCATCGGCCGGCGTCATGCCGTTGAGGCGCTCGAGTCCGGGCGATACGGACGGCGACGAGGAGACTGTCACCGGGACCGTGGAGCACCGAAGAGACGCAGGCGCGCGACACCGCCATCCGGAAAGATGTTGAGCCGGACGTGACTGAAGGGCGCTCCCTTTGCGGCCTGTGCGTCGAACGAATGGCGGCTGTGCGGCTGCAATGGGGAGGGCGCCAGGATCGTTGTCCACTGCTGGCTATCCACGGTCGGGGGCTCGAGCGGCGAGCCGCCGGTATCGCAGCCTTCCAGCGAGAAGCTGCCCGGAGCATTGCCCTTGTAGTGGTCGGTGTCGATCTCCACCCGGTCGATGCGGCCCGCTGCCGCGAGCCGTATGACGCTCCACTCGTGACCCGGTCCTCGACGACGCTGCGTCTCCCAGCCATCGCCCATGTAGGTCGAGCGACCGGGCATGATCAGGTTCTGCCGGTGGCCGTAGTGCAGGTCGCTGCAGAAAACGACGAACCCGCCGTTCTCGGCGGCGGCGAGATCCACCGATGCGCCGCCGGTGGCGAGCCGCGCTGCATCCGGAACGACATCGCCGTGCGCCCGCAGCCGCGCGACGCCGCCGTCCGGAAAGATATTGAGCCGGAGGTGCGTGACGCGGGGACCCGGGCGAACGGGGAGCTCGTTGCGACGGTCACCCTGGAGGGGAGATCGCGGCAGCAGCTCCCGCCACGCCGTGGACTCCGCGGTGAGCTGCTGGGCCGACGCGACGCCGTCCATGGCGCAGCCGTCCAGCGAGCACTCGGGCGGGAAGTTTCCGGTGAACCAGCTCGTATCCACGACCACGCCACGTACGATGCCAGGGGCACCGAGGCGGATGATGCACCAGTCATGTCCGTCCTCGCGCCGCCTGCGGGTCTCCCACCCGTCCATCCATTTCCCATGCTCCGTGTATTTCCCCTCGATCCACACGGGGGAGCCGTGGAGGAGCAGAGCGTCCTTCGGCGCGAAGAACTCGTCGTTCGCGGCGATCGCGGCGCTGCCGAAGCGTTCGGCGGCGAGGTCGATGAGATCGGTAAAGCTCATCGACGGCCCCGATGCTTCTGAAAGACTCCGGATGGGTCGGAGACGAATTCTCCGCGGTCGTAGATCAATTGCCCTCGAAGGTACGTGGATCGTACGACACCCGGCAGCGCGACGCCGAGGTACGGTGTGAGCGCGTGACGATGATGCAGCGACTCGGGGCGCACCTGGAGATCCTCATCCGGAGACCAGATGATAATGTCCGCATCGGCGCCGGGGGCAAGCACCCCTTTCCGGGACTCGAGCCCGGCCAGCGCAGCGGGCGCCGCGCTCATCCACTCGCTCAGGCGATCCGGGCCGTGACCGCGCGCGCGCGCCCCCGACCACACCGCGCCGAGGCCGAGCTGGAGTGAGGAGATGCCGCCCCATGCTTCGAGGAAGTGGCCGCTCTCTCGACACTTGAGCGCGGGAGGGCAGGGGGAGTGATCGCTGACCACCATGTCGAGGGTGCCGCGACCAAGGGCGTCCCACAGCGCCTCTCGATGATCGCGGCCCCGGATGGGTGGAGCGCACTTGTACTCCGTGGCGCCGTCGGCGATCTCCTCGGCGCAGAAGAAGAGGTAGTGGGGACAGCTCTCCGCGGTGACGCGAGCCCCCTCGGCGCGCGCCCGCGCCAGCACGGGGATCGCGTCGGCGGAGGAGACGTGCACGATGTGGATCCACGCGCCGTACTCGTGCGCGAGGGCGACCAGGAGCGAGACGGCCTCGACCTCGGCCGTCGCGGGTCGCGTCCGGAGATAGCTGGCGTATTCGCGCGGCGAGTGCGCGAGCGAGTCTGCCGCAACGTCGGTTGCCGCGTCGATCAGATCCGGCGCTTCGGCATGGACCATCAAGGGCGCGCCGAGACGGGAGAGCACGGGCAGAGCCTCGCGTAGATCCGGCTCGGTTGCCGGAGGGAAGTCGGGAACGCCGCTCGGGACGAGGAAGCACTTGAAGGCGAGCACGCCGGCGGCGAAGAGGGGCTCGAGCTCGCCCGCGTTCCCCGGAACCACACCCCCGATGAAGCCCACGTCCACGAAGCAGCTCCCCGCGGCTGCCGCCTCCTTCGCGATCAGGGCGGAGAGCGACGTGGTCGCGGGTGTGCTGTTGAGCGGCATGTCCAGCAGCGTCGTGACCCCACCCGCCGCGGCGGCGCGCGTGCCGGAATGGAAGCCCTCCCAGTCCGTGCGGCCCGGCTCGTCGATGTGGACGTGCGTGTCCACGAGCCCTGCCATGACGATGTCGTTCCCCGCGTCCATGACGTCGCGTGCTGAGGAGAAGTCGTACGCAGCGATCTTGGACACGCGCCCGCCCGACGTGAGGATGGTGGCCGGCGTGATGCCGCCGCGAGCGACGACACGGCGACTGCGAATCGCGATGTCCCGTCTCACCCGGTATCCGACCAGAAGCGCTCGAGCAGGTTGCCGGCTACCGCGCGCCGATAGACGGCAGTGGATCGGAGATCATCGATCGGCCGGATCTCGTTCTCGAGCACTGCTCGTGCGGCCTCCAGCGACTCGCCCTGCGCGAGCGCCCGCTCGGTGCCGGACAGCCGAACGACGGTGGGAGCGACGCTCCCGAGCGCGATCCGCGGACGGGGAGCGCGCACCGCGGCCATGACGATCTTGGAGATCGCCTGCGCCGCGCGCGTCCCGACCTTCCGGAACCATTGTCGGCCTTCGACCGGCGGCACGCGGATGGCCGAGATGATCTCGTCGCGGCGCATCACGGTCGCGCGGTATCCGGTGAAGAAGTCGCCGAACGGAATCTCACGCGCCGCGCCACGGCTGCGGAGTTGGAGAACGGCCTCTGCCGCCGCGAGCACGGGCAGGGTGTCGCCGGCCGGCGAGCCGTTGGCGATGTTTCCGCCGATCGTGCCGCGACATTGCACCTGCACTCCACCGACCTCGCGGGCGGCGCTCACGAGCATCGGGAGGCGAGCCGATACCAGCGGAGAGCGAATCAGGTCGGTGTAGGTCGTGAGCGCACCGATGACCAGGCTGTCGTCCTCGACGCGGATCCCGCGCAGCTCCCGCAATCCCCAGAGATTCACGAAGCGATTGGCCGCCAGCGTTCCGAAATTCAGCGACACGTAGAGGTCCGTGCACCCCGCCATCGGCATCGCGTTCTCCTCGCCTGCCAGCATGCCGAGCGCGTCGTCCACGCTGCGTGGCTCGAGGAGCGTGCGTCCCGCGATCGTTCCCTTCATGCGTTCTGGATCGCCCGGTAGATCGCCTCATAGCCGGTGCAGCGGCAGAGATTCCCCGCCAGCGCGCTCCGGATAGCGTCGATCGGAGGATGTGGCTCGAGAGCGAGGGCGGCCATGATCATTCCCGGCGTACAGATGCCGCATTGCGCGCCCCCCTGCTCAGTGAAAGCGCGCTGAAGGGGATGCTCGCCTCCCAACCCTTCGATGGTCAGGACATCGGCGCCGTTGACCTGTGCGAACGGGACGAGGCAGGAGCAAACGGGCGCGCCATCCACGAGGACCGTGCACGCGCCGCACTCGCCCTCCCCGCATCCCTCCTTGGTGCCGGTGAGAGCACAGTCCTCGCGCAGCACGTCCAGAAGTCTCTTGAGCGGCGGGGCGTCGATCTCGCGGATCTGCCCATTGAGGATCAGCCGCACGAGAGCTCCATGATCATCTCGGGCGTCGCGGGGATGGAGCGCACGTCGAGCCCGATGCTGCGGATGGCGTTGATCAGAGCGGGTGCGGGCCCGTCGATGGGCATCTCGCCGATCCCCTTCGCACCGAACGGACCATGGCGGCTCGGTCGCTCGAGAATGACGACATCCATCGGGGGCGTATCGAGCGTCGTCGGAATGATGTAGTTGGTGAGCTGGGCGTTGGCCATTCCCCCGTCGCGCATGACCACGCGCTCGAGGAGCGCGTAGCCGATGCCCTGGGCCGTGCCTCCCTCGATCTGACCGGCCACGAGTCCCGGGTGGATCGCACGCCCGATCTCCTGGACGGCGGTGATGGCGATGGGCCGGATCTCGTAGCTGTCGGGATCCATCTCGACCTCGGCGACATCGCATCCCCACCCATAGGTGGCGTACGCGTCGCCGCGGTAGCTGGCGTCGTCCCAGGTCACGTCCTCTGGCTTCTCGTACTCGCGCGAGATCAGGAGCGGGCCCCGCTGCGCGTGATACTCGGCCGGGGAGAGGTCGCCCAGCTGCTGTCGCATCGCCTCGGCGCAACGCTGGAGGATGCGACCCACCACCATGCAGGTGCGGGAGGCAACGGTGGGGCCGCTGTCGGGCACGGCGCCGGTGTCCGGCCGCGCTGCCTCGACGCTCTCATAGGGAATGCCGAGGGTGTCGGCGACGATTTGCGCGTGCATCGTGCGCGTCCCCTGACCGATCTCCGTGCTGCCCACCAGAATGCGGACGCCGGTGGCCGTGAGCTCGAGCGCGGCCTTCGACGCGAGCGCCACCTCGCCGCTCCCGGTGAAGCCGGAGCCGTGATAGAAGAGCGCGAGACCGATTCCTCTGTTGGTCCCCTGATAGGCGCGCCTCTTCTCGTGGAAGTCAGTTCGCCGCACCGCCTCGCGAAGCACCTCGAGTGCGCTGCAGTCCTCGTGCATCAGCTGCCCGGTGGCGGTGTGATCGCCCGGCGTGAGAGCGTTTCGCTCCCTGAGAAGCACCGGATCCATGCCCAACGCTTCGGCGATTCGGTCCATGTGGACTTCGGTGGCGAACTGCGTCTGCGGTGCGCCGAAGCCGCGGAACGCGCCATTCGGTGGAGTGTTCGTCATCACGGCGCGTCCGACAATGCGGACGTGGTCGCAGCGATACGGGCCGGCGGCGTGGATCGCGCCACGCGACAGCACGACGGGACTCAGCGTGACGTACGCACCCCCGTCCATGATGATCTCGATGTCCATCGCGGTGAGACGTCCGTCACGGGTGACGCCGGTGCGGTGGCGCACGATGGAGGGGTGCCGCTTGGTGGTCGCCAGCATGTCCTCGACGCGATCGTACACCATCTTGACCGGGTGACGCGCCTTGAGCGCGAGCAGAGCCGCGTGCGCGGCGAGCATCGAGGGATACTCCTCCTTCCCTCCGAAGCCGCCGCCCGTCTCGTCCTGGATCACCCGCACCCGATCGGCAGGGAGGCCGAGCAATACCCTGAGCGCCTTCTGCACATAGAAGGGGCACTGCAGGGAGCCGCGCACGGTGACGCCGCCTTCTTCGGGAATCGCGATGACGCCGTTCGTCTCGATGTAGACGTGCTCCTGGTGCCCCGTCCGATATTCGCCCTCGATGACCAGCTCCGCTTCCGCGAATCCCTGATCGAGGTCGCCCTTGTCGATGCGCAGCTGCTTGAGCAGGGTGGTCGCGAGTAGCGGATCGAGCACGGGCGGGGTGACGTCGTACTCGATCTCCACGCGGGCGGAGAGGAGTCGGTCGCGATCCGCGTGCGCAAGGAGCAGGATGGGTTCGGCGAGGTGCCGTACCTCGCGCTCGACGAGGCACGGCTGGTCGTCCTCGATCAGCGCGATGACGTTCCGACCCGGGATGTCGGTACAGACGACGACCGTGAAGCCCGCCGGATCGAAGTCCAGGCGGACGGCGCGAATCCTGCCGCTGGGCACGGTCGATCGAATGGTACGGCCGTGGAGCATGCCCGGCAGCGTGATGTCGTCGATGTAGCGGGCCGTTCCGGCGGCTTTCGCCCAGCCATCCTTGCGGGCGACGGATCGACCGACCGAAGTCGGGACGCTCGTCGGCTTCATGCGCGAAAATGGCCGAGGCGTCGGGGAAGGGCAAGTCGGCGGCGCGGTGGAGCGCGCGCGGACCCACAGGGGCAGCGTCACAGGAGATCACCACCGGATGAGCGGACCAAAGAGGGTGGACCTCCGCGCCGCGGCGCGGGAGGCAATGGTGGGTGCGGGGTTCGAGATCGAGCTGGATGCGGAGGCGCGGCGGCAGCTCGACTCGCTGGAGAGCGGTGGGCGCCGAGCGCTCGATGCGGCGGGGGCTCGCGATCTGCGCGGGCTGATCTGGTCCTCGATCGACAACGTCGAGTCGCGCGATCTCGACCAGGTGGAAGTCGCCGAGCAGCTTCCCGACGGCGTGATCCGTGTTCGCGTCGGCATTGCGGACGTGGACTCCCTGCTGCGCCGGGATTCGCCTCTCGATCGTCACGCCGCTGCCAACACCACGTCGGTGTATACCGGCGTCTCGATCTTCCCGATGCTGCCGGAGGAGATCTCCACCGGGCTGACGTCGCTCAACGAAGGGGAAGAGCGGCTCGCGATCGTGATCGAGCTCGTCGTCACCGCGGAGGGAGTGGTCTCGTCGCACGACGTGTTTCGAGCGGTGCTGGTCAACCGGGCTCAGCTGGACTACGACTCGGTGGGACGGTGGCTCGAAGGGAGCACCGAGGCGCCGGCGAAGGTTGCCGCATCTCCGGGGCTCCAGGCGCAGCTCCGGCTGCAGGACTCGGCCGCCCGGGCGCTCCGCCGGGAGCGGGTCGCTCTCGGAGCTCTCGAGCTCGAGACGATCGAGGCGACGCCGGTCGCGACGGACGGCATCATCACCGAGCTGCGCGTCACACGTAAGAGCCCGGCGCGCGATCTGATCGAGGATTTCATGATCGCGGCGAACGTCGCGATGGCGCAGTTCCTCGAGCAGAAGGGATCGTCGAGCGTCCGGCGGGTGGTGAAGGCCCCGGAGCGGTGGGGGCGGATCGTGGCGCTCGCCGCGGAGATGGGGGAATCGCTGCCGCAGGAGCCCGACTCGGGAGCCCTGGCGCGCTTTCTGTCGAAGCGCCGCGCGGCCGATCCCGACCATTTTCCGGATCTCTCCCTCTCGATCGTGAAGCTGATGGGACCGGGCGAGTACGTGCTCGATCGCGCCGGCGAGGAGAGCGTGGGTCACTTCGGGCTGGCGGCGGAGGACTACTCGCACACCACGGCGCCCAACCGGCGCTTTGCCGATCTGGTCATGCAGCGGCTACTCAAGGCGGTGGAGACGGGCGCTGCCGTCGCCTACTCAGACGACGAGCTGGATGCGATCGCGACGCGCTGCACCCGCATGGAGGACGCGGCCCGAAAGGTCGAGCGGCTCATCCGGAAGAAGTCCGCCGCTCAGCTTCTGGGCGACCGGATCGGGCAGGCCTTCGACGCGATTGTCACCGGGGCGTCGGAGAAAGGGACATACGTGCGAACGCTCGCGCCACCGGTGGAAGGGAAGGTGGTGCGGGGCGCCGCCGGCATGGATGTCGGCGATAAGGTTCGGGTGACGCTCGTGCGAGCGGATGCGGAGAAGGGGTATATCGACTTCGCGAGGTGACATGTCGTTGTGCAGCTGGCCGCGGTAGCTTCCGGCCCATGCGCGTCTCCGGCAAGGAACTGTCACTCTCGGCCACGGACCTCTCCAACTTCCTGAGCTGCCGGCACCTGACCGGGCTCGAGATGGCCGTGGCCCACGGAACGCTCAAGCGCCCCATGTGGCACGATCCGCTGCGTGACCTCCTGTTCGAGCGCGGCCGCGCGCACGAGCGGGCGTACGTGGAATCGCTGAGACAGGAGGGACGGCGGATCGTGGACCTCCGCGAGGTCAGGGATCGCGACGCCGCGGGTGCCGGGACTCTGGAGGCGATGCGCTCCGGCGTCGACGTGATCGTTCAGGGAGCGCTCCGCGAGGGCCGGTGGTTCGGCCTGCCGGATGTGATGCAGCGCGTCGAGACGCCGAGCGATCTCGGCGCGTGGTCGTACGAGATCTCCGACACGAAGCTCGCGCGCGAGACTCGAGCCGGGACCATTCTGCAGCTCGGTCTCTACTCCGAGATGCTGGCGGTGGCGCAGGGCGAGAGACCGGAGCACTTCTACGTCGCGACACCGGAGTCGGGCACCACCGTGCACCGCTATCGGGTGGACGACTATTCCGCGTACTTCCGATTCATCCGCGGGCAGATGGAGAAGACGGTCGCTCTCGACGACGACCTGGTCGCAGGCGCCAATTATCCGGAGCCGGTGGATCATTGCGAGGTGTGCGCCTGGTTCGGTGAGTGCGATCGCAGGCGGCGTGCTGACGACCACCTCTCGCTCGTCGCGGGTATCTCACGATTGCAGCGGCGTGAGCTGGAATCCCGTCAGGTGAAGACCTTGGCCGGACTGGCGGGGCTGCCATTGCCGTTGCCATTCAAGCCCAACCGCGGCAGCGCCGGAAGTTACGAGCGCGTGCGGGAGCAGGCGCGGCTGCAATTCGCGTCGCGCGACAGGACCCCGCCCCTGCGCGAGCTCCGGCCTCTCGAGCCAGGTCTGGGGTTGAGTCGTTTGCCCGAGCCATCGCCAGGCGACGTGTTCCTCGATCTGGAGGGTGATCCTTACGCCTGCGAAGGGGGTCGCGAGTACCTCTTCGGAGTCGTGACCGTCGACGCAGCCGGCGTTCCCCGCTACCAGGCGTTCTGGGCGTTCACGGAGCGCGAGGAGAGGGAAGCGTTCGAATCCGTCATCGACCTGATCGGTGAGGCGTGGACGGCCCACCCGACGATGCACATCTACCACTACGCGCCCTACGAGCCATCGGCGTTCAAGCGCCTGATGGGACGATATGCGACGCGGGAGCCGGAGCTCGATCGGATGCTGCGCGCCGGCCGGTTCATCGATCTCTACGCCGTCGTCCGCCAGAGTATGACGGCGGGAATCGAGCGGTACTCGATCAAGAATCTCGAGATCTTCTACGGGTTCACTCGCGCGGTGGAGCTGACCGACGCGCGCATCGGCCTGCGCGACATGGAGCAGGCGCTGGAATCGAGCTGCGGCGACGGTGTCCCGAAGGAAGTGCGCGACGTGGTCGAGTTGTACAACAAGGACGATTGCGTCTCGACGCTTCGGCTGCGCGACTGGTTGGAGGGGGTGAGGGCGGAGATCGGTGCGACAGGCGTGGAGGTGCTCCGCCCGGCGCCTGCCGATGGAGCTCCGACGGAGGCACTCGACGAGCGGGCGACGCGGGTCGAGGCGCTACGCGCGCGGCTGCTCCTGGGAGTTCCGGAGGATCGGGCCGAGGAGACAGAGGAGCAGCATGCGCGGTGGGTCCTCGCCTACCTGCTCGACTGGCACCGGCGCGAGGACAAGGCGGGCTGGTGGGAGTATTTCCGTCTCCGTGAGCTACCCGAGCAGGACTTGCTCGACGAGCCCCAGGCGCTTGCCGGGCTCGTCCACACCGAGCGGTTGGGGCGAGCGGTCAGCAAGAAGACGGCTAGGCCTACCAGCTCAGTCATCGACCGATATCAGTATCCGCTTCAGGAGATGGAGATCGGGCCCAAGAGCGAGCTGAAGCTGCAGGACGGCAGCGGGTTCGGGAAAGTCGTCGCGGCGGATCGGGCGGCGCGGACGGTCGACATCAAGAAGGGACCGGCCCGTGCAGATGCTCATCCGACGGCCGTGTTTGCGCACACGCATATCTCGACGACCGGCCAGGAGGACGCGATCTATGAGATCGCATACGCCATCGCCGAGGCTGGCTCGATCAATGACGACGCCAGCGGCTCGTGTGCGGCTGCCGGCCAACTGCTCCTGGCGCGCCCGCCGCGGTTTCGCTCGAGCGACTTCGCCGCTCGGCCCGGCGAATCGTCCGGGGACTTCGCCGTCCGCATCGTCGGCGATCTCGATCGCTCGGTTCTGGCGATCCAGGGCCCTCCCGGGTCGGGCAAGACCTACACGGGCGCGCGGATGGTCTGCGAGCTGGTGAGGCAGGGCAAGAAAGTGGGGATCACCGCTACCAGCCACAGCGTCATTCGCAACCTGCTCGACGCCGTCGCCGACAACGCACGGAAGATCGGCATCGGCGTGACGCTCGGGCACAAGTGCGACGAGGAGGACGACTCGACGGGGACGTCGCCGGTTCGGGAGCTCGACACCAACGAGAAAGCACGGGCCGCACTGGCGTCGGAGGAAGTAGCGGTCCTTGGCGGAACATCGTGGCTCTGGGTGCGCGCGGACTTCGTTCGGTCCGTCGACGTTCTGTTCGTCGACGAGGCCGGGCAGATGTCACTCGCCAATGTTCTGGCCGCCTCTCGCTCGGCGACGAGCGTCGTCCTCCTGGGCGATCCCCAGCAGCTCGATCAGCCGCAGAAGGGAAGCCATCCGGACGGCCTGGATGCCTCCGCGCTCGAGCACATCCTGAACGGCCACCAGACCATCCCCCCCGATCGAGGAATCTTCCTGCCGCAGACGTGGCGACTCTCGCCGAGCCTCTGTGAGTTCACGTCCGAGATGTTCTACGAAGGCCGGCTCGCGTCGAAGCCGGGGCTGGAGCGGCAGCGCTTGGTCGGCGCAGGCGCGCTCGACGGCAGCGGGCTCCGGGCGGTGGAAGTGGAGCACGACGGCAATTGCAACTCATCCGTCGAGGAGATCGAGGTCATCGAGCGGCTGGTCGAGAGTCTCACCGCCCCTGGAGTGAGATGGGTCGATGAGGGAGGTCACGAGCGGCAGATGACGGGCGATGACATTCTCGTCGTAGCGCCCTACAACGCCCAGGTCAGTCGGCTTCTGGCGAAGCTGGGTGCCCGGGGTGTGCGTGTGGGAACGGTGGACAAGTTCCAGGGCAGGGAAGCCCCGGTCGTCATCTACTCCACCGCGACGTCGACACCCGAGGACGCGCCGCGCGGCATGGAGTTCCTCTACAGTCCGAATCGCCTGAACGTCGCGACGTCGCGCGCCCGATGCGCCGCGATCCTCGTCACGAACCCGCGCCTCTTCGAGCCGGAGTGCCGAACGCCCCGGCAGATGAAGTTGGCCAACGCATTCTGCCGCTACCGCGAGCTGGCCACCGTCGTGCGCGTCGATACGCTCAGGGCTTCACAGACTCCGCCAGCTGAACCCGTCGCGCTGCAGTAGCTCGTCCGCCTCGGCCGGCCCGCTGCTCCCGGCGGCGTACCCGGGAAGCGACTCCGGCCGGTTCTCCTCCCAGAAGTGGATGAGAGGATCGATGACGCGCCACGCCGCCTCCACCTCATCCGAGCGCGTGAACAGCGTCGCGTCGCCGAGCAGAACGTCGAGGAGCAACGTCTCGTAGGCGGGCGACCCGGCCTCCCCGAATGCCTCGGTGTACGAGAAGTCCATCGCGACCCGGCCGACCTCGATCTCGGGAGTGAGGGCGAGCTTGGCGCCCGGATACTTGAGCTCGAACCCCAGGGAGATCCCCTCGTTCGGCTGCACCCGGATGACGAGCGCGTTGGGCTCGATCGCGCTCGCCGTCTCGTGCCCGAACATCAGCACCGGCGGTCGCTTGAACTGAATGGCGATCTCGGAAGAGCGCTTGGCGAGGCGCTTGCCAGAGCGCAGATAGAAGGGCACGCCGCTCCACCGCCAGTTGTCGATGCTCAGTCGCACCGCGGCGAACGTCGGCGTGGTGGAATCCTTCGCGACATTCGGCTCGTCGCGATAGGCCGGACGCCGCGATCCATCCACGCTTCCTGCTCCGTACTGGGCGCGCACCGCCTCCAACGGAATGGTCTCCGGCGTGAGCCACCGGATAGAGTGCAACACCTTCACTTTTTCATCGCGAACCGCGTCCGCGGACATCTGCGATGGCGGCTCCATCGCGGTCAGCGAGACGAGCTGGAGAAGATGGTTCTGGAACATGTCGCGAACGATACCGGCCTCCTCGTAGTAGCCGCCGCGCTGCTCGACCCCGACCGTCTCGGCCGCGGTGATCTGTATGTTGGCGACGGACTCCCTGTTCCAGAGCGGCTCGAGGATCGTGTTGGCGAAGCGGAAGACCAGCAGATTCTGGACGGTCTCCTTTCCGAGGTAGTGATCGATCCGATAGATCTGGTACTCCGCGAACAGACGGAGGACCAGTCGATTGAGCTCCTGCGCGGTGGCGAGACTCCGGCCGAAGGGCTTCTCGACCACCACGCGCACCCACGGGTGGTGCTCGGGATCTTCGGTGCGGGGTGCCAGCCCGGACGAGGACAGGTTGCCGACGATCATCTCGAAGATGCTTGGAGGAACGGCCAGGTAGAACATCCGGTTCGCTTCCCGCCCCGGACGCGCGCTCTCGATCTCCGAGAGCTTCGCGCCCATTCGCGCGTATGTGTCGGCGTCCGCGAAATCCCCGCCGATGAAATGGATGCGCTCGCTCATCCGCTTCCATGCGGCATCATCCACGCTCTTCACCTCATCCGAGGTGCCCAGCGCCTCCCTGAGGATCGCGCGATACCGCTCGTCGTCCAGGGTGTCGCGGCCGACGCCCAGCAGCGCAAAGTGCTCGGGGAGAAGACCGTCGCATGCGAGGCTGTACAGCGCCGGAAGGAGCTTGCGGCGGGTCAGGTCGCCGAGCCCGCCGAGGATCACCATCGTGCACGCCTCGGCCACCCGCGGCGGGCCGGCGAGGCTGCGACGCTGGCCGCTCGGGCGCGCCGCCACGGAAGGATGGAGGCCGGTCACGCTTTCTTCACCGCGTGGCCGCCGAACTCGTTGCGCAGAGCCGCTATCACCTTGGCCGAGAAGGAGTCGGGCTGCCGCGATCGGAATCGGGTGAGGAGCGAGAGCGTGATCACCGGCGCGGGCACATCGAGGCGCATGGCCTCTGCCACCGTCCATCGTCCTTCCCCCGAGTCGGCGACGTAGCCTTTGAGCCCGGCCAGCGAGGCGTCCTTGCCGAAGGCCTTCACCGCCAGCTCGTTCATCCACGACCGGACCACGCTCCCCTGCTGCCACACCGAGGCGATCTGCTCGAGGTCGAGTGAGAAATCCGTCGAGGCATGGAGAATCTCGTAGCCCTCCGCGTACGCCTGGAGCATGCCGTACTCGATCCCGTTGTGAATCATCTTGACGTAGTGACCGGCGCCGATCGGTCCGACGTGTGCGTAGCCACTCTCGGGAGCGAGCGTGCGAAAGATCGGCTCGCACAGCGCGAACGCTGCATCCGTTGCGCCGATCATGAGGCAGTAGCCGTTCTCGAGCCCCCAGATTCCTCCGCTCGTTCCGGAATCGATGAGCTCGATGCCGCGCGCCGCCAGCGCCGCGCCGCGACGCATCGTGTCGTGGAAGTTCGAGTTTCCGCCGTCGATGAGGACATCGCCCTTCTCGAGCCGCGGAAGCAGCGTCTCGATGGTCTGATCCACGGGGGCCCCGGCCGGCACCATGATCCAGATGACGCGAGGTGGAGTGAGGCGTGACGCGAGCTCCTCGAGGCCGGACACGCCGGCTGCCCCCATGGCGACATAGCGGCCGGTCGCCTCGGGACTGCGGTCGAACACCACCAGAGAGTGGCCACCGCGTGTGAGGCGCTCGACCATGTTGCCACCCATGCGACCAAGTCCGATCATTGCGAGCTGCATGGCATTCGTCCTGTTGGTCAGGGAAGGGCGCCGAGACGGCGCAGCTCCATCTCGAGCTGTGGCGCGCTCTCGAAACGGAGGGTTGTCACGCCCATCGCGCGCGCTGGCGCGAGGTTCTGCTCCCGATCGTCGATGAACAGCGATGCCCGCGGGTCCGCCTGGGCGATCGCGAACGCGCGCTCGTAGAAGCGTCGAGAAGGCTTGCTGTAGCCGAGCCAGCAGGAGCTGAGGAAGGCTGCGAAGATGTCGCGAAGCCCGAAGCTCTCGATCCGGTGAAGGTTGAGCTCCTCCGACTCGTTGTTCAGCGCCATCACGGGACCATCCGAGTGCTCGGCCACGGCGCGCGCCACCGCGATCGCCGCCAGATCAGGCCGGCTCTGATCGCGCATGAAGGCCCGAACCTCCTCCCGCGTGAAGGGGCGAACGCGATCGAAGATCGTGATGTCCAGATACTCGTCGGTGGACATTCTCCCTTCCTCCCAGGCGCCCACCGTCTCCTGGTGACGATACTCGAAGTCCTCCGCATCCAGACCGAAGCGCGCCACAAGGCGTGCCCGCTGCTCGTGGTCCCACCCGTTCGTCCCGAGCACCCCGCCGATGTCGAAGAAGATGTGCTGGATCACGCCGAGAGACCGGCGGAGGCGGCGCGAAGAGCGGCACGCGCGGGCGCGCCATCGAGTCCCGCGAGACGAAGGGGGAGACAGATCAGATCGTAACGGCCCGCGGGTGGGCGTGAGAGATCGAGCCCCTCGACGATCACGATCTGGCGGGAGAGGAGCGCCCGATGCGTGCGATGGTGCCCGGAGTGAAACTGCTCGATCGACAGATAGTCCACGCCAACGAGACGCACCCCCTCGCCGACGAGATAGTCCGCTCCATCCGGAGCGAGGTAGGTGTAGGCAGGGTCGAAGTCGCGCCGCGAGAGCAGTGCCGAATTGCGCGTCTTGAGCAACACCCGGCTCTGGCCTCCCAGGTCGCGTGCGCGAAGCTGCTCCGCACCGATCGCTCTCACATCGTCGGGGAAATCGAGCAGCAGCGCCGGGCCGATGAGGAGGTCGAGTGGAATCTGATCCACGGTCTGTCCGTCGTCGAAGAAATGCTTCGCGGCGTCGACGTGGGTGCCGGTGTGGGAGCCGAACGCCAGCGCGGAGACGTTGGCGCCGGCACCGCGAGTGATGGCCTGCTGAAGCTGAATCTGAATCTCGGGATTCCCGGGATAGTGCAGACCGCCGTCCACGATCGGAACAGAGATGTCGTACCACTCGCTCACGGAGCGCCTCCGAGAAAATTCATCGATCGTGTCGGCCGCCGGCCACCACGCTGGAGAAAATGTACTGCCCCGCGGCCACGGCGTCACGGCGCCGTGATTGCCCCACCCGCGGCCGCTCCGTAGAATGCTGCTTGCTCCTCATCCCGAGTGGCGTCACGTGCGTACCAGGACAACCGCTGTCGCCCGGCCACCTATCCGGAACAAGCTCGGCATGTCCAGCTCTGTCCTCCTGGGCGCGTCGTTGTTCTGGCTGGGGGGATGCGGCGGCGATAGCGTCGCGCCTCCGGAAGTGGCCGCGGTGTCGGTGCAGGCGCCAGGCCGGAGCATTGCCGTCGGGGAACGTGTGCAGTTGGTGGCCACGGTGAGCGATGCCGCCGGCCGCGCGCTCGCCGGCCGTCGCGTAGTCTGGAGCAGCAGCAGCGAGCTCGTCGCGAGCGTGTCGCAGGCCGGGGTCCTGCTCGCTGTCGGGACCGGGACGGTGACGGTGATGGCAACGAGTGACGGCCACATCGGTTCGGCGCGGATCACCGTCGCGCCGTCCGCGGTCACCGCGGTCACCATCGCTCCCGACAGCGGGCGCGTGCTGCTCGGGTACGGCCTGCGGCTGAGCGCCACGCCACGCGACATCACGGGTGCCCCCGTCACCAGCCGGCTCATCACTTGGTCGAGCCTCGACACGAGCATCGTCCGGGTCGGCGGCAGCGGGCTCGCAGAGGGGCTGCGACTGGGAAGCACGCTCGTGACCGCGACCAGCGAAGGAATCTCAGGAAGTATCGCCGTCGCGGTCGTCTCGCCCGCGAGCGGTGGCAGCTGGATCGCCGTGAGCGCGGGCGCGCAGGAGAGCTGCGGATTGACCGCCAGTGGCACCGCCTACTGCTGGGGATGGAACGACTACGGTCAGCTCGGGGGCGGAAGCAGCGATGGGGTGCCGCACCCGGTGCCGGCGCCGCTCTTCGGCGCTCCCCCATTCCGCGCGATCAGCGTGGGTGCCTATCACAGCTGCGCCGTCGCCCTGGACGACCACGCGTGGTGCTGGGGTCGAAGCGTCGGTGAGCTCGGCGTGACGTCGGCGCGCGACCTCTGCGGCAGCACCGGTGCCGTGGCGTGCTCCACCTCGCCGGTGGAGGTCGCGGGCGGGATCCCCTTCCGCTCGGTCGTGGCCGGGAATTTCTACAGCTGCGGTCTGGCGCTGACCGGAGCCGTCTACTGCTTGGGGGTGGAACGATCTGGCGCAGCTGGGCACCACCTTCGCCGGCGACAGCTGCCTTGGTCGCCCGTGCAGCAATACGCCGGTTGCCGTGTCCGGATCGACGACATTCGCGTCGCTCACGGCCAGCAGTGGAAATCACAGCTGCGCGGTGACAGCGGACGGGGCCGCCTTCTGCTGGGGAGCGAACTCGCTCGGCGAGCTCGGCAGCACGGCGGGGCTGGACGCCTGCGGGGAGATCTATTGCAGCTTCTCCCCCCGGCCGGCTGCCCAGGGGCTCTCCTTCCGCTCTCTGTCCGCCGGAATGCACAGCTGTGGAGTCGCGACCAACGGCTCGGCCTGGTGCTGGGGAGACAACCGTTACGGCCAGCTCGGAAACGGGGAGCTGGGTCTGGCGACCTCCACCGCGGTGCCCCAGCGCGTGCTGGGCGATTTCACCTTCCGCAGCATCTCCGCTGGCGCCTGGTTCAGCTGCGGAGTGACGACGGACCGCGCCATCTACTGTTGGGGCTATGGACAGTTCTTCCAGCTCGGCAGCGGCCTCGCCGATCGCGCTCCGCGGCGTCAACCAACCGAGCCGGTGGCAGCCGACGCCGCATTCGCAGCGGTGAGCACCGGCTGGTATCACGCCTGCGGGCTGGCGGTGAACGGCGCCCTCTACTGCTGGGGTGACAACGCACTGGGCAGTCTTGGAGGCGGAAGCATCGGGGAATCGCCCATCCCCGTCCGCGTGCGCGACATGCCGTGAGTTACGTCGGCCGTGCAGCCATCCGGCCGATTCCTGTCATCCCGTCAGCGCCGGAGCGCGCGGTGGATCGCGACGCCACCGAGGAGCATCCGGTCCACACGCTCGACGTCCAGCCCCGCGCTCTCGAGCGCCCGCCCGAAGGCCTGCCACGACATCCAGTGCTCCACCGAGCGCGCGATGTAGCCGTAGACAACGGGCTCGCGGTGCCAGAGCCATCCCACCAGGTTGCCGGATGCCCAGAGGTAGCGGACGAGCAGCTGTCGCCAGAGCGCGCTCTCAGGGCGGTAGAAATCGAGAGTGAGCAGGCGCCCTCCGGGCCGAAGAACGCGGGCGACCTCGCGCAGCGCCGCGGCGGGATCCGGCACGTTGCGAAAGGCGTAGCCTGCGGTGACCAGGTCGACGCTCGCGTCTGGAGCGGTGAGACGCATCATGTCGCCGACCTCGAAGCGAACGCGCCGATCGCCCTGTGCGGCGGCGCGTCGCCGCGCCTCGCCGACCATCCTCTCCGACGCATCCACGCCGGTCACATGGCCGCCGGAGGCGAGGCGCGAGAGGGCGAGGGCCAGATCGCCCGTGCCGCACGCGATATCCAGTGCCACACTGTCCGGACCGGCGAACGACCGGATCTCATCGAGCATTCCGTTCTTCCAGCGGCGGTCCATGCCGAAGGAGAAGAGGCGCGTGAACCGATCGTAGCGTGGCGCGATGATGTCGAACATCGGCGTCACGAAGCGCTGCTTGAGCGCGGGATCGCGGAGATGGGCCTCCACGTCCAGACCGCGAAGCGTCACCCTGCGGGGAGCGGCATCGGTCCGATCGGGCTCCTCTCTCAGCGACGCCCTCCAGTGTAGGTCACGCGCCAGATACGTCCGCCGCTGTCGTCCGTGATGAACAGAGATC